>NZ_JBMOUF010000009.1:0-277808 GCF_049319705.1 Janthinobacterium sp. Mn2066 | reverse complement strand
AACTGTCAGCGTAAGTATGCGAACGATAAAGCTAAGGAAGAGCTTGTGTCTGAATGGCAGAACTGACCCTACTGCCCCTACTTTAATATACATTATTTTGAAATAGAGCTTATAATTTAAGAAAGCATCTGGCAAGGCAATTTGCACAACGACTCTTAATGGAAAGAATTTTTATTACATATATTAAATAATATATTTCCCTGAATTACACATCATCAATTATTTATACAAAAATAAAAATAAACATATTTTAAAATATAAATATAAATATAATATGCATTTTATAATTACCACAATAAAATATCACATATGAAATACAATAATATCACCATCCCACTAATATTTCTGAGAATTCTAATTGTTACATATTTAATTTGCGCTATTTGGTTTATAATTACTCCAGACAGCATTCCGAACATTATCCGCGAGGCTGAATTATTAATTGATAAACCACTATTCGAAAAATTAGATAAAGCAATAATTTTTCTCACCTATATGAAAATTTTACTGTGCATTTCCCTATGGAAACCTAATAAAATAATATTCATATTTTTTCTCACCATTGAATTTACCATAAATGTTTTAAACATTTTTGCCGGGCCTAATATTCTTTCTGCTGCAGACTCTTTCGTTGATACACTCCAAACGCTTTGTGAGGGTGCAATAATTTCAATTATTTTCCTAGAAAAATATTATATGAATGGAAAATAAAAATCTGCAGAAAAATAAGGTGAGAAATAAATTCCCATTCAATTGAAAAATTTAATTAATTTGCGAATTAAGTAAACCACCCCCACTATCAACGCAAATAATACAATCAGTAGATGTATTCCAGGAAAAAAGACTAATTCTCGGCCATTGGCAGAATATACTATAGGAGCCACTTGCCCTACACGAATTGAGATTAATCCTACCAAGGCTGCACAAATGAATGTTAGCCCAATTAAAACCCATCCGGTTATCAAAATAATTTTCTTCATCTCATATAATTATTAACATATAAATATGTGAAACTTTAAAAACACCTACAAAAATTTTCGTATCCAACTATTTATTACTGCTCCTACAGTTAATGCGCCAGCATACTATTTCGCACCATTCAAAATCTGGCATTGATACTGGATCTCTTGTGTAATAGAGGTACGTCCCATTGCCGCTATTTATTGACAGCCAAAGTTAAAGCATCAGGAGCGTGAGCGAAAAACTATGAAACCAAAAAGAAACTCAGTGACCACAAGCGCCATATTGCAGTCGATACGAATTAGCGCTTGCGGACAATCAACCTAGTCCTAAGCAATGATTAATTAATAATAATTCGAAATTTCACCATAATATAAATCAATAAGTTCCATGAAAATACCAAACAAAAACATAAATTGATTGATAGTTTTCATGGAAATTTTAATTTTCTTTAACTTCAAAAATAATCAATACATTGAAATTTATTTATTAAATTAAAATATATTGGCATAATATTATCAATATAAATAAAATATAAATCAACCAAAACTATCGTGAGATCGCTATTGGACCAGACATACATACTTGCGTACATTGTTCACCGGTTGTACTTCTCATGGGCAGCCCCCCTTCCGCCTTAGCAGAACATGAATTTGGCGAAGAACAAACTAATTTGCAAAATCCGGGAATAGAAATTCGAGGTGGACCTGGTAATTCAGCCCCCCAATTTAAATTGGATGGGGATAACACAGACGTAATATCATCAAGCAATTGATGGCGTTGTTCATCACGCGAGAAATTGGGGCTTACAGACGTTTGACGGCTTTCGGTCCTACGTTGTCTAGCATTTCCTGACATTAGTCCTAAAGGATCAATGTCGTTTAGCGGATTTCCATCAACATAAGTATACGTATTTAGTCCACCCGCCAACCCAATCGGATCACTCTGCAAATACCGTCCCAGCGACGCATCATAATAACGGTGCCAGTTGTACCACAACCCCGACTCGTTATCGTAATATTGCCCTGGAAAGCCGATATGCATGCCGCCAATATTATCGACGATAACGGTGCGGTCGAATGCCGCGTTGGCGGCACGCCAGGCGATGGTGCCGTTGGCGTTGGTCAGCACTTCCGGGCGGCCCAGCTTGTCGTTGTGGCTGGCGTAGAACTGACCATCACGAAACAAACCAAGCATTTCCCCATCAAGCCAGATATAGCTTGTGTTCATGCTAAAGGCTTCTTGCAACAACAGCTCCCCATTTGGGCCGTAAAGCGACAGTCCCCCACCCGCTTGCGTTCCCCTCGCAATGCGCTGGTTCAAAGCATTGTAGTAATAAGTTCCTATTACTACACCATTGTGGCTAATCCCCGTAAGACGATTAAACACATCATATGAATATGTACGAGTGCCGTCATGCCTCGTTTCGCTTGCGACATTACCTACTGCATCGTATGTAAACTGACGAAACTGACCATTCCCGTTCCATGAGGCAAGCCGGTTGCTATATTGGTCAGCTACAAAACTGTAATAGATTCCTTTTCGACTATGCCCTGTACGGTTGCCCGCCTGATCCCATGAAAAGCTTTGCGCATCGCCACTCCGTGAAATGCCCGCTACCCGATCGACTCCATCGTAATTAATGGACTGCGACAATACAGGATTGACATAGTCAGTCATGACTTCTACCTGCCCCACGTTGGAGTAGGCATATGTGGTGTTATGAACACTTCCGAACACCTGAATAATCTGCGCATCCGCATCGACCCGGACAAAGCGCGGCAAATTATTACCGAAGCGCCATGCATAGCGAGCCCCTCCTGCTGGCTGGTACAAGAACGAATCAGCGATAGTTGACCATGTACCGCCGAGATTGCTCGTTACTTTGGACAGTCGGCCGATACCATCATAGCTATAGTTGAGGACCAGGCCGACTGGGTAGCTCATGCTGGTCAGGCGGCCCGCCGTATCGTAGCCCCAGCTCGTCGTGAAAAAATTTCCCCAAACATTGTTGACTTGCGAAACCAGGTCGCCGTTGGCATTGTAGGCATATTTCGTCTCTCCGGTTGCATCCGTAAAGCTGGTCAGGCGTCCCTTGCCATACTCTCCCTCGTCATAGTTATAGGTTTCTGTGACGCCGCTACTTACCCGCGCACGCTTGCGGCCCAGGCTATCCCAGTAATACAAAATCGTCTTGCCATCCGCCTTGGCCTCGGCATTCAAGCGGCCAGCACTGTCATAGCCAAACGTGGTCGTCCCGGTATCAGGACTGATAATGCTGATAACCTGGCCAAAACCGTTATAGGTATAACGCGTTTGTATCTGCCGTGGATCAGTTACCGATGCAAGGTTGCCCCGCGCATCGTATGCCAGGACCGTCACGCCACCATCGGGCGCGGTACTGGTCGCGAGGCGATTGTCGGTATCGTATGTATACAGGCTGACACGTCCCTGTGCATCGGTACTGCTCTTCAAGTTGCCATTGTTATCGTAGCGCTTCTCGACCCGCTGGCCGTTATTGCCCAACTCAGTGTAGGGACGCCCTAGGGAATCGAGCACGCTGGTACTACTAAATTCCGTTGTGCCGACAGCGATCGGCACCGTGCCATTGATTTCGGCATAGTGCCGGGGCGAACTGGCGCGCACACTGTTGCCAGGCACATCCACGGCCATCCGCGCGTATTCACCGACCGCATTGCCGACATACTCCAGGCGACCAGCAGGATTATATTGATAGCGTGTCCCGCTGCCATCTGGATAGCTGATGGTGCTGACCTGGCGATCATGGTTGTAGGTATAAGTGGTAGTACGGCCATTCGTGGTCTGCGACAGCAAACTGCCACGCGCATCGTAGGTATAATTGGTCGTCACGCCATTGATATCGACATAAGTACTGGGCCGGCCCAGACCGTTGTAGTCAGACCAGGTACTGGTCTGGCCAAGGGGGTTGACTACCGATGTGATGTTTCCATTGGCGTCATAATGAATGACCTGAGTTGCTATGCCATCTGGCAACGCCTCCGACCTCGTCAAACTGGCAATCGTATTATTCGGATGAAAGGTATAGTCGTAACTAATTGCCTGCTGCACGCCAGTCGTCAAATCCGTACGGATGACGTTTGCCAGCCGCCCCATTGCCGGGCCAAAAATATTATAGGTATAGTTGACGCGTAAGTAAGCTTGATTATTAGCACCTCGATATGTCTCTTCGCTAACCCTGTCCCAGTCCCATGTATAAGAAACTGTTGTAGCATTCAGTGCTGCGGCATCTGTCCATTTTTTTTTCAAGCGCCCGGCATTGTCATAATCATAGAATTTTTTACTTCCATTCCAATCCACTGTATATTTCAGATAGCCATTTGCATCATAAACATTTTTTGCGTTCGCGCTTGGGCAAGTCGAACTACTTGCCCTTGATATATCGGCAATCTTCATCTCGCCTTGAACGGGTGCGAGCAAATACGTAGTCGACTGGCCACGGGCATCAGTAATGGTTGTTTGACGATTACCATATGTAAATTTATCGCTTTCCTCGCCCCCCATTAAGGAACTTTCGCTCACACGCCGGTCAGGATAATATCGATACTGGCTATAACGAACACCATTAATCGTAATACCGGTTAACAAGGAAGTATCTACATTTTCATAATGATATTCACGAATGTCGGGATTGGATCCCGGTGCAGTAACCTTGACTAGCATGCCGCCATCATTGTAGTCATAACGCCAGGTGTTCCCTGCCATATCAATCACACTGGCTACTCGCCCATTGGGACCCCACGTGAAACGTATCATCTGGTTTTGTGCATTTGAAACAGAGGCCAGGCGATCACCATTGTAAGAGAAAAATGTGACGGCACCTGACATATCGCTGATGGTCTGAATATAGCCATCATGATCATAGGTATATATCATTTTGCTTTTGGTAAGACGCCAGCCAATCCCGTTCAGGTATTCCATTTCACCTGCGGCCGCCGATCCATCTACCGTATAGGTATTTACAAACTCATCGCTACCTGTATTTGGCAATTGATAGACGTATCGCGCACCACCTGCATCCACCAGAGTGACATTAGGGGGTACACAATAGCCGGTCTCCAGAACAGGGCAACTATATTTTGCAGGAATAATCAGCCTTGGTATATCGAGGTTGGATAACCAGTTTGGACCAAACATTTTTCCACTGGCTTTCATACTGCGATAAGTACGGCTCAAACTCAATGCATACTCACCGCGCCCATCAATATCTTCTTCAACCTTGATTTTTTCTCCTGTTGGTATCAGAACAGGATATTTACTGACATTAGAATTAGGCTCTCCATCATCAGGACATTTCAATACTTTGCTATTGTCGCGAGACGGAGGTTCTTGCGGACTTCTACCAGCGCCTCCTTTTGACACATATGAACTAAATACCCCTCCGCCTCCCACGCCATCCGGAAAATACATGTCTGAATCGGCAGTAATGGTTATACCCGGCATCGTTTGCTCTTCGCCGAGTCCAGAGTTGATACATGCAAAGAATAGTAGCAAAGAAAGGAAAAGAAAATTTACAGACTTTATATTTAACATTAACGATACCTTGTCCCTGAATATAGCAATGATGTTTTTAATTTAATTACTATAACACAATAATTTCTTTTGGGAAATTTTTATAATCAGCTAGATCTCATCAAAATTGCTTGATAGTTATGAACGAGTTTTTAGTTAACCTGATCGCGCAGGCCTATGTCCGGAAGTAATCGATGCATCACCGTCAAATTTGAAGGCATTCTCGTTTTTTGACGAGCCCCTGCTACAGCTGCTGCATTTCCAACCGGCAAAAAAATACCGCGCCAGGCGCGGTATTAATCTTGTCGAGGAAAAGCTAATTGCTCAAGCCGTCGTCACCGGCACATCCTGCGCCTCAGTGCGCCGCGCATAGCGTTGCGCGATCACGGCGCAGATCATCAGCTGGATCTGATGGAACAGCATCAGCGGCAGGATCACCATGCCCAGTTCACGGGCGGAGAACAGCACCTTGGCCATCGGCACGCCGCTGGCCAGGCTTTTCTTGGAGCCGCAAAAGACGATGGTGATTTCATCTTCCTTGGAAAAGCCCAGGCGGCGGCTGACGAATGAGCCTATACCCAGCACCAGCGCCAGCAGCAGTAAATTGATCAGGGCCAGGGCGACCAGGGTTTCTACCGAGATGGTGTGCCACAGGCCTTCGCCGACGGCTTCGCTGAAGGCGGTGTAGACCACCAGCAAGATCGAGCCCTGGTCGACGTATTTCAGCACGGCCTTGTTGCGGTCGACCCAGCGGCCTATCCAGCGGCGCAGGAATTGGCCGGCCAGGAAGGGCAGCAGCAGTTGCATGACGATCGACAAGACGGCGTCCAGCGATGATTTGCTGGCCGCGCCTTTGGCCACCAGCAAGCCTACCAGGATGGGGGCGAGGAAGATGCCGATAAAGTTCGAGGCCGAGGCGCTGCAGATGGCGGCGGGTACGTTGCCGCGCGCCATGGCGGTCATGGCGATCGACGATTGCACGGTCGATGGCAGTGCGCACAGGAACAGGATGCCCACGTACAGCTCAGGCGTGAGGAAGGTCAGCGCCAGCGGACGCAACGCCAGGCCCAGCAGGGGGAACATGACAAAGGTGCTGGCCAGTACCAGCAAGTGCAAGCGCCAGTGCATCACGCCCGCCATCACGGCTTCCTTGGACAGCTTGGCACCGTGCAAAAAGAACAGGGCGCCGATGGCGACGGTGGTGATGTTGCCGAAGACCACGGCCGTCGTGCCCGTGCAGGGCAGGAAGCTGGCCAGCGCCACGGTACACAGCAGGGCAATGGTGAAGTTATCGGGTTTCAGCTTGCGCAACAGCGCCAGGGGAGAGGAAGAGGACATGCGATAGCCTGGTAGCGGCACAGCCTTGCAACACTGTGCCAGGGATGACAAAAGCGCCAGAAGTGGCGCCGTTGCAGACTATTTTACGCTCATTGCCCAGCTCCCTGCGTGACGGTTTGGTCACGATGCGCCTACAGGCTAAAGTCTGCGGGCAAAAAAATGCCCTGTCCGCAGACAGGGCGACCCGGAGTGTGACAGCACGAACGGCGATTAGCCGGCGGCTTTGACTTTCAGTTCGTTCTTGATTTCTTTCACGCCGCTCACGGAAGCGACGATCTGGACCACGCGGTCACCGGCTTCGGCGCTCGGCACGTCGCCCGACAGCACGACCACGCCTTGCTTGGTCGCTACGTTGACTGGCAGGGCTGCGGCTTGCGCGTCGGCGCTCAGGGCGGCTTTGGCCGAGGAAGTGATGGTTTCATCAGGCACGGCGGCAGCGGCGTTGGCAGCGACGACGGTGTCGGCAGCTGGTGCTTTTGGTGCGGAGTCAGCTGCATGCGAAGCGGTAATCGAAGCACCCGACAGCAGGGCGGCGGCAACCAGAGTATTGAACAGTTTCGATGTTTGCATGGTAGTTCCTCTCAATATGAAGTTAAAGCAACACTTTGAAGCGTCACATCTACCCATACAGCAAAGGCCGTGCCAGCTTTTATAAACCCTTATAAATCAAATACTTAAAATATGAACCGATTTTTCCGGCCTGGCATGGCCTGAAAAAACGGGCTTTTTGTCGCCTGCCAGCGACAGCTTATGGCAATACGATCAATGTTTCACGCCAAGTCACTGATTCTAAAGTACTTATTCTTGTCGCTAATCAGCGACAGGCTCGCCATCGCCCCGGAACAAGGCTGGCGTCAGCTCGTATTTCTGCAGCAAACGGTAAAACTCCGTGCGGTTGCGGTCGGCCAGGCGGGCGGCATCGGCCACGTTGCCATCAGTCAGGCGCAACAACTGGACCAGATAATCGCGCTCGAAACGCTGCTTGGCTTCGTTGTAGCTGAGCGCTTCCAGCGAGGGCACGCGCAAGGCGCGCTGCACCAGGCTCAAGGGCACCAGCGGCGCCGTCGCCAGCGCGCACACTTGCTCCACCACATTGAACAGCTGGCGCACATTGCCGGGCCAGGGCGCCCCCACCAGCGCCGTCAAGGCGTCGGGCGCGAAACCGTTCAAGGGCTTTTGATACTTGGCAGCTACTTTTTGCAGGAAGTGGTTCGCCAGCAGGGCGATATCTTCGCGGCGCTCGGCCAGCGGCGGCAAGACCAGGGTCACCACGTTCAGGCGGTAATACAAGTCTTCGCGGAATTGCCCTTCAGCCATGGCGGTATCGAGGTCGCGGTGCGTGGCCGACAGCAGCCGCACATCGACCGGCTGCGTGCGGTCGGCGCCGACGGGACGCACGGCCCGCTCTTGCAACACGCGCAGCAATTTGACTTGCAGCGGCAGCGGCATGTCGCCAATCTCATCCAGGAACAAGGTGCCGCCATCGGCTGCCTGGAACAAGCCTTCGCGGTTGGCCACCGCGCCCGTGAATGATCCTTTCACGTGGCCAAACAATTCCGATTCCAGCAATTGCTCGGGGATCGCGCCGCAGTTGACGGCGATAAACGGCGCCTTGGCGCGGCGGCTGGCATTGTGCAGCGCGCGGGCCAGCAATTCCTTGCCGGTGCCGCTGGCGCCACGGATCAGAATGCTGGCGTCGGAACCGGCCACCAGCCGTGCCTCGGCCAGCAATTCGGCCATCGGTGCGCTGCGGCTGATCAGCTCGGCACGCCAGCTTTCATCGCTCGATGCAGGAGTCGGCATGACGGTGGACAGGTTGACGGCGTAAGCCACCTTTTCCATCAGCAATTTACCGTCGAACGGTTTCGTCAGGTAGGCAAACGCGCCGCGCGCGGTAGCGTCGACCGCGTCGGGAATCGTGCCGTGGGCAGTCAGCAAAATGACGGGCAGGGCGGAATGCTGGCGGCGGATATCGTCGAACAGCGCCAGGCCATCGCGGCCCGGCAATTGCACGTCGGTAATCACCAGCGCCGGCAATTCAACGGCCAGCCGGGCCAGCGCCGCTTCTGCGCTGCCCACGGCCGTGACGCGGTAATTGCCCGCTTTTAAACGTATCGTCAGCAGGCGCAGCAGGTCGGGATCGTCGTCAACCAACAGGATGTGTGCTTGATCCGTCATTTCGGCGCTCCCGCGGCGGGGCGCACGGACAGGCTGCGCTCGATGTTCTTCAAGCCTTCGAGTTTTTCATTCAACTGGTCATTACGGCGCTGGGCGTCGCGCACCTGGCCATTGAGTTTCTCGATAGCATCATCCTGGCGCCGCGTTTCCGCAAAATGAAAGGCCAGCAATTGCGCCAGCGGCGCCAGGGCAGGCTCGTCCGTGCTTTGGGCGATCGGTTCGAGCAGCGCCAGCGCGCGCGCCAGGTCGCCCGTGCCGTGCACGGTAGCGGCCAGCATGGCGCGGCGCAGATTGTTTTTGGCGGACGCGTCTGCCTTGGCCATGTCTTGCTGGGCCTTGGCCAGTTCGGATGGCGTCATCAAACGCACGCTGCTGTAGTAAGCCAGCAACTCAGCCACGCTGGGGTCGGGCACGACGATCACGCGCGGTGGCGTCTGCACCAGCACGGGTGTCTGTTTCACGGGCGTGGCGGCGCAGGCGGCCAGCAGCATGGCGCTCAGCACGACGGTGGTCCGGGTAGCAAGAGAATTCATCATAAGGGCAGTTCTATCCGAAAATGGGCGCCGGCCGGGCGCGGTAAAAGAGCGACACTGCCTTCATGGGCGGCAATATATTCGCGCACGATGGACAGGCCGATGCCATTGCCATTGCGCGCGCTGGCCGCCTGGCGCACTCCCTGGTAAAACGGTTCAAAGATGCGCTCCACGTCTTCCGGCGCCACGCCGCTGCCCTCATCGATACAGTCGATGCGGGCGCGCTGGCCGTCGCTCGCCAAAGTAAATTGCACAGTACCGCCTTCCGGGCTGAAGCGCACGGCGTTCGACAGGATATTGGCCAGGGCCGTGGCCAGCTTGTCGCGGTCCGCCTGCACGATCAAGGACTCGCCCTGCACGTCTACCGTCAAACGGCGCGCCTGCCATTGCAGCCGCTGATCCGCCACCACGACCTGCAACAGCGCCAGCAAATCGACCTTGCTGCAGGCCAGGCGCTGGGCGTCAAAGGCGGCGGTATTGTAGCGCAGCAGGTCTTCGATCTGGTTTTGCAAGGAAGCCGTATTTTGCTGCAGGATGCCGGCAATTTCGCGCTGGCCATCGCTGAGCTTACCCGCCACCTCATCTTCCAGCAGGGCCACGCCTTCGCGCAGCGCGGCCAACGGCGTTTTCAATTCATGCGAGATATGGCGTAGGAAACGCTCCTTGTCGGCATCCAGATCGTGCAGGCGCTGGCGCAGCCAGTCGAGCTGCAGGCCCAGGCGGCGCGTATCGGCCGGGCCGCCCACCACGATGGGCTGGTCATAACGTTTATCGCCGAGCCGTTCGATGGCCGTTTCGATGCGGCGCAGCGGGCGCGACAGCAGAAAACCGAAGCAGGTGGCCAGCACGGCGGCCAGCAGCACGGCGCCGATCACCAGCGCCCCCAGCAGCCGGCGCTGGCGTTCCAGTTCCACCAGCAGCGCATCGTTGCGGCTGCCGATTTCCGTCTTGCTATCGCGCGCCAGGCTGTCATTGATTTGCGCCATGCGGGCAAATGCGCGGTAGACCACGGCGTGGCCATCGCGCTTGCGGCGCTTGCCCGCCTGCAACACTTGCCAGGCGGCTTCCGCCTGCGCCGTCCACTCGTCGGCCAATTGCTGCGCAAAACCGGGCGTGGCGCGGTTCAGGACTTGCAGCGAAGCCGCCGCTTCGACACGCGCGCTGGCGTAGCGGTCGCGGAACACGGGGTCGTCCAGCACCAGGAACTGGCGCGCGCTGCGCTCCATGGCCAGGGTGCGTTCGGACAGCCGCTGCGACTGTTCCGTCAGGGTGATCGCCTGCGCCGCCGTTTCACGGCCCAGCCGCGCCAGGTGTTCCAGGGTCAGCAGGGCTTGCACGGAAGTGGCCGTCAAGATGCCTGCCGTCAGGATGAAGGCGGCAAACAATAATTGGCGAAAGGAAAGTCTGGACACGCGGCGACCTTGTTCGGCGATGGGAAAAAGCGCATGGTACGCTAAGCGCCCAATGGAAGACGCCGCCTACCCTGGAGCAATCAAAATAACAACGTTGCTGGATTGCACCTCAGCAGGAATCAAGTCGGGGCGGGCCAGCGCGGGCGGCGGATAGTCCTAGTACAATAGGGAAAAACTTCATACAGGCATCAAAGTAGCCCGCTAGTACTGGCTTTTCCCCGCTTTGTCCCCAACTATGATGCACGTCACCGAATTCCCGAATCACCTACCGCAGAGATCCCATACCGCATGAGCACATTTGAAAAAGTCAGCAGTAACTTCATTCCAGTCTTGCAGGCGACCATTGAGCAATACGTCGAACCCGCATCGGGCATGCGCCATATCCATATGCATACCGAGCAGGCTGAGATGGTGTTCCTGGTGGCTTTTCCCACGGTGCCCGAGGTCAGCGATGGCCGCGCCCACATCCTCGAGCACCTGGCCCTGTGCGGTTCTTCCCGCTACCCGGTGCGCGACCCGTTCTTTTCGATGCTGCGCCGCTCGACGGCCACCTTCATGAATGCGATGACCTACCCGGACCGCACCGTGTACCCGTTCGCCAGCACCGACCGCAAGGATTTTTTCAATTTGCTCGACGTGTACCTCGATGCAGCCTTCTTCCCGAATCTCGATTACTTGAATTTCCGCCAGGAAGGCTGGCGCCATGCGTTCGAAGGCGACAAGCTGGTGTACCAGGGCATCGTCTTCAATGAAATGAAGGGCGCGTTCAATAGCCCCATGCGCGCGCTCGACAGCGGCATCGCCAGCACCTTGCTCAAAGGCACGACGTATGAGGTGGAGTCGGGCGGCGATCCGCTGGACATCCCGGACCTGACGCACGAGATGCTGAAAGAATTCCACGCCAGCCACTATCATCCGTCGCAAGCGATCATCATGACGGCCGGCAATATCGAAGCATCGGCCGTGCAAGAGCAGGTGGCCGAGCGCGTATTGTCCAAACTCAGCGGTTTCAGCCCGCGCCGTTTGCCGCAACTGGCGCCCGCCTGGAATGCACCACAGGAAAACACCGTCAAGATTCCTTCGCAGGAAGCGCGCGACGATGAGTTCGGCTTGCAGTTTGCCTGGCTGCTGGGCGAATCGTCCGATCCGCTGGCGTTTTACCACGCCCACCTGCTGTCGGCAGGCTTGCTCGGCGAATCGTCGGCGCCCGTCATGCGCGCCATGGAATCGGCCGGTTATGGCCGCCCATCGGACATGAATGGCCGCGACGCCGGCACGCGCCAGATGGTATTCCACATCGGGATGGAAGGCTTGACGCAAGAACAGATCGCCGATGCGCACACCCGCATCTGGAGCGCGCTGGAAGAAACGGCCAAAGAGGGCATTCCGGCCGCCGTATTGCACGCCGCCTTGCGCGATATCAAATACAGCCAGCGCGAAATCAGCAGCGGCCGCATGCCTTACGGCCTGGGCCGCTTGTTGCACGCCTTGCCACTGGCCATGTATGGCGGCGACGTCATGCATGCTTTCGACAATGCAGCCATCCTGGAAACCCTGGAAAAACAAGTCGACGATCCGGCATTCTTCAAGCAACTGGTGCGCGACCTGATCGCCAACCCGACCCGTTTGACCACCCGCGTAGTGCCCGACAGCGCCTTCTTTACGGACCGCGCTGCCCAGGAAGAGGCCAAGCTGGCAGCCCTGCAGGCGAGCCTGACGGATGCGCAGCGCGAACACATCGTGGCCGAATCGGCCGCGCTGGAAGCGCACCAGCAATTGCCATCGAATTCGGAAGTCTTGCCGCGCATCCGCCCTGGCGACGTCAGCGCCCATCCGCGTCCAGCCCTGCCGATTCCTGCCGCCGTGAATGGCGCGGTGGCGTTTTCCATCGCCTCGAACGGCATCAGCTACGCCAATGTGCTGTACGACGTGTCGCACTTGCCGGAAGCGGCCTGGCCATGGCTGCGTTTGTACACCGACCTGGCGCCGGAACTGGGCGTGGGTGAACTGTCGTTCGACGACGCCAGCGCCTGGCGCCAGAGCATGGTGCCCTCGTTCCATATCGGCCTGGAAGCGATTCCCCGTCCACAACAGGCGATGCGCGTGGAATTGTCATTCTCGGCCAGCGGCTTGCGTGAAGAACATGCGGCGATTGCCGCCGTGCTGTCGGCCTGGATCGCCAAGCCCCGCTTCGATGAAGAAGAGCGTCTGGCGTTCCTGATCGAAAGCCTGGTGCAAGACAAATTGAGCAGCCTGGCGGAGTCGGGCGGCCGCTACGCCATGCTGGCCGCAGCCGCGCCGCTGTCGCCGATGCGCCGCTTCGACGACATCGTCGGCGGCCCATCGGCCTTGCCGTTCTACCGCCGTTTGCAGCAATTGAGCAAGACCTCGGCGGGCTTGCAGGAAATCGCCCGTGAACTCGATAGCCTGCACACGCAAATCATTGCCCAGGTACCGACCGTGCTGTGCGCCGGCCTGGAACAGGATGGCCTGACCCTGGCCGGCTTGCTCGATTTGCCAGCCGCATCGGCAAGCGCAGCAACTGCCGCTACGGCGCCTGCGGCCGCAGCGTTGCCGCTGGCCAATGCGGCCCTGCATGCCACCAGCCAGATCAACCACTGCTACGTGGCCTGGCCCGTGCCTGGCGTGCATCACACGGACGCGGCAGCGCTGGCCGTGGCCGCCGAACTGATGACCAACCAGGTGCTGCATACGGCCCTGCGCGAAAAAGGCGGCGCGTATGGCGGCAGCGCCAGCTATGCAGCCGGTGCCGGCACGTTTACCTTGAGCTCTTACCGCGATCCGCGCCTGGCCGGCACCTATGCCGACTTCGGCATCACCCTGGAACAGATCCTCGATGGCGACTTCTCGCAAGAGCAAGTGGAAGAAGCCATCATCTGCGTGATCAAGGGACTCGACAAGCCGCACTCGCCATACGCGGAAGCGCTGACGGCGTGGAATATGCAACAGCGTGGCACGACGGAAGCCGTGCGCCAGCAATTCCGCAGCGGCGTGCTGAACTGCACTCTGGCGCAGATCAAGGCCGTCACGCGCACCTGGCTGAAAGAGGGCCAGCCTAGCCGCGCCGCGTTTGCGGGCAATACCACGCAAGACCTGGCGGGCCTGGAAGTGGTCGACCTGCTGGCGCTGGCGTCTTAAACGGGCAGCTGCGCCAGCGCATCGCCCAGTGCGTCGTAGACGACACGAAAGCGACGCGCCAGCGGGCCACGCTGGGGGCGGTAGATGTAAATGTCCCACGGGCTCGCCTCGGCGTCGCGCATGACGGCCACCAGGCGGCCGCTGGCCAGGTGTTCGCGGGCCAGGAAGTCCGGCACCTGGCCATACGCCAGGCCCGCCAGCACGGCCGACAATTCCGCTTCGGCATCATTGCACATGAAGCGCGCGCCTGCCGGGTACACGCGCTGGCCATCGGCAAACATCCATGGCCAGGCGCGGCCGGTGCTGCCGTCATACATGGCGGTGGTCGGCAAGCGGTGCAAATCGTCAAAACTGACGGGCTCGCCATGCTGCGCGATGCAGTCCGGCGTCGCCACCACGAACAGCTGCGTCCTGGCCACCTTGCGCACCACGAAACGGTTATCGCGCGGCAAGCCGATCCGCACGCCGATATCGATTTTTTCATTGACCACGTCAGCCAGCGCATCGCTGAGGCGCAGATCGATATCGATTTTCGGATAACGGCTGGCAATCGCCGTCAGCGCCGGCAAGATCACCGTGCGCGACAGGGCGGCCGGCGCCGTCAGGCGCACCAGGCCCGCTGCTTCCTCGGCATCATCGTTTTCCCCGTGCTCGAACACGGTATCGATCTGCTCCACGGCCAACTGAGCACGCTCGGCCAGGGCGGCGCCAAACTCACTCAGTTGCACATGCCGCGTATTGCGGTGAAACAGCAATTCACCTTGCAGCCGTTCCAGTTCCTGCACCGCGCGCGTGACGGCTTGCGGCGAGATACCCAGCCGCGTCGCCGCATCCTTGAAACTGCCCAGTTTGGCGGCAGTGCAAAAAATGCGCAGCATTTCGAGTCGGTTCAACATGCGATGTCCTTTTGCAATTTCAATATTTATTCCATATTTTGGAATTTTGAAATCGTATCATTTCCATTGTTTGGCAGTGTCAACGCCCCGATACTGGTTTCATCGGCAGCACGGTGCTGCCCACACAAGGAAACCATCATGTCACAAGCTATCGCAGGAAAAGTCGTCGTCATTACCGGTGCCAGCAGCGGCCTGGGCGCCGCCACCGCCCGCCACCTGGGCGCACTGGGCGCGTCCGTGGTGCTCGGCGCGCGCCGCACCGAACAACTCAATCGCATCGCCGCCGACATCACGGCCGCTGGCGGCAAAGCTACCGTGGTGCAGACCGACGTTACCGTAGCGACCGAGGTGCAGCGCCTGGTCGACACGGCGATCACCACCTACGGCAAGGTCGATGTGCTGATCAATAACGCGGGCCTGATGGCCATCGCCCCGCTGGACGCGCTGAAAGTGGACGAGTGGGAACGCATGATCGACATCAACATCAAGGGCGTGCTGTACGGCATCGCCGCCGCCTTGCCGCATTTCCGGACACAGGGCAGCGGCCACTTCATCAATGTGTCGTCGGTGGCCGGCCATAAAGTCATCAGCCCGGGCGGCACCGTCTACAGCGGCACCAAGTTTGCCGTCAGCGCCATCTCGGAAGGCTTGCGCCATGAAGTAGGCGGCGCCATCCGCACCACCGTCATTTCGCCGGGCGCGGTGGATACGGAATTGCAGTCCGGCAGCAGCCATGCACAAAGCGCCGCCCACCTGAAAGAGTTTTACAAGATCGCCATCCCGGCCGAGACCGTGGCGCGCGCCATCGCGTATGCCATCGAACAGCCGGACGGCGTGGACCTCAATGAAATCGTGCTGCGCCCTACCTTGCAGGATTTTTAAGCAATCACCTTCGCCTGCAGCGATTCGGCGATCAGGCCCGCCAGACGGTCGACGGGCGGCCTGGCCGTCGAGGCGCCCTGCAGCAATTCCAGCGACAAGGTCGGCAGGGCGGGCAAGCCGGCCGCCTGCGCATCGAGCGCAGACACGGAAGCGGGCAAGCCATAACAGGTGCGCACCGTCACGCCCAACCCGGCAGCAGCAGCCGCCCACAAGCCGGACAGGCTGGGACTGGTAAACGCCGTGCGCCAGGCGATGCCGGCCCGGTCCAGCGCCTGCGTGGCGCAGCGCTGGAACAGGCATTCGCGGTCAAACGTAATCAAGGGCAACGGTTCGCCCGACTCCGGCTGCCATGCCAGGCTGGACGAGGCGATCCAGCGCATGGCGGGGGCAGCCAGGGTCTGACGTTGGGCGGCGGGCCAAGCCAGGGTGTCGGGCAGGGCCGCGCCGCCCCACAGCAGGGCCAGGTCCAGCTGGCCGGTGGACAAGCGTTCCAGCAAGTCGGTGTTGCGCGCCACATGCGCTTCGATGCGCACTTTCGGATGGGCGCGGGTAAAGCGTCCCAGCACATCGGGCAGCAGCACTTCGCCAAAATCCTCCTGCAAACCCAGCTTGACCCAGCCTTCCAGTTCCACGCCGTGCAAGGCGACAAAGGCTTCATCGTTCAGCTCAACCATGCGGCGCGCATACGACAGCAAGACGGCCCCGCCATCGGTCAGCGCCAGGCCCCGCCCATCCTTGCGGAACAGGGGCAGTCCCGCCTGCTCTTCCAGCTTTTTCAACTGCGCACTGACGGCCGAAGTGGAACGACCCACCTTGTCGGCCGCACGGGCATAACTGCCCAGGTCCACGCCGGCCACATAGCTGCGCAAGAAGGCGATATCGAAATTCATTTGTCTGCTTCCTGGTTGACCATCCTGTTTTTCAGGACGATAGCTTCAATACTTTCTGATATTCAGAACGATCGTACTGCGCAACACTGTGCAGGTCAACCACAACCTGCAGCTACCATGTCCACCTCTTGCACGCCTGTTTCCCTTCCCCTTGAAAGTCCTGTCCGGGGTGCCGGCCACCGTTGGAAGGTGCTAGGCGTCGGCGTGGCCGCCAACGCCAGCTTTTCAGCCGCCGCCGCCGGCTTGCCCACCACCGCCATCTGGCTGCGCAGCGGCTATCAGTTGAGCAATGCCGAACTGGGGGTCGCCCTGGGCGCCATGGGCCTGGGCGTGGCCTTGTCGGAACTGCCCTGGGGCATGGCGACCGACCGCTGGGGCGACCGGCCCGTATTGCTGTGGGGGCTGCTGGGCACCATGCTGTCGCTGCTGACCTTACTGCTGTGGATAACACCCGCGCATGGCGCCGTGCCCTCCCTGTTCTCGCTGGCGGCGGGCCTGGCGCTGGTCGGTGTGCTGGGCGGCAGCGTCAACGGGTCCAGCGGGCGCGCCGTGATGCGCTGGTTTGGCGCCGGCGAACGGGGTTTCGCCATGAGCATCCGCCAGACAGCCGTGCCGCTCGGTGGCGCACTGGGCGCGCTGATCCTGCCTACCCTGGCGGCCCGGTATGGCTTTGCGATGGTGTTCGGCGCGCTGGCGCTCGCATGCGCCCTCTCGGCCGCGTTCGCCTGGAGATGGATGCATGGGCCGGATTTTTCTGTCGAGGCCGCCAAGGGCCCGCAAAACGTCTCTGCGGGGCTATTATCGGCACAAGAGGCGCCGCCGTTGCGCAATGGCCGCATCTGGCGCATGGTGGGCGCCATCGCACTGCTGTGCGCGCCGCAATCGGCGATCCTCAGCTACGCCACCATTTTTTTGCATGACCAGGGCAAGCTGGGCCTGGTGGCCGTCACCACGGTCATGGTGTCGCTGCAGGCGGGCGCCATGGTGATGCGCATCTGGAGCGGGCGCCACACGGACCGCCACGCCAACCGCCCCGCCTATCTGCGCGGCTGCGTGCTGGTGGCAACTGCCGCCTTCCTGCTATTGGGCCTGGTCGCCTGGGTCGATGGACCGGGCTGGCTGCTGATGACGGCCATCGTGCTGGCCGGCATTGCCGTCTCCTCCTGGCATGGCGTCGGCTACACGGAACTGGCGACTGTCGCCGGCAGCAATCATGCGGGAACGGCGCTGGGCATGGCCAACACGGCCGTGTACGTGAGCTTTTTCCTCACGCCCGTGCTGATTCCCCATCTGCTGGATCTGGTCGCCTGGCGCGGCGTGTGGTGCATCTCGGCCGTAGTGGCGCTGGCGGCGTGGCCGCTGTTTCCCAAACGTTAGATCACAGCTTTGATACGGTAGACACAGCGCATCGCGTCGCTCAATAAATGCTGTTCGCGCACGACGCTGGCTGCCGGTCCCACCACTTCCTGGAACAGCTGCAATTCGGAGCGGCAAAATCCCTGGCAAGTGCGGGCGGCGGCGCAGATCGGGCAATGGTCTTCGATCAGCAGCCAGTCGTCGCCATCGGCTTCCACCCGGGCCATATACCCCTCTTCATCGCGGATCGCCGCCAGCTGCTGCAAGCGCGTCGGCAAGTCAGCAGCCTTGCACGCCTGCGCATACGCGGCGCGGCTTTCCTCTTCGCGCTGGCCGATCAATTTATCGAGTCCCGCCTCGCCAAACAATTCGCGCACGGAGCCGATCAGCTTGATCGTCAGCTGCGCATGCGTGTCGGGAAAACGCGCATTGCCTGCCTCCGTCAAGATCCAGTTCTGGCGCGGCCGGCCAGCGCCCGCTTGCGGTTCCTGCCGCCCCTCGATCAAGCCTGCCGACACCAGCTTTTGCACTTGCTGGCGCGCCGCCTCGCCCGTCATTTCCAGGGTCTTCGCCAGGGCTGCCGTGGAGACGGGTCCCTTGGTCTTGATGAAATACAGGATGCGCTCCGTGGTTTGCGGAGCCTCGGCATTATCCAAACGTTTACTTGTGTAATTCATTTCACTCAACTATCATGGGCCTAGTTAACCAACTAATTGCTTGCATAATAGGCCGGTAGCTCCCCGCTGTCGAGGAATTTCCACGCCTGCACGCTGGCAAGAACTTCTTTTTGACGGGGACCTCATGCAATTGCAGCACTCCATCTGGCTGTTTCACGCCATCCTCGGCTGCGGCCTGGCAGCCTGGCTGACCTTGGCCGCCATCAACAACCTGCACGGCTTCCACGGTGCCGTCTGGGCCATCGGCAACACCATGCGCATGGACCCATTGCGGCAAGACCCGACCCTGCAAAGTCCGCTGCTGCGCCGCGCCCTCACATCACTGGCCTTGCACCGCCTGGCGCTGGTCGTGGTGCTGCTCTTGCAACTGGCAGCCGGCATCGCCGCCTGGGCCGGCGTGATCTTCTTTTTTACCGGCGGCCTGCCCGCTGCGCTGCCCTGGCTAAACCTGGCCCTGTGCGCCATGGCGGCTTTTTTGCTGCTGATGCATTTGGCCGGACTGTGGTTCGCCTACTGGATCGCGCAGGAAGGCTTGCAGACCACGCAGCTGGTACTGCTGCTATGGACCATGGCGCTGTTCGCCGTCTTTAATTTTTGACCTGAAAGACTTCACCATGCATACGAAAATCGCCGGCGCCTCTGCGCTGCTCATCACACTCGCCATCGCTGGCGTCACGCTGTACCCACGAACAGAATCGCATGCAGCCGATACCGCTGCCAACCCCGCCACCAAGGTGGCGCTGGTGCCTGTCGTCGCCGGCACGCAAGAGCGTTTTTTCACCGGCGTCGGCGAACTGGAGGCGGCACGCCAGGTACAGGTGGCGGCCGAGACGGGCGGAAGAGTCACGCACATCGCATTTGAATCGGGACAAAAAGTGGCTGCCGGCGCCGTGCTGGTGCAGCTCAATGACGCCCCCGAACAGGCAGCGCTGCTGCGCCTGCGCGCACAGCTGAAAAACGCGGAAAGCAGCTATGTCCGCACGCGCCAGCTGCTGGCCGACAAGGTCGCCACGCAGGAGCAGCTGGACGCTGCGCTGGCCACGCGCGATGCGGCGCTGGGCGAAATGCGCCAGACGGAAGCGCTGATCGCGCAAAAGAGCATCCGCGCACCCTTTGCGGGACAGCTGGGCATCCGCCGCGTGCATGCGGGCCAGTACCTCAATCCCGCTGATACTGTCGCCAGCCTGATCGACACCCAGTCGCTGCTGGTGAACTTCGCGCTCGATGAACAAAGCAGCGCGGCGCTGACGCCAGGGCAAGCCGTGCAAGTGCTGGTCGATGCGTATCCCGGACGCAGCTTCACGGCGAAAATCAAGGCCATCGACCCGCTGATCGCCCGCTCGCGCATGGTGCAGGTGCAGGCGGCGCTGGACAATCCGGCCGGCGCCCTGAAGGCCGGCATGTATGCCAATGTCAAAGTGGCGCGCAAGCCTGACAAGACCACGCAGCTGACGGTGCCGGAAACGGCCGTCACCTACAGCGCGTATGGCGACACTGTCTTTGTCGCGCAGCAGGATGGCAAACAGGGGCTGACCGTCAAGCGCGTGGCCGTCACCCTGGGTGAACGGGCAGACGGCAAGGTGGTGATCGCCAGGGGATTGCAGGCAGGCCAGCGCGTGGTCGCCTCGGGCCAGTTGCGGCTGGCCGATGGCATGGCCGTGCAGGCGGTGCCCAATACGCTGGACGAAGCGCCACGCGCATCAGGCCACGCCGGCAGCTAAGGAAAATCAACCATGAAATTTACCGATCTGTTCGTGCGCCGCCCCGTGCTGGCGCTGGTGATCAGCACCCTGATCCTGATGCTGGGCCTGTTCGCCATCAAGCAGTTGCCGATCCGCGAATATCCGCTGCTCGAATCGTCCACCATCACCATTGCCACCACCTATCCCGGCGCCTCGGCGGAACTGATGCAGGGTTTTGTCACGCAGCCGATTGCGCAAGCCGTGTCATCGGTGGAAGGCATCGATTACCTGACCTCCTCGTCGGTGCAGGGCAGCAGCAAGGTCACCGTGCGCATGGAGCTGAACCGCGACTCCACGCAGGCGCTCACTGAAGTGATGGCCAAGGTCAACCAGATACGCTACAAGCTGCCCGAAGGCGCGTTCGATCCCGTCATCGAGCGCTCGGCAGGCGACACTTCGGCCGTTGCCTATGTGGGGTTTGCCAGCGACAGCGTGCCGGCCGCGCAGCTGACCGATTACCTGGCGCGCGTGGTGCAGCCGATGTTTTCCACCATCGATGGCGTGGCCAAGATCACCGTCTTCGGCGGCCAGCAGCTGGCCATGCGCTTGTGGATCGATCCGGCCAGACTGGCTGCGCGCGGCTTGACTGCCGCCGACGTGGCCGACGCCGTGCGGCGCAATAACTACCAGGCGGCGCCCGGCAAGATCAAGGGGCAATTCGTCGTCTCGAATATCAGCGTCAATACCGACCTGGTCAGCGTGGCCGAATTTCGCGAGATGGTGATCCGCAAGGGCAGCGAAAAAGACAGCGCCTCGCTGGTGCGCCTGAAGGATGTCGGCACGGTGGAACTGGGCGCGGCCGCCACGGACACCAGCGCCACCATGGACGGCGTGCCGGCCGTGCATCTGGGCTTGTCCGCCACCCCGGGCGGCAATCCGCTGGTGATCGTGGCTGCCATCAATAAGCTGCTGCCTGAAATCAAAAAGACCCTGCCGCCTGGCGTCAAAGTCGAACTGGCGTTCGAGACGGCGCGCTTCATCAACGCCTCCATCAGCGAGGTGGTGCACACCCTGTTCGAGGCGCTGGTGATCGTGGTGCTGGTCATCTACCTGTGCATGGGTTCCTTGCGCTCGGTGCTGATCCCCGTCGTGACGATACCGCTGTCGATGCTGGGTGCGGCCGCGCTGATGCTGGCCTTCGGCTTCAGCATCAATTTGCTGACCTTGCTGGCAGTGGTGCTGGCCGTGGGCCTGGTGGTCGACGACGCCATCGTGGTGGTGGAAAACGTGCACCGCCATATCGAAGACGGCAAGACGCCGGTGGCGGCCGCGCTGATCGGCGCGCGCGAAGTGGCCGGTCCCGTGATCGCCATGACCATCACCCTGGCCGCCGTGTATGCGCCGATCGGCATGATGGGCGGCCTGACGGGCGCGCTGTTCAAGGAATTCGCGCTGACCCTGGCCGGCGCGGTGGTGGTGTCGGGCGTGGTGGCGCTGACCTTGTCGCCCGTGATGAGTTCCTTCCTGCTGCAATCGAAGCAGTCGGAAGGCCGCATGGCGCGCGCCGCCGAACACTTTTTTGCCGGCCTCACCAGCAGCTATGCACGGCTGCTGGACCGCTCGCTGCAGCATCGCTGGATCAGCGGCGGCTTTGCCCTGCTGGTCATGGCCAGCCTGCCATTTTTGTACCTGATGCCGCAGCGCGAACTGGCGCCGGTGGAAGACAAGGCCAGCGTGCAGACGGCCATCAAGGCGCCGCAGCACGCCAACCTCGATTACGTGGAGCGCTTCTCGAAAAAACTCGATGAAGTCTACCAGCGCTCGCCCGAAACCGAGTCGCGCTGGATCATCAACGGCACCGATGGCCCGGCCAACAGCTTCGGCGGCATCAATCTGTCGTCATGGGAAAAACGCAAGCGCAATGCCTCCGAAGTACAAGCGGAATTGCAGCAGGCCGTGGGCGACGTGGAAGGCATGAGCATCTTCGCCTTCCAGGATGCGCCCCTGCCCGGATCGAGCGGCGGCTTGCCCGTGCAAATGGTCTTGCGCAGCGCGCAGGATTACGCCACCCTGTTCCGCACCATGGAAGATGTCAAGCAGCGCGCACGCGACAGCGGCCTGTTCGCCGTGGTCGATAGCGACCTCGATTACAACAACCCCGTGGTGCAGGTACGCGTGGACCGCTCGAAAGCCGCCAGCCTGGGCCTGCGCATGCAGGACATAGCCGAATCGCTGGCCGTGCTGGTCGGCGAAAATTACCTGAACCGCTTCGGCATGGATGGCCGCGCCTACGACGTGATCGCGCAAAGTCCCCGTGAGCAGCGCTTGACGCCGCAAGCGCTGGCGCAGCAGTACGTACGCAGCGACGATGGCAGCCTGCTGCCGCTCGCTAGCGTGGTATCGATCACGGAAAAAACGGAACCGAACCAGCTGACCCAGTTCAACCAGCAAAATGCGGCCACCTTCCAGGGCGTGCCTGCTCCCGGCGTGACCCTGGGCGACGCCGTGGCTTTCCTCGATGGCGTGGCCAAGACCTTGCCGGCCGGCTTCAGCTACGACTGGCAATCCGATGCGCGCCAGTTCGCCACCGAAGGCAATGCGCTGCTGATGGCCTTTTTGGCCGCCGTGGTGGTGATCTACCTGGTGCTGGCAGCCCAGTACGAAAGCCTGACCGATCCGCTGATCATCCTGATCACGGTGCCGCTGTCGATCTGCGGCGCGCTGATACCGCTGGCGCTGGGCTACGCCACCGTCAATATCTACACGCAGATCGGCCTGGTGACCCTGATCGGCTTGATCAGCAAGCACGGTATCCTGATGGTGGAATTTGCCAATGAGCTGCAGGTGCATGAACAGCTGGATCGCGCGAGCGCGATCCGCAAGGCGGCGCAAATCCGCCTGCGCCCCATCCTGATGACGACGGCCGCCATGGTGGTCGGCCTGGTGCCGCTGCTGTTCGCTACCGGCGCCGGCGCCAACAGCCGCTTCGGCCTGGGCCTGGTGATCGTCTCGGGCATGCTGGTCGGGACTTTCTTCACCCTCTTCGTGCTGCCCACCGTGTACTCGTTCGTGGCCCGCAGCCATGCGGCCGACCAGAGCACGCCGCGCGCGCAGGATTTGTCGCAAGCGCTGGCGCAAGCCGAAACGCAGTAAGGAACCACCATGAAAAATTACCGTTACTTTTTATCTTGCGTGCCCGTGCTGCTGGCTGGCTGCGCCGTCACGCCCGCCTATGTCACGCCAGCCACGCCGGCCATCACGCTGGCCAGCCCCCAGCAAACGCAGTTTTCAGCCATCGCCAAGAGCGACAGCTGGTGGACGTTTTTTGACGACCCGCGCCTGTCGCAACTGATCGCCAGCGCCCTGGCACACAACCGAGATATCGCCCAGGCGCAAGCCAATCTGCTGGCCGCGCGCGCCGTCTTCGACGAGCGCCGGCTCGACGAGCTGCCCAGCGTCACGGCCCAGGCGGGATGGCAGCGCACGCTGCAGCAGGATACGCCAGGCAGCCGCGCTTCCAGCAGCAGCACGCGCGCCGGTTTCGATGCGCAATGGGAGCTCGACCTGTTCGGCCGCCTGGCCCATGTCACGCGCTCGGCGCAGGCGCAGGCCGATGCCGCGCAGGCCGATCTGCGGCAGCTGCAACTGACGATAACGGCCGACGTGGCGCGCAATTATTACGAGGCGCTGGGCCACCAGCAAAACCTCGCCTTGACGCAGGCGCAGGTGCAAAGCTGGCGCGATACGGTGGCGCTGATCGATGCGCGCATCCGCGCCGGCAGCGGCTTGCCGGAAGAGCGGCAAAATGCGCTGGCCAACCTGGCCCGCAGCGAAGCGGCGCTGCCGCCGCTGCAAGCCGCCTTGCGCCAGGCGCAGTACCGGCTCGATGTGCTGAGCGGCCAGGCGCCGGGCGCCATTGCGCTGGCGACGACCGTGCGCCAGCAGGCGCCGCTGGCGGGCCAGCTGCCCTTGGGCGACGTGAACCAGCTGATCAGGAACCGGCCCGACGTGGTGCGCGCCGAACGCTTGCTGGCCGCTTCCAGCGAAGACGTGGGCGCAGCCACGGCCGAGCTGTATCCGCGAATCAGCCTCGGCGGATTCCTGGGCTTTTTTGCGCTGCGCGGCAGCAGCGTATTGGACGGCGGCGCGCACGCTTTCGCGCTGGCGCCTACCGTCAATTATCCTGCCTTCCGCCTGGGCAGCGCCCGGGCCAGGGTACGCGGCACGCAAGCGCTGGCACGAGGGGCGCTGGCCCGCTACGAACAAACGATTTTACTGGCCCAGGAAGACGTGGAAAACGCCGTTACGCAACTGGTGGAAAACCAGTCGCGGCTAGCCTCGCTGCTGCAATCGGCGCGCCACGGCAGCGCGGCGCTGGATATCGCCAGCACGCGCTACCAGGGCGGCGCCGGCAGCTACCAGGCAGTGCTGGAAAACCAGCGCGCCTTGTACGATATTCGCCGCGATGCGCTGCAGGCAGAAACGGCGTCATACATCGATGCGATTGCCCTGTACAAGGCGCTGGGATGGGGGCAAACCATGTAGTGTTTTTGTACCTGATTTACACTGCCCAGGTCTCGTGCAGATGGCGCCACAGCAGCGCGCCATCTGCCGTTTTTTGATACACGACCGTTGAAAATCGCTCGGTGATTTCCGCACCGGGCAGCGACTGTATTTCGCGGTAAGACACGGTCGCACCAGCCGCACTTTGCTGTATCAAACGCTGGTCGGCGATCTCGATTTTCAAGCCTGGACGGCTGCCGCCAGCGCCACTGAAAAACGCCGTCAGGCTGGCGTGATCGAGCAGCTTGCCGCTGGTAGTCACCATCGAATAATCGGGTGAAAATCGGGCCAGTAGATCGGTGCACAATGCAGGGTCGGCGACCTCGCCACCGAGCCACTGGCGGATCAGGACATGGGTCGCGATCACGTCATCGAAATACGGATTGTTATCGTTCATTTTTTACTTTCCTGAGGTTGAAATACAAGGTGTAATACAGCGCGATTATCGATGCGCGCACACAGCAGCAAAGGCAGCACGCAGGAGGCGGCGGCCAGTGCAAAACACCAGTGAAAAACGATGCTTGCGCGAGGGTCTTCCGGGCTGCCGATACCGTGCAGCGCCAGCAGCAAATTGAGCAGCAGGCCCAGCACGGCGACACCGAGGCAAAAACCCAGCTGGCGGTTGATATTCCACACGGCGCTGGCCTGGCTTAATTGACTATCGACGATGCGTAAAAATGCCGTGCTTTGCGCCGTGCTGCTGCACAGGGCGCCGCCAAAACCCATCACCGCATAGGCGCCGGCCAGCCACGCCATCTGGCTGGCGGCATCGACGCGCAATAACATCAGCATGCCCGCCGCTTGCAGCAGCGCGCCAGCGATAAACAGGGGCCGTGGCCCCACCCTGCGATAACTTTTCCCCGTCAGCGAAATGGCAGCAAAGGAAGCGATCGCCCACGGCAGCATCAGGCTACCCGCCATCGACGCCGTCATGCCCAGCACGCCCTGCAAATACAGCATGGCCAGCAGGCTCACGCCCATGAAGACACCGGGCACCAGCAGATACATCAGCATGGAAATGCGCAGCAGCGGTTCGGCCACCAGCCGCAGATTAAGCAGCGGCGCCGGTTTTTTCAAGGCACCGCGCACATAGACGACGGCGCACACGGCCCCCAGCGCCAGCACTGCGGCACCTGTGGTCACGTCACCAGGAGACCCCAGCATGCTCAGGCCCAGCAACAGCAAGCTGATCGCCGCGCTGCCTGCCAGCAGGCCAGCCAGGTCCAGCGGGGGCGGTGCGGTACGCGGCGGATCGGCGCGCAGCCAGCGGGCCGCCAGCAGCAAGGCCAGCGCGGCAAACGGCAGGTTCAGATAAAAGATGGCGCGCCAGGACAGGCTGTCGACGATCAGGCCGCCCAGGGCTGGCGACAGGGCAGGGGCCAGCAAGCCCACCAGCATGATGACGGACGACAGGCCGGGGCGCTCGGCGGGTGCATACAGTTGATACGTCATGCTTTGTCCCAGCGGGATCAGCAAACCGCCACCCAGTCCCTGCAGCAAACGCCAGGCGATCAGCGCTTCGATGGACTGCGCCAGGCCGGCGCCGGCACTGGCGCACAAAAAGATCAGCAAGGAGCTTATAAACACGGTTTTGCTGCCATAATAAGCAGCAAGCCATGCGCTGGCGGGGATCACGATGGTCAGGCCGAGGATGTAGGCGGTGCTGATCCAGGCCAGTTGCGCCACCGATGCGCCGAATGCATGGCCGATGCCGGGATAGGCGACAGTGGTGATGAACATATTGACCAGGTCGACGAAAAAACCCAGCAGATAGATGGCTGCAACCTTTTTGCGATACTCCATGATGCTTCCGATGGCAAAGACCCAGCTTAAGCGCCACACAGCATTTGCGTAAGGTGCCAGCCCCGATTACACTGTCAAAAATATTTTGACAAACGCCAGACGACTTACTTCCGCCATGATCAGTCTCGACCGCCTTGCCATTTTTATCGCCATCGTGGATGCCGGTTCGCTCACAGCCGCCGCCGCCGTGCTGGGCCAGAGCAAGGCCGTAGTCAGCTTCAATTTAAAACAGCTGGAAGCGGAACTGGGGGTGTCGCTGCTGACCCGCAGCACGCGCAGCCTGGCCCTGACCGACGTGGGGCGGCGCTTTTATGAAGATTGCCAGCGCGTGCTGGGCGAAGCGCACGGCGCCATCGAAACGGCGCGCCAGGGCCACCAGGGCTTGCGTGGCACCCTGCGCATCACGACCACCGTCGAATACGGCAGCCGCACCGTGGTGCCCGCGCTGATTGCGTTTGCCGCCGCCCACCCGCAACTGCAGATCCAGCATTCTTCATCCTCCTCGCATGAAGACCTGATTTCCGGGCGCTACGACGTGGCCATCCGCATGGGTTCATTGAACGATTCGAGCTACCGCGCTTCGCTGGTGGAGCATTACGCGATCTGGCCCGTCGCCTCGCCCGCCTATCTGGCCAGCCGCCCCGGCCGGGCCATCGCCACCCTCGACGAGTTGCAGCAGGCGCGCTGGCTGGCGCACAGCCGGTTGCCATCCCCCTTGCGCTGGGACGTGCAGACGCCCACCGGTCCTGCCACCTTCGCCGCGCAGGAAGAAGCGCTGATGCAATCGGATTCCGCCTCGGCGCTGCTGGGCTTTGCGCTGGGCGGCTGCGGCGTGGCGCTGCTGCCCGACTGGCAAGTGGCGGGCGAGGTGCGGGCCGGCCGGCTGCGCCATCTGCTGCCCGACGTGGTGTTTCCGCAGCAGGGCGTGTACGCCGTGTATCCGAACACCCAGCATATCCCTGAGAAGGTGCGCGCCTTTATCGACTTTTTGCGCGCCTTCGTCGGTGAGCCGGCAGGCGAGGGCGGTTGACGCTGTCCCGGCCAACTGCCATCATCGCCAGATCTCCAGACCGTCATCACGCCAGCCATACACCATGCGCGCACCGAATCACCTGAACGCCTTGCGCGCCTTTGAAGCGGCGGCCCGCCACCGCAGTTATGTGCGGGCAGCCGAGGAATTGCACGTCACGCCAGCCGCCGTGGGCCAGCTGGTGCGCAGCCTGGAACAGGCGCTGGGCACGCCATTGTTCTTGCGTTCGCAAAGCGGGGCCGCGCGCCTGGAACTGACGCCGCAGGCCAGCCTGATGCTGCCCGATTTGCAGGCGGGCTTCGACTTGCTGTCGGCCGCCGTCGCCCGCGTCAAACACAATGGCGAACATGGCAGCATCGCACTGACGGTGCCGCCGTCCTTTGCCGACAAATGGCTGCTGGCCAGGCTGGAACGCTTCCAGGCCAGTTATCCACAGTACGATCTGCTGGTCGACACGAATGGCCGCCTGGTCGATTTCAACCATGGCCAGGTCGATGTCGGCATCCGCTATGGCAGCGGGCACTGGGACGGCCTGGTGGCCACGCGCCTGGCCGGCGACGACTTCTTCCCCATCTGCAGCCCAACCCTGCTGAACGGCGAACATCCGCTGCGCAGCGTGGCCGACCTGCGCCACCACGCGCTGATCCACGACGTCTCGATGCGCGGCCATCCCGTCTACCCCAGCTGGCGCAGCTGGCTGGCGTATGCGGGCGTGAACAGCCACAGTATCGACGCCGAGCGCGGACTGCAGATCAACGATTCGGCCGCCGTCATGCAGGCGGCCATCGCTGGCAGCGGCGTGGCGCTGGGGCGCAGCATGCTGGTGGAAAAAGACCTGGCCGATGGCCGCCTGGTGCGTCCGTTCGGTCCTGCGCTGCCCTGCGCATTCGCCTACTACATCGTGGCCCGCGCCGAGACCTTCCAGCGGCCGGCCATCGCCGCCTTCCGCGACTGGCTGCTGGCCGAAGCAGCGCCTGCCTGATACTGATACCGGCATAGTTTTTCTATGGCTGCGGCGCACATCATCTGGTTTGCCGGCGCCCTCCCGGGCAGCGATAGTGTGTGCATGGGCAGCGCAGCCGCGCCGCCGCCACTCCGGAACACACCATGTCCACTACCCAAGTCAGCTTTCACACTATCCGCGCCGATGGCGTCGATGTCTTTTACCGCGCCGCCGGCCCGCTAGACGCGCCAGTCGTCCTGCTGCTGCACGGCTTTCCCTCGTCCTCGCATATGTACCGCGAGCTGATCCCGCAACTGGCCACGCGCTACCGCGTGATCGCGCCCGACTTGCCCGGTTTTGGCTTTACCAGCGTGCCCGTCGAGCGCGGGTATGTCTACCGCTTCGACGCGCTGGCGGCCACCATGGAAGCGTTCGTGCAGGCGCTGTCGCTGAGCAGTTACGCGCTGTACGTCTTCGATTACGGCGCGCCCGTGGGCTTGCGCCTGGCAGCGAACGCGCCGCAGCGCGTGACGGCGTTCGTGTCGCAGAACGGCAATGCCTACCTGGAAGGGCTGGGCGATGCCTGGGAGCCGATCCGCCGCTACTGGGCCGATCCCAGTGTGGCCAACCGCGACGCCATCCGCCCCTTCCTGGAACTGGAAGCCACCCGCTGGCAATACACGCATGGCGCGCCGGACGCCAGCCAGGTGGCGCCGGAAGCGTATCACCTCGATGCGGCCCTGATGGCGCGGCCGGGCAACGCCGAAATCCAGCTCGACCTGTTCCTCGACTATGCATCCAACCTGGACCTGTATCCGCGCTTCCAGCAGTTTTTCCGCGACTGGCAGCCGCCCACCCTGGTGATCTGGGGCCGCCACGATCCCTTCTTCATTCCGCCCGGCGCGCATGCCTATCAGCGCGACAATCCGCAGGCCGAAGTGCGCCTGCTCGATACGGGACATTTCGCGCTGGAAACCCATGCGCAAGAGATCGGTGCAGCCATGCTGGTCCTGCTCGATAAAGCCTTGTCACATGAAACAGTGCTAGACAACTGAAACGATTTCCCAGGGCAAACGAACGACAGACAGGCGTTTGTCGTCCTAGACTAAGGCCATGAACCGCCAGCTTTGCCCGCCACGCCACCGTGCGTGGCGGGCAGGCTGCGGCCTCAGCGAATGATGTTTGTAGCTCAATCCTTCACCGATCGGAGACCATCATGGCACATACACTAGCGGCAGTATTCGACAACCGGGAAGCGGCTGAAAAGGCGCGCCAGAAACTCATCATTTCAGGCTATGCCGGCGACAAGATCCGCCTCAACGATAGCAGCAGCGACTACAGCGGAGCGGCCTCGGCCGGCGCCATCGATACCAGCCGTAACGATGACGGTTTTGTCGCCAGCATCAAGCATTTCTTTACAGATATGTTCGGCAGCCATGAAGACCGCCACGTGTATGCGGAAGCCATTGCACGCGGCCACGTGGTGCTGACCCTGTCTGGCGCCAGCGACGCCGAGATCGACCGCGCCAGCGATATCGTGGAAGACTTCGGCCCCATCAATATCGATGAACACGGTGAACGGTGGCGCGCCGGTGGCGAAGTGGGCGGCGGCCGAAGTGACAACCTCGGCAGCAATCTGAGCAGCGGCTGGGGTAGCAGCAGCCAGCAATCCTCGCTGTCCGGCGACCGGTTGCAGCAAACGACACCGCTGGGCACCGCTCCCCAGGAAGGCAATCTGAGCGGTGCATCACAGCAATTTGCCCGCGACGATACCGGCATAAGGGGTGGCGCATCGGACAATCTGCGTACAGGCAACGTGCGCAGCTATCCGCGCGCGGACAATCTGCCTGGCAGCAATGACGACGATGAACAGTATTACCGCCGCCACTGGGACCTGGCGTATGTGGACACCGGCGCCCGCTTTGAAGACTACGACCCCGCCTACCGTTACGGCCACTCGATGGCGGGCAGCGACAGCTACCGGGGCCGGCGGTGGGACGAGGTGGAACCCGAATTACGTTCCACGTGGGAACATACCTATCCACTGTCCACCTGGGAAAACTTCAAGGCCGCCGTGCGCCATGGCTGGGAAAGGGTAACTTCCTGAGCCTAGGTCAGCTGCAGGAAGTGGTTGAGGATATGAAAATGGTCCTCGAAGAACTGCTCTTCCATCGCCAGCAGCGAAGCCACCGGCACCCATTGCGCCAGCGCCGCATCGTCGGCCGCCGTCACGGAAGGCAGCTGCGTAGTCTGCAGATCGAAGTAATGCGCATGGGTGATGGTGCGCCCGCGCTGGCTGCGGTCGGGGTGGTCGAACACGGCCACGCCCACCAGCGCCTCGATCAGGGTGGGCGCCAGCACGCCCAGCTGGGTTTCTTCGGCCAGTTCGCGCAGCGCACCCTGCAACAGGCGTTCACGCGGTTCCAGGAAACCGCCGGGCAAGGCCCATAAATCCTTGCCCGGATAACCGCCACGCCGCACCAGCAGCACGTGGCCCGCCGTCTGCACCAGCGCATCCACGGTGCAAAAGATGGGCGCATATGGCGCGCTCTTCCAGCGCGTTTTATACGCTTCGATGGCGCGGTGTTCCAGCACCAGCGGCGGGTACCACGGCAACAAAGTCCAGGCGCGCAGGTACTGGCTGATGGCCGGTGGCAGCAGCTGCGCCACGGCGCCCAGCGAGACATCGATATTTTCCGCCTCGAACAGCACGTTGCGGATGGCCGTCGCACCGATCGGCACGCCCGCATCGACTTCCTGGTTCAGCAACTGCCATTGGGGAAAGTGGCGCAGATAATAGCTGGTGGCGTCCTTGAAGCAGGCCACCAGGGTCACGCGCTGGACCTTCGGCACGGCGCCCGCCACGGCACGCCGCACGGCATCGGCCCACAAGGTATCGTCGTAATAATCGCGCACGGCCACGTAGCGCACGCGCTCGCGCTGCGCTTCGGGTAATGTCGCGGCAATCATGGCGGCGCGTTCCTGCCAGGTGAACGGATTCTTCGGACTGCGCGCATGGAAGGCCGAGCCCAGTACCACCACCACCGTGGGCGCGGTGGCCAGCGCCGCCCGCAGCAAACCCGCATGGCCATTGTGAAACGGCTGAAAACGGCCGATCAGGATGGCTGCATCAAAAGCGTCTTTCATGCTTCGTCTCCCGTCGGGTAGTGGGCGGCGATCGGCATTTGCCGGCCGCTGCCGAAAGCGCGCGAACGCACGCGGATGATGGGTGCCGCCTGGCGCCGCTTGTATTCATTGCGCGCCACCAGGCCCAGTATACGCGTCACCAGGCGCCGGCCATCTTCCGTTTCGCGCAGCTGGTCGACAAAGCACAGCGCTTGCCCGCTTTCGGCGGCCGGCAGGCGCTTGCCCTCGATATGCCATTTTAAAATTTCATCGAGCACGGGGTAGGGCGGCAAGCTGTCGGTGTCGCGCTGGCCCGGCGCCAGTTCGGCCGATGGCGGCTTGTCCAGCACGGCGACGGGGATCAGTTCGCGCCCGGCGCTGGCATTCAGATGGCGCGACAGGGTAAACACTTCCGTCTTGTACAGGTCGCCGATCAGTCCCAGGCCGCCATTCGTGTCGCCATACAGGGTGCAGTAGCCCACCGAGATTTCACTCTTGTTGCCGGTGGTCAGCAGCAGCGCGCCAAACGCATTCGAGTACTCCATCAGGATGGTACCGCGCACGCGTGCCTGCAGGTTTTCCAGCGGCAGCCCCTGCAGCTTGCCATCGAAGGCGGCCGCATAACCGGCTTCATACTGGGCCACGATGTCGCGGATCGGGTGGGTGTAAAGCGTGATGCCCAGGTTGGCGCACAGGGCCACGGAATCGGTGACGGAGCCGGCGCTGGAAAACACGGACGGCATGGTGATGCCCACCACGTTCTCGGCGCCCAGCGCTTCGGCGGCCAGCGCCAGGGTCAGGGCCGAATCGATGCCGCCCGAGCAGCCGACGACCACCTTTTTGAAACCGCAGCGGCGCGCATAGTCGCGCAAACCCAGCACGATCTGGCGGCGGGCAAATTCCACGGCGGGGATGCCAGCCGGATCGGGCACGGGAAACGGCTGGCCATCGGTGCGGGTAAACCGGCCGCCGTCAAAACGCAGCAGCTGGAAGTCTTCGACGAAACGGGCCGCTTCAAACTGCAGCCCCTGTTGCGGCGAGATGGCGAACGAGGCGCCGTCGAACACCAGCTGGTCCTGGCCGCCCACCTGGTTGACGAACAGCAGCGGCAAGTCCTGGTGCGCGCAGGCGGCGCCAAACACGGCGTGGCGCAAGGCCCGCTTGCCGATGTCCGACGGGCTGGCGTTGATGCTGACGATCAGGTCCGGGCGCGCCGCGTGCAAGGCTTCAAACGGGTTGACGGTGTAATCGCGGCCGCTGTCATTCCAGCCATCTTCGCAAATCATGAAGCCGACTCTGGTGCCGGCCACGTCCAAGGTGCAGGCAGTCGCTGGCCCCGGTTCGAAATGGCGGCCTTCGTCGAAGATGCCGTAGGTGGGCAGCAGCTGCTTGTAGTATTCGGCCACGATGCGCCCGTCCTGGATCGCCAGCAGCGCATTATGCAGCGGCTTGCCGGGACCGTGGTTGCGGCGCGCCGTGCCCAGCACCGTCACCAGCGCCGGCCAGCGTTTGGATGCCTGCAGCACAGTGTCGAGCGCCTGTTCCAGCCCGTACAGGAAGGCCGCATCTTCGAACAGGTCGCCCGGGTAATACGCGCACAGCGACAACTCGGAAAACACCACCATCTGCGCGCCGCCCTTGCTGGCGCGGCCCATGCGGTCGATGATGGCGGCGGCGTTGCCGTCAAAATCGCCCACCGTGAAATTCAGTTGGGCGATGGCGATATGGGGCATGGTGTTTCCTTCTTCAGCGAATGGCACAAGTTGCTATCCTGCCTGAAAAACGCCATGCGCGTGATGATGCAATCGTGCAATGCCTTCGCGGCTTCTGGCGTCAGGGTGACAGGAAAGCTTGCACCGCCTTCACGGTTTCGGCAGGCGCCTCTTCCATCAGCCAGTGGCCGGCGCCGGGAATGATCACTTCCGTGACATCGCTTGCGGCGTTGCGCATCTGAATCGCCTGGCTGGCCCCAAAGGATTTCTCCGCCCCCACGGCCAGCACGGGCATCGCCAGCTTGGTCTTCATCCATTGCGCATTGTCTTCCGTATCCTTGCGCACCGACTGGAATTGGGCGAAAGCAGCCTGCATGGCGCCCGGACGGGCGTACAGCTTCGCATAGTGCGCGCGCGTGCCTTCATCGATCTTGCGGGGATCGCCAGCAAAATCATTCCAGAAACGGTCCAGGTAGATGCGTTCGCGGCCATGCACCAGGCGCAGCGCATCCTTACCGCCGAAATCAAAATGCCACAGCACGGGCAGGCGCACGATGTCATTCCAGGGCGGGATGCCGGGCACGGGACCATCGATCACCACCAGTTTCGTGGTCTTGCCGGGATAGCGGGCCGCATACGCATACGCGACCATGGTGCCGATGTCGTGGCCCACGATCTCGGCCTGGTCGACGCCCAGCTGGTCGAGGATGGCGCGGATATCGCCTGCCTGCGTCTTCTTGTCATAGCCGCCGGCTGGCTTGGACGACAGGCCCATGCCGCGCAGGTCCGGCACGATCACCCGATGGTCTTTCGCCAGTGCAACCGCCAGCGGCGTCCACATGTCGCCCGTATCGCCAAAGCCGTGGATCAGCACGACGGCCGGTCCGCTGCCGCCGACGCGCACATACAGCCTGGCGCCATCGGCGTTGACGATCTCGGTCTTGAAGCTGGCCGGATAAGGAATCGGCTGGGCCAGCGCCGGCATGCTGGCGCTCAGGGCGGCAGTGGCGATCAGGCTGGCGCACACGGCGCGCTTGAATCGGTTCAACATACGCAGGCCCGCCCGTGCAGAGGGCGACGATGTGTTTTGCTGCAGGTGCATGGTGAATTCCCAAGGATAGGTTTCAGTGAGATCCGGTCTTGCATGAAGTCCCGGTGCAATGTGAACCCGTCACTCTACGTCTACCCTGGCGGCTGATAAAGACCGCTTCCCGCATTACTGGTATTACACGATGTAATCAATTTCCCCTGAAGGTTCCACGTGAAACCTTCCGCGAAATTCATGCCTGTGCCACGGGCAAGCCCGACGCCTGCCAGCCATCAAAACCGCTGTCGAGCCGGCGCGCGGTCAAGCCATGCTGGCGCAGGGCCGCCACCGCCTGCACGGACAAGACGCAATAGGGACCGCGGCAATACGCGGCGATATCCTGGTCTGGCGGCAGTTCGGCCAGGCGGCGCTGCAATTCGTCAGCCGGGATATTGATCGCGCCAGGCACATGGCCGGCGGCAAATTCATCTGCGGGACGCACGTCGAGCACGGTGATGCTGGCTTCGCGTATGCGTTCGAGCAGCTCGTCGCGGGCGATCGCTTCCACATGATCGCCCCGCTTCAAGGCCTCGATTTCGCCCTGCTGATGCTGGGCATACAGGCTCAAGGCATTGAGCAAGGGCACGATGGGACCGCTGCCCAGGCGGTACAGCACGCGCTTGCCGTCGCGCCGCGCCTGTACAAAACCCGCCTTGCGCAGCTGCTGCAAATGCTGCGAAGCATTCGCCACGGACAGGCTTGATAATTCCACCAATTGCTCCACCGCATATTCTCCCTGGCGGAGATGGTCGAGCAGCAGCAGGCGCGGGGGACTGCCCAGGATACGGGCAAAGTCGGCAGGGGTGGTCAGCAATTCGGTATCGGCATTCTTCATTGACACAATGCTAGCACCCCTATAACATTCAAGCAATCTCTTGAATGTTATAGGTGGATCACACATGCAAACTGGATGGCAACTGACAGCCGATGCGCTGGCAATCGGTATCGGCGCAACCATCGTGATGGATCTGTGGGCGGCGGCGTTAAAACGTTTCTGGTGCCTGCCTTCGCTGAACTATGCAATGGTGGGCCGCTGGCTGGGTCACCTGCCGCATGGCACTTTCACCCATGCATCGATCGCCCAGGCCGCACCGGTGCGCGATGAAGCCGTGCTGGGCTGGACGGCCCATTACGCCATCGGCGTGCTGTTTGCGGCGATCCTGCTGGCGCTGGTCGGCAATGGCTGGGCGGAGCAGCCCAGCCTGGTCCCGGCGCTGCTGATGGGCGTGCTCAGCGTGGCGGCGCCGTTTTTGATCCTGCAGCCCGGCATGGGCGCCGGCATCGCCGCCAGCAAGACGCCCCATCCGGGCGCCGCCCGCCTGCGCAGCCTGATGTCGCACGCCGCCTTCGGCATCGGCCTGTACCTGGCGGCAACGCTGTGGGCGACCGTGCGCTAGGGTCAATTAGCTGGTCAAAGGTGGCACGGGAGGAGCTGGCACAGGCTCCGGCGCAACGGCCGAGGTGGCAGGCACGGTACTGAGCACCATGGTGCTGGGCTTGGAAATCGGCATGTCCGCCGCGCGCAGACGCTTGAGCAGCTCGAACAGCAGGCTGCTGCGGATGCCGTAGCTCAAGCGCGGCGAGGCGGCGTAGCCGGTCGCGTTGAAGGTCAGATAGCTATTGTCGATGCCGTCCAGCTGCACGCTGGGCGCCGGCGTATCGAGTATGTCGGGGTGATCGACAAAGGTCGCCAGGATCAGCGCGCGCGCCGCTTCCGCATCGGTAGACAGCGGCAAGGGCAGCTTGATTTGCACCAGGCCCAGCGGGCTGGCCAGCGTCACGTTACGCACCGTTTTCGTGATGAATTCCGAGTTCGGCACGATCACCGTGGAACGGTCGCCCATCTGGATTTCCGTGGCGCGCACATTGATGCGGCGGATATCGCCTTCCACGCCGCCCAGCGAAACCCAGTCGCCCACTTTCACGGGCCGCTCGGCCAGCAGAATCAAGCCCGAGACAAAGTTTTGCACCACCGCCTGCAAGCCAAAACCGATCCCCACCGACAAGGCCGACGCCACCCATGCGATGCGTTCCAGGCCGATGCCGGCCGCCGACAGGGCCAGCGCCACGGCCGTCACGCCACCGGCATAACCGAACAGGGTCAAAAAGGACACTTGCATGCCCGCATCGAGGCTGGTGGTCGGCAAATAACTGTTTTGCAGCCAGCGCTTGAACAGGCCGATGCCGACATACGCCAGCACCAGCACCAGCAGCGCCTGGATCACGGCGGCAGGACGGATCGCCACTTCGCCGATGGCCAGGCCATCCTGCAGCTTGCCCACGCGATGGAACAGTTCGCCCGGTCCTTCGCCAAATGGCGCCAGCAACAGCATCAGCGCCAGCAGCACGGTGATGGCGCGGCCTATGCCCGACAACAACACTGCCGCCTGGTCGCGCGCCTTGGGCGTGGCCAGCACGGGATGCTCGGCGTCCGGCGGTGGCGGAGTGGACGCCAGCAACATGCAGATATCGTCGATCAGCACCGTCAGCAGATAGGTACTGCAAACCACCACGATGACCCAGGCGATTTGCTTGGCGACAAAGCTGCCGAACGCCACATAACCGACCAGCAGGCTGATCAGGCTAGCTGCCAGGGTCAGCCACAACAGCAGCACCACGCCGCGCAGCCACAACGGCGTGACGGGTGCAGCGGGGTCGGCCGCCTGCACGCGGCGCCAGCAGCGCTCGGCGCGCAGCAAGCCGAACGCCACCGTCAGGCCCAGCAGCAGGGCCACGATGCAATTGACGGCCACCGCCGTCGACAGCCCGGCATTGATGACGATGGTGATGCGTTCCGTGGCCCAGACGATCACCACCACGAAGGCAAACACGCCCGGATAGCGGCGCATGCGCAGCGCCAGCGCATCGGACAGCGGCAACAGGCGCCACGAAGCGCGCTTGGCGGACAGCAGCGCGTGGCCCAGCCCAGCCGTGAAACCGGCAAAACAGATAATGCCGATCAGGCTGCTCAAGAAGGCGTTCGTCTTGTCGGACAGGTTGTCATCCCAGCGCAAGCCCAGCGCCAGCAATTCGGCGATCAGGCCTGGCGTGGCCAGTGCCAGTAAAATCACGGCCAGCGCATGCAGCGAGCGGCGCAGGCGGCCATGCGGCACGCGGGTGGCCGTCACCACCAGCAGATAACGCGAAGTCCACAGGCTGGCAGCGATCACCAGCGCCATGCCGGCCAGGATGCCGCCCCAGGCGGACAGCGGCGTCTGGCGTGCCGCATCGCTCAATTCCTTGCCCAGGGTTTGCAAACGCTGCAAATTCTGCGGCAATTCCCCGTGCAGCTGTTTCCAGAAAGAACCGGCCAGTATCGACGCCGTGCGCTCGCCCAGGCGCGCCTGCAATTGCGCGCGGCGCACGGTCGATACTTGCTCCGATGCCTGCGTGGCCTCGACCGACAGCAGCCGCGCCAGTTTCACCTGCGCATCGAGTGCGCTGCTGGCCTTGTCCAGCTGGCTGCGCTGCGCCGCCACGTCGGGCGCATCCTTGGTGCCCGCCGCCGGCGTGCCCAGCTCGGCCAGGCGCGCCTTCACGCTGGCCAGGTCGGGCGCCAGCGAGGCGGCCAGCTTATCGGCCTCGGCGCTGGCCGCCAGTGCATCGGCCTTCATTTGCGACAGGGCCGCATCGGGCACGTCGGCATCGCCATCGAGGGTTTTCTGGATCGTCGTAATCTGCTTGCGCAAGACATCGAGACTCTGGTCGGCCGAGGCGGCGTCATCCGTCGGCTGCGCCCAGCCAGGCGGGGCCGCCAAGGCCAGCAGCAGCGACAACATCAGGGGCAGCAGCGCGCCGCGCCAGAGGCAGCGCGCACCAGGGGAGTGGGAAGGGGGGGTACGGAAAGAAATCATGCAGTTCTATCGCCAGATCAATAAGCGAGAGACTAGCGCACTCCTGTCTCACACGATAGAGATTTTCGTGCGGCAATCTTTCCAGACTCTCTAGTCCCTAGTCTTCAACTGGCGCCAGCATGCGCGCCATGGCCGTGCGGGCCTGGGCGATCAGTGCAGCATAATGCTCGGCAGCATCGACACCTTCTTCCGGTCCGATGGTGTTGTAGATAAATTCGATCTCGGCATCCTTGACGCCGCCATAGCCGGCAATCGAACCATTGAGCAAATGGCGCATATTGTCAGGATTGCCCCAGCCTTCGAATTCTTGCTGCCCACCACCGACCAGGGTGATCCAGCGCAATTTTGAAAACGGCAAGGTACGCCCGGCGCCATACGTCAGGCCATAGTTCCAGACGCGGTCCAGATATCCCTTGAGCATGGCCGGCATGCCGTACCACCACAGGGGAAACACGACGATGCCGAAATCCGAACCCTGCAGCGCAGCGGCCAGTTCCATCACTTCCCCGCTGTAGCGCTTGTCAGGGTTGCTCCAATCCGGCTCGTCCTCGACACCCAGCACGGGATTGAAGCCGTGACGGTACAGGTCGAGTTCCTGCACCTCCACATCACGGTGCTGCAACTCTTGCTTGATGCCGGCCACCACTTGAGCAGTGAGCGAATCGGCGCGCGGATGGGTCCAGATCAGGTAGGCGCGGGACTTTTTTTTCGGGCTATCTTGGGTGGATGACATAGTGCTTTCCTTTCAATGCAATCACGGAGAAGCTGCAGAATAGCGCTTGAGGATTGTATTGATAAGACCGATAATTTGTTTTCATACATGAATGATACTCAACAATGAAACCCAGCCTCGCCGACCTGGCCACCTTTGTCTCCATCGCCCGGCACCGCAGTTTCAAGCAGGCCAGCGTCGAGCTGGGCGTCTCGCCCTCGGCCGTCAGCCATGCCTTGTGCCAGCTGGAATCGCGGCTGGGGCTCAAGCTGGTCAACCGCACCACGCGCAGCGTCTCGCTGACGGAAGCGGGCAGACAATTGCATGCGCAGCTGGACACGGTGATCAGCCAGATCGACCACGCCGTGGAATCGGTGCAGCCGTTTCGCGACCAGGCCGTGGGCACCTTGCGCATCAGTGCCGCACGCCAGGGTGCGCGCCTGGCGCTGGCGCCGCTGGTGGCTGAATTCCTGCGGCTGCACCCGTGCATGCGGATTGAAATCCACGCCGAAGACCGCCTGGCCAACCTGGTGGAAGACAGTTTTGACGCCGGCGTGCGCCTGGGAGAGTTCGTGTCCGACAGCATGGTGGCCGTGCCGCTGTCGGGCAAGGTCCGCTTTGCCGTGGCCGGTGCGCCAGCGTACTTCCGCGACCATGCACCGCCCCGGCATCCGCACGACTTGCTGGAACACGACTGTGTGGCCTACCGCTTTCCCACCCAGGAACGGCCGTATGCCTGGGAGTTCGAGCAAGACGGGCAAGCACTGGAAATCGGCGTCAATGCACGCTTTTCCGTGGACGACATGGACGTGCTGCATGACGTGGTGCTGCACGGCGGCGGCCTGGCTTATCTGTACCATGAGCAAATCCGCGAACATGTGGCCGACGGCCGCCTGGCGCTGGTGCTGGAAGACTGGCTACCATCAAAATCGGGCTTCTTCCTGTATTACCCCCGCATCCGCAACCCATCGTTCGGCTTCCGCGCCTTCCTGGATTTTTTACGCGACAAGCAGAATCGTTCTGCCTCGCTACCGCAGCCAGCCTGAAGCTTCAGCTTATAATTCCTGCATCTTCTTACCTGCACGGGCCATGCTGATGTCCATCAGAAAACTACTAAGTTGCTTCACGCTGTGCGTTGCGGCGGCAACGGCCTTGCCCGCATGGTCCGCGCAGGCGGCCAATGCGCGCGAAGTCACCACAGCGATAGACGCGGCGTCGATAGAACATGCGTTTTCCCCCGATGATGGCGCCGAAGCATTGGTATTGAAGGTGATCAACACTTCCGTTTCCAGCATCCGCCTGGCCGCCTATTCGTTCAATTCGCCCGCCATCGTGGCCGCCTTGCTCGATGCAAAAAAACGCGGTGTGGATATCAAGGTGCTGGTCGATGCCAAGCGCAACCAGCGCAGCAACAGCATGGCCGCGCTCAATTCGCTGGTGCAAGCCGGCATCCCCGTCAGGACCATCGCCGTGTACGCCATGCACCACGATAAATACATCGTTGCCGATCAGCGTACAGTGCAAAATGGCAGCTTCAATTACAGCAGGGACGCAGCCACCTCGAATAGCGAAAATGTGATCGTGCTATGGAACCAGCCGACGCTGGCGGCATCGTTTCTGCAACACTGGGAAGACCGCTGGGGCAAGGGCGTCAATTATGCCTCCCGCTGAAATCGAGCCCATGATTATGTCTGACAAGCAACGCGCTATCTGCCAACGCTTTGAAACGGAATACCTGCCGCCCGAGCCGGAACAGAAGGTCGGCATCGCCCTCGCTACGCTGGATAAACTGCCGCTGTATGCGACCCGGATACCGCCGGAAAACGGCACCTGCGGCTGGTATATCTACGGCGGCGATTACTCGGCCGATTCCGATTTTTATCAGTCCTTGCACACGGCGCACCTGCAAGAAGTTTGCCCCAGCATCCTGCCCTACCTGGCCTTGCCGCCAGGATGGTGCGTGATCCTGGCGCCGGATTATGAAGATGTCTGGTTTGACGAGCAGTTCTTGAACGGTCCGCGGGAAGGCTGATCGGCCCGCTGAACTCAGGCCGCGCTTTTAGGCGGCTGCACCGCCAATACGGCGCCGGCCCGCATGCCCATCGGCCGCAGCAGCTTGTCTACCGTATCGAGCGTGGGACTGGAGACGCCGCGCTCGATATCTTGCAAGGTACGTGCGGAAACACCGCAGATCTTTGCATATTCGGGTATCGTGAAACGCAAGGTCTTGTGGATATCGCGTATCACCTGGGGAATCGGCAACTCTGGCGTAGCCGCCAGCCGCTCCATCAACTCGCGACGCAACTGGTTTTGCTCTGAGGCAGTCAAAGTGGCATAACGTTTGTCCATCAGAGCTTCCTTAACTGCTGCAAATTATTCTCAATCGTCAGGCGTACTAGGGACCTCGCCAAACTGGCTCAACCCACAAACGGAAGCAACGCTTTCCTGTGCATAGGCTTGACCTTGCCATATCACGCCAAGCGCTATCGATAAAAACTTGTAGTGTGCATTCTGTAGCCATAAACACAGTTCAATATCACATTTAAGATAAGTAAAGCGTACATTTATGATGGTTTAATGTGTATTTAAGGGCGCTATCCTGATCGTATTTAAATTTAATCAAGCTCTGCCAGTATCAAGCCACACGATAAGCGTCCCTTATCGCTGCTTAAACAAATGCAGATAAGCACGGCTGACGAGCAACTCCTCAGACCGCCGCTTGAGCTTGATCAAGGTGCGGCCACGGAAATCGCGCTTGGTGCCCGCCACATACTTGACCGCCACCACCGTGCCACGATGGACTTGCCAGAATTGCCGGGCATCGAGTCCATCAATTAATTCCGCTAGCGGCGTGCGGATCAGCGACACGCCGTCTTCCGTAAATACCGATACATATTTGTCGGTGGCTTCAAAGTAAATTACTTCATCGAGAGCAATCATGCGCGTTTCATTGCCGTGCGCCGCCAGTATCCAGTCCAGCGCGGGCGTCGCCGCGGGCGCGGGTAGTGCAGCGGCTAGCCTGGCCAGCAGATCGGCAGCGGGCGGTGCAACCTCGCTGCCCGCCAGTTGCCGCTTGAGCCTTTCCACGGCACGGGCAAGACGTTCGCGCGTTGGCGGCTTGAGCAGGTAATCGAGCGCTTCACGCTCAAACGCATCGACCGCATACTGGTCATGCGCGGTGACGAACACCACGCGCGGCGCAGCGGTCAACGTTTGCAGGCGTTGTGCCACTTCCAGCCCGCTCAAGCCCGGCATGCGGATATCGAGAAAAGCGATAGCAGGCGACAATTCGTCTATCAGCCGCAAAGCCTCAATCCCATTGCTGGCCACGCCAACGATATTCAGCTCTGGCCACAGTACCGCCAGTTCATCCTTGAGAAAATCGACGAGCACGGCTTCGTCGTCGGCGATCAGTGCAGTCACCATATTGCTACACGCTTTCAGCAAGGGGATGTGGATAAAGTGGAATAAACAAGCTCACGCTGACACCGCCCGCCGCATTCGTGGTGATGTTCAGCTTGCCATCCTTGCCGTACAAGGCCAGCATCCGTTCGCGCAGATTAGACAAGCCCACGCCACCGCCCAGCTTGCCCGATATGCTCGCACGGAAACCCACACCCGTATCGCTGATCAGGATATGCAAGTACCCCGGTTCAATGTTCGCCGTCAGCACGATTTCCCCGCCGTCAATTTTCGGCTCCAGGCCATGACTGATTGCATTCTCCACGATAGGTTGCAGCAGCATCGGTGGCAAAGGCAGGCTGGTAACCTCATCCATTAAAGCGATGCGATAGCGCAGGCGCTCACCCATGCGCAGCTTCATCAATTCCAGATAGGCAGTGATGGCGTCGATTTCCCTTTGCAAGGGTGCGTTGCTATCGCGGCTGGCCGCCAGGGTGACGCGCAGGTAATCGATCAGGCGTTCCAGCAACAAACGCGCACGCTCCGGTGCAGGCTGGATCAGGCCCACGGCATTGGCCAGGGTGTTATACAAAAAATGCGGCTCTATCTGCGCCTGCAACATGCGCAGTTGCGCTTCCAGCGCGCGGCCATTGGCTTCCAGCGTCCGCCGCTGCTCAGCCGCCAGATGTTCCCTGGCCAGCAGTTCGCGCTCACGCATCCAGTACAGAAACAGCAGTACTACCGAGATCAGCACCGACACAATCGCGAAGCTTAAAATAATTCCTGGCGTAAAGATGACGTGACGCAAGGCAGCCGGATTAAGCAGCAAGATGCCGATAAAGTAACCGCTAAACACGCCGACCGTAGGCAAGGCCACGTGATAAGCGGCACGTGGCCAACCGCGCATGGTATTTAACCATGGTGCTAGCACCATATTGCCGAGCGCATACAGGCCGTGAATGCTGTAGGCAATCGCTGTCGCAATCACGAAATCATTCCACAGTTGCGGAAGTAGCCGGTGGCGCGGCAAGTTATAGGCATACAAACCAAAAAACAGCAGGCAAAAGCCCATGCCCAAGACCAGGGTATAGATCAAATCACGCAGCAGTCCCCGCTGCCAGCGGCGAAAAAAAGGAATCAGTTCAAGCGGATGGTCGCTGGCCACGGTAGAACTTGGTTTCATGATGAATAATCAATTATGCGGCAGGTCGGCAAGCGAAACAAGGCGTGCATGGTCAACTCAGGCCGCCAAAAAATTACCGTGAAAACACAGCGGCGCCGCATAGGGCAAACGCGCCCGCGCCACCGGGCCTTGCGACAATTGCTCGCCATCAAATACAGCCAGCACGGTTTGTTTCTGACGCACATGGTAAGCCACGCCAACCAGCCACTGGCCCTGAGCCGAGGCTTTGGGCAGCGGTATATGCTCTTCCACGATCCAGTCAGAACCATATTCATAGCGGTCTACCCGGCCACTGTCGACATCGATACTCGCCACGCCGCTCATGCCGAACTCTTGCGTGCTGTGGCTGGTGGTCACAAACAGCTGACGGTAGCGGCTACCGACGTCTGCGCTGGCGACGCGGGGAAATTCGGTTCCGCGCAACAGTATTTCGCTGCCTACCATGCCCCGCTTCAAGTCCAGCGTGAGCAGCACGCTGTCCGCGCGCGATGCGTGTCCATACTCGCCGCGCATCACGCCCTTCAAGGACAGCAGAGTGCTATTGTCGGCTGCCATGCAGGCATCCAGGCGCAATATATCGCCCTCGTCCCAGCCATTGCCTAAATGGAAGACCATACCGGCAGGCATTTCCAGGATGCGTTGCAGGGTGAAATCGTTGCGATTGACCACCACTGCGCGCAGCGGCCGCTGACTATTCCACACATGCATGTCCAGATAACTGCCAGGCGGCTCGCTTCGCATGTCAAAGGGCGGCACCAGGAACACCATATAGCGCGCCGTGACGACGAAATCATGCACCATGGCCAGTTGCGGCACCTGGATCATGCCGAACTTGCCCAGGCTGCCATCGGCATCGATACGCCATAAGGCCAGCTTGTTGGCGCCGGGCACCACGCCGAAATTCCACAACACGCCATCGGGCGTGATTTTTGGATGGGCAGAAAAGGGCAGGGCGGCAAGATCATCGCGCCAGGTGCGGATACCGCGCGTGGCCAGGCTGGCTGGATCCATCTCCGTTGCCGAGCCGGCTTCCCACAACGCATACAGCTTGCCTGCATGCGGCACGGCATTGGTATTGGCGGTATTGACCGTATCGTTGTTGCGCACCGGCCGGCGCATGATGTCGGTAGCAAAGGCGGGATACAGAAACTGGCCGGCAGCCGACTCTTCCACATATTTTTGCGTACGTACAAAACTCGCTGCGTGCCGGACCTGGCCGGCATCGATGGACCAGGCGTGAAGCATGCCATCGCCATCGAACCAGTGCTGATAACGCTCGCCGCCAAGCTCGAACCGTGCCGGACCATTGCGATAAAACGTGCCTTTGATTTCTGTCGGCCAGCGCCCTGTGATGCTGGCCGTGCCACTCAGACTATCAGTCGCACACCCCTGCAATGCCGCCAGGCGCGGCTGGCCGGACAGCTTCTTCCAATAGCTATCCCTGGTGACGTCGGCATATGCCCATCCCGGCAAAGCCAGCATTGCACCACCCACAGCTGCTCCACGCAGAAAATCACGTCGTTGCATGGCAGGCCCCCGTCAGCGCAGATTGACCGTGGCCGTGGCACCGGCTTCAGGCACATGCAAAAGCGACTGCTTGAAGCTCGGTGGTCCATAGTTGCCGGACGCATCGTTGCTGAATCCATAAGGCTCGACAGGCATGCCGATCAGGTTCGTGTCGAGCTTGCCATTGGCGTTTTCATCGTGGAAAACGCTGAGTGCATAGTCGCCAGGCGGCAAGCCGGCGATCAACAGCGTCACTTTGCCTGGCTGCGCATCGGCAGTTGCCGTGCGCATGGGCTGCTTCAGGAAGTCTTCGGCACGGTTATACACGGCAACGAATACCTTGCCCTTGGCCTGCTTCAGGCCAGCGACTTCGACATTCAGGTCGGCGGCCTGGGCCAGGTTACTGATGGCCAGCGCGGCGGCAAATACAGATAGCAGTTTCACGGCAACTCCTCTCGGTGATGGCATCGCACATTGCGATAAACACATCTTGCCGCGCAAACCAGGGCGGTGCTTGGGCTTGAGACGAAACAACTTCCAGACGGCGCGAATCGCCTGTGGCGTTCGTGAATTGATCATTCGAACCGCTGTCCGCCAAAAGAACGGATAATGGCGGCTAACTCATTTTTGGCACTATTTTGGATTACTCTCATGGAAATTAAGGTCAACTTCCTCGATAAGCTTCGTCTTGAAGCCAAGTTCGATGATTTCACGGTCATCGCCGATCAGCCCATCCGCTACAAGGGCGATGGTTCGGCGCCGGGTCCCTTCGATTACTTTCTGGCGTCATCGGCCTTGTGCGCGGCTTATTTTGTGAAGTTATATTGCGAAACACGCAATATTCCGACCGAACATATCCGTTTGTCGCAAAACAATATCGTCGATCCGGAAAACCGCTACCAGCAAATCTTCAAGATCCAGGTCGAGTTGCCAGCCGATATCTCGGCCAAGGACCGCCAGGGCATCCTGCGCTCGATCGACCGTTGCACGGTGAAAAAAGTGGTGCAGACGGGCCCCGAGTTCGTGATCGAAGAAGTGGACAACCTGGACGCCGATGCGCAAGCCTTGCTGACCCTGAATGCTGCGCCTGGCGCCAGCACTTTTATCGCTGGCAAAGACCTGCCGCTGGAACAAACCATCGCCAATATGTCGGGCCTGCTGGCTGGCCTGGGCATCAAGATCGAAATCGCTTCGTGGCGCAACATCATCCCCAACGTCTGGTCGCTGCATATCCGCGATGCGCACTCGCCGATGTGCTTTACCAATGGCAAGGGCTCGACCAAGGAAAGCGCGCTGGCGTCGGCCCTGGGCGAGTATATCGAGCGCATCAGCAACAACCATTTTTATGCCGGTGCGTACTGGGGTGAAGACATCGCCAACGCCGAGTTCGTGCATTACCCGAACGAACGCTGGTTCAAGCCTGGCCGCAAGGATGCACTGCCGAAAGAGATACTCGATGACTACTGCCTGGACATCTACAACCCCGATGGCGAGCTGCGTGCTTCGCACCTGATCGACACCAATTCCGGCAATACAGAACGTGGCATCTGCTCGCTGCCGTATGTGCGCCAGTCCGATGGCGCGACCGTGTATTTCCCATCGAACCTGATCGAAAACCTGTACGTCAGCAATGGCATGAGCGCCGGCAATACGCTGGCCGAAGCGCAGGTGCAATGTCTGTCGGAAATTTTCGAACGGGCAGTGAAACGCGAAATCCTCGAAGGCGAAATCGCCTTGCCCGACGTACCGCAGGAAGTACTGGCGAAATACCCAGGCATCCTGGCCGGTATCGCCGGACTGGAAGAGCAGGGCTTCCCCGTGCTGGTCAAAGATGCCTCGCTGGGCGGCATTTACCCCGTGATGTGCGTCACCCTGATGAACCCGCGCACGGGCGGCGTATTCGCCTCGTTCGGCGCGCACCCAAGTTTCGAAGTGGCGCTGGAACGCAGCCTGACGGAATTGCTGCAAGGCCGCAGCTTCGAAGGCTTGAACGACTTGCCGCAACCCACCTTTGCCAGCGAAGCCGTCACCGAACCGAATAACTTCGTCGAACACTTCATCGATTCGAGCGGCATCGTCTCGTGGCGCTTCTTCAGTGCCAGGGCGGACTACGATTTTGTCGAATGGGATTTTTCCGGCCAGGGAGAAAACTCGAATGCCGAAGAAGCCGCCACCCTGTTCGGCATCCTCGCCGACATGGGCAAGGAAGTCTACACGGCCGTATACGACCAGCTGGGCGCGACCGCCTGCCGCATCCTGGTGCCCGGTTATTCGGAAGTGTATCCCGTCGAAGATTTGATCTGGGACAACACCAACAAAGCCTTGCTGTTCCGCTCCGACATCTTGAACTTGCACCGCCTGGACAATGCCAGCCTGGAAGCCTTGCTCGACCGCCTGGAAAATAGCGAGCTGGACGAATACGGCGACATCGCCACCCTGATCGGCATCGAATTTGATGAAAATACGGAATGGGGCCAGCTCACCGTGCTGGAACTGAAACTGCTGATCCAGCTGGCCTTGCAGCAATTCGAAGAAGCGCATGAGCTGGTCGGCGCCTTCCTGCAATACAACGACAACACGGTCGAGCGCCGCCTGTTCTATCAAGCCATGAACGTGGTGCTGGAAGTGCTGCTCGACGACGAACTGGAACTGGACGACTACATCGTCAACTTCCGCCGCATGTATGGCGATGCGCGCATGGACGCCGTGACAGGCTCCGTCGATGGCAGCGTGCGCTTCTTCGGCCTGACGCCCACCAGCATGACACTGGAAGGCCTGGAACGCCACCAACGCCTGCTCGACAGCTACAAGAAATTGCATGCGGCGCGGGCGAGGGCGGCGGCTAAAGCCAGCTAGGCTGACGGGCTAGCGCCGGATCGGCAATGAGGGAGTTCCCCCGGCGAAAATGCATATTTGATGCCGGGGGAGCAGTACTGCCCCTCGCACCTATCAGGCCGACAGTTCCCTGCGGATGATTTCTGCGCCGGCACTCAGGGCATGCAATTTGCCTCTTGCAACGGCGCGCGCCAGCGGCGCCATGCCACAGTTGGTGGAAGGGTAGAGCTTGTCGGCATCGACAAACTGCAGCGCCTTGCGCAGGGTGTTGGCGACTTCCTCTGGCGTTTCAATGATATTGCTGGCCACGTCAATCGCGCCGACCATCACTTTTTTGCCGCGAATCAGTTCAATCAGGTCGATCGGCACATGCGAATTGTGGCATTCCAGCGAGATGATATCGATATTCGATTGCTGCAGCTTGGGGAACGATTCCTCATATTGACGCCACTCGGAGCCCAGCGTATTTTTCCAGTCCGTATTGGCTTTGATGCCGTAACCATAGCAAATATGTACGGCGGTTTCGCATTTCAGGCCTTCAATCGCCCGTTCCAGGCTGGCAACGCCCCAGTCATTCACTTCATCAAAGAAGACATTGAATGCGGGTTCGTCAAACTGGATGATATCGACGCCGGCCGCTTCCAGTTCGCGGGCTTCCTGATTGAGGATCTTGGCGAATTCCCAGGCCAGTTTTTCACGGCTCTTGTAATGGCTATCGTACAGCGTATCGATCATCGTCATCGGACCTGGCAGCGCCCATTTAATCGGCTGCTTGGTTTGCTGGCGCAAAAACTTGGCGTCGTCCACAAACACCGGTTTCGGACGGCTCACCGCGCCAACGACGGTCGGCACGCTCGCATCATAGCGGTCCCGAATCCTGACGGTTTCACGTTTTTCAAAATCAACGCCGCTCAGATGCTCGATAAACGTGGTGACAAAATGCTGACGGGTTTGCTCGCCATCGCTGACAATATCGATGCCTGCCTGCTGTTGTTCATGCAGTGACAAACGCAAGGCATCCTGTTTGCCCTCGATTAATTCCTCGTCTTGCAATTTCCACGGCGACCACAGTTTTTCAGGTTGTGCAAGCCAGGACGGTTTCGGCAAGCTGCCGGCGGTGGAAGTAGGCAATAATTTTTTCATGATAAATAATGTCGTGTATGTTGGTTAATCAGAGCGCGTAATTGGCAGCCCATTGTTCAAGGATATGTTTGTAGGGCTTGATGAAATGCTCCTCTGTATATTTCCCCTGCTTGACAGCCAATTGGCTGCGCTCTTCGCGGTCATAGACAATTTGCGTCGATGAGTAATCCTGATGCTTCAGGCTAGGCTGATAAACTTGCCCCGCTGCCGAATTGGCATTGTAAATCTCGGGCCGGTAAATCTTTTGAAACGTTTCCATCGTGCTGATGGTGCCGATCAGCTCAAGATTCGTGTAGTCGCCCAGCAAATCACCGATAAAATAAAAAGCCAGTGGTGCAAAACTGTTTGGCGGCATGAAATAACGGACTTGCATGCCCATTTTTTCGAAATATTGGTCTGTCGACGAAAATTCATTTTGCTGATATTCCACGCCCAAGATGGGATGCTTATTTTCAGTCCGCTGATAAATCTTGCTGCTCGAAGCACTGATGCAGATCACCGGCGGCTTCTTGAAGCGCTCTTTGTACGTAGCTGAATTGACAAAGTGCTTGAACAGCTTGCCGTGGAAATCGCCAAAATTATCCGGGATGCTGAAACCGGGTTTATTATTGTTATGCTCTGGCAGCACTACGCTGAAATCGTAATCGCGCACATAAGAAGAGAAGTTATTGCCTGCAATGCCATCAATGCGTTCACCGGTTTTTGTGTCGAGGATATTCGGTTTCAATATCTCGATCAATGGAAGAGGATTATTGCCGCCTTCACCACCAATATTCATTTCAACCGAAATGATTTCGAGTTCGACAGAATAGCGATCTCCGTTCGGATTGTCCCAATGCGCCAGATTATTGAAGCGGTTGTCGATCATCCTCAGGGTATTGCGCAGGTTTTCCTGGCGACTCGCTCCTCGGGCCAGATTGGCAAAGTTGGTCGTCAGGCGCGTACTCTCCGATGGATGATAGTTTTCATCGAAAGAAATACTCTTGATGCTAAATTCAAAATCTTTGCTCATGGTGATCTGGTGTCCTGATTTCTGCGAAAAAATCTGAATAGGCGGATGGCGTATTCAGGGCTTTACAATTTTTGTTCTTTTCAAGCCGCGACCACCTCTTCGGCGGTGGCATGGCGTGCAGGCTGCGTCAATCCGAGCAAGGGCAATGCCCGTTGCACCGCCAGTGCGGCGCGCTGGATCAGGGCCTCGTCCTGCAGACGGTAGTCGAGGAAATCCTTGTCGGTCGCGTAGACGCCCAGCGGCAATGTGCGGGCCTGGAAAAAGCTGAACAGCGGCCGCAACTGGTGATCGATCATCAGCGCATGGCGCTCGCTGCCGCCGGTGGCCGCCAGCAGGACGGGCTTGTCGATCAGGGCGTCCTGGTCAATGAAGTCGAAGAAGTGCTTGAACAGTCCCGTGTAGGAGCCGCGGAAAACCGGCGTAGCCACTACCAGGATGTCCGCCTGCTCGACCGCGACAAGTTCGCGTTCCACCGTCTCGGGCAAATGGGAGCGCCAGCTGGCACCGGCCAGTTGCGGTAGCAGTTGCCCCATTTCGACCAGCCGTTGTTCGCACGGGAATGCGTCGGCGATCAGATCCATCAGGTGCTCGGTCAGGGCGGCAGCCTTGGAGGGGCGTTGCAGCCCGCCGGAAACCCCTACTAAACGCAGTGGACGTGTCATTTTTGCTTTCATATCGATAGCTGCGCGAGGACAAGGAAATGCCAGCAGCGAGGGGAGGATGATAGCGGTGGGGATCGATGAAGTATAATGGTTTTATTTCATACATCCATGAATGAGGCTCATCTAAATGCTTGAACGCATCCATCTCAGCATCGTTCAACAGGTCGAGAAGCAAGGGTCGTTGACGGCTGCCGCAGGCGTGCTGAACCTGACCCAGTCGGCCCTGAGCCACAGCATGAAGAAACTGGAACAGCAGCTGGGCACCGACGTCTGGCTGCGCGAAGGGCGCAACCTGCGCCTGACGCAAGCCGGCCAGTACCTGCTGGCGGTGGCGAACCGGGTGCTGCCGCAACTGGACCTGGCCGAGGAACGCCTGGGCCAGTTCGCGCAGGGCGAGCGCGGTGCGCTGCGCATCGGCATGGAATGCCACCCTTGCTACCAGTGGCTGCTCAAAGTGGTTTCCCCGTATCTGAGCGCATGGCCCGACGTGGAAGTGGACGTCAAGCAAAAGTTCCAGTTCGGCGGAATCGGCGCACTGTTCGGCTACGAAATCGACCTGCTGGTCACGCCCGATCCGCTGTTCAAGCCGGGGCTGAAGTTCGAACCCGTATTCGACTACGAGCAGGTGCTGGTCGTGCCCAAGGGACATGCCCTGGCGTCGGCGGCCTATGTGAAGCCCCAGCAACTGACCCAGGAAGTGCTCATCAGCTACCCGGTGGATATCGAGCGCCTCGACATCTACAATCAGTTCCTGCTGCCGGCCGGTGTCACGCCCAAGCGCCACAAAGCCATCGAAACCACCGACATCATGCTGCAGATGGTGGCCAGCGGCCGCGGCGTGGCCGCCCTGCCGCGCTGGCTGGTCGAGGAATACGCAGCCAAGATGGACGTGGTGCCTGTGCGGCTGGGTCTGCGCGGCATCGCCAAGCAAATCTTCCTGGGCGCGCGCGAGACGGACACCGCCACCGACTACGTGCGGGCCTTCATCGAACTGGCACGCCAGCCGGTGATCGCAGAAGCTAACTGATGAACGCCTGCGTCGAATACAAACCGCTTCCGCTGCCCGCCAGCCACATCACGCACGCCTATTCCCTGGAAGTCAGTGCGAAAGATATTGCTGCCTTGAGCGCAGCGGCGCCCCGGATATTACCCGCGACCACCATTTCCATTCCCTATCTGCCACGCGAAGACAACGCGGCACGGCTGGCCGCCGTGCAGGCCGTGCGCAGGCTCGGCTTTGAACCGATGCCGCACTTTTCTGCGCGCCGTATCGCCTCGCTCGCCGAGTTTGAATCCTTCGTCAGCCGCGCGGCCGCCGAAGCCGGCGTCGAGCGCTGCTTCGTGATCGCTGGCGATCCATCCACCCCGATGGGCCCGTTTTCCGACAGCGCTTCGCTGATCGAAACAGGCGTGTTCGAGCGCGCAGGCATCAAGCTGATCGGCGTAGGCGGCCACCCGGAAGGCCATCCGGTCATGAGCACGGCAGAGCAATGGGAAGTGCTCGAACGCAAGTGCCACAGCATCGTCCAGCGCGGCATGACACCCTTGATCGTCACCCAGTTTGCGTTTGATGCCGACATCGTCCTGACATGGTTAACAGCGCTGCGCGAGCGCGGCATCGACCATCCCGTGCGCGTGGGCGTGCCGGGCCCCGCGAACATCGCAGTGCTGGCCCGTTATGCCGCACTATGCGGCGTCAGCGCCTGCGCCTCGATGTGGTCCAAATACGGCGTCTCCATCGGCAAACTGTTCGGCACGGCAGGCCCCGATATGTTTGTGGATCGCCTGGCCGCCGGCCTGACAGCAGCCCATGGCAAGGTCAGCCTGCATTTCTTTCCATTTGGCGGGATTGCGCAGTCGGTGAGGTGGGTGGAGCAGTATCGCGCTCGCGCCAAGCCAGGGCCCTGAAGATCACGTCGCATGCACCATGCCTGGGGAGATTATCCGGCCAGGTATTCCCGCCAAATATAGTCGTAAATTCTCCACGGGCAGGAATGAAGTAAACGGCATAAATTCATACCGATAAAGTCGTAAATTCTCCGCCGTATTTACTGATTTTTCTATGTTTTCTGTCTAATAAAGTCGTAAATACATCACGAACAGCAATTCTGGGACTCGATCACTCGCCGGATGTTGGCGCCGACGAATTTTTGACCCACATCCGTAGCCAGCAAACCTGCGTGCAGCAACAGGTCCAGATGTTTTGAGTTGGCTCAGTTGGAATCGACAGCTCGGATCAATTTGACGTCGGCGCCAACAGCAACTCAACAGCAAGGGTATCTAATACTAAATAGGATATAGCTTGGCCAGGCATTTGCTGATTCTGTCGCGCCATGGCGCAGGTACTGTGCCTAAGTCTCTTTTAATTTCTGATATGACGCGAAATCCATTCTCAAGCCTAGAAATTTCTTTCAATATTTGACTGCAATCACCAGCCCTAGCAGCCGCCAATGCGATATCCGTTGCATGCCAATTAGAACGACTGAAGGCAGCAACAAGTTCGTGGCGCAACGTTTGGCTTTTTCCCCAATATTCGAATAAAAAAAGTTTGAAAAAATCGGATGCAATGTCTGATTTTTTTAGTTCTAGATAAACCGATGGATAGGCGACAGCGACGAGTTTAGATACTGGGTCCCGATAAACACGGAATAGAAACGGAAGTATTGTGGCGCAGGACTTTTCGAAAGACTGGCGACTTATCTTTGCAGAATCCCACAAGAGATTGGAAGCCGCCGCCACGGCAGCTTCGTCGTAGTCGACTCGCCTACGTTCGACAATCGCGTTCGCGATATCCTCAACAGCTAACAAGAAATTTTTCCTGATAGCCGATGGCAAACTGTCAATGGCTAACAAGTTTTCAGTCACTACTTCTCCTGGCACTTGGGGCCCAAACCCTACCTTGACGATCCAAGATGCGCTTACTCGCGCGCCCAACGTGGTGATTAACGTCCCGAAGACGTCCCTAGTTCGCAAGTTAGTTTTCTGGATCAGTATCTTCTGCAAAGCTTTAAGCGCAAGTTCTTCAGCCACAATGCCATCTACATATGGCAGAAGTTTCATAGCAAGATCCACAGTCGTCGTACCGTCTACAACATCACTCTCAATTATTCTTAGGAGAGCATTCACGCTTTGAATAGTATCTCGCAAAAGTAAGTAAATGATCGCGCCCCGCTGTTCAGCGAGCATCATCGATCTAAACTCGTTTTGCGAGGAGATGTCCAGAATTCGATGCATATGCGCGAGGCGACGAGTCGAAGACAACTTCGGCGAATTGAGTATCCAAAACACGTTTTGGTTTGTCGGCGTTAACAGACAATCGAGTAGAGCAAGTGCGCCGGGTGAGTCTACAAACTCAGCAACTTCGTCGCAAATTTCCGGTACAACCCCGAGCAATTGAGCTCGTCTACTTATGGCCTCATGAAGCCGGATCGCAGAGAGAGCATTGGCAGCGTGGAGCAGTCTCACTTCCTTTACTAACTCTTCATGGCTGAGTTCCGCGATGAGGATAGCCGCAGCCTCCGCTTGAAAATCGTTGGTAAGCAAGCGTAGGAGCCGACGCTTTGCTTCATCTAGCGTAGTGTGCGACGCCTCGGCTAATGCTACGCTAAGAGGTTCGATTAGCAATGGAAAATTACTTAACGCAGTGTCTGCAAATGAGGCACTGAGTAAGAGCAATTGAAGAAATGTTTTAGGCTGTAGTTCGGCACTCTGTGAAGCCGAAACCGCATCTAGGTTCTCCGCGATACCATCTCCAACGGCTCCTAGTAGGAGATCCGCTCTTCGTGCAGTGGCGAGCATTTCAGCATTTGCAATAGCATCAATGGGCTGTCGTTTCGCGAGCTGAACGGCGGCGCCCCGGATGGATTTTGCAACCGAAAGCTGAACACGTATATCTTTGAGCTTGTCAGTCAGCGCAAGCAAAAACCGCCATGCCTCGCTTGACGGGAGCATCGCTATCGCTTTCTGGGCAGCCTTACCTAGCTTTGGCTCAAGCTGTCTGATAGCATCTATATTGCGACTTGATCGACTGTTGGCGATATCCAAAAGTCCAAGAGCAGCGTTGGGCGATGTCTCCAATCTTTCCTGAAGCTCGTTCCAAAGCAGTGAAATTCTGAACTCAGCCTCAGTACCACCGTCTTCAGGCATCAAGTTAACGATTGAGTCATTGCGAAGAAGCGTCGGATCAGAGCTATCGAACATCCGCTCAATGATTTGAGCGGTCCAACGGTGGCGCGCGGCAAACTGCTTATTAGCGTCAATTTTTCGACCAGACCAATCGTGGAATCGAGATCTCGCTTCTTTTGGTGCAAACATCAGGTCGAAGCTGCGACCCGCGATGGTCCGTGGAGACAACGCAAAACTAGAGACCGCTAAGCTACGTCGCAGAGCTGGCCAAACTCCTGCTAACACTCTCAGCGTTATGGCACTCGCATTCGAGGAATCAAAAACCACAATAGGCTTACGTTCTTCGAGAAATAATGCCTCCACCAGCTCCACCGCCTCCGCCCGAGGGACATAGGGGAGTGTGTCATCTTTTTCGAAAAAATCAACTGATCTGGCAGAGTCCCAAGGGCCCTCTTGCACGAGGTTCGCGGCCAGTCCCACGATATTTATCCCCGTCATCCACTCTCTCATCGGAACTATAAAACTGCGTGTTCGAACGCAGCCAGCGCGTGGAGCTTCAAGGTCTTGCCAGGTACATGCAAAAACGTAGTGCAAACCCGATGGCAAAGGGTAGCAAGTAAAGTACGGCTCGAACTTTTCGTCAGGACGAAGCGGCCCAGCGACGTCGGACAAGCGGTCGATAAGGTCTTGATCTGTCTTTGGCAACGTAACCGACGCGGATAGAAGCTCATGTCCGTGTCGGTATCCGTGCAGTTGCTGCTCAAGTTGGTTCATCTTTCTTTCAGTTTCCAATGACCCAGGCTACCGGCATCGTTACGTCCGGGTCCGCGTGCACTACCGCATCTAGTTCATAGGTAACGGAGCCGCTTTGCGCCATAATCATCCCTTCATATCGTTTCTGAAAAGCTTGGTCTCGCTGAAGATCGCCACCAACGATACTAACCCCATAGACCTGCAAGTCTATATCTTCAACGTCCTCCAGCATTCCCGCGAAAAGCGGAAACTGTTCACGAAGATAGGCGCTTGGTCCCTGCGCTTGCAGTTCCTTGTTCAGCGTATCCCATGCAGTCACGACCACAGCGACGCGCGGTTTACCTCCATTCGGCTTACAGGCTAGTTTGTTTTGAAGCAAGCGCAACAACTCACACAAAGTGACTTGCGTTGGCAACTCAGTACTGTTGTTTCCAGCTCCAATAGGTAAGCGAAGTATGTCACGAGAAGTGACCCAATTGAAAGGTTGAACGTTTAGTGGAGAATGAGCACGTACAAATAAGAGTGCTCCATCGGCGCTTTCTAGCTCATCCACCCATTCTTGAGGAAGCTCTGAATTTTTCACTGCATCTCTCCAGAGCTCACCTGTAAAATCGGGCACAATCAGTTCCGTGGGTATAGCGCCATCGACTGCTGTCAGCGGGACGCAAAAATCCTGACGCGCCATATTTGTGTCAGTACGGCCTGCAAATTTCCCTTGCAATAAATGCTCACAAATACTCTCTACGTACTCAATATTACGAGGCATGCCTGCCCGTTTTAGGGTACCGTTACCTGCCTTAAGCGAAGCCCAGAGCCTTCCAACGTAATTACTCTTACCGGTCTCCGGCCCACCTACCAAAATGATCGATTTGGGCTTCATTGGACAATCCCGTACTTCAAAAATTCACGATGCAGGTCAGGTCCAGTTTCGACCGGCCATGGATTAGGACGCTCGGCGCTACTATTTAGCGTCTTATCGATAAGGTCTGCTATCCCAGCACCAGGTTGGACCTCGGTATCTGAGAATGAAGCTATTGAAGCAAACTCAATCGTCATCCCGAATGTTTTTCCGTATTCTTGAATGCGTTGCAATCCCGAGTTTGGGAAATCCCCTTTGTCGCGCCAAGTCGCGACAAGAATAGTCCGTGGCCGGGCACCTAGCAAAAGTGCTGCTAGCCGCTCAATGAGGTTGGTCATGCGGTGAATTGCTACCTCACGTGTACCAGGCTGCAAAAAATCAGCTCCGTTGACCATCAGCCAGATCGCCTCAGCGGATCTTAAAAACTCAAATCTTGCCGAGTCTCCAGCGCTAATCAACGTACGCGACCACTCGCCGGGAAGATCCGGCAAAAGTAAGTCAAACTTCCGTCCGTCAGCATCGCGCTTCATTCTAAGATGTAAGAAGCCAGCTTGCCGGTCGTCAGCAAGCTCAGTGTGCGATGTCATCTGCTTCGGAGCGCTTCCGTCATTCCATCTACGGCTTCCCCTAGCTATCTCCTCAAAGGCCATAAGCGTTTTGCTGTCCAAATAACGAAAGCCGCTCATCGCACTATGCGCCAATAACAAGTATAGGCTCGTGATACAAGCCGTCTTCCCTGCATTCGGCAATCCGACGATGCCAACCATATTGACATACCGTTGGCTCATAAACAGATTCGTCTCGTGTAGGCCCATTGTTCCGCTACGAGGCAAGGATGGCTTTACTTCCGGTGCCTGAAGGACTGCGTCCCCGCTGATACCAGAGGACTGCTCGCTAGGCGTCGAAGATGATTCGTCCACAGCTATTCCAAAGTTCTGTGTTTCGAAGTCTCCACCTTTTACGCGCGCTATCGTTGCTAAATGGGAAGGACATGCTTCCGGAGGATAGCTTTTCATGCAGGTGCCAGTTTGCGCGAAAGTACACTCTGGTTCGTCACAGATCTGATCGGTCATAGCCCGCCCGCTGTTCCAGTCAATTGATTGTGTATCGCCCCCTCAAGCAGAGCCCTAGCCCCCCACTCCGACGGTCGTATCTTTGCTTCTGCCATTGTGTGGTCGACGGTACCGCTGACGATCGCTGTTATCAGCGGGAACACGGCAGTGCAATCACTTGAAAGTCCATTAAGATGGACCGTGATCTTCTCTTTGTAAGGCTCAAGCTGGCCAACAATCTCAGCGAGGGTGAGTGGTTCACTATCATCAACGTGACGAAACACGATGTGCCGATGAGCATCAGCGGGAAGCTTCCTAAGTTTCGCCGCGGCGTCCAAGCCCGCAACCACAGCGCGAACAGCACTTGGCAAACCGCGCAAAGGTTCATCCAGAATATCGCTTCGATCAGACATAAGCCACCACATAAAATCAAGCTCTTCTCGATCAAGAGCCGCGTTGTCGCGTACGACTGTGAGCATCGGCTCAACAGCACGACTAAAAGCATTGTTTACCTTAACGCCCTGCACTGAATCCTGATCGACGTTAACAGGACCGATCGATGGTATAGGTCGACGTCGACGAGAAGCGGCGCCAGAGCGAAGTACCCTAGCACGGCTCGCCTCAAGTAAGTCCTGACGCAATCTCTCCACTTTAGTTTGGGCTACCACTGGTTGAAACCATAACGCAGACCAAAATGCTGCAGCGAGCGCGTCAGCAATTTCCCAACCGCCGCCTTCATCTGCTGCGTTGACGAAATCAATGGCAGCAGCAAACAGCATTACTTTGATCTGCAAAATCCCTTCGCCATCTGATCGGACGAAGGACGACGCATGCTTCTGAATAGTGGTCTCGCCTACGATTGCGATAGCGTCAGGCAGGGTCGAGCCATCGACTATTGAAGCCGCGATATTTGAGGCATTGCTGATCGCCGACGCGTGTGTCATGGCTGCATACCAGAGCTTTAAGTCGTCAACAACGCGCTTTCTTTTCTCGACCCAATCATCGTCTATGCCCGTATTCAAGATCCGAGCGTACTCCCCCATCTTATTCATGTTCTTCCCTTAAGGTTTCGCGCCTCTCCAGCGCGTACTCTACTTTTTCCTGAAGCTCTTCAAAACGGTTTGCATCTACAATACTTCTGAGAAATTTACCTTCCATCTCATGGTTTAATCTGCCCGATATCTCGCTTGGCAATGCGTTAAGCTCGAAGAAAATACGGAGACGTTCCCCTTCCGCCAAATCCCGGAAAAATCGCAAATAGATATTTTGGTAGGCAGATTCATCCACCTTACCGACAACGGTAACTTTCTTGGGGGGCTGGATGATCTCCACGCGCGAGGAGTCAATGGGCACAGATGCGAACGGTACTGCTGGCTTAGGAGCCATAAGAAAGTTTGGCGATCCAAGAACGATGCGCGAATCCTTGCCCCCTAAGCGTTTGTCATCGCACTCGAACCGCTTCATTTCGTCGTTCCACGCTCTCGCATGCAGTGTGACGGCCAACGCATCCTCGGCCTCATCCCAATCAAATTCAATAATATTGTAGGCGTACGTGTAAGTGCCATCCAGCTTGTCGGGGGTAGTTGCGCCGGCAGCGAGCATCATTAGATCTCGACCAGGTTCTACATTTTGAATATTCACCGCAGCAAGGTGTTCGTGCCCCGAGATGAAAACCCTGGCCCGACCACGTAGAAACTTAGTCATGTCCGCAGCGTCGGAATACCAAGCAAGTGGATGATGAGCCAACACAACGAGCTCTTCACCGATGGAATCAGTTAACACACGCTGACGAGCACCCAGTAAAAGTTTTCCGTACTCCTCGCGGTCTTTAGTGCATATCAGCGCAGAATTTAGCCGCACGAATCGGATTGCACGACCCGGCCGCAATTCCACCCGACGTTCGGCGGTATTTTTTCCATCGCAGTCCAACGGACACTGGTATGCATCGGCGAAGCGACGATATTCGGCGAACCTGACGTACAGTAAATCCCGATCAGACTCTAGCTCCAAAAACGAATCTAATCTGGCCTCACCACCATCGTGGATGGCATTAAGCACAAGCTCAGACATCCCCTTAATCGTGCTTCGATCAACATCATGGTTCCCAGGAACCATCTGAATATCTGCTGCTGTGCAGCCTATGCTCTCAGTCAGTTCATCCAGCCAGTTGCCGGCGTCATCGTATTCGTGCCGCTTACCGGCGTATGCGATGTCTCCGGTAACGATGACTCCGGCAGCCTTTTTACCGGGCAATCCTGCGATCACTGCAGACGCGTCCTGGATCAACTTGTGGCGAGCGTCCTTGTTGACGATGAGATCGCCAACCCTTTTTTCTTGTCCGAAATGGATGTCTGAGAGATGTACAAAAATTGCTGCCAAGCCGACCTCCTGTTGTTCATTCGCAATTGTAAACCAGTAAACAAAAAGATAGGAGCATCAGCAGCCGACGGCCTCGGGAGAAATTGAAGCATTCCGCAAGATCGAAAGCTGTCGTCAACGCATGACTGGCTTCGCAAACCTGCCCGAATATGGCCGGATTAACTTGAGCATCTAAGGAGCCACTGATTAATTCGACTTTTCTTCCAAATCGTGTATGTAAGCTCTTGATTTGTAAGGTGACGGATTTTTAGAAACTGAATTAATCAGCGTTTCCCTAACAGACTGCTGAAATACTCGTGCCGCCAGCCGGTACCACTATCGAATAACGGTGGCAGTTGGTTTTGTCGTCGCAAGTGGGTATTCTCGGGGCTATTTCAGCAGTTTTAGGCTCATTTAGCGTCCAATCTCGGTTACTGCACTGACTGTAGGCGGAATTGCCCTAAGGAGCGTATCCGCACCAAACTGCTGAAAGATGGCCACATCGACACCGTAATCGGCCTGCCTGCTAATTTGTTTTTCTCCACGGGTATCCCAGTGTGCATTCTGGTGCTAAAGAAATGTAAGAAGCCCGATGACGTGCTGTTCATCAACGCCGCCGAGCATTTCGAGAAAGGCAAGCGCCAAAACAAGTTGCTGCCCGAGCACATCGACAAAATTCTCGACACCTACCAGTACCGCCGCGAAGAAGATCGCTATTCCATGCGCGTGTCGATGGAGCGAATCGAGAAGGAAGGCTACAACCTGAATATCTCACGTTACGTAAGCACCGCAAATGTTGAGGAGAAGGTCGATCTCGATTCAGTGTATTTAGAACTGGTTTCACTAGATCAGAAAATTGATGCAGCAACCAAACGGCATAATGAGTTCCTTAAGGAACTGGAGTTGCCATTACTGCCGTAATGAACACTGCTGTGATAGTGGCATTTGTGAAGAGTTTCCTCCGGGTGACGCGCATTCTGTAGAAGTACAGGAGGTCATTGAACGACTGGTTGACACGCCCAACGTCGTGCTAGAAAAGGTTATGCGACGCCCTTAAGCAACCGAATAGCGAGCTCTGGCCTAGGCGATAGCGTCTATGCGGTAGCGCGTCTATCGGTTCCATCCTGGTAGGGGCGAGTTGGCGTCGACGTTAAATTAACCTAGGTACCGAGATTCGTTATGCCCAATGAATTCGCACAAGCTTAGGCCCAGTGCGGCATTCCTTGGCGAAGCGTGGGTCAAGCACAATCGGTGCTGTGAGTCTATATGGCGTCGGCGCCAACACTATGATCAGCGACGACGCACGCTAACGTGCTGGCGTTCTTGGCTTACCTACACAATTTACGACTTTAATGGCTCATTTACGACTTTAATGAACCATTTACGACTTTATTGAGCAGGAATACCAGGTCATGGTGCTTGCACTACCTCACTCCACCGTCACCGACTTCGCCAAATTCCTCGGCTTATCCACATCCGTGCCCCGCGCCAAGGCCGTGTGGTACGCCAGCAATTGCAGTGCGCACACGTGCAGGATCGGTGACAAATCGCCGTAGTGTTCGGGCAGGCGGATCACGTGCAGGCCTTCGCCGGAGCTGATGCGCGAATCGACGTCGGCGAAGACGTACAGCTGGCCGCCGCGGGCGCGCACTTCCTGCATGTTCGACTTCAGCTTTTCGATCAGCGTGTCGTTAGGCGCGATGGTGACGACCGGCATTTCATTGGTGACCAGCGCCAGCGGGCCGTGCTTCAGCTCGCCTGCGGGGTAGGCTTCGGCGTGGATGTAGGAAATTTCTTTCAGCTTCAGCGCGCCTTCCAGGGCGATCGGGTAATGCATGCCGCGGCCCAGGAAGAGGGCGTTTTCCTTGCGGGCGAATTCTTCGGACCAGGCGATGATTTGCGGTTCCAGCGCCAGTACGGAAGCGATGGCGACAGGCAGGTGGCGCATGGCTTTCAGGTGGGCGGCTTCCTGTTCTTCGGACAGGCGGCCGTTGACTTGCGCCAGGCACAGGGTCAGCAGGAACAGGCCGGCCAGTTGCGTGGTGAAGGCCTTGGTCGAGGCGACGCCCACTTCCACGCCGGCGCGCGTGATGTAGGACAGCGCGCATTCGCGCACCATGGCACTGGTGGCCACGTTGCAGATGGTTAAGGTGTGCTGCATGCCCAGGCTGCGCGCGTGTTTCAGCGCGGCCAGGGTGTCGGCCGTTTCGCCGCTTTGCGAAATGGTCACGACCAGGGTGTTCGGGTGCGGCACGCTGTCGCGGTAGCGGTATTCGCTGGCCACTTCCACGCTGACCGGGATCTGGGCGATCGATTCGATCCAGTACTTGGCCGTCATGCCCGCATACGAGCTGGTGCCGCAAGCGAGGATCAGCACGCGGTCGATCTGCTTGAAGATCTTATAGGCATTGTCGCCGAACAGTTCGGGCATGATGGCCGTCACGCCTTCGAGCGTATCGCCGATGGCGCGCGGCTGTTCGAAGATTTCCTTTTGCATGTAGTGGCGGTACGGGCCAAGCTCGGCTGCGCCGGTATGCGCGTGCACGGTTTTCACGTCGCGTTCGACCGGCTTGCCGTTAACGTCGACGATCCAGCAGCGCGACAGTTGCAGGTCGACCACGTCGCCTTCTTCCAGGTAAATGATCTGGTCGGTGGTGCCGGCCAGCGCCATGGCGTCGGAGGCGACAAAGTTTTCACCATTGCCCAGGCCCACGATCAAGGGCGAGCCCTGGCGCGCGGCGACCACGCGGTGCGGTTCGTCGCGGCAGAAAACGGCAATCGCGTAGGCGCCGTCCAGGCGTTTCACGGCTTGCTGCACGGTGTCGAACAGGTCGCCGTTATACATATGCTCGACCAGGTGGGCGATGACTTCGGTGTCGGTCTGGCTCTGGAACACATAACCGAGGGCCGTCAGTTCGGCGCGCAAGGCGTCGTGGTTTTCGATGATGCCGTTATGCACCAGCGCGACGCGGGCGTTTTCTTCCGTGGGGGAAAAGTGCGGATGGGCATTGAAGTTGACGGGCGCGCCATGCGTGGCCCAGCGCGTGTGGGCAATGCCCGTGTAGCCGCTCAAGCCTTCTTCGGCGATCTGTTTTTCCAGTTCGGCTACGCGCGAGGTGGAACGCGCGCGTTGCAAACGGCCATCGGCGTGCACGGCGATGCCGCAGGAATCGTAGCCGCGGTATTCCAGGCGCTTCAAGCCTTCGAGCAGGATGGGAGTGATATTACGTTGCGCTACTGCGCCGACGATGCCGCACATGGAAACCTCGCGTTAGAAATAGATGAATGCCAGCATGCTAAAGCAGAGCGCATGAAATAAGCTTTCTAAATCCATTCACTTTTGACTGAATATTTCATGTATATTTAACGATGAAATATTATTTCATTTAATGCGATTTTCTTTTTAGATTCATCAAGACCATGACCGAGACCGCCATCACCCTGGACGATATTGATCGTCGCATCTTGAATGCCTTGCAAGTTGATGCAACGCAAACCAATAGTGAGCTGGCGCAAGAAGTTCATGTGTCGGCGCCCACTTGTTTGCGTCGCGTCAAACATTTGACGGAAACCGGGGTGATCGAGCGGCAAGTGGCCATCGTCGCGCCGCACATGGTGGGCGCGCGCCTGAGCGCCATCGTGGAAATCACGCTCGATGTGCAGGCGTTCGAGCGCATGGAACAATTTGAACAGCTGGTGGCCCAGGAAGCGGCCGTGCTGCAATGCTACCGCGTCTCGCCGGGGCCGGACTTCGTGCTGATCGTGCAGGTGGCCGACATGCCCGCCTACCACGCGCTGGCGCACCGCTTGTTTGCCACGCATGCCAATGTGCGCAACGTCAAAACGTATTTTTCTACCTTCCGCAGCAAGTTCGAGACGCGCATCGCCGTGTAATCGCTGCCCAAACAAGGATGCCGGCAAGTTATCCCGGCTTGTTAGTTCCCTTATGCACATCTTTATCCACAGGCATTCATGCCCGCTCACGCCCCAGCAGCATCGATTCTCTCTAAAAGTGCCCTGTGGAAAAATTGCATGAAAACAAGCTGGCGTTACTTATCCCATCTTATCCGCCGCTTGCCCACACACTAATCACAGGCTTGTGCACAGATTTACCCACAAGAGAAAAACAGCATCGATGCTAAAATAAACAATAAATTCAATAACTTACAAGTTATTCATCGATTATTCAACGATTACACACAAGCTTATCCACACTACAGATATGCAAATTCAGGCAGTGATTTTGCAATGCCATTATCAAGATTCACAACGCTGTCAGCAGCTGAATCACAGCAAACTTATCCCGTTTTTTCCACTGCTTTTACAGCAGTTTTACAATGCTTATACAAGCCTTATCCCGCACTTGTACCGGCGCTTGTTCACATGTTTATCCACAGTGAAAAATAATACCTCTAAGAAAGAGTCGCTAATCGTGCTCAGTTATCCCGACTTGTCAGCCCAATTTCCACAGATTTACCCACAGGCAGTCTGAAGGCAAAAAAAAGCCGCCAGCCCGTGCAGGCTGGCGGCGCAGTACGAAGTTAGGTAGCAGTATTATCTGACAGTATTACTTGGCGACCTTGACGGGACGGGTCCAGCCTTCAATCGTCACTTGCCTGGCGCGCGAAACGGTCAGCTTGCCCGCTGGCGCATCTTTCGACAGGGTGGTGCCGGCGCCCAGAGTCGCGCCTTTGCCCACGGTAACGGGGGCAATCAGCTGGCTGTCGCTGCCGATAAAGGCATCGTCTTCGATCACCGTGCGGAACTTGTTGACGCCATCGTAGTTGCAGGTGATGGTGCCGGCGCCCACGTTGACGCGCGAACCGATGGTGGCGTCGCCGATATACGCCAGGTGGTTGGCCTTGCTGCGGGCGGCGATCTGGCTATTCTTGACTTCGACGAAGTTACCGATATGCACTTCTTCCTCCAGCACGGTGCCGGGGCGCAAGCGCGCGTACGGGCCGATCAGGGAACCGGCGCCCACCACCGCGTCTTCGATATGGCAGAACGGCTTGATGTGCGCGCCGGCCGCCACCTTGGCGTTGACCAGCACGTTGTTGGCGCCCACGCGCACGCCGTCGCCCAGTTCTACCAGGCCCTCGAATACGCAGCCGACGTCGATGGTGACGTCGCGCCCGCAAATGAGTTCGCCGCGCACGTCGATGCGGGCCGGGTCGAGCAGGGTCACGCCCCGTTCCAGCAGGGCTTGCGCGATATTGTTCTGGTGGATGCGTTCCAGCTGGGCCAGTTGCACCTTGCTGTTGACGCCGGCGACTTCCCACACGGCGCCAGGCTGGGCCGAGGTGACGGTCACGCCATCTGCCACGGCCTGGGCCACGATGTCGGTCAGATAGTATTCGCCTTGGGCATTGTTATTCGACAAGGACGACAGCCATTTTTTCAGTGGCACGGTCGGCGCGACCATGATGCCGCTATTGATTTCGCGGATGGCGCGCTCGGCAGCAGTCGCATCTTTTTCTTCGACGATGCGCACGATGGCGCCGTTGTCGCGCACGATGCGGCCCAGGCCGAACGGATCATCCTGTTCCACGGTGAGAATGGCCAGCTTGTCGCGGCCCGCCGCTTGTACCAGGTGCTGCAGGGAAACGGCGCTGGTCAGCGGCACGTCGCCGTACAGGATCAGGGTGGGCACGTGATCGTCGAGCAAAGGCAGCGCTTGCTGCACGGCATGGCCGGTGCCCAGCTGCTGCGCCTGTTCGGCGGCGACAATCGGCAGCTCGTGGGTGGCATTGTATTGCTCCAGCAATTTCAGCACCGCTGCGCCCCCATGTCCATAAATCACGCATAATTTGGACGGCGCCAGACTGCGCGCCGTATCGATCACATGCGACAGCAGCGGCTTGCCCGCCAGTGGGTGCAATACTTTAGGCAGGGCAGATTGCATGCGCTTGCCCATGCCGGCGGCGAGAATGACAACGTTCATAGTCCGAATTTACCAGTTGAGAATATGAAAAATTTTAACACGCAGGCCCCCTGTTCCAGCCGCTTTACTTATGCGGTGCTGGCGCTGCTGCTGGTCGTCATGACGGCGTGCAGCGGTTTGCGCCTGGCCTATAACAATGGCGACACGGTGCTGTACTGGTGGCTGAACGCCTATGTCGACCTGGACCGCGACCAGAAGGACTGGGTGCGCGACGATATCGGCAAGCTGTTCGACTGGCACCGCAAGACGCAGCTGAAGGATTACGTGGAAATCCTGCGTACCGGCCAGAAGCAATTGCAGGGCAATGTCACGCAGACCGACCTGCTCGCCGACTATGCGGAAGTCAAGCAGCGCACGCAAACCCTGCTGCTGAAGGCGGCGCCGGAACTGGCCGACCTGGCCCGTTCGCTGAAGCCCGAGCAGATCGTGCAGATGGAAAAGAAGTTCAAGTCCAACAATGATGACTATCGCAAGAAGTACCTGAGCGGCGACCAGGAACAGCGCCAGAAGCTGCGCTATAAAAAAGCCATGGAGCAATTTGAACTGTGGTTCGGCAGCTTCAGCAGCGAGCAGGAAGCCGTCTTGCGCAAGGCCTCGGACGCGCGCCCGCTCGACAATGAAATCTGGCTCGATGAACGCATGCGGCGCCAGCGCAATGTCTTGAACCTGGTCAAAAAAGTACAGCAAGAAAAGCTCGGCAAAGACGCCACCGTGAGCCTGATCAATGGCTTGATCAAGGACAGTTTCGAGCGCCTCGAACATTCCGAGCGCCAGCCCTTCTTTGACGCTTATGAAAACAGCACGGCGCAATTTGTCTTGACCGCCATCAAGCTTGCCACGCCCGCGCAAAAAGCCCACGCCATCAAGCGCATGCAGGGCTGGATCGACGATTTCACTACCCTGGCCACGCAAGCCAAATAAGGGGGCTGACGGGCAGCGCCAGCAGGGGGCGCTGCCGGTGGGCAGGGGGCCATATGCTATAGTGGCCGCCATTGAATTGAAGAAATCCCCATGCAAAAGAAGATCAAAAAACCCGCCAAAGTCCCCGTCCACCACGCGCCGCCACCGAACCAGGTGCGCATCATCGGCGGACAATGGAAACGCTCCGTACTGCCTGTGTTACAGGCACTGGGTTTGCGCCCCACGCCGGACCGCGTACGTGAAACCGTGTTTAACTGGATCAACCACTTGCGCGATGGCGACTGGGCCAACGCCCAGGTGCTGGACTTGTTCGCCGGCAGCGGCGCGCTCGGTTTCGAAGCGGCCAGCCGCGGCGCCGCCGCCGTCACCCTGGTCGATACGCACACGCCCGTGATCCGCCAGCTGGAAGAAAACAAGAACAAATTGCGCGCCGATAATGTGCAGCTGCTGCGCGGCGACGCCTTGCTGACGGCGCACAGCCTGGCCGCGCGCGGCCAGCGTTTCGACCTGATCTTCCTCGACCCGCCGTATCAACAGGATTTCCTGGCCAAGGCCTTGCCGCTGTGCCAGTCGCTGCTGAAGGAAGGCGGCATCGTGTATGCAGAATCGGGCTTGTCGCTGGTGTTCGATGAAAACAATGAATTCGAACAACCGGACTGGATGGCGCCGTGGGAAGTCATCCGCGCCGATAAAGCGGGTACGGTTTACTATCATTTGCTAACTTACAACAAAGTGGCGGCAACTGCCTGAATCTGCCATTTTCTGCCTATAATTTAGGCAAAATCAGCCCCATCCCCAAGGCGACACCCCAATTTGAGGCATAATGCGCGTCTATATTGGTGCATCGTCAGGGAGCCGCAATGGTTGTAGCAGTTTATCCAGGAACATTCGATCCGCTCACGCGTGGTCATGAAGATTTGGTGCGCCGCGCATCGGGTCTGTTTGACAAGCTGATCGTCGGTGTCGCCGACAGTAAAAACAAAAAACCGTTTTTCTCGCTCGACGAACGCCTGGAAATCGCCAACGAGGTGCTGGGCCATTATCCGAATGTGCAGGTGGAAAGTTTTTCCGGCCTGCTCAAGGATTTCGTGCGCAAGCATGAAGCGCGCGTCATCGTGCGCGGCTTGCGCGCCGTGTCCGACTTCGAATACGAATTCCAGATGGCGGGCATGAACCGCTACCTGCTGCCCGATGTCGAAACCATGTTTTTGACCCCGTCCGACCAGTACCAGTTTATTTCGGGCACCATCGTGCGTGAAATTGCAGCGCTGGGCGGCGACGTTTCCAAGTTTGTCTTCCCTTCGGTCAACCGCTGGCTGCAAAGCAAGATTGCCGCCAATGCGGCGCTGCCCGACTAAGCAAGATTGTAATTAAGAGTGTAATCATGGCTTTATTAATCACCGACGAATGCATCAATTGCGACATCTGCGAGCCCGAGTGCCCGAATGACGCAATCTATATGGGCGCGGAAATCTACGAGATCGATCCCAACAAGTGCACCGAGTGCGTGGGCCATTTCGATGAACCGCAATGCCAGCAGGTATGCCCCGTCAGCTGCATCCCCTTCAATCCCGCCTGGCGCGAAAGCCGCGACGAGCTGATGGCCAAGTACGAGCGGCTCACCGCAGAGAAAGCCTGATCCGCTTTCCAGCGCCAGCATTCCTTCTTCAACATCGCGCCAGCTTCTGCCAACTGTTTTACACTGTCGACTGATTTATTGACCGCAGTGATTCTTTTGGAGGCAGTAGATGCACGGCAACAAGTCCCTGTTCGGCCGCCTCGCGGCCTTGTGCCTGTGCAGCGCCATGCTGCAACCCGCGCTGGCGGTCGAAGTGGGCGGCGTCAAGCTCGATGACACCGTGCAATTGGGCAGCCATGCGCTCAAGCTCAATGGCGCCGGCGTGCGCTACAAGATCGTGTTCCAGGTGTATACCATCGCCTTATATCTACCGGAAAAGAAAAGCCAGTTGGCCGACGTGCTGGCGCTGCCCGGCCCGCGCCGGCTGGAAATCGTCATGCTGCGCGATATCAGCTCGGAAGACCTGGGGCATGCGTTCACGCAGGGACTCGATCACAGTTCCGACCAGGCCGACCGCACGCGGCTGCTCAATCAAACCATGCAGTTCGGTGCGCTGTTTGGCATGGTGCCCGGCTTGAAAAAAGGGGACGTGCTGACGGTGGACTGGTTGCCGGAAGAGGGCGGAACAGTGTGCAGGCTCAATGGCAAGCAACTGGGCGATGCGGTGCCCGACCTGGCTTTCTACAATGCGCTACTGAAAATCTGGATCGGCGCCCATCCGGCAGACACCACCTTGCGTGCGCATCTGCTCGGGGACGCCAGCTGACTGATCAGGCGCGCTGGCGGAATTTCAGTTCCTGCTGCGCCAGACGCTCATCACGGCTCAGTTTAGGCCGTACCACCAGCACCATGGCGCGTGCGATACCCACCAGCAAGGGCTTGAACAGCAAGGCAAACGCACCGATGGCCACCATCGCGAGTGCGATCTGCAAGACGTTCAGCAGCGAGATATCCAGCACGGGTGCGGATACTGCGTAGAAGGCGGTGGCGAAGGTAGACATACTGTTCCAGTGCATTATAGAATTTGACGTACTATAGTGCAGTGCAACATATAAATCTAATTCCATTTTCTGATACCGATTATATGGTTCGTGAATGGTAAATTGTAATATTTTTTCACGAGTGAAATCATTCGCCCCCGGCGCGGTTTACACTCCGGTTTACACGCATACATTATTTCTCTGACTTCAACTTTCTTTACCTGGGCTTTCCATGAGTTTCCTGACGCTGGACCTGAACTTGCTGCGTGTTTTCGATGCCGTCATGACGGAGCAAAACCTGACGCGCGCAGCCGGCCACCTGGCGATGACGCAGCCGGCGGTCTCCAACGCCATCAAGCGCCTGCGCGAAAGCCTGGGGGATGAATTGCTGATCCGCACCGCCTATGGCGTGAAACCCACGCCGCGCGCCGAAGCGCTGTGGCCTTCCGTGCGCTCGGCCCTGGCCAGCCTGGAAGCAGCGGTCACGCCGGAAACCTTCGATGTGTCGAAAACGCATGCGACCTTCCGCATGGCCATGGCCGACGCCACGGCCGCGTTCTGGCTGCCATCCTTGATGCGGTCGATCGAACGGGAAGCGCCGGGCGTGAACGTGCGCATGATGCCGCTGACCACGCGCGAACCGCGTCCGATGCTGCTGCGCGGCGATATCGACCTGGCGGTGGGCTTTTTCCCTGGGGTGGCGGCGCAATTGTCGTACGAAACAAGTTCGCCGATCCGCCATGAACGTCTGTATTCCGGTAAATACGTGTGCGTGATGCGGCGCGGCCATCCGCTGGCCAAGGTGGACCTGACCCTGGACAACTATTGCGCGGCGAATCACTTGCTGGTCAGTTTTTCCGGCCGCGCCCATGGCCTGGTCGATGAAGCGCTGGCGCAGATCCACCGCGAACGGCGCATCTTGCTGACGGTGAACCAGTTCTTTACGGCCGGCAAAGTCGTCGCCAACTCCGACCTGATCACCGTGCTGCCGCGTCACTTGATCGCCTCGACGGGCATGACCGATTCCCTGCTGTACAAGGACTTGCCGCTGGCCTTGCCGGCCGTCCACCTGGACATGCTGTGGCACGAACGCGACGCCCGCAGCCCGGCCCACAAATGGCTGCGCAATCACCTTGAAGGCATGAACACGGCCACCTTGCGCTCGGCCACGGCTGCTGGCGGCGGCGTGGCCGCCAAGCCGCACGTCGAGTAAATCCTCAGCCCCCGCTGGAGCGGTAGCCCATCCGGAAACCGCCCCAGTGCTTGCCATCGACATAAATCGGCGCCGACAAGTCATGCATGACTTCGCCCGTGTCGCGTTTATACGTCTGCAATAAAAACGCCTTGGTATTGCTGCCGCAGCGGCTGCCCGTGCGGTCGCTGAAGATGCGTTTGGTGCGGTTGTGCACGATGTCGTGCTCGTAATCGCCCGTCAGCGGCTGTGAGAATTTCTTGTTGTGTGTGGGAAAGTATCCATTGTTATCGACGGCGCCCGCATACGCCAGTTGCGGCAGTGCAGCAAGCAGGCTTTCCTGCAAGTCAGGCAGCACACGGTCCGTAAACGCGTCAAATTTCGTGTTGTGCTTGGGTGGATCGGTGTTCGGGATGGCCCGGTAATGGCGGTCGAACAAGGCTTCGCGCGTAATCTTGCCGCTGGCGATCGCCTGCTCGAACAAGCGGCCGACTTCCTGCGCGGCGCGCTGGGCAGCGATGCGGATGGCGTCATGCGGCGTGGCGATCGACGAATCGCCCATGGCGCTGGCGATCACTTCGGCCCGTTCCGCCAGCGCCATCGCCGATTGCGTGGCGCGTGGCAATTGCTGATTGGTCGACAGCATGCTGTCGCGTATCTGCACGATGGCGTCGGCGATCACTTGCGTGGTGTCGACGTGTCCACGCGAAGCGCGGGCAATCTGGCCGATCTCGTCTTCCGACACGCCCGACGATTGCTCGATATGGCTCAGTGAACCATGCACGCTTTCCACATTGCGCGCCGCTTCCGTCACGCCGGCCGCCAGCGACTGCATGCCGCGTGCCGCTTTTTCGGATTGCTCATTGATTTCGCGCACCATCACGCTGATTTCATCGCTGGCTTCCTTGGTGCGCTGCGCCAATTGCCGCACTTCCCCGGCCACCACGGCAAAACCGCGGCCATGTTCTCCGGCCCGCGCCGCTTCGATGGCGGCGTTCAGCGCCAGCAGGTTGGTGCGCGCGGAAATATCGGAAATGGCTTCCGTGAAACCGCTGATGCGCCTGGATTTTTCCTGCAGGCTCAGCATGGCGCTGGACGCATCCTGCGCATGCTGGCGCGCGCTGTTGATGCGCTTCAAGCCCTGATCCACTTCGGCCCGCGCGGCCACGCTTTCCACCCGCACGCCGGCAGCCACGGTGGCGGCCCGTTCAGCGTTGGCGGCAATCTTTTCCGTGGTGCGGGCATTCTGTTCGGAACTGTCGGCGATATCGCTGGCCGTCTGCACATCGAGCTCCACCTTCTTTTTGACGGAGTCGACAAAATACGAGGTTTCGGCCGCGCCTATCATGATGTCGTCGATCGCGTGGCCTACGGTGTCGGCAAAGTGGCGCAAATCATCGCTGCCGCCACGCGGACGGCCAGCCAGCGCCAGCAGCACGGCGCCAAGCACGGCGGCCAGGATGGCGATCAGATACGGAGAAAGGGGCTGGGATGTTGCCAGCTGCAATACCACCACCAGGCAACAGGCCAGGACGATGGCCGCGAACGTGCATACCAGAAAGCGCACCCATGGATGCTGCAACTGCTTCATGTGTCCCCCGCTGCGGAATCCCGCGCACACCCCGGGCGGGGTGTGCTGCAGCCAGTGTGGGTGGGCACGATGCATCACCTCACACCCTGAATCGCCCTCTGCGTGGCGTATCAACGGCTACCGGGTAGCAGAATAATAGTTCCTACCCTACAACATTTAGCCTGTCAGCTCAATCGGAAAAGCGGATAGACTACATCGAGGTCAGATTGCTTTATTTGATGGGCAGCTTGGTGGTGTTCTTGACTTCTTCCATCACCGCATAGGTGTGGGTTTCGCGCACGCCTTTTTGCAGCAGGGTTTTGCCCAGGAATTCACGGTAAGCGGCCATGTCCTTGACCCGCGCCTTGACCAGATAATCGAAGCCGCCGGCGACCATATGACATTCCAGTACCTCTGGAATGATTTGTACGCTATGCTTGAAGGCGTCGAACACTTCCGGTGTCGTGCGGTCCAGCACCACTTCGATGAAAACCAGCAGCGAGACGTCGAGCAATTGCGGGTTCAACTGGGCTGTGTAGCCCATGATATAGCCCGATTCATGCAGCTTGCGCACGCGCTCCAGGCAGGCGGCAGGCGACAGGTTGACCCGTGCCGCCAGTTCCACATTGCTGATGCGTCCATCGCTCTGCAATTCCATCAAGATTTTCTTACTGATCTTGTCCAGCATTACCATCACCCCCAAATAAATATTATTTGGTTAAATTGTCGCATCAAAAACTATCTATTGCTAGCCCCCTGTATTACCAGAATTAATCCATAAGAATCCCCTTTACAATCGAATCATCTTATCGTCCGACTTTTCGTCTGTTTTTGCACCAAAAAGGAGCAAGAATTAGCGCAAGTTTCGTCTTATTTTTCCTTGTAAAGAGCTTCTATGCACCCTGCAGGTCCTTCGGTTATTACCCCGATTCCCTTTGCTGCGCTCCAGGCGGAAATCCTGCCTGCAGCCACGCCCCAACGCGCTGCCATCACTGCCGCCTATAGGCGCGATGAGGTCTCCGCCGTGCAATGGCTGCTGGAACAAGTGCGCACCAGCAGCGCCGAAACCACGGCCGAAGCGCAAGCGCTGGCGCACAACCTGGTCTCCAACGTGCGCCAAAAACGCACGCGCGCATCGGGCGTCGATGCACTGATGCATGAGTTCTCACTATCCTCCGAAGAAGGTGTTGCACTGATGTGTTTGGCGGAAGCGCTGTTGCGTATACCCGACACTCAAACGGCCGATCGCCTGATCGCCGACAAAATCAGCAAAGGCGACTGGCGCAAGCATCTGGGCGAATCGCCTTCGATGTTCGTCAACGCCGCCACCTGGGGCTTGCTGATTACGGGCAAACTGGTCAGTACCAGCAGTGAAACAGGCCTCGGTTCGGCGCTGACCAAGCTGATCGCCAAGGGCGGCGAGCCGCTGATCCGCAAAGGCGTCGACCTGGCCATGCGCATGCTGGGCAACCAGTTCGTGACGGGCCAGACCATCGAAGAAGCCTTGAAAAACAGCCGCGAGAATGAAACGCGCGGCTACCGCTATTCCTACGACATGCTGGGCGAAGCGGCGCTGACGGAAAACGACGCGGCGTTTTATTACACATCCTATGAAACGGCGATTCACGCCATCGGCAAGGCCTCGAATGGCCGCGGCATCAAGAATGGCCCCGGCATTTCCGTCAAATTGTCGGCCCTGCACCCACGCTACAGCCGCGCCCAGCGCACCCGCGTGCTGGAAGAATTGCTGCCGAAGGTCAAGGCACTGCTCTTGCTGGCCAAGCAATACAACATCGGCTTCAATATCGATGCGGAAGAAACCGACCGCCTGGAATTGTCGCTCGACATGATGGAAGTGCTGGCCTTTGACCCTGACCTGGCCGGCTTCGAAGGCATTGGCTATGTGGTGCAGGCGTATCAAAAACGCTGCCCGTTCGCCATCGATTTCCTGATCGACCTGGCCAAGCGCAGCAACCGCAAATTCATGGTGCGCCTGGTCAAGGGCGCGTATTGGGATGCAGAAATCAAGCGCGCCCAGGTCGATGGCCAGAGCGGCTACCCGGTCTACACGCGCAAGGTCTACACGGACGTGTCTTACCTGGTGTGCGCGCAAAAATTGCTGGCCGCCAATAGCCTGATCTACCCGCAATTTGCCACCCACAATGCGCAAACCTTGTCGACCATCTACACCTGGGCCAAGCGCGACGGCATTACCGACTATGAATTCCAGTGCCTGCACGGCATGGGCGAAACCTTGTACGACCAGGTGGTCGGCCCGGCGAACCTGGACAAGCCTTGCCGCATCTACGCGCCCGTCGGCTCGCACGAAACCCTGCTGGCCTACCTGGTGCGCCGCCTGCTGGAAAACGGCGCCAACTCGTCCTTCGTCAACCAGATCGTCGATGAAAGCGTGGCCATCGATAGCCTGATCCGCAATCCGCTGGACCTGGCGCGGGAGCAGGGCGGCTTGCCGCACCCATCGATTCCCTTGCCGCTGGCCATGTTTGGCAGCGAGCGCAAGAATTCGGCCGGCCTCGACCTGTCGAACGACGATACCCTGCGTGCGCTGTCGGCCAGCATCGCCCAGGACTACGCGTGGAACGCAGCGCCGCTGATCGATGGCGCCGTCAGTGTCAATGCCCCCACACAGCGCATCAGCAATCCTGCCCGCCATGAAGACCACGTGGGCACAGTCGCCGAAGCGGGCACGGCCGATGTGGAAACGGCGCTGGCCAGCGCGGCTGCCTACGCCATGGATTGGCAAACCACCGAGCCTTTGCTGCGTGCGCAGGCGCTGCAGCGCGCGGCCGACCTGTTCGAAGAACACCATGTCGAGCTGATGGCCCTGGCGATCCGCGAAGCCGGTAAATCCTTGCCGAACGCCATCGCTGAAATCCGCGAAGCAGTCGACTTCCTGCGCTACTACGCGGCCCAGGTCGAGCACGCACCGAATACCCTGGCGCTGGGCCCGGTTACCTGCATCAGCCCATGGAATTTCCCGCTGGCCATTTTCACGGGCCAGGTGGCGGCAGCCCTGGCGGCCGGCAACGTGGTGCTGGCCAAGCCAGCCGAACAGACACCGCTGATCGCCTACCGCGCCGTGCAATTGCTGCACGCAGCGGGCGTGCCCCTGGCCGCATTGCAATTCCTGCCAGGCAGCGGTGAAGTGGTCGGCGCCGGCCTGTGCAACGATGCGCGCGTGAAAGGCGTGATTTTCACGGGCTCGACGGAAGTGGCACAATTGATCAACCGCACCCTGGCGGCGCGCGCCGTGGCCGAGTCGGTGGACATTCCCCTGATCGCTGAAACCGGTGGCCAGAATGCCCTGATCGTCGATTCGTCGGCGCTGCCGGAACAAGTGGTGCAGGACGTGATGTCGTCCGCTTTCGACAGCGCCGGCCAGCGCTGCTCGGCTTTGCGCGTGTTGTTCCTGCAAGAAGACATCGCCGACAAGACCATCAAGATGCTGAAAGGCGCGATGCAGGAATTGCGCGTTGGCAATCCTGACCGTCTGGCCACCGATATCGGTCCCGTCATCGATGCGGAAGCGCAAGGCAATCTGCTGGCGCACATCAACAAGATGAAAACCGTGGCCCTCGATCACTATTCGCTCGATCTGCCCCCCGTCACGGGCACGTTTGTGGCGCCGACCGTGCTGGAAATCAAATCGCTGGAGCAATTGACGCACGAAGTCTTCGGCCCCGTGCTGCACGTGATCCGCTACAAGCGCGCGGAATTGCCGCAACTGCTGCAATCGATCAATGACAGCGGCTACGGCTTGACCCTGGGCATCCATACGCGCATCGATGAAACCATCGATTTCATCACCAGCCGCGCGCACGTGGGCAATATCTATGTGAACCGCAACATCGTGGGCGCCGTGGTCGGCGTGCAGCCATTCGGCGGCGAAGGCAAATCGGGCACCGGTCCGAAAGCCGGTGGTCCCTTGTACCTGAAACGCCTGCAGCGCAATGCAGCGCCTGGCGCGCAGCACCAGCGCCAGGCGTCCCCGGCCCTCGATGCACTGACGGTCTGGGCCAAGCAGCACGGCCAGGACAAGGTCATGCATCTGGCGCAGGAATATGCGCGCACCACCTTGCTGGACAGCAGCATCGTCTTGCCTGGCCCGACCGGTGAACGCAATACCCTGAGCTTTGCCGCACGCGGCACGATTCTGTGCGCCGCCGTCAATACGGGCGTGCTGATGAACCAATTGGCCGCCGTGCTGGCGACGGGTAATAAAGCGTTGGTGCTGGCGCAATCGACGGGCCTGATTCCTGCCGATCTGCCGCCAGCGTTGAAAGACCGCATCCAGGTCATCAACAATATTGAGTCCGGAAAACATGATTTCCAGATCGCCATGATCGAACCGGTGCTCGACAGCCAGCTCAAACCGCTGCTGGCGGCCCGTGATGGGGCGCTGGTAGGCACGATCGAGACGACCGAAGAGGGTGTCATCCCCCTGTGGCGCCTGGTCGCCGAGCGCGCGCTGTGCGTCAATACGACGGCGGCAGGCGGGAATGCCAGCCTGATGATGTTGAGTGTCTAAGCTTGTAGTCTGATAAAGCAAAAGGGTAGAACCAATGGTTCTGCCCTTTTTTTATGCAAATTCGATGAAAACTCAGGCGCTCAGACGTGCGCACAGGTTTTTCACGACACCAAACGCATAACGCGACGCCACTGTCTGCACGAAACGCATAAAGTCGACGGCCGCTTCTTCATTGGCATTGTCCGAAATCGTGCGCATGACGGTAAACGGCACGCCCAGTTCAAAACACACTTGCGCTACGGCAGCGCCTTCCATTTCGACGGCCAGCAAATCGGGCAGATCCTGCTTGAGTTGGCGCAAATGGGATGCGCTGCTGATGAACTGATCGCCGCTGGCGATCATGCCGCGGTGTACTTTAGCGTGCTGCAAACCAAATTCCTCGATTTCCAGGGCGCTACCAGCGGGCTTTTCAGCCTGCTGGCGCAAGAAATGCTCGCTGGCCGCTGCCAGTGCATCACTGAGGCCCAGGTCGCTGCCAAAGCGCTGTAAACCGGTCAGCGGCACTTCGAAGCGGGGAAACAGGGGGCTGGCATCCATATCGTGCTGCAGCAGCGATTCTGCCACCACGATATCGCCCACTTTTACGTTGGCATCGCCACTGCCGGCCACGCCCGTGAAGACAATGTGGGTAACTCCATACTTTTCCACAAGGATAGAAGCTGTCATGGCAGCGGCAACCTTGCCTATACGCGATAAAACGCACACAGCGTCGATTTCCCACAGGGTTCCCAGGGTGTAGTCACGCATGCCGTGCGCGTGCTCTACAGGCCCTTGCATGGCTTCTATCAGCCCCTGCTGTTCTTCGTGCAAGGCACTAATGATGCCTAAACGCATTTTTTTGCTTGAATTCATGCTGTTTTTTACTCGTATGGAAGTCAGATGGATGGTTTTGTCGACAAAAAAACTGGGTGAGACAGCCGTACGGCGTGGTTTTCCACCGTCCGTGCCTGTATAGATGTTTTAAATAAAGATGTATACATAAAAATAGTAGTGATAGTAAACGACCATTTTTCTGTGGATAAGTCGGTATACCATCAAAAAATCATCGACTTAGCGCATAAAAAAGTCGCTGCATAACGACTGTATCGATGGCGGTGATGTTTGGGATAAAAGTGCGCGTGTGGACAAAAGACGAGTTTTCCCACATCTCATCCTGTGGATATGCAGGCAGTTATCCACATCGGCTATCAAAAAATCGTGTTTTTCATGCTCTGCCAGTACTTTTTGACGTGCTTCAGGTCTTCAGTGTGATGTTGCCGATGTTCTCAGCACTACCAACGATCAAGGTTGAAGAGTCTGGGACCAGTTTGTATTGGTGGTCTCGACTTACCTGGGATTCTTGCTAAACGGTTTTGCAGTGGAAGCTGATGCCGTCGAGAACGTTTTTTTTGACGTTTTTTGCATGCCTGCTGAAAGTATCCACGCAGTTCGCGTTTTTTTGTCGGTTTACAATAGATTCATATATAAAAATAATAGTAGTAGTAAACGCGGTTTTTTCTGTGGATAAGTCGCTTTTTTTCAACAGGATCAAGCGCTTACACCTAAAAAAAAGCGTGCATAATCGCTGTATCGCGTCAGGAGCAAAATTGTATAAAATATGGGCCTGCGCATAACTTCGTGTTTACTCACAAGTCATCCTGTGGATATCAAGTCACTTATCCACAATCCCTCTGAAATTCCCATTTCCCCCGTCTTTTCCATCACCTTGCTTGCTAGTGCCAGGCGACATGACTTCGTCTTGCGCTTGCGTGCTGAACTTTTAAAAACGGTTTTGCAGCGCAGTGCCTGGTGTGTTGGCTCGACGATTTTTTTTTGCGTCGTGGTGGGCGTGATTTTTTTTTTAAAGCAGGCGCTTTTTTTTGATGGCAGTACGGCGCAGGTGCTCGGCGCGCGAGCCAGGCAAAGCCGGCGAGGTCGGGTTTACCCTAACAAGATCGTATACAAGAATAGTAATAGTAGTTAACGCAGCAATCTTCTGTGGATAAGTGCAGATTTATCCTTGTAAACAATCGCTTGGCTTCCGGATAAACGCTGAGTAAGCGTTGTATGGGAAAAGGATGAATTCTGAACAAAAAAAGTCATCCAAAAAAATTTTTCGTTTACGCACATTGTGTGCTTGTGGATATCCATAGGCTTATCCACAGAAGAAGAGGGCGTTTTTTCACTTTTTTTGCTGCTATCAACGTCCGTTTTTAGTTGCTAACGAGGTAAATTAAGCTCGCCGTAGGCGGCGACTGGTGCTACTCTCGAGACGCTCACTTGTTGTTTAGTAGTAATGCATGGATGAATGAATACAGACTCTGATCGATAGCGGTGGGGAGACACGCTGCGCGATCCCTTCAAGGTATAGGAGCTTCATTGGAATCTGCAGGCGAATACGACTACATCATCGTCGGTGGCGGCACGGCTGGCTGCGTGCTGGCCAACCGGCTGACACGCGATCAAAACGTCCATGTCTTGCTGGTGGAAGCGGGGGGCAAGGACGATTACGTCTGGATCCATATTCCCGTTGGCTATCTGCATTGCATCGGCAATCCCCGCACCGACTGGCTGTATTCCACCGAAGCCGATGCCGGCCTGGGCGGACGCAGCCTGATCTATCCGCGCGGAAAAGTGCTGGGCGGCAGTTCCTCGATCAATGGCATGATTTATATGCGCGGCCAGGCCGGCGACTATGATCATTGGGCCGATGTGACGGACGATGTGTCCTGGCGCTGGGAGCATGTCTTGCCGCTGTTTAAGCAAAGCGAGGATTATTACGGCGGAGCTTCGGAAAATCACGGCGTGGGCGGTGAATGGCGGGTGGAAAAACAGCGCTTGTCGTGGGATATCCTTGACGCTTTTCGTGATGCCGCCCAGCAAACCGGTATCCCGAAAACCAGCGATTTCAATGGCGGCGACAATAGTGGCTGTGCTTATTTCGACGTCAATCAACGTCGCGGCATCCGCTGGAATACCTCGAAAGCGTTTTTGAAACCGGCTTCGCGCCGGCCCAATCTGACCATCATGACCGGTTGCCACGTGGAACGGCTGCTGTTTGCCACCGAGGAAAGCGGCCCCCGCTGCGCGGGCATCGTGTTTACGGGCGGCGGTACGCAGTGGCAAGCCACGGCCAGGCGCGAAACCTTGCTGACGGCGGGGGCGATCGGCTCGCCGCAATTGCTGCAATTGTCCGGTATCGGCCCGGCTGATTTGCTGCAGCAACATGGCATCGTACCCGTGCGCGAGTTGGCCGGCGTGGGTGCCAATCTGCAAGACCATTTGCAACTGCGCATGGTGTTCAAGGTGCAGGGCGTCAAAACCCTGAACCAGATGGCCAGCCGCTGGCTGGGCAAGATGCAGATCGGCTTGCAATATGCGCTGTTCCAGAGCGGTCCCATGTCGATGGCGCCGTCGCAGCTGGGGGCGTTTGCCAAATCTGATCCTGGGCAAGCGACGCCGAATTTGCAGTATCACGTGCAGCCCTTGTCGCTCGACAAGTTTGGTTCTCCCCTGCATGCCTTTCCTGCCTTCACGGCCAGCGTGTGCAATTTGCGGCCCACTTCGCGCGGGCAGGTCGCCATCGCCAGCGCCGATAGTTACGCCGCGCCAAAAATCACGCCCAATTACCTGAGTACGCCGCAAGACTTGACAGTGGCGGCCGATGCCTTGCGCCTGACGCGCAGCATCGTGGCCGCGCCCGCCTTGCGCAAGTTTGCGCCGCAAGAATATCTGCCGGGCGTGCAATATCAGACGGAGGAAGAACTGGCGCGAGCTGCCAGCCAGATCGGCACGACGATTTTCCACCCGGTCGGCACTTGCAGGATGGGCCTGGCCAGCGAGCCATCGTCGGTGGTCGACAGCCAGTTGCGCGTGATCGGCGTGGCCGGTTTGCGTGTGGTCGATGCGTCCATCATGCCCTACATTACGTCGGGCAATACCAACTCGCCCACGTTGATGATTGCGGAAAAAGCGGCATTCATGCTACAGGCAGCCTGGAAATAAACGCTCAATCGACGCTGTTTGCGCCAATCGGGGTAGGTAAAAAAGCCCGTAGTTATACTGTATTGTGCGCCAATTTTAAGTTGTGTATTATAAAAATGACTAGCTAGTACAAAAATACAACTAGGAGACACGATGCCAGACGTAATCTTGGAAACAAGAAGTTTGACCAAGGAATTCAAGGGATTCACCGCTGTCAGCGATGTCAATTTGAAAGTCGAGCGTGGCCATATCCACGCCTTGATCGGTCCCAACGGCGCCGGCAAGACGACCTGTTTCAACTTGCTCACCAAATTCCTGGTGCCCACTTCCGGACAGATCTTGTTCAACGGCAAGGACATCACGGCCGCCAGGCCGGCCCAGATCGCCCGCATGGGCGTGATCCGTTCGTTCCAGATTTCCGCTGTGTTTCCCCATTTATCCGTGTTGCAGAATGTGCGCATCGGCTTGCAGCGCCAGCTGGGCACGTCGTTTCATTTCTGGCAGAGCGAACGGGCGCTGGACCGTCTCAATGACAGGGCCATGGCCTTGCTGGCCGAAGTGGACTTGACGGAATTTGCCGACACCATCACGGTCGACATGCCGTACGGACGCAAGCGGGCGCTGGAAATTGCCACTACCCTGGCGATGGAACCGGAAATGATGCTGCTCGATGAACCGACACAAGGCATGGGCCACGAAGACGTGCACCGGGTTACGGAGCTGATCAGGAAGGTGTCGGCCGGCCGCACGATCTTGATGGTGGAACACAATATGAACGTGGTGTCCGGCATCTGCGACAAGATTTCTGTGCTGCAGCGGGGCACCATGCTGGCCGAGGGCAGTTATGCGGACGTGTCGCGCAATCCGCTGGTGATGGAAGCGTATATGGGCACCACCCAGACCGAGCTGGAAGGGGCGCATTGATGACGACCGCCAAGCAAGCGCCCGCATTGGAAATTGCACAGCTGCACACCTGGTATGGTGAATCGCATATCTTGCACGACGTGAATTTGAAAGTGGAGCAGGGCGAGGTGGTGACTTTGCTGGGCCGCAATGGCGCCGGCCGCACCACCACCTTGCGCGCCATCATGGGGCTGACGGGCGCCCGCACGGGGTCCATCAAGGTGCATGGCGAAGAAGCGATCGGTTTGCCGACACACAAAATCGCCCACCTGGGCATCGGTTATTGTCCCGAAGAGCGCGGCATTTTTTCTTCCTTGTCGACCGAGGAAAACCTGTTGCTGCCGCCCGTGCTGGCGGGCGCGGACAAGGGCATGTCGGTGGCGGAAATCTATGCCATGTTTCCCAATCTGCAGGAGCGCCGGCATAGCCAGGGCACGCGCCTGTCTGGCGGCGAACAGCAGATGCTGGCTGTGGCGCGCATCTTGCGCACGGGTGCGCGCCTGCTGCTGCTCGATGAAATTTCCGAAGGCCTGGCGCCCGTCATCGTGCAGGGCCTGGCACGCATGATCACCACGCTGAAAGCCAAGGGCTACACCATCGTCATGGTGGAACAGAATTTCCGGTTTGCCGCGCCGCTGGCGGACCGGTTTTATGTGATGGAGCACGGTCAGATCGTCGAGACTTTTGCTGCATCCGAACTGGAGGCCAAGATGCCGGTATTGACTGAATTGCTCGGCGTGTAATCCTGCTGATTGTCATCGGCCGTCGTTTAAATAGCAAACAATAATCCCAACGGAGACACTATGAAACGTAACGCTATCGCCATTGCCACCTCTGCCCTTTGCGCACTGGGCTTCTCCACCTTGAGCCATGCCCAGGTCTCGGGCGACACCATCAAGATCGGTTTTATTTCGGATATGTCGGGCGTGTATTCCGACGTCGATGGCCTCGGTGGCGCGGAAGCCATCAAGATGGCGATTGCCGATGCCGGCGTGGTCATCGCCGGTAAAAAGGTGGAATTCATTTCCGCCGACCATCAGAACAAGGCTGATATCGCCGCCTCCAAGGCGCGCGAATGGTTCGACCAGCAGGGCGTCGACATGCTGATCGGCGGCACCAATTCCGGCGCCAGCCTGGCCATGGCCAAGGTGGCGGCGGAAAAGAAAAAGATTTTTATCGCCATCGGCGCCGGTTCCTCGCGCCTGACCAATGAAGAATGCACGCCATACACCATCCACTATGCCTACGATACGGTGGCGCTGGCGCGCGGCACGGGCGGCACCATCGTCAAGCAGGGCGGCAAGAACTGGTATTTCATGACGGCCGACTACGCGTTTGGCCACTCGCTGGAAAAAGACACGGCCGAAGTGGTGCAAAAGGCGGGCGGCAAGGTGCTGGGCAGCGTCAAGCATCCGCTGGGCGCTTCCGACTTTTCCTCGTTCCTGCTGCAGGCGCAGGCAGCCAAGCCGCAAATCCTGGGCCTGGCCAATGCCGGTGGCGACGCCATCAACAGCATCAAGGCCGCCAATGAATTCGGCGTGACGAAAAACGTGAAGCTGGCGGGCTTGCTGATTTTCATCAACGACATCCATTCGCTGGGCTTGAACCTGACGCAAGGCATGTACCTGACCGATGGCTGGTACTGGGACTTGAATCCGGAAACGCGCGCCTGGTCGAAACGCTATTTCGACAAGATGAAAAAAGAGCCGTCGATGCTGCAGGCTGCCGACTACTCGGCCGCTGCCAATTACCTGAAAGCCGTCAAGGCGGTGGGCTCGGACGATACCGACAAGGTCATGGCCTACCTGAAAAAGACCAAAATCAACGACATGTTTACCAAGGATGGCGAGATCCGTCCTGATGGCCGCATGGTGCACGACATGTATCTGATGGAAGTCAAAAAGCCGTCGGAATCGAAAGCGCCGTGGGATTACTACAAAGTCGTGGCCACCGTGCCGGGCGCCCAGGCGTATCTGACCAAGGCCGAGTCGAAGTGTTCGCTGTGGAAGTAAAACGCTAGCAACTGCCCGCCTTGCGCCGCCGCATCTACCTGCGGTGGCGCGTTACCCTTGAGTCCGCACCGCGTACCCCGCGGTGCTTTTTATACTGTGCTGCCATGGAAATTTTCGGCGTTCCATTACAAGCGATGATGAGCCAGCTGCTGCTCGGTCTCGTCAACGGCTCGTTCTATGCCATGTTGTCCCTCGGTCTGGCCGTCATCTTCGGCTTGCTCAACGTCATTAATTTCTCGCATGGCGCCATGTACATGATGGGCGCCTTTTTGGCCTGGATGGGCCTCAGCTATTTCGATATCAGTTACTGGACCATGCTGGTGATCGCCCCGCTGATCGTCGGCCTGTTCGGCATCGTGATTGAAAAAACCATGTTGCGCTGGCTATATAAGCTCGATCATCTGTATGGCTTGCTCTTGACCTTCGGCATCACCCTGATCGTCGAAGGCGTGTTCCGCTCGTTTTATGGCGTTTCCGGCCAGCCGTATGCGGTACCGGAATTGCTGTCCGGCGCGACCGACCTGGGCTTCATGATCCTGCCGAACTACCGCGCCTGGGTGGTGATCGCCTCGCTCTCCGTGTGCCTGTCCACCTGGTTCGTGATCGAAAAAACCAAGCTGGGCGCCTACCTGCGTGCCGGCACGGAAAACCCGAAACTGGTGGAAGCGTTCGGCATCAACGTGCCGCTGATGGTGACCCTGACGTTTGGCTTCGGCGTGGCGCTGGCCGGGTTTGCCGGCGTACTGGCCGCGCCCATCATCCAGGTTTCGCCGCTGATGGGCTCGAACCTGATCATCGTGGTCTTTGCCGTGGTCGTGATCGGCGGCATGGGTTCCATCATGGGATCCATCCTGACGGGCCTGGCGCTGGGCGTGATCGAAGGCTTGACCCGCGTGTTTTATCCGGAAGGCTCGGCCACCGTGGTGTTCGTGGTGATGGTCATCGTGCTGCTGCTGCGTCCTGCCGGCCTGTTCGGCAAAGAAAAGTAATCCTCATCAGACATAGATTGGAGCACCGACGATGAACAAAAAGATAGGCTACGCAATCGCCCTGGCGCTGGCGCTGGCCGCACCGTTTTACGGTTATCCCGTTTTCCTGATGAAGCTGCTGTGCTTTGCCCTGTTTGCCTGTGCCTTCAACTTGCTGATCGGCTACACGGGATTGCTGTCGTTTGGCCATGCCGCCTTCTTTGGCGGCGCCGGTTACGTGACGGGTTACGCGCTGCGTACCTGGGGCTGGCCGACGGAACTGGGCCTGCTGGCCGGCGTGGTCACCGGCGCTCTGCTGGGCCTGGTGATGGGCGCGCTGGCGATCCGCCGCCAGGGTATCTACTTCACCATGATTACCCTGGCGCTGGCGCAGATGGTGTACTTCCTGGCCTTGCGCTTGCCGTTCACGGGTGGCGAAGATGGCTTGCAGGGTGTTCCACGTGGAACCTTGTTGGGCATGCTGGACTTGGGCAAGGACATCACTTTGTATTACGTGGTGCTGGCCATCTTCATCGCCGGCTTCGCCCTGATCGTGCGCACCATCCACTCGCCGTTCGGGCAAGTCTTGAAAGCAATCAAGGAAAACGAGCCACGCGCCATCTCGCTGGGCTATGACGTCAACAAGTACAAGCTGCTGGCGATCATCTTGTCGGCCTCGCTGGCGGCACTGGCTGGCGCCACCAAGACCCTGGTGCTGGGCTTTGAAACCTTGACCGATGTCTACTGGGGCATGTCCGGCCTGGTGGTGCTGATGACTCTGGTCGGCGGCATGGGCACCCTGGCCGGCCCCATCATCGGCGCCGTGCTGATTATCGCGCTGGAAAACAAGCTCGGCGATTTCGGCACCTACCTGGCCACGCATACGGGTGTCGAGTGGTTCGGTACCCTGGGCGAATCGGTCGGCATCGTTACCGGCATCATCTTCGTGATTTGCGTGCTGATGTTCCGGCGGGGCATCGTCGGGGAAGCGATTGCGCGCTTCGGCGGCAGGGGAGCCAAACCTGCCGCCTGATGGGCAAGTAACGCCGGACCGCGAGTCCGGCGTTTTTTTTATGGGGCGTTCGATGTTGAGCGGTGCCTGATTTCCTTGGAGAACAGCGATGCAAAAGATACTTACCCTCGCAGGCCTGTGCAGCTTGCTGGCAGCTTGCGGCAGCAACCATGCGCCAGAACAATTGAACCAGATGCCCAGTTACCTGGGGAATATCACACGCACCGATTACGATGGCAAGAGCAATGATTTATTGACGGCCGGCTTGGGCAAGACGGGGCTGGCGGCGGGCACACCCGCATATGCCGATCCTGAGCAGCCGACGGCAGCCGAACTGCGCCGCAACGCCATCTATGCCAATTACCGCGCCGTACTCGATATTTCAGCCAACAGCGGTTACGGCAGCCTGTACGGACCCAACGTCGATGCACAGGGCAAGGTGGGCAACGGTGAAGGTTTGATTGCGGGCAGTGAATACCTCGCGTATGCCGACGATGGCACGGGCCGCAAGAACGTCACCTTGATGGTGCAGATCCCCAACAGCTTCGATCCCGCACGCGCCTGCATCGTCACCGGCACTTCCAGCGGATCGCGCGGCATTTACGGCGCCATCGGCAGTTCGGGCGAATGGGGCCTGAAAAATGGTTGCGCCGTGGCGTATGCCGACAAGGGTTCCGGCACGGGCTTGTACGTCTTCGAGGACGATAGCGTCAACCTGCAAAATGGTCTGCGCGCAGGCCGGGACGCGGCCGGCAAGCAGGCGATCTTTGCGCCGGACCTCGACGATGCCGACCGCGCCGCCTTTGCCAGCGCCTACCCGAACCGCGTGGCGTTCAAGCATGCGCACTCGCAGCAGAACCCGGAAAAAGAGTGGGGCAAGCTCACCCTGCAAGCGGTCGAGATGGCTTACTACGTGCTCAATGAACGCTATGGTGCGCTGGCGCGCGATGGCAGCGGACACACCGTGCGCCTGCACCCGAGGAATACGATCACCATCGCGTCCAGCATTTCGAATGGCGGCGGCTCGGCCTTGCTGGCGGCGGAACAGGATAGCCGTGGCTTGATCAGCGGCGTGGCGGTCAGCGAGCCGCAAATCCAGCCCGGTTCTTCGACGGCATACAGTGTGCGGCAGGGCGGGGTGCCCGTTGCCTCGCCAGGGCGTACCCTGTTCGACTATGCCACCTACGCGGCGCTGTACCAGCCTTGCATCGCTGCCGTGACGGGCGCGTCCGGACGCTGCACGGCGCTGGTGGCGAAAGGGCTATTGACGGGGGCCGACCTGGCGGCGCAGCAAAGCGATGCGAAGCGGCGCCTGCAAGCGTATGGCTGGCTGGTCGACTCCGATTCCTTGCAGGCGGCGCACGCAGGCACGAATATATTAGTGGCGGTCACGTATGCTTATGCCTACGGGAAATTTTCCGTCACGGATCAGCTTTGCGGTTTTAACTTTGCCCAGACGGATGGTGCAGGTAATCCCATCGCTTTGAGTAGCGCCCAGAAGGCGGCCAGCTTTGCCGCGCAAAACGGTATCCTGGGTAATGTGCTGTATGAGAAATCCGTCGGTGGCGCCAAAGTCTATACGGCAGGAGTCTCGCCATCGAGCAACCTGGCCGACCAGTCGCTCGATGGTTTCCTGTGCCTGCGCAGCCTGGCCACCGGTGTCGATGCCGTCAATGGCGCCCGGCTGGAAGGGACCCTGGCTGGCCAAAGCGTCCGCATCCGTGCTGGCATGGCGGACGTGCAGGCCAGCGGCAAACTCGGCGGCAAGCCGGCGCTCATCGTGCACGGCCGCAGCGATACCTTGATCCCCGTCAATCACGCTTCACGTGCTTACCTGGGGTTGAATGCGGCGGCTGACGGCAGTAACAGCAAGCTGCGCTATATCGAAGTGACGAACGCCAATCACTTCGATTCCTTCAGCAACACCTTGCCCAGCCTGATCGTGCCGCTGCACGTGTATTTCAACCGGGCACTCGACGCCATGTATGCCCACCTGCGCTCGGGGCAAAGTTTACCGCCGTCGCAGGTGGTGCGCACGGTAACGCGACTGGACGCCAACACGCTGATCACGACTGCCAACGTGCCGCCGATTGCCACGGCGCCCGCATCGGGCAACCTGATCCAGGTGACGGGAACGGCGGTCAATATTCCCAACTAACCTGGGCTGTTCCACGTTCCACGTGAAACATCGGCGCGCTTTATTCCCATTCCAGAGCACCTTTTTTCCACTCATACACCAGGCCGATCACCAGCACGTGGAGGAAGAACATGACGGCCCAGAAGCCGACCAGGCCTAGCTCCTTCACATTGGCAGCCCAGGGCATCAGGAACACCACTTCGATATCGAACAGGATGAACAGGATGGCGACCAGGTAAAAGCGGATATCGAATTTCATCCGGGCGTCACCGAAGGCTTCGAAGCCACATTCATATTGCGACAGTTTTTGCGGATCCGGTTTATGTGGTCCCAGCAAACGGCCCAGCAGCATGGGCACGATCCCCACCAGGGTGCCAATCACGATGAATAGCAGGACAGGGAAATAATTTTCGAGGAACATGCTGTACTCCTTAGTGGGTGGATGACAGTTTCATCAGGACGATGCCGCAGACGATGAGGATGGCGGCACAGACGCGCAGGGCGCTCAGTTGCTCGCCCAGGACCACGATGCCGACGACAAAGGCACCGACGGCGCCGATGCCGGTCCAGATGGTGTAAGCGGTGCCGAGGGGAATCGACCGCATGGCGTATGACAACAAGCCGAAGCTGGCGATCATCATGACGAGGGTAATCAGGGTAGGGAGGGGTTTGCTGAAGCCTTCGGAGAGCTTCATCGAATACGCCCAAACGACTTCAAAAATGCCGGCAATAACTAAACAGATCCAGACCATGGGAGGCTCCTTGCTAGAGCGGGCCGTCCCGGTGCGTTCCCATGATGGGGGAGGCCGTCCTCCTGGTCATCGTCAGCGTGTGGTGCAGCTACGCTTGTCAACGATGCAAGGATGGTAGCGTAAAAGAAGGGAGTTTGCCAGCATGTTCCACGTGGAACAGTGCAATTGGCAGCAGAGCGTTGTTCTTGCTGAGTAAAAATTAAGCAAAAAATTGGCCCTTGCAAGGTTGCGCCTGCAAAAAGACTCTATAATCGGAGCTAATCCCCGCATGTTTACGCATATTTTATCCGTATCTTTATTTGTATCGTTACTTATACCCATGTTATTTCCTACAGAATTTGACGTCATCGTTGTCGGTGGTGGTCACGCCGGCACCGAAGCGGCCCTCGCTTCCGCCCGTATGGGGCAGAAGACGCTGTTGCTCACGCATAATATCGAGACCCTGGGCCAGATGTCGTGCAATCCCTCCATCGGTGGCATCGGCAAGGGCCACCTGGTCAAGGAGGTCGATGCCATGGGCGGCGCGATGGCGATTGCCACCGACGAGTCCGGCATCCAGTTCCGCATCCTGAATTCCTCGAAAGGCCCGGCAGTACGCGCCACGCGCGCCCAGGCCGACCGCATCTTGTACAAGGCCGCCATCCGTACGCGGCTGGAAAACCAGCCGAACTTGTGGCTGTTCCAGCAGGCGGTCGATGATTTGATCGTCGAAGGCGACCGCGTAGTCGGCGCCGTCACGCAGATCGGCTTGAAATTCCTGGCGCGCGCCGTCGTCTTGACGGCAGGCACTTTCCTCGACGGCAAGATCCACGTGGGCTTGAATAACTATTCGGCCGGCCGTGCCGGCGACCCGCCTGCGCTGTCCCTGTCGGCCCGTTTGAAGGAATTGAAACTGCCGCAAGGCCGTTTGAAAACGGGTACGCCACCGCGTATCGATGGCCGCAGCATCGACTTTTCCGTGATGCAGGAACAGCCGGGCGACCTCGATCCCGTGCCGGTGTTCTCGGTGATGGGCAACACGGCCATGCACCCGCGCCAGGTGCCGTGCTGGGTCACGCACACGAATAGCCAGACGCATGACATCATCCGTGCCGGCCTGGACCGCAGCCCCATGTACACGGGCGTGATCGAAGGCGTGGGCCCCCGTTATTGCCCGTCGATTGAAGACAAGATTCACCGCTTCTCGGGCAAGGAATCGCACCAGATTTTCCTCGAGCCGGAAGGTTTGACGACGCATGAATTCTATCCAAACGGCATCTCCACCAGCTTGCCGTTCGACGTGCAGATCGCCCTGGTGCAATCGATGAAAGGCATGGAAAACGCGCATATCCTGCGCCCCGGCTATGCCATCGAATACGATTATTTCGACCCGCGCGGCCTGAAAGCCTCGCTGGAAACCAAGGCCGTGGCGGGCCTGTTCTTTGCCGGCCAGATCAATGGCACCACCGGCTACGAAGAAGCGGCCGCGCAAGGCATGCTGGCGGGCCTGAATGCCGCCTTGTTGACGCAGGACAAGGATGCCTGGGTACCGGGCCGCTCCGAGGCGTATCTGGGCGTGCTGGTCGACGATTTGATCACCCAGGGCGTGCAAGAGCCCTACCGCATGTTTACCAGCCGTGCCGAGTACCGTTTGAGCCTGCGCGAAGACAATGCCGACATGCGTTTGACGGAAATTGGCCGTGCTTTGGGCTGCGTGGGCGATGCCCAATGGCAGGCATTCGAGAAAAAACGCGAGGCCGTGGCCTTGGAACTGGAGCGTTTGCGCTCGACCTGGGTCAATCCGCGCATCCTGGCGGCGGCCGAATCGGAGCGCATCGTGGGCCAGGCGATCGAACGCGAATACTCGCTGGCCGACTTGCTGCGCCGTCCAAACGTGGCCTATGACACCCTGATGAGCATGACGGGCGTGGAAGGCCAGGTCCTGGCCGGCCCCGGCGTGGAAGACGCGGCCGTGCGCGAACAGGTGGAAATCCAGTTGAAATACGCCGGCTATATCGAGCGCCAGAGCAAGGAAATCGAGCGCCACGAACACTATGAAAACCTGGCCTTGCCCGAGGGGTTCAATTACCTGGACATCAGCGCGCTGTCGGTCGAAGTGCGTCAAAAACTCGACAAGCAGCGCCCTGAAACCCTGGGCCAGGCCTCGCGCATTTCCGGCGTCACGCCGGCGGCGATCTCGCTGTTGCTGGTCCACTTGAAAAAGCGCGGCTTCGGCGGCGCGCAAACGCAGACTTTAAAGGATGAGGTTGTTGAATGAAGCAGCAGTTTGACCGGGCCGCACTGGCCCCGATTTTGCATGAAGGTATCACCGCGCTGGACTTGAGTCTGAGCGCGGAACAGGCGGAAAAACTGCTCGATTACCTGGCCTTGCTGGCCAAGTGGAATAGTGTCTACAACCTGACCTCGGTGCGCGATCCGATGCAGATGCTGACCTTGCACGTGCTCGATTCGCTGGCGGCGATCCCCGCCTTTGTCGATGCGAAAAACGTGCTCGACGTGGGCGCTGGTGGTGGCTTGCCCGGCATGGTATTGGCCATCGCGCGGCCTGATGTAAAAGTATCGATGATCGATACGGTGCACAAGAAGACGGCGTTTTTGACGCAAGTGAAGGCGGAATTGGGCCTTTCCAACGTCACGGTGTACACGAAACGGGTGGAACAGCTGGAAGTGAAGCAAAAATTCGACGTAATCACTTCGCGGGCGTTTGCGGACCTGTCGGACTTCGTCAACTGGTCGGGCCACGTTTTGGAAGAGGGCGGTCAATTCATCGCCTTGAAAGGGGTGGCACCGCCAGACGAGCGCGAGCGACTGCCAGCAGAGTGGAAAGTGACCGAATTACGAGCGATCCAGGTGCCAGGGCTAAATGCAGAGCGTCATCTGGTCTTTATAACAAGAGTTTGAATTTGAAAATTTAAACGGTATAAATCATATAAACAGTTTATACGGTATAAATTATATAAACCGTATAAACGATTTATATCGTATAAACAAGATAAACAGTATAAATCGTTTCGGCGGGACGTCGGAGCGCAATCATGCAGTTTGCATCCTTTGCAGTGTGCATCCCTTACAACTAGAAGATACATGGCCAAAATTTTTTGTGTAGCAAATCAAAAGGGTGGTGTTGGTAAAACCACAACAAGTGTCAACCTCTCCGCCGGCCTGGCCAAATTGAACCAGCGCGTGCTGCTGGTCGACCTCGACCCGCAAGGCAATGCCACCATGGGCGCCGGCATCAACAAGGCTGGCTTGCCAGCCTCGACCTATGAAGTGATGCTGGGGGAATCCGATGTCAAAACGGCACGCCAGCGTTCGGAAGCGGGGCGCTTCGATGTCTTGCCCTCGAACCGCGAGCTGGCCGGCGCCGAAGTCGAGATGGTCGACCTGGACAACCGCGAACGCCGCCTGAAGGATGCGTTGGCCGAAGTCGATGGCGAATATGACTTCATCCTGATTGATTGCCCACCGGCATTATCGATGCTGACCCTGAACGGCCTGTGCGCGGCGCATGGCGTGATCATCCCGATGCAGTGCGAGTACTACGCGCTGGAAGGTTTGTCCGACCTGGTCAACACGATCAAAAAAGTGCACGCCAACCTGAACCCGGATTTGAAGATCATCGGCCTGCTGCGCGTGATGTTCGATCCACGCATGACATTATCGCAACAAGTATCGGCCCAGCTTGAGCAGCACTTCGGCGACAAGGTCTTCAAGACCATCATCCCGCGCAATGTGCGCCTGGCCGAAGCGCCATCGTACGGCTTGCCCGGCGTGACCTTCGACCCCAGCTCGAAAGGCGCGCAGGCGTATATCGCCTTCGGCGCCGAAATGGTGGAACGCATCAAACATATGTAAACAGTAGCGACTGCATCGTTTGGACATTGCGATGTAAGCGCTTACTCAAAAAAGAGAATTAGGACAGCATGGCTACGAAAAAACTAAAAGGACTGGGTCGCGGACTCGACGCGCTATTGGGCGGCGGCGGTGGCGACTTCGCCAGTCCCGAGCACAATACGCCGAGCAATCTGCCGGTGTCACAAATGCAAGCCGGCAAATACCAGCCGCGCACGCGCATGGACGAGGGCGCCCTGAATGAACTGGCGGCCTCGATCAAGGCGCAGGGTTTGATGCAACCGATCCTGGTGCGGCCGATCGGACAAGACACCTTGAGTGGACTTGTTAAATATGAAATCATTGCCGGTGAACGTCGTTTCCGTGCCTCGCAACTGGCCGGCCTGACGGAAGTACCGGTACTGGTACGTGATGTCGATGACTTGGCCGCCGCCGCCATGGCGCTGATTGAAAACATCCAGCGCGAAGACTTGAACCCGCTGGAAGAAGCGCAGGGCATCCACCGCCTGATCACGGACTTCAGTTTTACCCATGAGCAAGCGGCCACTGCGGTTGGACGCTCGCGCAGCGCGGTCTCTAACTTGTTGCGTCTGATGAATCTGGCTTCACCGGTGCAAACCATGCTGATGGCCGGCGATATCGACATGGGCCACGCGCGCGCCTTGCTGGCGGTCGATGCGGCCAGCCAGATCAATCTGGCCAATCAGGTGGTGGCCAAGCGTTTGTCGGTGCGCGAAACGGAAAAGCTGGTGACGCGCAGCCTGGAAGAGGCGGCCAATCCGGTCGAACCGCGGCAAAAAGAAAAGTCCGGCGATATTGCCCGCCTGGAAGAAGAGCTGTCCGATACGCTGGCCACCCCCGTGGTGTTCAAGATGGGCAATAAAGGACGGGGTCAGCTGGTAATCGACTTTGCCGACCTCGATGTACTCGATGGCGTGTTAGCCCGCCTGCGCGGCTAGCCAAGGGAACACACATATATATAGGCCACATAGATAGAGAGGCATTCGTAATTAGTGGTAAGCAAGAAGGCGCCCCGATCAGCTGGTGGTCTGGTTTGCCAGTTAACGCTTTCCGCAGGCAAGTGGTGGTTTCTTGCTAACACGTCCCAAAGCCGCTGTACAAGCGGCTTTGTCACATATTGGTGCAAATATCCGTGAATAGTCGGTAAAGCGTCTGTTTCGCGCAGCAATTGCCCTGCTGCAGTGCGGCAACGTTTGACTCTATATATCAAAGCCAACTATAATCCCGTGTCTTTGCGTGTGTAGATTTTTCTGGGGACCTGGTAATTGAGTGATTCACAACAAAATATTGCCAAACCAGTCTACAAAGTAGTTGCCCTGCAACTAGCAATCGTTATCAGCTTTTCAACCGTTACCCTGTTTTTCGGTGGCAGTATCAAAGGCTGGTCCGCCGCATGTGGCGGCGCTATCGCAGTCATCGGCAGCCTGGTGTATGCCATGTTGGTCGCCAGCGGTTCCAGCGACGCCAACAAGGCATTCCGGGCGCATTTGCGCGCAGAAGTGGTGAAAATATTTATCACAGCGGTGCTGTTTATCACAGCACTGGTGTTGTTTCAGTCGGCCGCCTGGTTATGGCTGATCTTGGGTTTCGCGGTGGCAACCTTAGCATACTGGTTTTCATTGCTCGCTGTTTAATCATTGGTTTCGGGGTGTATGCCTTGAAACGACAAATCTAAATTCATTATGACCACAGAACACGCTATTGAAGCGGGCCATGCTGCCCCGGCTAACGCCACAGAATACATCAGCCATCACTTGTCCCACCTGAGAAGTGCCGACGGCACCATCAATCTGGATACGTTCTGGATTTCGGCCATTTTGGGTTTTGTATTCCTCGGTGTTTTCTACCTGGCATCGCGTCGCGCGACCGCTGGCGTGCCTGGCAAGCTGCAAAACTTCGTAGAAATGATCATGGAAATCGTGAATGACACTATTAATGGTGCCTTTCACGCGAAAAGCAAGATCATCGCGCCGCTGGCCATCACTATTTTTGTCTGGGTCTGGCTGCTGAACGCGATGGACTTCCTGCCGGTTGACCTGTTGCCGAAGGTATTGAGCTGGTTTGGCGTGCATAAACTGCGTGCCGTACCGACCGCCGACGTGAATCACACCTTCGCCATGTCGTTCTCTGTGGTGCTGTGCATTATCGCTTTTTCGATCAAGGCCAAGGGCCTGGGCGGCTGGATCAAGGAACTGTTCACGGCGCCATTCCACGCAAGTGGCGTGATCGGCACGATCGCCCTGGCGCCAGTCAATTTCCTGCTGCAAATGGTTGAGTTGGTTGCAAAACTGATCTCCCTGTCGCTGCGACTGTTCGGCAATATGTATGCCGGCGAACTGATTTTCATCTTGATCGCGTTGTTGCCTTGGTGGGCACAGTGGGCGTTGGGTGGTCCATGGGCAATTTTCCATATCTTGATTGTAACTTTGCAAGCTTTTGTGTTTATGGCGTTGACGGTTGTGTATCTGAGCCTTGCGGTTGAGAAGCATTAATCATTAACTTTATATTTTGTTTTTTTAGTATCTTTCGTTTTTAAATTTAGGAGAATTTTATGCAAGCTCTGATCGCACAAGTACAAAGCATGACCGTTCTGGCAGCAGCAATCATCATCGGCCTGGCCGCAATCGGCACCGCTCTGGGCTTCGCTATCTTGGGTGGCAAATTCCTGGAAGCATCGGCACGTCAACCAGAACTGATGCCACAACTGCAAACCAAGCTGTTCGTTATCGCTGGTCTGCTGGATGCGATCTCGATGATCGGCGTTGGTGTTGCTCTGCTGTACACGTTCGCTAACCCGTTCCTGGCTGCTTTGACCGCTGCTGCTCAGTAATTCGCTCCAACCCTAGGAGAAACTTTTAGTTAGGAGCAAAGGTATGGACATCAATATGTCGCTCATCGGCCAGATGATCACCTTCGCGGTGTTGGTCTGGTTCTCGATGAAGTTCGTATTTCCAGCGCTGAACAATGCGCTGGATGAGCGTGCCAAACGAATCGCGGATGGATTGGCTGCGGCCGATCAAGGTCAGGCTTCGATGGCTGTCGCTGAAAAGCGTGCGCAAGAGGCATTGAACAGTGCACGTGAAGAAGCTTCGCAACGCGTTGCGGACGCTGAGAAGCGCGCGCAGCTGGTTGCTGAAGAGATCAAGCAAAATGCACAAGCTGAAGCTGCGCGTATCATTGCGCAAGCCCAGTCGGACGCCGAGCAGCAACTGTCGAAAGCACGCGAACAATTGCGCGCTCAGGTGGCTGACCTGGCTGTTAAAGGTGCAGAGCAGATCTTGAAGCGTGAAGTCAACGCTACGGCTCACGCCGAAATGTTGCAGCGTCTTGCTGTTGAGCTGTAATCATGGCAGAACTCGCAACCGTCGCCCGTCCCTACGCGGAAGCTTTGTTCCGCGTAGCCCAAGCTGGTAAGGAGTCAAGCAACCTCGCGGCGTGGTCCGAACTGGTGTCTGAATTGACACAGATCGGCAGCCACCCCGAGGTACAGGCGTACGCGCGCAATCCGAAAGTTTCGGAAAGCGATGTCGTCGCCACCATCCTGTCGTTGTTGAAATCGCCGCTCAATGAGGAAGTGAAAAACTTCCTCACCTTGTTGATCGAAAATGGCCGCATTAGCCTGCTGCCGGAAATCGGCGCGCAATTCCACGTGCTGAAAAACAGCCTGGAAGGTGCGGCTGACGCCGAGATCACGAGCGCTTTCGATCTGAGCGAAGGCCAAACGGCCGAGCTGGTCGCAACGCTGGAAAAGAAATTCAGTCGTAAGCTCAACCCTGCCGTGACAGTAGATCCATCGCTGCTCGGCGGTGTACGCGTGGTTGTTGGTGACCAGGTGCTCGACACTTCGGTGCGCGCCAAGTTGCAGCAACTGCACGCTGCACTGGTGTCGTAAGACCCGCGCTTCGGCAGGCCAGCTTAGACAGACCCTTACCCCTCGCGCAAGCTGAGAGAAACACTTTTAGGAGTTAGTATGCAACTCAACCCATCTGAAATCAGCGAGTTGATCAAGAGCCGGATCCAAGGTCTTGACGGCGGCGCTGAAGTGCGTAACCAAGGCACGGTTATTTCCGTAGCCGACGGTATCTGCCGCATCCACGGTTTGTCGGACGTGATGCAAGGCGAGATGCTGGAATTCCCAGGCAACACCTTTGGCCTGGCCATGAACCTGGAGCGCGACTCCGTTGGTTCCGTGATCCTGGGTGCTTACGAGCACATCTCCGAAGGCGACACGGTGAAATGCACCGGCCGCATTCTGGAAGTGCCAGTCGGTCCTGAACTGCTGGGCCGCGTGGTCAACGCGCTGGGTCAGCCGATCGACGGCAAAGGCGCCATCGAGACCAAACTGACAGCGGCGATTGAAAAAATCGCGCCGGGCGTGATCGCCCGTGAGTCCGTTTCGCAACCGATGCAAACCGGCCTGAAGTCGATCGATGCGATGGTTCCAGTTGGCCGTGGCCAGCGCGAACTGATCATCGGCGACCGTCAAACCGGCAAGTCGGCTGTAGCGATTGATGCGATCATCAATCAAAAAGGCCAGGGCATGAAATGTATCTACGTCGCGATTGGCCAAAAAGCCTCGTCGATCAAGAACATCGTGCGCTCGCTGGAACAACACGGCGCGATGGAATACACCATCGTTGTTGCCGCTTCCGCTTCGGAATCGGCCGCCATGCAATACATCTCGCCGTACTCCGGTTGCGCCATGGGCGAATACTTCCGTGACCGCGGTGAAGATGCACTGATCGTCTACGATGATCTGTCGAAACAAGCTGTTGCTTACCGTCAAATCTCGCTGCTGCTGCGCCGTCCACCAGGTCGCGAAGCGTACCCAGGCGACGTGTTCTACCTGCACAGCCGCCTGCTGGAACGCGCAGCACGCGTGAACGCCGACTACGTCGAGAAGTTCACCGACGGCGCTGTCAAAGGCAAGACCGGTTCTCTGACGGCTCTGCCGATCATTGAAACGCAAGCTGGCGACGTGTCGGCCTTCGTTCCAACCAACGTGATTTCGATTACCGACGGTCAGATCTTCCTGGAAACCTCGCTGTTCAACGCCGGTATCCGTCCTGCAATTAACGCCGGTATTTCCGTATCGCGCGTCGGTGGCGCCGCCCAGACCAAGGTCATCAAAAACCTGTCCGGCGGTATCCGTACCGACCTGGCGCAATACCGTGAACTGGCCGCGTTTGCGCAGTTCGCATCGGACCTGGACGAATCGACCCGCAAGCAGCTGGACCGTGGTGCACGCGTAACGGAATTGCTCAAGCAAGCCCAATACTCGCCACTGTCGATCTCGCTGATGGCTGTATCGCTGTACTCGGTGAACAAAGGCTTCATGGACGACGTGCCAGTCAAGCAAGTGCTGTCGTTCGAAGCTGGTGTTCACGCTTACATGAAGACCAAGCAAGCTGCTCTGCTGGCCAAGATCGAAGAAACCAAGCAACTCGACAAAGACAGCGAAGCAACTCTGTCGGCGGCCATTGCTGATTTCAAGAAATCCGGCGCATATTAAGCGGCCAGGCGGCGCCCACCCTGAGTGCGGCGCCGCCCTACGCGCAGAAGGAGTAAGGACTCATGGCATCAAGCAAAGAGATACGGGGCAAGATCAAGAGCGTAGAGAATACGAAGAAGATCACCAAGGCGATGGAAATGGTCGCCGCGTCCAAAATGCGCAAGGCGCAAGACCGGATGCGGGCCGCTCGTCCCTACAGTGACAAGATTCGGAATATCGCCGCCAATCTGGCGACCGCCAATCCGGAATACACGCACCCGTTCCTGGCAGCAGCGCAGGGTACGGAAGCCAAGGCAGTGGGTTTCATCGTCGTGACGACCGACAAGGGTCTGTGCGGCGGCATGAACACCAATATCTTGCGTCAGGTGACGTCCAAGTCGCGCGAGCTGGAAACAGCTGGCAACCGGGTTGAAGCAGTCGCTATCGGTAACAAGGGTTTGGGTTTTTTGAATCGCATCGGCGTCAAGGTCATCGCTCACGCGATCCAGACCGGCGACACGCCGCACCTGGATAAATTGATCGGACCTGTCAAGGTCATGCTCGAAGAGTTCCAGGCTGGCAAGCTCGATGCAGTTTATCTGTGCTACACCAAATTCATCAATACGATGAAGCAAGAGCCGGTCGTGGAGCAATTGCTGCCACTGCCAGAAGACAAGATGCAAGCCGACCAGGGTGCCCACGCGTGGGATTACATCTATGAGCCGGATGCACAAACGGTCATCGATGAATTGCTGGAGCGCTATGTAGAAGCGCTGGTGTACCAGGCAGTCGCAGAAAATCTGGCGTCCGAGCAATCGGCGCGGATGGTGGCGATGAAAGCTGCAAGCGACAACGCGGGTAGTGTGATCGGCGAATTGAAGCTGATCTACAACAAGACCCGCCAAGCTGCGATTACCAAAGAACTCTCCGAAATCGTCGCCGGTGCGGCTGCGGTTTAAACGAATTTAACTATATTGAAGGAACGAACATGGCTGATGGCAAAATCGTTCAGTGTATCGGCGCTGTGGTGGACGTTGAGTTTCCACGCAACGCGATGCCCAAGGTATTTGATGCCTTGAAAATGGCAGGCTCGGAACTGACCCTGGAAGTACAACAGCAGTTGGGCGACGGCATTGTCCGTACCATTGCACTCGGCTCGTCCGATGGCCTGCGTCGTGGCATGCAAATCCAAAACACCGGCAAACCGATCATGGTGCCAGTCGGTAAAGCAACCCTGGGTCGCATCATGGACGTGCTGGGTAACCCGATCGACGAATGCGGTCCTGTCTCGCACGACCAGATCGCGTCGATCCACCGCACCGCTCCTGCGTACGACGAACTGTCGCCATCGCAAGAACTGCTGGAAACCGGCATCAAGGTGATCGACCTGGTGTGCCCGTTTGCCAAAGGCGGTAAAGTGGGTCTGTTCGGCGGCGCTGGCGTAGGCAAGACCGTGAACATGATGGAACTGATCAACAACATCGCTAAAGCGCACAGCGGCGTGTCCGTGTTCGCTGGTGTCGGTGAGCGTACCCGTGAAGGTAACGACTTCTACCACGAGATGGCTGACGCGAAAGTGGTCGATCTGGAAAACCCGGAGAATTCCAAGGTAGCGATGGTCTACGGTCAGATGAATGAACCGCCAGGTAACCGTCTGCGCGTAGCGCTGACTGGCCTGACGATCGCTGAATCGTTCCGTGACGAAGGTAAAGACGTGCTGTTCTTCGTGGACAACATCTACCGCTTCACGCTGGCGGGTACCGAAGTCTCGGCACTGCTGGGTCGTATGCCATCGGCGGTGGGTTACCAACCGACCCTGGCGGAAGAAATGGGCCGTCTGCAAGAGCGTATCACGTCGACCAAAACCGGCTCGATTACCTCGATCCAGGCCGTCTACGTTCCAGCCGACGATTACACCGACCCATCGCCAGCAACCACCTTTGCTCACTTGGATTCGACCGTTGCGCTGTCGCGTGACATCGCTTCCCTGGGTATCTACCCAGCCGTGGACCCACTGGACTCGACCTCGCGTCAGCTGGATCCGCTGATCGTTGGTCAAGAGCACTATGACACCGCGCGTGCCGTGCAAACGACCCTGCAACGCTACAAGGAATTGCGCGACATTATCGCAATTCTGGGCATGGACGAGCTGGCGCCGGAAGACAAGCTGCTGGTAGCACGTGCACGTAAGATGCAACGTTTCCTGTCGCAGCCATTCCACGTCGCTGAAGTGTTTACCGGCGCGCCTGGTAAATACGTTTCGCTCAAAGACACGATCAAGGGCTTCAAAATGATCGCTTCGGGCGAACTCGATCACCTGCCAGAACAAGCGTTCTACATGGTCGGCACGATCGAAGAAGCAATCGAAAAAGCCAAGAAACTTAACTAAGTTAAGTTTGGGCCTAACCCCGCCCTAGATTAGGGCGGGGTTCTTCAACCCGATAGGACACACATGGCACACACAATTCACGTTGACGTGGTTTCCGCTGAAGAACTGATTTTTTCAGGCGAAGCAGAATTCGTCGCGTTGCCGGGTGAACAGGGCGAGCTGGGTATCTACCCACGCCACACGCCTTTGATTACCCGCATCCGTCCGGGCGCGGTCCGCATCAAGGTAGTCGGCCAGGCTGAAGAAGAATTCGTCTTCGTTGCTGGCGGCCTGCTGGAAGTGCAGCCGGATACCGTGACCGTCCTGGCCGATACCGCTATCCGCGGTCACGACCTGGATGAAGCGAAAGCGCTGGAAGCGAAGAAGTTGGCGGAAGAAAATATCCACAACAAGGATTCGGGCATTGACTACGCGCAAGCGCAAGCCGAGCTGGCCAGTGCAATTGCACAGCTGGCAGCGATCCAGAAGTTGCGTCAGCATTAATTTGCAGACCAGCAACAATGCAAGAGGCAGCCTTCGGGCTGCCTTTTTTATTGGTGCGGCGGTATCGCCTCGACCAGCCCCAAGGCTGTTGCTTGCAGCAAATAGCGCAGCCGGGGACCAAAGTCGAGCGCGACATGGCCCCATGCCGGTACTTCCTGGTACAGCCGGGCAAGCGTGGGCGCAGGGTGCGATACTTGCCAAGAGCCGGCGGCAAGCATGATCGTGGCTGACAGCAGACTTTGCAGTTGCTGTGTCGTCATGTTGCTGGCCTGAACCAGCGCGCTGACAATCTGGTCGTGTGCGGCGAAGGCATTGGTTTTATAACGCCTGGCCCGCTCGATATCGACAGCGCCTTCCAGGCTCAATGTGACATGCGTCAGCAGATCACAGAAGACGGGGAGTGAAATGATGCTATCGGCAACCACCCCGGCAAGCTCCATCGGCGTCAAGCCGACCCGCGTCCCCACGTTATCCCTGATCACATCGCGCCACCGCATCCAGCAGCGTTCGGCCAGTTCAAGCAATAACTCTTCCTTGTTGGCGTAATAGCGCCGTACCCCCGTGCGGTGCAAGCCGGCACGGTCGGTCACTGCCGCGACGGTGAGCAAACGCACGCCTCCCAGCTCAAGTGCCAGTGATTCCGCTGCGTCGAGTAAATCCTCGCAGCGTTGCTGTTTATCTTCGATGGAACGGGCTCTTTCTTTCATGACACGATTTTAACGCATCTTCCTGTGCGTTACATTAAAAACTGTGCTATCTTCCAGTTAACGCATCATTGTGTGCGTTAACTTTGGAGTGTGCACTCCCAATCTGATTGCAAAGGAAATCCTGATGAAAGCTGTTCTCGCTACGCGCTTCGGCGACCCAAGCGTGCTCGCCGTGACAGAGTTGCCGGATCCGGCGCCCGGCCCTGGTGACATTGCGATTGACGTCAGCCATGCGGCGGTCGGACTGATCGATATCTTTTTCCGCCAGGGGCGTTTCAAGGACATGCCTGGCATGGCTCAGCCGCCCTTCATTCCCGGACTGGAAGTTGCCGGTACGGTACGTGCGCTAGGAGAGGGCGTCACTGGCTTGTCGATCGGTGAAAAAGTCGTGGCAATGTCGAACGGTAGCGGTACGGGCGGCTATGCGTCGGTGTACATTGCGCGCGCTGCCCACACGGTGTCGTTTGACGCCTCCGGGATCGACCCGGCCCTGGCCGTTGCGCTGATACCGAATGCGGCGATGGCGCATATTGCCTTGACCAGAATTGCGCACCTGTCTGAAGGAGAGAGCGTGCTCGTCCATGGTGCGCTCGGCGGCTTTGCTGCTGCGTTCCCGGGCATGGCCAAGCAGCTCGGCGCGTCGCGCGTGGTCGGTACAGTACGCGCGAGCAAGCTCGATGCTGCAGCCCAGACACAGCTGCCATACGACCGTATCGTTGACGCCATGCAACTGCCGGCAATTCTGGCAGACGAAAAGTTCGACATCGTCATCGACCCTGTCGGCGGCGCCGTCCGTGACCACAGCCTGGCGTTGATGCGGCCAGGCAGCCGGCTCGTCGTCGCCGGCAATGCCAGCGGTGATTGGGAGCATCAAGTCAAGACCAATGCGCTGTGGCTGGGGTGCGTGAGCGTGTGCGGCTTCAATATGGGCGCGTATATGGCGGCGCATCCCGAAGCGATACGTCCCGCGCTGGAGGCGGCATTAAAGATGGTCGTCGCCGGACTCGGAAAAACCGTGATCGATGTACTGCCGTTCAGCCAGGCGGCCCTTGCACATGAGAGGATGGAGAGCCGCGCGCTGGATGGCCGCATCGTCCTGGCATTCTAGCAAGCGATGGCGCAATCGCTGTCGGGTGGGCAGATGGTCGTCAGACATCTGCACAACGGTACAAGAGAGGGCTTGTGAACGGCGTATTTGATGGATTCACCCGATGGCGCTTTCCTTTCTCCGCTACCTTTCTTGCCAGGGTTTTTCCCTTGGCCCACGCGACGATACGGTAGCGCGGGGGCCGCTGGGCCTCGCGCAGCAGTTGGTGATCATTGCGAAAGCGCTGGAAGCGAAGACTTTTCACAAGGCTCGGAAAGTTGCGCGTGCTTTTCCGGCGTGAGTAAATCCAGGGTGATTTCGCTGAAGCGCCGTACAAACAACGCTTCAGCCTGCTCCATCGTATCGGCCAGGACATCGTTGACTTTTTTTTGTACGAGACAGTCTGGATGATTCGTTCGACTGCCTATGGCGAATAGTTTCGGCTGGCCGAGAGCGGAATAGACATCGAGCAGAGTGATCTCCCGGAGTGGCCGTGCGAGCATCCATCCTCCACCATGCCCCTTTTCCGAACGGACGTATCCCGCCTCTCTCAAGCCTGCCATCGTTCGTCTGAACACGGGGGGATTGGTCCCCATGCTTTTAGCCAATATCTCCGAGGTGATCGGTTCTGTCGCATGGCCCAGGTGTAACAGTACGTGCAAGACATCCGATAGGCGCGTGTCTTTATTCATTGTCGATCCTTATATCCTATAGCTGAACGGACTTGCCGAGCGTGTTGACATGCAATAAACCATCACGTATCATCAAATGATACTTGATAGATTGTGCTTAAGTATCCTCTATTGATACATGATGGGAGTTTCAATGTCAACGTCGATCAATGTCGTCCCAGACCGGAAGCGGGCCGCTTCCGGATCTGTCGTTCCAATCATCCACGATGCCAGCCAGCGTCGGGTTATTTTGCTGACGGTATGTGTTGCGCTAATGGCCGTGATTGCGGCCGTGACAGGGCTAAATGTTGCTCAACCACAGCTTGCTCTGGACCTGGAGGCGAGCCAAGGCGAAGTATTGTGGATGATCAACGTCTATACCATCAGCCTGGCGGCATTGCTGTTGCCGCTGGGCGCCGTCGGCGACAGATGGGGCCGCAAGCCAGTCTTGCTCCTGGGACTAGTTATTTTTGGCGTGGCCAACATCTCATCGGCACTGGCTCCTGGCGTTGAGGTAATGATTGCTGCGCGCCTTTTCAGTGGCGTGGGGGCAGCCCTGATCATGCCTGTCACTCTTTCGGTCATCACATCGGTTTTCCCCGATGAAGAACGCTCCAAGGCTATCGGTGTGTGGACTGCCGTTGCAGGCGGCGGAGGTATCCTGGGGATGTTCCTCTCGGCCGTTCTGGTCGACTTTCTTTCCTGGCGGTGGCTGTTCGCGCTGCCGGTAGTGCTTGTTGTTGTGGCAGGCCTCATGGCGCGACGCTGCATTCCAAACTGGCGCGAAATACAGGAGCACAAGTTTGATGTTGTCGGCTCGCTGCTCTGCCTGGTGGCCGTCATGGGCCTGATCTTCTTCCTCCATGAAGGGCCGCAACAGGGATGGTGGGCTCCCTCGGTCTTAATCGGCCTCGCCGTCGGCATCAGCGCCACGATCTGTTTTGGTTTCTGGGAACTGCGCCAGCAGGCACCGCTTCTGGATATCAGGCTGTTCCTCAAAGCTGGTCTCGCCAGTGGCTCAGTATCCCTGCTCACCTGGTTTGGCGTGCAAGCCGGTGTCTTTATCGTCCTGTACCCATTCTTCCAGTCTGTGCTCGGTTGGTCTGGCCTACGCTCCACGTTTGCGCTTATGCCCATGGCCATAATGATGATGGCGTTCTCCGGTGTTGCCCCCCGCTTGGCAGCGCGCGTGGGTCCTCGTTTCACCATGGCGGGTGGAATACTCATAGGTGGCGTCGGGCTTGCCCTGATGTCCATGCTTGTTTCGGTGGAGGGCGGTTACCTTTCTATCCTGCCGGGCATGATCGCCATGGGTATCGGCATGGGCCTTGCCATGGCGCCCTCCACTGAAGCCATCACCGCATCCTTGCCGCGCGACCAGCAGGGCGTCGCTTCAGCGCTGAACGATGTGACCAGGGAGTTCGGTACGGCACTTGGTGTTGCGCTGCTTGGGGCGGTCTTTACGGCAGGGTATAGCTCGGCTATTGGCCCGCGCCTACTTGGTTTTCCGCCCGAATTGGCGGCGTCGGCTGGCCGGGGCATTGCAAATGCACTGGCCAGTGCGCGTGGAGGCCAGCCTTACGCCGATGTGGTGTACCGATACGCGCAGGAGTCTTTCGTACAGGGCTGGCAGCAAGCCATGTGGATGGGGGCAGGCGTGATGGCGCTATTGTTTATTTATGTTCTGGCCCGAGGCCCTCGGCAGGAACCAGCGCATGTTTGAAGATAGCGTCTGGTGGGCAGCTCATCCGATATGTCTGGCGCAGGCCTGAATTGCTCCCAGACATTTCGGAATGCTTGCCGCGCGACTTAACTGCACATGCCGTAAGCCTTGCGCTCGTCAAAATAGCGGTAGGTGAAGGTACGCACGGGGTAGCGCTTGCCGCCGACCAGCATGTCGGGCATGGACAGGTCAAAACGCTGCGGCAGCTGGCGTGGCAGTTGCAGGCGGATGCGCCACTGCGTCTCCTTGCTGTTGCCCACAGCGGAAAACATGATGGGCAGCTGGTCGATGACGTCGACGATTTCCGCTTTCTGGCTCATGCCGCGCTGGTAGATGGTGAGGATCTTGGCCGCCGCGAACGGTTCCTTGTGGGGCTCTTCCAGCAAGAAGGACAAGCGTGTAAAACTGGCCTGGGTGCCCACGGGCAACGTAAAGATCAACGCCAGTTCCGTGCCGCCTTCCTTCAGCGTGACGGGCGGCGTGGCGTAGATGCTGATACCGCGCGGCAATTCGAAACGCGAGCCTTCCGTCCACGTCTTGCACTCGGGCGTGGTGGCCTGGTACAGGCTGGGCGCCGTGTAATCGTCGCAAGCGGAAACGAGCAGCAGCAGTGGCAGGGCGAGTAGAGCAGAGCGGCGCATGGCGATCACGGTTGGGGACAGGAGCCGACAGTGTAAGCGATCCACCGGCACGCTACCAGCACAGCTTGTCGTGTTGCGATGCAGCATAATGCTGCCGGACGTGGACCGGCGCTGGCGTTATGGCAGCTATCCGGCATACCATCATGGGCATACGTGTCGCCTGCCGGTGCTCTGAGGTTTGAAGTCTGGGCGGCGCGCCTCTCCACTTTCGCAAAGGAAGCACATGAATTCAATATTGGCTATCAGCGGCGATGCCTTGATCAATGGCCAGGCCGTGCGCGGCACGCAAGCGTCCTTCCAGGCGTTTGACCCTGCGCAGGGCGTGGAAATCGCCCCCGCGTTCTACACCGTCGATAGCAGCCAGATCGACCAGGCTTGCCGCGCGGCGCAGGCCGCTTTCGATCCATTCCGCGCCACGACGGACATGCAGCGGGCCGACTTCCTGGAAGCGATCGGCACGCAGATCCTGGCGCTGGGCGATGCGCTGATCGTACGGGCCATGGCGGAAAGCGGCTTGCCGCGTGCCCGCCTGGAAGGGGAGCGGGGCCGCACGGTGGGCCAGCTGAAACTGTTTGCCGACCTGCTGCGCGAGGGCGCCTGGCAGGATATCCGCGTCGACCAGGCCCTGCCTGAGCGTGCCCCGCCGCGCCCTGAACTGCGTTTGCGCATGATCGGCCTGGGGCCCGTCGCCGTGTTCGGGGCGAGCAATTTTCCGCTGGCGTTTTCGGTAGCCGGTGGCGACACGGCGGCCGCGCTGGCTGCTGGCTGCCCCGTGGTGGCCAAGGCCCATCCGGCCCATCCCGGCACCTCCGAGCTGGTGGGCCGCGCCATCGTGCAAGCGGTGGCTGATTGCGGCTTGCCGGCTGGTGTCTTCAGCTTGTTGACGGGCATAGGCAATGCGCTCGGTGCTGAGCTGGTGCGCCATCCCGCCATCCAGGCCGTCGGTTTTACCGGCTCGCGGCAAGGGGGCACGGCCTTGATGGCGATTGCCGCCGCCCGCCCGCAGCCTATTCCCGTGTATGCGGAAATGAGCAGCATCAATCCCGTGTTCCTGTTGCCGCAGGCGCTGGCCGCGCGCGGCGAATCGATCGCCGCCGGCCTGGCCGCATCGCTGACGAACGGCGTGGGCCAGTTCTGCACCAATCCCGGCCTGGTGTTAGGACTGGCTGGCAGCCACTTTGAGCACTTCAGTTTTAGTGTGGCCAAGGCGTTGGGTGCATTGCCGCCCGGCGTCATGCTCACGCCCGGCATCGCCGCCAACTACCGGCGCGGCGTGGCGCAACTGGCCAGCCAGGATGGCGTGCAAGCCATGCTGGAACCGGTGGCGTCCGACACGTGCAAGGCGTTCCCGGCGGTGTTTCGCACGACGGGCGCGGCGTTTCGTGCCAGCGCCGCGCTGGCCGAAGAAGTGTTCGGCCCGGCCACCTTGCTGGTCGAATGCCGCGATGTCGATGAGATGCTGGCCATTACGGAACAGCTGGAAGGCCAGTTGACGGCCACCCTGCAGATGGATGCCAGCGACCTGGAGGCGGCGCGCCGCCTGTTGCCGGCGCTGGAACGCAAGGTGGGCCGCATTCTCGCCAACGGCTATCCGACCGGCGTGGAAGTGGCCAGCGCCATGGTGCATGGCGGGCCGTATCCGGCCACCTCGGATGGCCGCAGCACGTCGGTGGGCACGGCAGCCATTCACCGCTTCCTGCGGCCCGTGTGTTACCAGAATTTTGATCAGGCCTTGCTGCCGGAAGCCCTGCGCGACAGCGTGCCCGGGCACTCCTGATACCGATGCAGGGAAGAAGAAAAGGCGCTGCGGCGCCTTTTTTTCATGGCTGGCTCTTTGTTGCATTGCAATAAGAATAATCATCAAGCCTTTTGGTGATTTTCGTAATTGCGGTGCGCCAGGGCTGCGCGCAGAATCGGTTCCACCTTGCAGTCATCCGCTTCTTCACCGCGTTTTCGAGAGTCCAGCATGCAGCCGATTTCACCAGCCACCCTCCTGCCCGTCGATCTCAACGCCGCCTTGCTGGTGGGCCGTATCTGGCGTGATGGTCCCTGTGTCATCGTCGTGCGCAGCGGTGAAGTGATCGATATCACGCCAACAGTCGCCACGGTGGCCGACCTGCTCGACAGCGTCGATGCGCCCGGTATCGCCCGCCATGCGCCAGGTGTCTCGCTGGGCCCCGTACAGGCGCTGCTGGAGCAAGCCATGCAGGCGCCGCATGATCAGCCCCTGCTGCTGGTGCCATGCGACCTGCAAGCGATCAAGGCATGCGGCGTGACGTTCGCCGTCAGCCTGCTCGAACGGGTGATCGAAGAACAGGCAGGCGGCGACGCCGCGCGCGCCGCCAGCTTGCGCACCGCGCTGCAAGACACCCTGGGCAGCGATCTGTCCGCCCTGCGTCCCGGTTCCGAAGCGGCGCAGCGCTTGAAGCAGCAACTGCAGCAGCGGGGCGCCTGGTCGCAGTATATGGAAGTGGGCATCGGTCCCGATGCGGAAGTATTCACCAAGGCGCAAGCCATGTCCGCCGTGGGCTGCGGCGCGCAAGTGGGCTTGCTGCCGAACTCCGCCTGGAATAATCCGGAACCGGAGATCGTCCTGGCCGTCAACAGCCGTGGCGAAGTGCTGGGCGCGACCCTGGGCAACGATGTGAACCTGCGCGACATAGAGGGCCGTAGCGCGCTCTTGCTGGGCAAGGCCAAGGACAACAACGGTTCCTGCGCCATCGGTCCCTTCATCCGCCTGTTCGACGATCACTTTACGCTCGATAGCGTGCGCCAGGCCGAAGTGTCGCTGCTGATCGAAGGCGCGGACGATGGTTTTGTATTGGAAGGCGCCAGCTTCATGCGCGAGATCAGCCGCGATCCGCTGGACCTGGTGCGCCAGACGGCGGGCGATTATCACCAGTACCCGGACGGTTTCATGCTTTTCCTGGGCACCATGTTCTCGCCCGTGAAAGACCGCGATATCGCAGGCGGCGGCTTCACGCACCACCTGGGCGACCGGGTCACCATCGCCAGCGCAAAGCTGGGCGCACTGGTCAACCAAGTGCAGCGCTGCGACGCGATCCCGCCGTGGACCTTTGGCGTGCGGGCGCTGTATCAAAACCTGGCCCAGCGCGGCTTGCTCTGATCCGATTTTTACCATAAGAAGAGAGACTTTTTTATGCAGCATGCGACTTACCCCAGCCTGGCCAACAAGCGCGTCGTCATCACGGGCGGCGGCACCGGCATCGGCGTGGCCATCGTCGAGGCGTTCGCGCGCCAGGGCGCCCAAGTCACTTTTCTCGATATCGCCCGCGAGGCTTCGCAGGCGCTGGAAGCACAACTGGCGCACTTGCCGTTGCCGCCCGTTTTCCGCTATTGCGACCTGACCGACCTCGATATGCTGGCTACCACCTTTGCCGACATGGAGCGCAGCGCCGGCGCGGCCGATATCCTCGTCAACAACGCCGCCAACGACGACCGCCACCAGTTGCAGGACGTGACGCCTGCCTACTGGGACGAACGCATCGCCGTGAACCTGCGCCACCAGTATTTTTGCGCCCAGGCAGTGGCGCCCGCCATGCGGGCTAAACGCAGTGGCGTGATCCTCAACCTGGGCTCGATTTCATGGCATCTGGCGCAGGCGAATCTGTCGATCTACATGACGGCCAAGGCGGGTATCGAAGGCTTGACGCATGGCCTGGCGCGCGACCTGGGCGCCGATGGTATCCGCGTCAACTGCATCATTCCCGGCGCCGTGCGCACGCCGCGCCAGGAGCGTTTATGGCATACCCCGGAAGCGGAAGCCGTGATCCTGCAGGGCCAGTGCCTGCAGACGCGCGTCGAGCCGCAGGACGTGGCGGCGCTGGCGCTGTTCCTCGCTTCGGACAATGCGGCCAAATGCACGGGGCGTGAATACTTTGTCGACGCGGGCTGGTACGGCGCATGAACGCCGCCGCCATGACCACCGCCCGTGCGCGCCGCTTCCGCTCGCAGGACTGGTTCGATAATCCCGAGCATATCGACATGACGGCGCTGTATCTGGAGCGCTTCATGAATTACGGGATCACGGCCGAGGAACTGCGTTCGGGCCGGCCCATCATCGGTATCGCACAGAGCGGCAGCGACCTCAGTCCCTGCAACCGGATCCACCTGGAGCTGGCCAAACGCGTGCGCGACGGCATCCGCGATGCGGGCGGCATCCCGATGGAATTCCCGCTGCATCCGATCTTTGAAAACTGCCGCCGCCCCACGGCGGCGCTGGACCGCAACCTGGCTTACCTGGGCCTGGTGGAAATCCTGCATGGCTATCCGATCGACGCCGTGGTGCTGACCACGGGCTGCGACAAGACCACGCCGGCCCAGCTGATGGCGGCCGCCACGGTCGACATCCCCGCCATCGTGCTGTCGGGTGGTCCCATGCTCGACGGCTGGATGGACGGCGAACTGGTGGGTTCGGGCGCCGCCATCTGGAAGGGCCGCCGCCAGCTGGCCGCCGGCGCCATCGACAATGACAAATTTCTGCAGATCGCCGCCGCTTCGGCGCCTTCCGCCGGCCACTGCAACACCATGGGCACGGCGTCGACCATGAACGCACTGGCCGAGGTGCTGGGCATGTCGCTGACGGGCTGCTCGGCGATACCCGCACCCTACCGCGAACGGGGCCAGATCGCCTATGAAACGGGGTGCCGCATCGTCGCCCTGGCGCATGCAGATGTGCGCCCGTCACACATCTTGACACGCGAGGCTTTTCTCGACGCGATCATCGTCAACGCGGCCATCGGCGGTTCCACCAACGCCCAGCCGCACCTGATGGCGATGGCCCGCCATGCGGGCGTGGAACTGCATTCGGGCGACTGGATGGCGCACGGCTACGACGTGCCGCTGCTGCTGAACATGCAGCCGGCCGGGAAGTATCTGGGCGAGCGCTTTCACCGCGCGGGCGGCGTGCCGGCCGTGATGTGGGAATTACTCCAGGCAGGCCTGCTGCACGCCGAACGCCCTACCGTCACGGGCCACAGCATGGCGGCCAACCTGGCCGGACGCGAAAGTGCGGACCGCGAAATGATCCGTCCATTCCATACACCGTTAAAGGAAAAAGCGGGTTTCCTGGCGCTGCAGGGCAACCTGTTCGATTTCGCCATCATGAAAACCAGCGTGATCTCGGCCCAGTTCCGCGAGCGCTATCTGTCGCGCCCCGGCAGCGAAGGCGTGTTCGAGGCGCGCGCCATCGTCTTTGACGGCTCCGCCGACTATCACGCGCGCATCAACGATCCGGCGCTGGCCATCGACGATGGCTGCATGCTGGTGATGCGCGGCGCCGGTCCCGTGGGCTGGCCCGGCTCGGCCGAAGTGGTCAACATGCAGCCGCCCGATTCGCTGCTCAAGGCCGGCATCTTGAACCTGCCGACCCTGGGCGACGGGCGCCAGTCGGGTACTTCGGATAGCCCCTCGATCCTGAACGCCTCGCCGGAAAGCGCGGTGGGCGGCGGCCTGGCGCTGCTGCGCACGGGCGACATCATCCGCGTCGATTTGAACGCGGGCCGCTGCGACATGCTGGTCGATGCACAGGAACTGGTCCGCCGCGCGCAGGAAATGCCGCCGCCGGTCAACGAGAGTGCCACGCCATGGCAGGAAATCTACCGCGCCAGCGTGGGCCAGCTGGAGACGGGCGCCTGCATGGAGCTGGCCCTGAAATACCGCGCCGTAGGGCAGACCCTGCCACGCCATAACCATTGATGTAGGAAGCCGCAGCACCCGTAGTGAAAAACGTTCTTAATAAAATCCACAAGGAGACACGTAATGAACAAGATCATCAGTGCAGCCCTCATGACCGCCATGCTGGCGCTGGCCAGCAGCAGCGCCCTGGCCGATGCGAAAAATCCGAAGATCGGTTTTTCCATCGACGACCTGCGCGTGGAGCGCTGGACGCGCGACCGCGACTTCTTTATCGCTGCCGCCGAAAAGCAGGGCGCCAAGGTCTTTGTGCAGTCGGCTGACGCCAGCGAGCAGCGCCAGATTTCGCAGATCGAAAACCTGATTTCACGTGGCGTGGACGTGCTGGTGATCGTGCCCTTCAACGCGACGGTCCTCAACAACACCGTCAAGGAAGCAAAAAAAGCCGGTATCAAGGTGCTGTCGTATGACCGCCTGATCCTCAATGCCGATATCGACGCCTATATCTCGTTCGACAACGAAAAAGTGGGCGAGATGCAGGCCGAGGGCGTGGTCAAGCTGCAGCCGAAGGGCAATTACTACCTGCTGGGCGGGGCGCCGACCGACAACAACGCCAAGATGCTGCGCGAAGGGCAGATGAAGGTCCTGAAACCCTACATCGACAAGGGCGATATCAAGGTCGTGGGCCAGCAGTGGGTGAAGGACTGGAGCGCTACCGAAGCGCTGTCGATCGTGGAAAACGCGCTGACGGCCAATAAGAACAAGATCGACGCCATCGTCGCCTCGAACGACGGCACGGCTGGCGGCGCCATCCAGGCGCTGGCTGCGCAAAAGCTGGCCGGCAAGGTGCCGGTATCGGGCCAGGATGCCGACCTGGCGGCCGTCAAGCGCGTGATCGCCGGCACCCAGGCGATGACCGTCTACAAGCCTCTGAAAACCATCGCTTCGGAAGCGGCCACCCTGGCCGTGCAACTGGCGCGCAATGAAAAACCGGCCTACAACGCCAGCTATGACAATGGCTTGAAAAAAGTCAGCACCGTGCTGTTGAAACCGACGCCTTTGACCAAGGCGAACGTGAATATTCTGGTCGATGACGGGTTTTATACGAAGGCGCAGCTGGGGAATTGATCCTTGCGTGATGCCGGCTTGTGCGCTGCGCGCCAGGCCGGCCTTTTTCCTGCGTATCCGCAACGAGAGTAAGCATGTCCGACTATCTGCTTGAAATGAAAGGCATCGTCAAACAGTTTGGCGGTGTCCGCGCGCTCGACGGCATCGACCTGCAGGTGCGGGCCGGCGAGTGCATCGGCCTGTGCGGCGAAAATGGCGCCGGCAAGTCGACCCTGATGAAGGTGCTGTCCGGCGTCTACCCGCATGGCAGCTGGGAGGGCGAGATCCTGTGGGAAGGCAAGCCCCTGCGCGCCCAGTCGATCCGCGACACGCAAGACGCGGGCATCATCATCATCCACCAGGAACTGATGCTGGTGCCGCAGCTGTCCGTGGCCGAGAATATCTTCATGGGCCGCGAAATCACCCTGCCCGGCGGGCGCATGCATTACGCGGCCATGTACAAGCGCGCCGACGAGCTGCTGCGCGAATTGAAGATACCGGAACTGAACGTGGCGCTGCCCGTGATGCATTACGGCGGCGGCCACCAGCAGCTGGTGGAAATCGCCAAGGCGCTCAACAAGAATGCGCGCCTGCTGATCCTCGATGAACCGTCGTCGTCGCTGACGGCGTCGGAAATCGCCGTGCTGCTCGATATCCTGCGGGCGTTAAAAGCGCGCGGCGTCACCTGCATCTATATCTCGCACAAGCTCGATGAAGTGGCGGCCATCTGCGACACCATCGTCGTCATCCGCGACGGCAAGCATATCGCCACCACGCCGATGGCGCAGATGAACGTGGAGCGCATCATTGCGCAGATGGTGGGCCGCGAAATGAGCCAGCTGTATCCGCAGCGCGGGCCGCAGCCGGCCATTGGCGAGGTGCTGTTCGAGGCGCGCCACGTGACGTGCATCGACGCCGACAACCCGCAGCGCAAGCGGGTCGACGATGTGTCGTTCAGCCTGCGCAAGGGAGAAATTCTCGGCATCGCGGGACTGGTCGGCGCGGGGCGCACGGAACTGGTTTCCGCCCTGTTCGGCGCCTACCAGGGGCCGTTCCAGGCCGAAATCTGGCTCGATGGCCAGCGCATCGATACCTCGACGCCGCAAAAGGCGATTGCCAGGGGCCTGGCCATGGTGCCGGAAGACCGCAAGCACCACGGTATCGTGCCCGACCTCGATGTGGGCCAGAACATCACCCTGGCCGTGCTGGGCCAATTTGCGCGCGCCACGCGCATCGATGGCGAGGCGGAACGGCTGGCCGTGCGCGGCGAGATCGCGCAGCTGGAGCTGAAGGCGGCCAGTCCCACCTTGCCGATCACCAGCCTGTCCGGCGGCAACCAGCAAAAGGCCGTGCTGGCCAAGATGCTGCTGACGCGCCCGCGCGTGCTGATCCTCGACGAACCCACGCGCGGCGTGGACGTGGGCGCCAAATATGAAATCTATAAATTGATGCTGGCGCTGGCCGACCAGGGCGTGGCCATCATCATGGTGTCGTCGGAACTGGCTGAAGTGCTGGGCGTATCGGACCGCGTGCTGGTGATGGGAGAAGGGCGGCTGCGCGGCGACTTCATCAACGATGGCCTGAGCCAGGAAACCGTGCTGGCGGCGGCGCTGGCCCAGCATCCGGCGCCTGGCGCCAACAATCTACACAAGGAATCCGCCGCATGAAACCTGTCAGCGTAAAACAGCTGTTCACCCAATACAAGATGCTGGCCCTGCTGATCGCCGTGGCGCTGATCTGGGCCTTTTTTTCGTGGAAGACGCAAGGCAGTTTCGTCACGCCGCGCAATCTGTCCAACCTGCTGCGCCAGATGTCCGTCACGGGCATCCTCGCCTGCGGCATGGTGCTGGTAATTATCGCCGGCGAAATCGACCTGTCGATCGGCTCCCTGCTGGGGCTACTGGGCGGCATCGCCGCCGTGCTGGACGTGACGCAGCACTGGCCGCTGGCGCTGAACCTGGCGGCGGTGCTGGGCTGCGGCCTGGTGATCGGCCTGTTGAATGGCTACCTGACGGCGTACCGGGGCATACCGTCCTTCATCGTCGGCCTGGGCGGCATGCTGGCGTATCGCGGCATTTTGCTGGGCATCACGGGCGGCATCACGATTGCGCCCGTCTCCGACCCGCTGGTCTACCTGGGACAAGGTTATCTGCCTGTCTTGCCAGGCATCGCGCTCGGCGTTGGCCTGTTCCTGCTGGCCGCGTTCCTGACATGGCGGCAGCGCGCCAGCCGCGCCCAGCATGGCTTGCCGCAGACGCTGGCCTGGGTGGATGGCGTGCGCGTGATCGTCATCGGCGCCGTGCTGTACGCCTTCGTGCAGACCCTGAATGATTATGAAGGCATCCCCTTGCCCGTGCTGCTGTTGCTGGCGCTGCTGGGATTGTTCAGCTATATCACCAGCCAGACGGTGTTCGGCCGGCGCATCTACGCCGTGGGCAGCAATATGGAGGCGACGCGCCTGTCGGGCATCAATGTGAAAGCCGTCAAGCTGTGGATCTTTGGCATCATGGGCCTGATGTGCGCGCTGGCGGGCCTGATCAACACGGGGCGCCTGGCGGCCGGTTCGCCGTCGGCCGGCACCTTCAGCGAACTGGATGCCATTGCCGCCTGCTTCATCGGCGGCACCTCGATGCGCGGTGGATCTGGCACCGTGTACGGCGCCCTGATCGGTGCCCTGGTAATGGCCAGCCTCGATAACGGCATGTCCATGCTCGATGTGGATACCTACTGGCAGATGATTGTAAAAGGCAGTATCCTCACTTTAGCCGTGTGGGTTGATGTCAGCACACGTGCAGGACGCCGCTAAAAACCTACTGCGCGTCCCACTATCGCCTCTGCGTTGCTCAGCGTACCTCCGTACGCTTGCGCTACTCAAGACGATATTGGACCGCTCGCTACGGTTTTTGGAATTCCGAAAAGGCCAGACTACGCCGTGCGGCGAGGGACGAAAATACGTCCTTGCCGCCACATGGAGGAGACACCATGAAGATGCCGACCGCGCATCGGATTGCGCTGCTGTTTAACGGGAACAAGGTCTACGACCGCGACATCATCGCGGGCATCGCGGCTTACCTGAACACCACGCGCGTGTCGTGGGATTTGTTCCTGGAAGAGGATTTCCGCTGCCGCCTGCCGGGCATCGAGCGCTGGCAGGGCGATGGCATCATTGCCGATTTCGACGATCCTGCCGTCTGCGCGGCGCTGGCGCACAGCCATGTGCCGGTGGTGGCGGTGGGCGGCTCATATGCGCGCGAGGAAGACTACCCCGTGGGTATTCCCTACGTGGCCACCGATAATTTCAAGATCGTCAAGCTGGCCTATGACCACCTGGTGGAAGCGGGCCTCACGCGTTTTGCCTGTTTCAGCCTGCCCGAAGCGGCGGTCAACCGCTGGGCGCAGGAGCGCGAAACGGCGTTTTGCGCACTGATGCAGCGCGACCACATGCGCGCCGATGTGTACCGCGGCCTGGCCACCAGCGCACCCTCGTGGGACGAGGCGGTGGAACAGCAGATCGCCTGGTTGAACAGCCTGGAAAAACCGGTCGGCATCATCGCGGTCAGCGATGCGCGCGCGCGCCAGCTGCTGCAGGCGTGCATGCATGCGGGGATCGCCGTGCCGGAACAGGTGGCCCTGATCGGCATCGACAATGATCCGCTGGCGCGCATGCTCACGCGCATCCCCTTGAGTTCCGTGATCCAGGGCACCGAGGAAATGGGCCGCACGGCCGCCCATCTGCTGCACCAGATGCTCAATGGCGCGCGCCTGTCCGGCACGCGCATCCTGGTGCCGCCGGCCGGTTTGAACGTGCTGGCCTCCACGCGCCATCAACCGTTCCAGCATCCGCAGGTGATGCAGGCGCGTCACTTCATCCGCCAGTACGCCTGCCAGGGCATCAAGACGGAGCAGGTGGCCGATTACGTGGGCGTGTCGCGCTCTTCGCTGGAAGCGCATTTCCGCCATGAGCTGGGACGCAGCGTGCACGATGAAATCCTGCACTTCAAGCTCGATGCGGCCAAGACCCTGCTGGTGCGTGAACCGGGCCAGGTAGCCGAAGTGGCGGTGCGCTGCGGCTTTACCACGGTGCAGTACATGCACGCCGTGTTCAAGCGCGAACTCGGTTGCACCCCGCGCGAATTCCAGCAGCGCAGCCGGCTTGCGCCTGCCCCTGGGCCGGTTGCATGATGCAGGCGGAGGCGGATCTGAGCCACACCTTGCGCAACGGGCGCGGCATGCGCGTGGCCGTCCGCGCGCATGACGCCAGCCTGCTGTCGTGGTGGGCGCCTGACCGCTATGGCCGCATGGCCGACGTGCTGGCGGCAACCGTGCGGCCATCGTCGCCGGCTGGCTGGCAATGCGATGCGTTGACGGAGGCCAGCCTGTCACTGAGCCTGCTGCAAGAGGGTGTCGCTGCGCGCCTGCACTATCGCCTGGACGATGACGGCAGCCTGCATATCGATGGCGAGGTCACGGCCGACACCTTGGCGCGCATCACTTTGCCAGTTCCCGCGTTCAATCTGCGTGGCCAGCAGAGCAGTGTGGGCGACCATGTGCTGCGCCTGGCCGCCAGCCATTATTATTCCAACAGGGCGGCAGCAAGCGAACCGCGCGACGTGGCGGGCAGCGCCTTTGATTTTCGCCAGCCCGCGCCCATTGCGGCCCGGCTGGCCTGGCCCGGTGCAAGCTGCCATGACGGTTTTGACCACATATTTTGCCTGGCCGGCAGCGGTGCTTTACGCGAAGCGGCGACGGTGACCGATCCGGCATCGGGCCGGGTGCTGCGTTTTTTTACGGGCGGACAGCAGCTGCATGTGCTGACCGGTGCCAGCCGCTTTTGCCTGGCGCCGCTGGCGCTGGACATACTGCCTGGCCAGATGGCGCGGCAGATGCTGGTCTACCGCCTGGGCGTGGCCGATATCGATGCGCTGGGCGTCAATCAAACAATCAACAAGGAGACATGATGGAAACACAGGCCGAATTGCTGGTCGATGCGCATAACATCCTGGGCGAGGGCGTGCGCTGGTGCGAACGCAGCGGCCGCGTATTCTGGACCAATATCGAAGGCTGCCGCCTGCATGCGCTGGTGCTGGCGACGGGCGAGCGCCAGCAGTGGGATATGCCTGAACGGCTGGCCTGTTTTGCGCTGACCGACAACGACGACGTGCTGCTGCTGGGACTGGCTTCGCGGCTGGCATGGTTCCAGCTGCATAGCGGGCTCGTGACGCCCTTGCGCGCGGTGGAGGCCGATCTACCCATGACGCGCCTGAACGATGGCCGCTGTGACCGCCAGGGACGCTTTGTCTTCGGTACGCTGGATGAACGTCCTTGCCGCGAAGCGATCGGCAGCTTTTACCGCCTGAACCTGGACCTGAGCCTGGAGCGATTGCCGCTGCCGCCCGTCGCCATCTCGAACAGCATCTGTTTCAGCGTCGATGGCACGGCCATGTATTTTTGCGATTCGATGAAAAAGGCGATTTACCGCTGGGACGATTACCTGGGCGGCGACGCCAGCCGGGTGCGCGTGTTTGCCGTGCTCGATGCGGGTCCCGGTGCGGCCGATGGCGCCACCATCGATGCGCACGACCAGCTGTGGAGCGCGCAGTGGGGGGCGGGCCGCGTGGTGCGTTTTGCACTCGATGGCAGCGTCGAGCGCAGCGTCGGGCTGCCCGTGTCGCAGCCCAGCTGCGTGAGCCTGGGGGGAGCGCAGTATGATGAATTGTTCATCACCACGGCGCAGGAAAACCTGACCCCGGCCCAGTTGCTGGCCGAACCGCTGGCCGGTGGCCTGTTCCACGCGCGCCTGCCTGGTCTGCGCGGTTTGCCGGAGGTGCGCTTTGGCACCGCATTGCTATAGGCCCCGCGCCTATTTGTTTTTGTTGATCACATCGACAAACACGGCCGCCAGCAAGACCAGGCCCTTGATCACTTGCTGGTAGTCGATGCCGATGCCCATGATGGACATACCGTTGTTCATCACGCCCATGATGAAGGCGCCAATCACCGCGCCCATCACCTTTCCGACGCCGCCTGACGCCGAGGCGCCGCCGATAAAGCAGGCGGCGATCACGTCCAGTTCGAAACCGGTGCCCGCTTTCGGCGTGGCGGTATTCAGGCGGGCAGCGAAGATCAGGCCGGCCAGTGCGGCCAGCATGCCCATGTTGACGAAGGTGTAGAAGCTGACCCGCTCCGTTTTGATGCCGGACAGGCGCGCCGCTTTTTCATTACCGCCGACGGCATATACGCGGCGTCCCAATACGGTGCGGTTGGTAACAAAGGTGTAGGCGACGATCAGCACCGACATCACGGCCAGCACATTCGGAAAACCGCGGTAGGAGGCCAGCAGATAACTGAAATACACCATCACGCCAGCAAACACGCCATTCTTGAGCAGGAAAAAAGCACGCGGTTCGTTTTCCATGCCATGCCGCAGCTGCTTGGCGCGGCTGCGCAGCGACGTGAAGATCAGCGCAGCGGCAGCGGCCACGCCCAGCAGCAGCGACAGGCCACGCAAGTTATCGCCGCCGAACGGGTCCGGTAAAAAGCCGGAACTGAGCATCTGAAAGCCGGGCGGGAAGGGACCGACCGACTGGCCCGCCAGCAGTGCCAGCGTCAAGCCCTTGAACACCAGCATGCCAGCCAGGGTAACGATGAAGGAGGGGATCCTGAAGAAGGCGATGAAATACCCTTGCGCGCCGCCGATGATGGCGCCGGCGACCAGGCAGATCACGCTGGCGGCGACAAAATTCATGTCGTAGTTGACGATCAGGACCGCCGCCAGCGCGCCGACGAAGCCGACCACGGAACCGACCGACAAATCGATATGGCCGGCCACGATCACCATCAGCATACCCAGCGCCATGATGACGATATAGCTGTTTTGCAGCACCAGGTTGGTCAGGTTCAGGGGCTGCATCAAGGTGCCGCCGGTCATGTACTCGAAAAAGCCCATGATGACGATCAACGACAGCAGCATGCCGTAGTCGCGCATATTATTTTTCAAGAAGCCGGCATAGTTGCGCGCGGGCGCCGCTGCTTCGGGCGCGGGCGTGATCGGCGCGCTGGCGATTTTAGTGTTCATTCTGATTGTCTCCGTGTGTAACGATGGCGCGCATGATTTTTTCCTGCGTCGCTTCGGCCGCGCTCAGTTCGGCGGCGAACCTGCCTTCATTCATGACGTAAATCCGGTCGCACATGCCCAGCAATTCCGGCATTTCCGATGAAATCATGACGATGCATTTGCCCTCGGCCGCCAGCTCGTTGATGATGCTGTAGATTTCATACTTGGCGCCGACATCGATGCCGCGGCTTGGTTCGTCGAGGATCAGGATGTCGGGCCGCGAAAACAGCCACTTGGCCAGCACCACTTTCTGCTGGTTGCCGCCAGACAGGTTGACGACTTTCTGCAGGATGCTGGAGCAGCGGATTTTCAGCTTGCGGCGGAACTCTTCGGCCACGCCAAACTCGCGCGCCTCGTCGATCACCAGGTGTTTCGACACGGCGCCCAGGTTGGCCAGGCTGGTGTTTTTCTTGATGTCTTCTTCCAGGATCAGGCCCAGTCCCTTGCGGTCTTCCGTAACGTAGGCCAGGCCGTGCGCGATCGCCTTGCCGATCGAGCTGACATCGATTTCCACGCCGTTTTTTAATACCGTGCCGCTGATGCGCTGGCCGTAAGAGCGGCCGAAAATACTCATCGCCAGTTCGGTGCGGCCAGAACCCATCAAGCCGGCGATGCCGATGACTTCGCCTTTTTTTGCCTGCAGATTGATGCCCTTGATGACGGCGCGCTCCGCATGCTCCGGGTGGAACACGCGCCAGTCGCGCACCTCGAAAATGGTGTCGCCGATGACGGGCGTGCGCGGTGGATAGCGGTCGGCCATTTCGCGCCCGACCATTTTCTCGATAATGCGGTCTTCGCTGACCTGCTCTGCGCGGCAATCGAAACTGTCCACGGTATTACCGTCGCGCAGCACTGTAATCGCATCGGCCACGCGCGAGATTTCATTGAGCTTGTGTGAAATCAGGATAGACGCGATGCCTTGCTGCTTCAGGCCCAGCAACAGGGTCAGCAGCGCGTCGCTGTCGTTTTCGTTCAGGCTGGCGGTCGGCTCGTCGAGGATCAGCAGCTTGACGTCCTTGCATAGCGCCTTGGCGATTTCAATCAATTGCTGCTTGCCGACGCCCAGTTTGTTGACCAGCGTGTCGGGCGACTCCTTCAAGCCGACCTTGTGCAGCAGTTCGCGGGTCTTCGCTTGCGCGTACTCCCAGTCGATGACGCCGTTCTTGGCTGGCTCGTTGCCAAGGAAGATATTCTCGGCGATCGACAGCAGCGGCACCAGCGCCAGTTCCTGGTGGATGATGATGATGCCGATTTCCTCGCTATCCTTGATGCCGCGAAATTGCCGGGTCTGGCCCTGGTAATCGATGTCGCCGCTATAGCTGCCGTGGCCATACACGCCGCTCAGCACTTTCATCAGGGTGGATTTGCCGGCGCCATTCTCGCCAACGATGGCGTGGATCTCGCCGCTGCGCACCCGCAGATTGACGTTGTCGAGCGCAACCACCCCCGGAAACGTCTTGCGTATCCCGCGCATTTCCAGGATCGTGTTCGTCATATAAACCTCTCTGGCAAGGTGGGGCATCAGCGATGACGCCCCACCTTGCTGCAGTCTGTCGCTGTATTTTTATTTGACTTGCGCTTCGGTGTAATAACCGCTGCCAGTGACCAGAACCTGCTTCCAGTTCGCCTTGTCGACGATGACCGGCTTGAGCAGATAGGAAGGCACCACCTTGACGCCATTGTTATAGGTCTTGGTGTCGTTGACGGCCGGCGTTTTGCCGCTCAACATGGCGTCGACCATATTGGCCGTCACTTTCGCCAGCTCGCGCGTATCTTTGAAGACGGTCGATGCCTGTTCGCCACGGATGATCGATTTGACCGAGGGGATTTCCGCATCCTGGCCCGTCACGATGGGGAAGGGCTGTTGCGGCGTGCCATAGCCGACGCCTTTCAGTGACGACAGAATCCCGATGCTCAGACCGTCGTACGGCGACAGCACCGCATCGACGCGGGCATTGCCGTAATAGGCGCTCAGCAGATTATCCATGCGGGCCTGCGCCACCGCGCCATCCCAGCGCAAGGTGGCCACCTTGTCCATGCCCATCTGCTTCGAGCGCACCACCAGCTTGCCCTTGTCGATATACGGTTTCAGCACCGACATGGCGCCGTTGTAAAAGAAGTGGGCATTGTTGTCGTCGGCCGAACCGCCGAACAATTCGATATTGAACGGACCCTTGCCTTCCTTCAGGTGCAGCGCGCTTTCGATGTAGCCGGCCTGCAGCACGCCGACCTGGAAGTTGTCGAAGGTGGCGTAATAATCGATGTTCGGCGTGCCGCGTATCAGGCGGTCATAGGAAATCACCTTGATGCCCTTGTCGGATGCTTTTTTCAGTACGTCAGAGAGGGTGGTGCCATCGATCGCGGCGATCACCAGCACCTTGGCGCCCTTGGTGATCATGTTTTCCACTTGCGCCAGCTGGTTCGGGATATCGTCGTCGGCGAATTGCAGGTCGGTCTTGTAGCCGCGTTCCTTGAATACCTTGACCATATTGTCGCCGTCGGCGATCCAGCGCATCGACGATTTGGTCGGCATTGAAATGCCGATCGCGCCCTTGTCGGCGGCGCTGGCCAGCGGTGCGATTGCCATGCCGGCCAATACCAGGCTGCCGATCAGCATTTTCATGGTTGTTTTCATTTCAGGTCTCCACCTTCTCTGATTGTTGGTTTGGATGCTGCTGTCTGTCGCGTCCTCTATCGGGATTCGTCATGCCACGCGATGGCTGATACTAAATTGTCCACAGATATCTTTCTAATGACTTTTAAACGTTATCAGATATCGAAACGGATATCGGCGCGGTAATCCCGGCCATAACAGTCCCAGCGTACACGCCATGGACGTTTTCAGGTCTAAAAGTCCTCATATTGATATCGGATTGAATATCAAATACCAATAAAAATTGATTAGAAAGATATCAATAGACACTTTATATTCTTGCCATCCCGTCGCAGTGGTTTTGACGTTGCGCAGCATCAAATAGCAAAGGAAGCATCAGCATGTCCGAAAAGAAAAAAATCGAGCTGCGTTCGGCACAGTGGTTTGGCACGCAGGACAAGAACGGTTTCATGTACCGCAGCTGGATGAAGAACCAGGGCATTCCCGACCATGAATTCCAGGGCAAACCGATCATCGGCATTTGCAATACCTGGTCCGAACTGACGCCGTGCAATGGACACTTCCGCAAGCTGGCCGAACACGTCAAGCGGGGCATCCTGGAAGCGGGCGGTTTTCCGGTCGAGTTTCCCGTGTTTTCCAACGGCGAATCGAATCTGCGGCCGACCGCAATGCTGACCCGTAACCTCGCTTCCATGGATGTCGAGGAGTCGATCCGCGGCAACCCCATGGATGCGGTAGTGCTGCTGGTGGGCTGCGACAAGACCACGCCGGCGCTGCTGATGGGCGCCGCCAGCTGCGACATCCCGACCATCGTGGTGTCCGGCGGGCCGATGTTGAACGGCAAGCTCGACGGCAAGGACATCGGCTCCGGCACGGCCGTGTGGCAGTTGCACGAAGCCGTCAAGGCGGGTTCCATCACCATGCACCAGTTCATGGCGGCCGAATCGGGCATGTCGCGCTCGGCCGGCACCTGCAACACCATGGGCACGGCGTCGACCATGGCCTGCATGGCCGAGGCGCTGGGCACTTCGCTGCCGCACAATGCGGCGATTCCGGCCGTCGATTCGCGGCGCTACATCCTGGCCCATATGTCGGGCATCCGCATCGTGGAAATGGTGTGGGAAGACTTGCGACTGTCGAAGGTGCTGACGCGTGCGGCGTTTGAAAACGCCATCCGCGTCAACGCGGCCATCGGCGGCTCGACCAATGCAGTGATCCATTTGAAGGCGATTGCCGGGCGCATCGGCGTGCCGCTGGAACTGGAAGACTGGACCCGTATTGGCAAGGGCACGCCGACGATTGTCGACATGCTGCCGTCGGGCCGCTTCCTGATGGAGGAATTTTATTATGCGGGCGGCTTGCCGGGCGTGATACGCCGCCTGGGTGAAGCTGGCCTGCTGCCGCACCAGGATGCGCTGACCGTCAATGGCAAGACGCTGTGGGACAACTGTCTCGATGCGCCTGTGTATAACGATGAAGTTATCCGCAGGCTGGAGCAGCCTCTGATCGCCGATGGGGGTATCTGCATCTTGCGCGGCAACCTGGCGCCGCGCGGCGCCGTGCTGAAACCATCGGCCGCCTCGCCGGAACTGATGCAGCACCGGGGCCGGGCCGTGGTGTTCGAAGATTTCGATCACTACAAGCAGCGGATCATGGACCCCGAGCTCGAGGTCGACGCCAGCTCGGTGCTGGTGATGAAAAATTGCGGTCCCAAGGGGTATCCCGGCATGGCCGAAGTGGGCAATATGGGGCTGCCGCCCAAGCTGCTGGCGCAGGGCGTCAAGGACATGGTGCGCATTTCGGATGCGCGCATGAGCGGCACGGCCTACGGCACGGTGGTGCTGCACGTGGCGCCGGAAGCGGCCGCCGGCGGCCCGCTGGCCATCGTGCGCGACGGCGACTACATCAGCCTCGATTGCGATGGCGGTATTTTGAACCTCGACATCAGCGATGACGAACTGGTCAGCCGCATGGCGGCACGCCCGGTGCCGCCGGCCATGCCATTCCAGAACGGCTACCAGCAGCTGTATATCGAACGCGTGCTGCAAGCCGATGAAGGCTGCGACTTCGATTTCCTGGTCGGCCAGCGCGGCGCTGCCGTACCCAAACATTCGCATTAAGGACTCACTATGCTGCTCGTTCAATTCATCGACCCGCAAGGCCGGCGCAGAGTCGGCGTACTGGAACAGGAACAGATTCGCGTCCTCGATGGCCATGACACCACCTATGCGCTGGTGTGCGCCGCCATCGCCGCCAACACGGGCCTGGAAAAACTGGCAACCGCCTTGCTGGGCCAGGCACGTTACCGTTTTGAAGAAATCGCTGCCGCTGGCGGCGTGCTCACTCCGCTGGACCATCCCGACGACGCCCATTGCCATGTCACCGGCACCGGCCTGACCCATCTGGGCAGCGCCGATACGCGCGACGCCATGCACCAGAAAATCGGCGGCGATGCGGCTGCGCTGAGCGACAGCATGCAGATGTTCCGCCTGGGCGTGGAAGGCGGCAAGCCGCCGGCCGGCCAGCGCGGCGTGCAGCCGGAATGGTTTTACAAGGGCGATGGCAGCATCGTCCAGGCCAGCGGCCAGGCTTTGGCCATGCCCGCCTTTTCGCTCGACGGCGGTGAAGAGCCGGAAATCGCCGGCCTGTATGTGATCGGCGACGATGGCCAGCCCTACCGCGCCGGCTACGCCATTGGCAACGAGTTTTCCGACCATATCACCGAGCGGCAGAATTATCTGTACCTGGCCCATTCCAAATTGCGCGCCTGCGGCCTGGGGCCCGCGCTGCTGGTCGGCGACCTGCCGTACCACGTGGCCGGCATCTCGCGCATCTATGACAAACAAGGTGCACTGCGCTGGGAAAAACCGTTCCTGAGCGGCGAACAGAATATGTCGCACAGCATCGCCAACCTGGAATACCACCATTTCAAGTATCCGCTGTTTCGCCGTCCCGGCGACGTGCACATCCATTTCTTTGGCACCGCGACCCTGAGTTTTGCCGATGGTATTGCCGTGGAGGCCGGTGATACCTATGAAATCGAGGTTCCGGCCTTTGGCCCGGCCTTGCGCAACACGCTGGCCGTGCAGGCCGATGCCACTAGCGCGGTGATCGCCTTGTGAGCAGGTGCTGCAGGGCTGGCGCCACCGCGATGGCATACTGAACAAAAAATGAAAACAGGAGACAGCATGGCCAATATCAGCAGCTACGGCAGCTTGCGTGGAAAAAACGTATTCATCACCGGCGGCGGCAGCGGTATCGGCGAAGCACTGGTCGCCAATTTTGCGGCACAGGGCGCGCGCGTGGCGTTTGTCGATATCGCCAGGGAGGCCAGCATCGCCCTGTGCGAACGGCTGCAGGCGGCCGGCTTGCCCGTGCCGCTGTTTCGCCACTGCGACATCACCGATATCGCCGATCTGCAGCGCGTGATGGCCGAATTGGCGCAGGCGCTGGGCGACTTCGATGTGCTGGTCAACAATGCCGCCAACGACCAGCGCCACCGGCTGGAAGACGTCACCGTCGATGACTGGAACGAGCGCGTGGCGATCAACCAGCGGCCCATGTTTTTCACTTGCCAGTCGGTGCTGGCCGGGATGAAGCGCAAGGGCGGCGGCGCCATCATCAATCTCAGTTCGATTTCATGGCATATCAAGGGCGGCGGCTACCCGGCCTATGCGGCCTCGAAAGCGGCGGTGGTGGGCTTGACGCGCGGCCTGGCGCGCGACCTGGGCCAGCATAATATCCGCGTCAATACCGTCACGCCGGGCTGGGTCATGACGCAACGCCAGCTCGACCTGTGGGTGGACGAGGCGGCTGAAATCGAGATCGCCAAAAACCAGTGCCTGCCGGGCAAGCTGATGCCCGACCATATTGCGGCCATGGTGCTGTTCCTGGCGGCCGACGACAGCGCCATGTGCACGGCCCAGGAGTTTATCGTCGACGCGGGCTGGAGCTAGTAGATTTCCTTGGCGGCCACGCGGATTGCGTCGAGCATTACCTTCGCGCCGGGCGACAATAAATGGCTGCGACGCGTGATGATGCCGAAGGCGTCCATGCGGCAGGGCAGTTCGATCGGCAGGATGCTGAGGATATTGAGCGATACGTAATAGCGCGCCACTTCGACCGGCATCACGTGCAGGCTGTCGGTGTGCTGCAGCAGCGCGGTGGTCAGCAGCAGGGCGGTGGTGTCGACCACATTGACGGGAGGCGGCAAGCCGGCGCCACGGAACATCATGTCGCAGCGGTGGCGCAGCACGCTGCCTGGCGGCGGCAGGATCCACGCAGCGCCGGCGATGGCCTGCAAATCCAGGCCGTGCGCGCTGGCCAGCGGATGGCCGACGCGCGCCACCGCGCACACCGGCTCTTCGGCCAGTTCTTCGTACTGCAGGTCGGCATCGGGCTGTTCTTCGAGGATGCGGCCGACCATGAAGTCCAGGCTGCCGCGCCGCAAGCGTTCCAGCAGGATGTTGCTCGTTTCCATCTGCACGCCGATGCGCAGCAAGGGGGCGTTTTGCTTGACGCGGGAAATCGCCCGCGGCATCAGCGACATGCTGGGCGCCATGATGATGCCGACATCGACCTGGCCGGACAGGCCCGCTTTCAGCGCCACGATATCGTCATGTGCCAGCGACAGGCTGGTCAGCGCCATGCGCGCGTGGCGGATCATGGTTTCGCCATAAATGGTCGGGCGCATGCCGCGCGGCAGGCGGTCGAACAGCTCGACGCCGAGCATGTCTTCCAGGTCTTTCAACTGTTTCGACGCGGCCGGCTGCGTCATGTTCAACTCGTCGGCGGCGCGGTGGATATTGCGTTGCTCGTCGAGTGCGATGAGCAGCAAGAGTTGCCGCGTTTTCAGGCGGGCCTTTAAAAACCAGTTCGGGTTGGGCGTGTCCATGCCACAAATAGTAGCAGGATCTCATATCAAAATCGATATCGAAATCCATGAATAATTGATTGGTAAGATATTAGTCGCCCCTTTACCATGAGACTTCTTGCTCCTTTGATAGCTGTTTTTTGGCCTGCCGCCCACTTTCAATACTGACACTCATGCATATCGTCACCATCGATGCCGGCACCACCAATACCCGCAGTTCGCTATGGACCGATGGCAGGCTGGTAGCCCAGGCCCAGGTCGAAGTGGGCGTGCGCGACAACGCCATCGCCGGCAATAAATATGCCTTGAAGCAGGCGGTGCGCGACACCATCGCCGGCGCGCTGGCGCAAGCCGGCGTCGAGCCGGCCCAGGTGACCCTGGCGCTGGCGTCCGGCATGATCACCTCCGCTTTGGGCTTGCTGGAAGTGTCCCATGTACCCGCACCGGCCGGCATCGAACAGCTGGCGCAGGGGATGGTGCAACTGCGGATGCCGGAAGTGTTTTTACAGCCGCTGTGGCTGGTGCCCGGCGTGCGCAACCAGACGGGCAGCGTCGGTTTGCACAATCTCGAAGCGATGGACATGATGCGCGGCGAGGAAAGCGAAACCATCGGCCTGCTCGACCGCTTGCAATTGACGGGGCGCGCCATGCTGATCATGCCCGGTTCGCATACCAAGCTGGTCAGCGTGGACGAGCAAGGCCGCATCGCCGGCTGCGCCACTACGCTGGCGGGCGAACTGCTGCAGGCGATCACCCAGCACACCCTGATCAGCCCAACCCTGGAAGCAGGTTTTGCGCACGAACTGGCGCCACAGATGGTGCTCGCTGGCGCTGCCGCCGCACAAAAGACGGGGCTGGCGCGGGCCTGTTTCAGCGTGCGCACCCTGGGCCAGTTCACCGATGTCGAGCGCAATGAGCGCGCCAATTTCCTGCTCGGCGCAGTACTGAGCGGCGACTTGCTGGCATTGAAAAATAGCAGCGCGATCCAGATGCGGCCCGATACGCCCATCGTCATTACCGGCAAACCCATGCTGCGCCAGGCACTGGCCCTGCTGATCGAAGAAAACGGTTTTTTCTATGGCAAGCGCATCGTCGTCAGCGACGAACAGCAAGCCGGCATGGCTGGCTATGGCGCCATGCTGATCGCCCGTGAGCGCGGCCTGCCTCCCCACTAAAAATACAGAGACATCATGACCACAGCCAAACGCCCGCTCCGTTCGCACGCCTGGTTCGGCGGCGATGACAAAGACAGTTTTATCCACCGCAGCTGGATGAAGAACCAGGGTTATCCCAGCGATTCCTTTGATGGCCGGCCCGTGATCGGCATCTGCAATACCTGGTCGGAACTGACGCCTTGCAATGGCCATTTCCGCGAGCTGGCCGAATGCGTCAAGCGCGGCGTGCTGGAAGCGGGCGGTTTTCCCGTCGAATTTCCGGCCATGTCGCTCGGTGAATCGAATTTGCGGCCGACCGCCATGCTGTTCCGTAACCTGGCCAGCATGGATGTCGAAGAATCGATACGCGGTAATCCCATCGATGGCGTAGTGCTGCTGACCGGCTGCGACAAGACCACGCCCGCCTTGCTGATGGGCGCGGCCAGCGTGGATCTGCCCACCATCGTGCTGTCCGGCGGGCCTATGTTGAATGGCAATTACCGTGGCAAGCCGATAGGTTCCGGCACCGATGTGTGGAAATTTTCGGAAGATGTACGGGCCGGCCGCATGACCCTGGAGCAGTTCAAGCAAGCCGAATCGTGCATGTCGCGCTCGACCGGCCATTGCATGACGATGGGGACGGCGTCCACCATGGCCAGCATGGTCGAAGCGCTGGGCGTGACCTTGCCCGGCAACGCGGCCATTCCGGCGGTCGATGCGCGGCGCAAGCTGCAGGCGCAGCTGACGGGACGGCGCGTGGTCGGCATGGTGCATGAAGATTTAAAGCTGTCGCAGGTGCTGACCAGGCAAGCGTTTGAAAACGCCATCATGGTCAATGGCGCCATCGGCGGCTCGACCAACGCGGTGGTGCATCTGTTGGCGATCGCCGGGCGCATTGGCGTTGACCTGAGCCTGGCCGACTGGGACCGGCTGGGGCGCGACGTGCCTTGCCTGCTGAACCTGATGCCATCGGGCCAATACCTGATGGAAGATTTTTATTATGCCGGTGGTTTGCCGGTGATCATGCGCGACTTGCTGGGCAAGCTGCATGGCGAGGCGCTGACCGTCACCGGCGCCAGCGTGGCGGTCAACGTGGCCGACGCTGAAAACCACAATCCCGAGGTGATTACGCCCTTGCTGCAGCCTTTCAAGGACGAGGGCGGCATCGCTGTCTTGCGCGGCAACCTGTCGCCGCGCGGCGCCATCATCAAGCCGTCCGCCGCCTCGCCGGCACTGATGCAGCATCGCGGCCGCGCGGTGGTGTTCAACAGCATCGAGCATTACAAGGAGCGCATTGACGACCTTGAGCTCGATATCGACGCCAGCTGCGTGATGGTGCTGCAAAACTGCGGCCCGAAAGGCTATCCCGGCATGGCCGAAGTGGGCAATATGGGGCTGCCGAAAAAACTGCTGGCGCTGGGCGTGAGCGACATGGTGCGCATTTCGGATGCGCGCATGAGCGGCACCGCCTACGGCACCGTGGTGCTGCACGTGGCGCCGGAGGCGGCGATGGGCGGTCCGCTGGCGCTGGTGCGCGATGGCGACATGATCGAACTGGACGTGCATGGGCGGCGTCTGCACCTGGACGTCAGCGACGAGGAGCTGGCGCGCCGCAAGCAGCAGTGGAGCGCGCCGGAACCGGCCATGCGCGGCGGCTACCAGGCCATGTACATCAAGCACGTGACGCAGGCCGACGAGGGCGCCGACCTCGATTTCCTGGTCGGCTGCCGTGGTTCGGCCGTGCCGCGCGAATCGCATTGACAGCTGCACTGACATCGTTAGAAAGAGAGAGACCCGCCATGTTAAAACACGCCATCTTCCAGGGTATCGTGCAGCGGCGCATGGTCGGCATCGTGCGCGCCGGCAGTGCCGATATCGCGCTGGGCATTGCCGAAGCCTGCATCGCCGGCGGCATCACCGCGCTGGAAGTGGCGTTCACCACGCCCGGCACGCTGGACGTCATCAGGACGCTGCGCCAGCGCCATGGCGACGGGGTACTGCTGGGCGCCGGCACCGTGCTCGATCCGGAAACGGCCCGGCTGGCGATCCTGGCGGGCGCCCAGTTCATCATTTCACCGGGCCTCAATGTCGACACCATCCGTCTATGCCAGCGCTACCAGGTGCTGGCGATGCCCGGCGTGATGACGCCGACGGAAATCGTCACCGCGCTCGAAGCGGGCGCCGACATCATCAAGATCTTCCCGGCCGAGATGTTTGGCCCGGCCTATATCAAGGCGCTGGGTGCGCCGCTGCCGCATGCGCCGCTGATGCCGACCGGCGGCGTGACGGTGGATAACCTGGGCGAGTGGTTTGCCAGCGGCGCGCTGGTCGTCGGCATCGGCAGCAGCTTGAGCGGGCCGGGCGCCAGCGGCGATTTCGCGGCCGTCGAGGCGCGGGCCAGGGCCTTTGTCGCAGCGATGGAGAAGGTGCGCAGCACGCTGCCATAATCTGCTACGCTAGCCGGGCAATGTCGCACGCTTTTTTTTGATCACATCATGTCCAACATCGCCCGCATCCTGCAAGTCAGCCGCATCATCGCCATCGTCGGCATGTCCGACAAACCGGAACGCGCCAGCCACGAAGTGGCCGCCTACCTGATCGACCATGGCTACCGCGTACTGCCCGTCAATCCGGCCCTGGCCGGTAAAGAGGTGCTGGGCCAGCGCGCCTACGCCAGCCTGAGCGAGGCCGCTGATGCCGTGGCGCCCGCACGCATCGATATCGTCGATTGCTTCCGCAAATCGGCCGATATCGTGCCCATCGCCGAGGAAGCCATCGCCGTGAAAGCGGGTTGCTTGTGGCTGCAGCTGGACGTCATCAATGACGAAGCAGCGGCGCTGGCGCGCGCGGCGGGGCTGGCGGTAGTGATGGATCACTGCACAAAAATCGAGCACCGCAAGCTGGCGGTGGCGGCATGAAGGCGCGCACCCTGTTCCGCGCCCATAAAGACTTCGAGCTGAGTGAAGATTTCGCGGGCAAGCGCCTGCTGGGCGCCGCCACCAAGGCCGCCAACAAGAAGCTGACATCGGCCCAGTGCAAGGCGCTGGACCGCGAGGAAACGGTGGCGCTGACGGCGCAGATCGCCGAGTACCAGAGCATGCTGTACGCGCAGCGCAAGAAGAAGGTGCTGCTGGTCCTGCAGGGCATGGATACCTCGGGCAAGGATGGCACGGTGAAATCGATTTTTGCCAACATCAATCCGATGGGCATACGCGCCGTGGCGTTCAAGGGGCCGACCGATATCGAGCTGGCGCACGACTATCTGTGGCGCGTGCACCAGCATGTGCCGGTCAAGGGCGAGATCGCCATTTTTAATCGCAGCCATTATGAAGATGTGCTGATCACGAGCGTGCAGGACATGATCGACAAGCCGGAATGCCAGCGTCGCTATGGGCATATCCGCGATTTCGAGCGGATGCTGAGCGACACGGGCACCGTCATCCTGAAAATCTTCTTGCATATCTCGAAAGAGGAGCAGCGCGAACGGCTGCAGGAGCGGCTCGACGATCCCGACCGCCAGTGGAAATTCGATCCCAACGATATCGCCCAGCGCAAGAAGTGGGACGCCTACCAGCGCGCGTATGAAACGGCAATCCGCGAGACCGATGCCGGCCACGCGCCGTGGTATGTGGTGCCATCGAACTCCAAGACCCAGCGCAACCTGGCGGTGGCGACCCTGCTGCTGGAAACCTTGCAGGGCATGAAGTTGGCGTATCCGCCACCCGATGCAAAACTGTCCTCGTTCAAGGTGGAGTAGCCGTGTCGGAGGCCTGCAGGATCAGGTGGGCTGTGGCATAGTATCCCCCGTCAATGTGTAAACAGACCGGAGATGTATATGCTGCAATTGAACGATTCTTCCTTGCTGCGCCAGCAGGCGTACCTGAATGGCGCCTGGGTGGATGCCGACAGCGGCCAGACGTTTGACGTCACCAATCCTGCCACTGGCGAGACCATCGGCAGCGTGCCCCTGATGGGCGCCGCCGAGACGCGCCGCGCGATCGAAGCGGCCAATGCCGCCTGGCCAGCCTGGCGCAAGAAGAGCGCCAAGGAGCGCGCGGCCGTGCTGCGCCGCTGGTATGACCTGATCGTGGAAAACAGCGATGACCTGGCGTTGATCATGACGACCGAGCAGGGCAAGCCGCTGGCCGAAGCCAAGGGCGAAATCCAGTTCGGTTCGGCCTTCATCGAATGGTTCGCCGAGGAAGCCAAGCGCATTGCGGGCGACACCTTGCAGTCGCCGTGGGCGGACCGCCGCATCATCGTCACCAAGGAGCCGATCGGCGTGTGTGCCGCCATCACGCCCTGGAATTTCCCTTCTGCGATGATCACCCGCAAAGTTGGCCCGGCCCTGGCCGCTGGCTGCCCGATGGTCTTGAAACCGGCGGAATCGACGCCGTTTTCGGCGCTGGCGCTGGCCGTGCTGGCCGAGCGCGCAGGCGTGCCGGCCGGTGTGTTCAGCATCGTCACCGGTGCACCGAAAGAGATCGGTGGCGAGATGACCTCCAACCCCATCGTACGCAAGCTGACGTTTACGGGCTCGACCCAGGTCGGCCGTTTGCTGATGGAGCAATCGGCGCCGACGGTGAAAAAACTGTCGCTGGAACTGGGTGGCAATGCGGCCTTCATCGTGTTCGACGATGCCGACCTGGACGCTGCCATCGAAGGCGTGATGGCCTCGAAATACCGCAACGTGGGCCAGACCTGCATCTGCGCCAACCGCATCTATGTGCAGGACGGCGTGTACGAAGCGTTCGCCGAAAAACTGGTGGCGGCTGTCGGCAAGCTGAAGGTCGGCAATGGCGCGGAGGCGGGCACCACGCAAGGCCCGCTGATCGACGACAAGGCGGTGCAAAAGGTGGAAGCTTATGTGGCCGACGCGCTGGCCAAGGGCGGCCGTTTGCTGGCGGGCGGCAAGCGCCATGCGCTGGGCCACAGCTTTTTCGAGCCGACCGTGATTGCCGACATGACGAACGACATGCGCGTGGCGACCGAAGAAATCTTCGGCCCGCTGGCGCCGCTATTCCGCTTCAAGACCGACGATGAAGCCGTCGCCCTGGCCAACAACACGGAATTCGGCCTGGCCTCGTATTTCTATTCGCGCGATATCGGCCGTGTCTGGCGCGTGGCCGAAGGCCTGGAAACGGGCATGGTCGGCGTCAACACGGGTTTGATTTCCAACGAGGTCGCGCCCTTCGGCGGCGTCAAGCAATCGGGCCTGGGCCGCGAAGGGTCGACCTACGGCATGGATGATTATCTGGTCATCAAGTACATCTGCATGGGTGGCATCTGATTATTTCCTGGCTGTGCTTTTGACGGATAGCCGTGTGCCGCGCGCGGCGGCAAGGCGGTCAAGCATGCCCTTGACCGCCGCCATTTGCACGCTGCTCTTGGCATAGAAATCCGGCATCAGCTGGTTGTAGCTGGTGTAGCCCCAGAAGTCCCAGCAGCCTTTGGGATTGTAGGCGGGCGCCAGGCTGGCATTGGCTTGCGGATACAGCACGATGATCTTGTTGGTATCGGCCACTTCGTTATAGCCGGTGTGGGCATAGAACAGGTTGCCGATGGTTTCCGCGCCTTGCTGGCAGCCATGGAAGGCCACATGCACTTTGCAGCTTTGGCTATTGCATGCTTGCGGCACATAGGCGTAGGCGGTGCGGCTCATGCTCGACAGCGGACTATTGAGCCCCTTGATGAAGCTGGCCTGATTGAAGGCGATGATCTTGCCGCTCAAGCTGGTGGCCGGGGGATTGAGCGGGCCATAGATTTGCGTCAGGATGTCCTTGGCCTGGTCAATATTGCAATTATTGATGTACGGTGATTCGGTCAGCGGGCAAGCCGTGTCTTGCTTGCTGTCGGTGATGATGGCGTGGCCGGCACCGACGCTGGTGACATATTGGATCTGGCTGTCCGGCGTACCCGCCAACTGGTAAAAGGCGCGCGTCTGGTCGACCACGGCGGTGGTCACGGTGTTGTCCTGGGTGCCGCTGAAGAGATACACTTTTTGCCGCGCCAGGTTGCTGGTGGGGTCGATGGCGCCGGCGAGCGCGATATCTTGCGTGATTTTCCACAGGGTGCTCGACACCGGCGGCGAGACATTGTTTGCGCCCGGATTCATGCAGGTGGTGGTGGCGTTGATCAGGAATGGCGTGTACAGGCCGATGCTGGGCGCGCCGGAACAATAAAACGGACCGCCGGCCACGATGCCCGCGCCGACCACCGTGCCGGAGTAGGCGACGGCAAACTGCGCCGCCATGAAGGCGCCCGACGACAGGCCGGAAACGGATGTCTGGCTCAGGTCGGCCTGGTAGGCGGGCAGGGCGATGACATTGCCCGTGCTGGCCGCCGCAGTTTTTGTGGTGGCCGCGATGGCCGGCCGGGGCCATTGCGCCAGCAAGGCAAGGCTGATGGCCAGCAGGCCGGTGGTGCGTAGGGCAGCAGGGTAGTGCTTGGTCATGGGACTCTCCACGTGAGGGGTGAAAACAGGCTTGAGGGTCGAGCATAAGCAAAAAAGCAATCCTTTAGGCAAGTATTGAATATGGCTTGATGTCGCTCAAGGCGCAGTTGGGCTGCTACGGCACCCGCCGTCCTGCACGCATCGACGGTGTTTGGCATAGAATGATATTCTTTTATTCATGGTGCCCGCATGTCCAAGACCTTTGCCCAGCTGTTCGCTTTGACCGCCTTGTGCGCGGGCGCGACGATGGCCGTTTCCGCTTCCGCCGCCCAGCCTGCAACGGCTGCGCCAGCCGTCGCAGCGCCGGCCGCCTGCCCTGCCATCCTCAAGCAGACCTTCAACCGCCTGCAGGATGAAGCGCCGCAAAACCTGTGCCAGTACGCGGGCAAGGTCGTGCTGGTCGTCAATACCGCCAGCTATTGTGGTTTTACTAACCAGTACGAAGGCCTGGAGGCGATGTATGCCAAGTACGGCAGCAAGGGCCTGGTGGTGCTGGGTTTCCCATCGAATGACTTCGGCAAGCAGGAGCCGGGCAGCAGCAAGGAAATCGCCGATTTCTGCTACAACACCTATGGCGTGAAATTCCCCATGTTCTCGAAATCGGTGGTGTCCGGCCCGAATCCGAACCCGCTGTACGCGGAATTGATCAAGCTGACGGGCAAGGCCCCGGCCTGGAACTTCCATAAATACCTGATCGATCGCAACGGTAAAGTGGTCGAGAGCTTCCCCAGCAAGGTCACGCCGGACGACAAGAAACTGGTGGGTGCGGTAGAAAAAGCGCTGGCGATGTAAGCAGTATTGCACCATGCAAGCAGGCCGCTGGCCTGCTTCTTTTATTTTATTTCGTTGCCGTGCTTGTTGTATTGCTATCGCTGTCCTAAGCTGTCTGTTCTGCTTCTTTAACAACAACAGTCGAGGAGATCATCATGGCGTATGTCGATGGATTTGTTGTACCCGTACCCAAAGCCAAGCTTGACGCCTATCTGGCCATGTCGCGCACCTGCGGCGCCATCTGGCGTGAACTGGGCGCGCTGGAATTTCGCGAATGCGTGGGCGACGATGTCAAGCCGGGCAAGTGGACTTCGTTCCCGCAGGCGGTGGATTTGCAGGATGGCGAAGTGGTGGTGTTTTCCTGGATCATCTACGAATCGCGCGCCAAACGCGATGACATCAACGACAAGGTCATGAAAGACCCGCGCATGGCCGAGATGATGGACCCGGCCAAGATGCCGTTCGATGGCAAGCGGATGATCTACGGCGGTTACGAGATGCGCGTGGACGCCTAGCCAAACAGCTGCGCGGCCATCGCGCCGCGCAAGGCATTGCAGACGACGATGGCTTCCGCTTCGGCCAGCATGGTCCGCGTGATGACGGTTTCCCGCGCATCCCAGGCCGGGTCGGCCAGCATGGCGGCGCGCTGTACGCCGGGCAGCAGGCCGCAGGACAGGGGCGGCGTATGCCAGCGGCCCTCCAGCTTGACGAACACATTGCTGCGCCCGCCCTCCGTCAATTCATCGCGCTCGTTAAAGAACAGCATGTCGAAGCAGCCTTGCACCTCGGCCGTGCGCCAGGCGGCGTCATAGCGCGTGCGCACGCTGCTCTTGTGGCGCAGGAACAGGTCATCCGCCGTCGTGGGCTCGGTTGCCAGCATGACTTTCACGATTGCTGGCAACGGCAGCAGCGCACCGCTTTGCACCGTGAACCTGCCATCGTGGCGCAGCGCCAGGCGCAGGCGGAACGGCGCATCGTCAGGGCGCGCTGCACATGCTTCCTGCAGGGCGGCGCGGGCGGCGTTGCCGTCCCATTGAAAGCCGAAATAGGCGGCGGATGTCGCCAGGCGGGACAGATGACGCTCTTGCTGGCGGCAGCCACCGACACGGCTGGCGTGCAAGGTTTCAAACAGTTCGAATTCGTTGACCAAGCCCGTCAAAAAGCGCGCCTTGAGCTGGCATTCCGCATATTCATCCTCTGCATCGCTGTCGTAGACGATACCGGCGCCCACGCCCATTTCGCCGCGCTGGACACCATCGCCCCCCGGCGCTTGCAGGGCCAGCGTGCGGATCGGCACCGACAGGCAAAAGTCGCCTACCTGGCCAGCCACGGTGGGCGGGTCGAACCAGCCGATGGCGCCCGTGTAGATACCGCGCGGCGCCGGTTCCAGTTCGGCGATGATTTCCATGGTGCGCCGCTTGGGCGCGCCCGTGATCGAACCGCACGGGTAGAGCGCCTGGAAGATGTCTGCCAGGCTGGCGTCTTCGCGCAGGCGGGCCTGCACGGTGGAGGTCATTTGCAGCACGCTGCTGTAGCGCTTGACCTCGAACAGGGCCGGCACGCTGACGGTGCCGGTGGCCGCGATACGCCCGATGTCGTTGCGCAGCAGGTCGACGATCATCAGGTTTTCGGCGCGGTTCTTCGGGTCCAGCGACAGCGCCTGCGCGCGGCGCGCATTTTCTTCGACCTGTTCGGCCGGTGCGGCCGGCGCCGTGCCCTTCATGGGCCGTGCCGTCAATGCGCCCTGCGCATGGCGCACGAACAGTTCGGGCGACAGCGACAGCAGCGCGCCGCCATCGGGCAGCAGCAGCAGCGCGCCATACGGCACCGGCTGGCGCGCGCGCAGCCGCGCATACAGGGCCAGCGGCGAACCGAAGGCGTCGAAGCGCAAGCGGTAGGTGTAGTTGACCTGGTAGGTGTCGCCGGCGGCGATGTAGTCGTGGATGCGGCTCAGTGCGCGCGTGAATTCGGCCTGGCCGACATTGGCGCTGATACCGGCGATACCGGCCGGCGCATCGTCTACCGGCGCGTGCTCTGCCAGCCACTGCGCCACGTCGTCCTGCGACAGCTGCTGGCAGTGTTCAAACACCAGTATCTGCGCCAGCGGAGGGGCTTCCGGCGCCGCCGGGCGTGCTGGCATGTCCAGCAGATGCGCCCCCAGTTCATAGCTGCACACGCTGACGGCATAATCACCACGCGCCAGCGCTGCCTGCATTTTTTCCAGCAGCGCCGGCCACGCATCGGCGGTCTCGCAGCGCAGCACTTCCACCAGGCCCGTGTAGAGGCGCGAGCCGGCGCCGGGGGCGCTGGCGTCGTCGAGCAGGGCGAAACAGTCGGGGTGCATGGAAACAGCTGTCAGGGCGGGTTAGCCCAGCAGCATGGCGATTTGCAGCGCCGCTTCCTGGGAGGGCTGGATCTTGAAGCCGCTCTTGGCATAGCGGTGCCAGCGGCCGATGACGAAACTGACCATCATGGTGGCGCGCGCCACCACTTCGCTTTCCTTGCCATGGCCTTCGGCCGCGGCCACGCGCAAGGACTGCTTGAGCGCCAGTTCCACGCGGTCGTAGAACTGGTTCATGCGCACTTGCAGGCGTTCGTCTTCATTGACCAGCGCATCGCCGATCAGCACGCGCGTCATGCCCGGATTGCTGGTGGAGAAGTTGAGCAGCATGCCGACGATGTCGCGCGTTTGCGTCATGCCGTCGCTATGCTTTTCCGCGATCTGGTTGATCAGGCCAAACACGCTCGATTCGATGAATTCGATCAGCCCTTCGAACATTTGCGCCTTGCTGGCGAAATGACGGTACAGGGCCGCTTCCGATACGGCCAGTCTGGCGGCCAGTGCGGCTGTGGTGATCTTTTCGCCTTTCGGCTGCTCCAGCATTGCGGCGAGGGCCTGAAGAATTTGTAGCCTGCGTTGGCCCGGCGGTGTACTTGCCATGTTTTCTCTTGTAGTTAAAAAAAAATGCTGCCTTGAGACAGATACGTTTAACCGCCGCTAGCGGCCCGGTTTCCGGCGTCAGCCGGAGCGGAGCATATCTGCTTCAACGCAGGCGATGAAGGCGGCGTACCAAATGCCGGACAGATTTTACTTTGACATCGACGTAAGCGGGGCGATTTAACGCTTTTGGCAATCTCGCCGCACCGATCGGATCGGCCATTTTCAGGTATTGCGTGACCCAGGCCGTGCGCAGGCCGATTTTCTTTGCGCCCTTCAGGTTAGCCAGGGTATCTTCCACCAGGATGCAGCTGCCGGGCCGGATGTGGTGCTTGCGCATCAGTTTGCGCAGCATCAGGGTCGATGGCTTGGGCCGCAGCTGGCGGTGCACATGCATCGCCTCGATGGCGATATGCTGTGAAAAATGCAGGTGCAGGCCCAGATGGCGCATCACGTCGCGTGAATAACGTTGCGGCGCGTTGGTCAGTAAAATTTTACGGCCAGGCAGGCGCCTGAGTAAAGTCCCCAATCCCCGTTCCGCACGTATCATGGCGGTCAAATCGTCGAAGGTGTGCGTTTCGTGCAAAAAATGCGCGGCCTGCACCTGGTGATGCTTGACCATGCCCAGCAAGGTGGCGCCATAGCGGCGCCAGTACGCGGCGCGCGCTGCATTGACTTCGGCGTCGCCTGCCGGCGTTACGCCATCGCCCAGCACGCGCGCAATATAGGTATTCATATTGGCCGTGATGGTGGGGAAGATGGCGTGCGACGCATTGTGCAAGGTGTTGTCGAGGTCAAACAGCCAGACAGGCGACGAGCGGTTAAGATGAGGCAGAGGCACGAGAGTCTTTGTTAGTGAATAAAAAATCAACGATCAGGAAAACCATGCGACGCCAGATTATAGTGATGTTCTGCGGATTATTCTTGCTGCCTTTGCCGGCAGCCTTTGCCGAGGCGCCGCCAGTGGCGCAAAACCGGGGCGCCCTGTTCAAGGTGCAGGACGCCAGCCATACCCTGTATTTGTTTGGCACCATCCATGTCGGCGCGCCCGATTTTTTTCCGCTTGAGCCACAAGTGACGCAGGCCTTGCAGAATGCCGGCGCGCTGGCAGTGGAAGTCGATATCGCCGGCGACCAGAAGGCCACCGTCGCTGCCGTGCTCAAATATGGCATGCTGGCGCCGGGCGAGGAATCAAAATATGTCTGCCGCCAGGCGCTGATGCCCCGTTTGACGCCGCTGTTGCAAAAATACGGCATGCCTGTTGAGGCGGTGGCGCCGATGAAACCGTGGATGCTGGCCAGCATGCTGGCGATCGGCGAGTTTGCCAGCCTGGGCTACAGCTCGGAACTGGCGGTCGATAATTATCTGTCGCAGCAGGCCAAGCTGCGCAAGATCCCCGTGGTGGAACTGGAATCGACGGAAAGCCAGCTGGCGCTGTTCGGCGCCATGACGCCCGACCAGCAGTGCCGCTTCCTGGAAGACGGCATTACGTCGATCAACGACGAGAATGAAAAGCAGGAAGCGCGCGAACTGGCATCAGCCTGGCGCACGGCCGACAAGGCAGCCTTCGAGCGCCTGGCGCACGAAATGGCCGCCGACCCCAGCTACGGCGCCCAGTTCATGCAAAAAGTCTTGCTGGAGGGCCGCAACCCCACCCTGGCCGACGGCATCGCCAAACTGCTGGCCCGTGAAAAGAACAGCCTGGCCGCCATCGGCGTGATGCACCTGGTGGGCGACAATAGCGTCCCGGATTTGCTGCGCCAGCGTGGTTTGAAGGTGGAGCGGGTGTATTAAACAGGGAGAGCAAGACAGAAGCCAGAGTAGACGCTGGCTATCGGATAGCAGAGCAGATGGAAAACTGTTCAGGGCAAGGCGTACTGCCGAAGACAGTACGCATGTACGGCGAGGCGATGCAAGGCCGCCATGGACAGTTTTTAGAGGAGAATAAACGACGCAGCAGATGGAGAAATGTTCAGGGCAAGGCGTACTGCCGAAGACAGTACGCATGTACGGCGAGGCAGTACAACGCCGCCATGGACATTTTTTCAGCTGCGGGGAGATAAAGTTGGTGCCCTTGACGTGGATTGAACACGTGGCCTCTCCCTTACCAAGGGAGTGCTCTACCACTGAGCTACAAGGGCAAAAAAATCGGCGCTGCAGACATCGCGCCGAGTTTATTTTTTTAGTGCGAACGGATCATAGTGCCAAAAGCCTGTTCGGTCAACACTTCCAGCAATAATGAGTGTTCAATGCGGCCATCGATGATGTGCACGGTGTTCACGCCGGACTTGGCGGCATCGAGTGCCGACGAGATTTTTGGCAGCATGCCGCCCGAAATCGTCCCGTCTGCGAACATTTCATCGATCTCGCGCGCCGACAGGTCGGTCACCAGATTGCCCTGCTTGTCCTGCACACCGGCGATGTTGGTCATCATGATCAGCTTTTCGGCTTTCAGGATTTCCGCGATCTTGCCCGCGACAACGTCGGCGTTGATGTTGTAGGCCTGGCCGTCCTGGCCAAAACCGATCGGCGAGATGATGGGAATGAAGGCGTCGTCCTGCAGCGCCTTGACGACGGCCGGGTTGATCGCGTCGATCTCGCCCACGAAACCGATGTCGAGGAATTCGCCCGGATGTTCGCGGTCCGGCATCTGCATCTTGCGCGCGCGGATCAGGCCGCCATCCTTGCCGGTCAGGCCGACTGCCTGGCCGCCGTAATGGTTGATCAGCATGACGATGTCTTGCTGGACTTCGCCGCCCAGCACCCACTCCACCACTTCCATGGTTTCTTCGTCGGTGATGCGCATGCCTTGCACGAAGCTGCCTTGCTTGCCGATTTTTTTCAGCGCGTTGTCGATCTGCGGTCCGCCGCCGTGCACCACTACCGGGTTCATGCCGACCAGCTTGAGCAGGATCACGTCGCGCGCGAAGCCGTGTTTCAGGCGTTCGTCGGTCATGGCGTTGCCGCCGTATTTGATGACGATGGTCTTGCCGTGGAAATTACGGATGTAGGGCAGGGCCTCGGCCAGAATCTGCGCCTTGATTTGCGGCGCAACCGCCGTCAAGTCGTCATTCATGTCCAGGTTCAAGTTAGCAAGTTGATTCATGGCGAGTCCGGAAAATAGATTTGTGAGATTTTACAGGGAAGAAGAAAATCTTGGAGGCATTATAGGACGATCTTGTTGTATTTTCCCTGAGCATCCTATAGTCTGGACCGATATGCTTCCCAGCCAGCCTTTTTACTGCTCCTTACATTTGCGTCATCTTTTGACTCCGCGCGTCACACAGTTATCAATTCATTACTTATCATGAGTCTGTGCACTCTTTGCGGCGTCCCTTTTCATTGCGGCCAGACTGATCCTGGCAGCATTGGCGCATGCTGGTGCATGGCCTTGCCGCCAGCCGTTCCCGTGCCGGGCAGCACCGCTATCGGCTGCTGGTGCCCGGCTTGCCTGCAAGCGCATATCGCAGCCCAGACTGCGCCTATCGTCCCGCCAACGTCCGTCAAATAAGCGCTACGGTTGTTGATTTATTTGCAAAATTACTTGCAAAGCGTAGCAGAGTCCGGTCAGACTTCGTTTTTAAGCGTTTCTGATAGGAAATAATCATGCGTTTCAGGGATATCCGCATCGGCGTGCGCATCAATGCGGGCTACGCCATCCTGATCGTGCTGATGCTGGTGGTGATCGTGCTCGCTGGCAGCCGCATCTATGCGATACGGGCCGAGAGCGACGCCATCCTGCAGCGCGACTGGGTTGCTGCCAAGGCTACCAGCAAGATCCATGCGCTGGCGCGCGAGGCGGCCACGCGCATCGTCAGCCTGCCCATCCAGCCCAGCGAGGAGCTGCGCCTTGAAAACCAGGCGCGGCTGGAAACGATCAAGCGCAATATCGACCGCCAGGTAGGCATACTCGAAGGTCTCGATACGCTGCCGGAAGAGCAGCGTTTGCTGGAGCAGGTGCATGGCGCGCGCGCCGAGTATTACGCTTCCTTGCAGCAGGTGTTCGCGCTGCTCGGCCAGGGCCGGCGCGCGGCGGCCGAGCAGGCCATGAAGACAGTGACCCTGCCCGTGCTGGAGCAGGTGCTGCTGTACGTGGGCCAGCTCGATCTCTTGCTGCAGCAGCAGATCCGCGACAGCGCGGCCAGGATACGCGGCGATATCGACACGTCCTTGTTCCTGATGGGCGGTATCGGCCTGGCGGCGTTATTGGTCGGCCTGGTGTTCGCCTGGTCGGCCCGCTCGATCACGCGCCCGCTGGGGCAGGCGGTGGCGATTGCCACGCGCGTGGCCAATGGCGACTTCAGCACCCATATCGAAGTGACCTCGCGCGACGAAACGGGCGAACTGATGCAGGCATTGAAAAACATGAGCACCAGCCTGGCGGTGGAACAGGACTTGCGCCACGCGGTGGAGGTGGCAGAAGACGCCACCAAGATGAAGTCCGATTTCCTGGCCAATATGTCGCATGAAATCCGCACGCCGATGAACGGCATCATCGGCATGACGCATCTGGCGCTGCAGACGGAACTGACGCCGACCCAGCGCAATTACCTGGAAAAGGTTGAATCGGCGTCGAAGAACCTGCTGGCCATCATTGACGACATCCTCGATTTTTCCAAGATCGAGGCTGGCAAGATGAGTTTTGAAAAAGTCGATTTTTACCTGGAAGACGTGCTGGCGCAGATTGCCGACCTGTCCGTGATGCGGGCCCAGGACAAGGGCCTGGAACTGCTGTTCGATATCGCCGCCGACGTGCCCAATGCGCTGCAGGGCGACCCGCTGCGCCTGGGCCAGGTGCTGATCAATCTCACCAACAACGCCATCAAATTTACGGAAAAGGGCGAGATCGTCGTCAGCATCCGCCTGCAGCAGCGCGATGACCATGCGGCCGTGCTGCGCGTCGATGTGCGCGATACGGGCATCGGCTTGACGCCTGCGCAGCGCAGCAAGCTGTTCCAGGCCTTTACGCAGGCCGACACCTCCACCACGCGCCACCATGGCGGCACCGGCCTGGGACTGACCATCAGCAAGCGCCTGGTGGAGATGATGGAAGGCGAGATCAACCTGGAAAGCGAAGCAGGCGTCGGCAGCACTTTTTATTTCACGGCCCGCTTCGGCCTGGCCGCCGTGCGGCGCGACAGCGTGCCTGTGCCGCCGTCGTTCAAGGGCTTGCGCGTGCTGGTGGTCGATGACAACCCGAGCGCGCGCGCCATCTTTACCGGCATGCTGGCGGCGCTCGGTTTCGAGGCGCAGGCTGTCTTGGGCGGTGTGCTGGCGATCGGCGCCGTGGCGCAGGCGCGCGCCGAGGGACGGCCGTATGGCCTGGTGCTGATGGACTGGAAAATGCCGGGCATGAATGGCCTCGACGCGCTGGCCGGTATCCGCGCCGACGCGGCCGGTGGCGATGCGCCGCCGGCCTGCATCATGGTCACTGCCTATCACCGTGAAGCGCTGCTGGAGGCGGCACACCAGCGCGGCTTGCCGCTCGATGGCGTCTTGAACAAGCCGGTCAGTCCATCGACCTTGCTCGACCAGATGGTGCAAGTGTTTGGCGGCGGCGCGGGGCAAAGCCGCAAGACGCAGCGCCAGAGCAGCTACAAGCATGACGCGCTGGCCTTGCGCGGCGCCTGGCTGCTGCTGGTGGAAGACAATGAGGTGAACCAGGAAGTGGCGCAGCAAATCCTCAGCGACGCCGGCATCCGTGTCGATATCGCCGGCAATGGCGCCATCGCGCTGGCGAAGATCGGCGAAAACGCCTATGACGGCGTGCTGATGGATTGCCAGATGCCGGTGATGGACGGCTACCAGGCCACGCGCAAGCTGCGCCAGGATGCGCGTTACGCCAGCCTGCCCGTGATCGCCATGACGGCCAACGCCATGGTCGGCGACAAGGAGAAATGCCTGGACGCCGGCATGAATGATTTCATCGCCAAGCCCATCGACGTGACGCAGCTGTTCGGCACCCTGGCGCGCTGGATCGCGCCGGCCAGGCCGCGGGACGTGGCCATGGCCGTAGCGGCGCCGGAAGCGGCTATGCCGGCGATCGTCGGCCTGAAGCTGGAAGACGCCTTGCGCCGCATGGGCGGCAATGCGGGATTGATGCGAAAATTGCTGGACCGCTTTGTCGAAACCCAGTTCGACGCGATGCAACGCATCGCTGCGGCCATCGAACATGGCCAGCGCGAGACGGCCATCCGCGAGGCGCACACGCTCAAGGGCCTGGCCGGCAATATCGGCGCCGCCAGCCTGGCCGACAGCGCGGCGCGTGTCGAACATTTGCTGAGCCTGGACTCGCACGACGGCTTGCCGCAGGCGCTGGCCGCCTGCTCCCAGGCCCTGGATGAGCTGGTTCCGCGGATCGCCCAGGCCACGCAGCTGCGGGCTACACCGGCAGAGCAGGCCGGCGGGACGGTAATGCCGGTCGACCTGGCCAGCCTGGAAGCGGACTTGCGCGAGTTGTCGCAACTGCTGCAGCAGGACGATGCGCAAGCCGTCAAGCACCTTGAGGGCATCGCGCCGGTGCTGGTGGCGGCCGGCCAGGCCGAACATGCGCGCCGCCTGAGGCGGATGCTGGGGCAATACGATTTTGAGGGCGCGCTGGTGCAGCTGAACGAAGTGGCCGCGGAACTGGAACTGACACTGTGACAAGGACAAACATGAAGAATGAAGGACGGGCATGAAAGCCTTGAACAGCAAGCATGGCAAGCCGACCATCCTGGTGGTCGATGACACGCCCGACAATATTGATTTGCTGCGCGCCGTGCTGGAAAACGATTACCGCACCAAGATCGCCGTGAATGGCGAACGCGCCCTGAAGATCGCCGCAGGCGCGGACCAGCCGGACCTGATCCTGCTCGATATCATGATGCCGGGCATGAGCGGCTACGACGTGTGCCGCGCGCTGAAGGCCGATCCTGCCACCGTTGACATCCCCGTGATGTTTGTCACGGCCATGAGCGAAGTGGCCGACGAGCAGCTGGGCCTGTCGCTGGGCGCCGTCGATTACATCACCAAGCCGATTTCGGCGCCCATCGTGCTGGCGCGTATCAAGACGCAGCTGGCCATGAAGCGCATGCAGGATTTCTTGCGCGACCAGAATCACTACCTGGAAACTGAAGTGGAGCGCCGCGTGCAGGAGATCAAGGCGCTGCAGGACGTGACCATCCATGCGATGGCCTCGCTGGCCGAGACGCGCGACAGCGAGACGGGCAACCATATCCGCCGCACCTCGCACTACCTGAAGGCGCTGGCGGAAAAAGTGCGCGAGCTGCCCCGTTTCCGCGATTTTTTGACCGACAAGACGATCGAGATGCTGTTCAAGACGGCGCCGCTGCACGACATCGGCAAGGTGGGCATTCCTGATCATATCCTGCTCAAGCCGGGCCGCTTCGAGCCGCACGAAATGGCCATCATGAAGACCCATACCACCCTGGGCTACAACGCCATCCTGTCGGCGGAACGGGAACTGGGCATCGAAGTCGATTTCCTCAGGCTGGCCAAGGAAATCGCCTACAGCCACCATGAAAAATGGGATGGCAGCGGTTATCCGCAAGGGCTGGCCGGCGAAGACATCCCCATCGCGGCGCGCCTGATGGCGCTGGCCGACGTGTACGACGCCCTGATCAGCCGGCGCGTCTACAAGACGGGCATGGACCACGCGCACGCCGTGCAGATCATCGTCGAGGGACGCGGCACGCATTTCGATGCCGAGATCGTCGACGCCTTCTTGCAGATCCAGGACCAGTTCATCGCGATTTCAAACCGCTATGCGGACGGCGTATCCGAGATCGCCGCCAAGCAGAAGCAGCTGGCGCCGATGGCAGAAACAATCAGCTGACGGTTTTAAAGAAGCGCATCATCTCGCGGCTGGCGTCGGGGCCCCTGGCGTCCGTGTAAGTGCCGCTGGCATCGCCGCCCGACCAGGCGTGGCCTGCGCCGTGGATGACCCAGTATTCGCCCAGCGGCGAGCCGTCGGCCTGGCTGTGCGTGGTGCGCGTGTAGCGGTGGCCATTCGGTACGCTGCCATCGGTGGATGCGGCCCTGGCCGCCTTGCCGCCTTCCTGGCTGCGCACGCCCTGGGCGATCAGTTCATCGCCGTTGCGCAGGTGGACGGTGGTGTCGCGGTCGCCGTGGAAGACGATGATGGGTACGCCGCCGGCCGGCGCCTTGCGTTTCGGGTCCGGCATGGCGCCGCCCTTCATCGCCGCCAGCGCCGACGGCAAGTCTTGCGCCGAGGCGAAGGGCAAGCCTGAATGCACACCCACGGCGGCAAACACTTCCGGATACAGGGTGCCGACGATGACGGCCATGGCGCCACCCGCCGACAGGCCGGCGACGAACACTTCGCGTTCATTGACCGGATACTCGTCGATGATCTGCTGCGCGATGCCGGCGATGATCGACGGTTCGCCCTGGCCGCGCTGCTGGTCGATCGCATTGAACCAGTTCCAGCAGCGCGAACTGTTGGCGCCCTGCGCCTGCGCCGGGTAGACCACGAAACACTGCTTTTCCTCGGCCAGCGCATTCATTTGCGTGCCGGCCGCGAAATCGTCGGGGTTTTGCGTGCAGCCGTGCAGCATCACGACCAGCGGCATCGCCTGGCCATGGTAGCTGCTGGGGATGTACAGCTTGTAGTTGCGCGACCCGGCATGGTTGCGGTAGCTGCCATCGATGAATTGCGCACCGGGCGGCAGTGGCGCCGGTGTCGCGGCGGGCGCGCCAAAGCCGGGCGGCTGGAAGTTCGGCATCTCGAAACTGGGCATGTCGAAGCCGTGCTGGCCCATGCGCGCCATGAAATCCTGGGCCATGGTATGCGCCGCCGATTGGGGCGTTTGCACCGCTTCCTGTGTTGATGATGCAGCCTCCTGTGACGCTGCGCCTGCCGGTGGCGGATTGATATCGTGCATGGTGCGCGCCTGCGGCGCATCGGCCGCCTGCGGTGCGGCGGCGCCTGGCGCCAGGCCGGCCGCAGCCAGTGCGCGCTGGATTGTTTCAGTGGCGATGGCGGCGTTGTTGGCCATACCGCTGCCAGTAGTGCCACCCATCAGATTACGGGTTGCCGCGCGCATTTGCGCCAGCATGTCTTGAGCTAGTTTCATGTCCATCCTTTATCGTGACCGCGTAGAAGCTGGACTATCCGCCACCACCGCTACGCTAGTGAATTCGCCCTGCAAGGGCGGCTTTGACGACGGCGCTGGCCTGCAGCGCGCCTAATACGAAAATCGATTCAATCGTGGCCAGTGCCAGTTCCACCGAGACGTCGCTGGCGATGCTGGCCATGCCCAGCACCTGGATCTGCAAACGCTGGCCTGCCGCCTGGATCGCTTCCAGGTCCGCGCGTGAATAGTGCTGCATGCCCAGCACCAGGCTGCGGCGGGCCACGGTCTGCTTGACCACCTCCGCGTGCGTGCCCAGCTGGTTGCGGATCGCCGTGCGTATCAAGTCCGTGCGGTTGGAATAAAACCCTTCCTGCACCAGCAAATCAATCTGGCCCAGGTCGATCATACCCAGATTGATGGTGATTTTTTCCGATTCCGCAATTTTGGGTTTGCTGTCCTGCTTAGGTTCTGGCTTGCTCATAGCGCTCCATATACTCCACGTGGCATCCAATCGCCATCTGTATGGATGGTATTATAGTAGTGAAATAAATCAAGTCAAGTCGGACCCAGGCTTTTGATGACATGGCGTTTGCTCCTACAGCGCCTTGGAAAACCATTTCGCGGCATAATGGATACTTATCTTTAGCAATTTTGATGATGGCCGATACCGCATCCGTACTTCCTTCCGCTTTGTCTTCCCCGGTGCCATCGCCGTGCGTCAGCCTGTGCAAGATGAACCGCGACAGCGGCCTGTGCGAAGGCTGCCTGCGCACGCTCGATGAAATCATCGCCTGGGGCAAGGCCGACGATGATTTCAAGCGCGCCGTCTGGGCCCAGCTGCCCCAGCGCGACGCCATGCTTGATTTCGACTGAGGACACGATGCCGCCCGCGCTGTTACCGGACTCCATACAGGTATTCGAGCGAGGCTGGCTATCGTCGAATAACATCCTGCTGCACGGGCGCGACGACGCCGCCCTGATCGACAGCGGCTACGTGACGCATGCACCGCAGACCCTGGCCCTGCTGCGCCACAGCCTGGGCGGGCGTCCGCTCGACCGCCTGTTCAACACCCACCTGCATTCCGACCATTGCGGCGGCAACGCGCTGCTGCAAGCCCATTACGGCTGCCATACCGCCATTCCCGCGTCGGAAGCGGACAAGGTGCGTCACTGGGACGTGGACGCGCTCAGTTTCAAGGCCACGGGCCAGCAGTGCGCACGCTTTGGCTTTGAGGCTACCGTCTCGCCCGGCGACAGATTGATGTTGGCCGATATGGAATGGCAGGCGCTGGGCGCTCCCGGCCACGACCCGCATTCCCTGATTTTTTACTGTGCCCAGGAAGGCGTGCTCGTTTCCGCCGACGCCTTGTGGGAAAACGGCTTTGGCGTGATCTTTCCCGAGCTCGATGGCGGCTCCGGTTTTGCCGAGGCGCGCGCCACGCTGGACCTGATCGACAGCCTGGATGTGTCGGTGGTGATCCCCGGTCATGGACGCGTTTTTAACGATGTAGGCGGCGCCCTGGAGCGCGCCTATTCACGGCTGGACTACCTGTCGTCGGACCCGGTGCGCAATGCGCAGAACGCCATCAAGGTGCTGCTGAAATTCCTGCTGCTGGAACGCCAGCGCATTCTGGTCGCCGACGTGCCGGCCCTGCTGCGCGGCATGCCCCTGTTCGGGGAGGCGAACAGGCGCTTCCTGCACCAGGAAACCATCGCCTTGGCTGACTGGGCCGTATCGCAATTGGTCAAAGCCAAGGCGGCACGTATTGAGAGTGAGTACTTGCTTAATGAAATTTGAATCGGATGGCAGTTAAATTCAGCACGATCGTACTTTTTTTAATCTATAATCGTTGCTCTGGTGTTTAATGCTTTCATCCGATTAACTTTTAAGCGAGTCTGTTATGGCACTGCCTGTAGCGTTGCAAAACCTGTCTCTTCCCGTTATCGGTTCGCCGCTCTTCATCGCCAGCGGACCTGCCCTCGTCGCGGCCCAGTGCAAGGCCGGCATCGTCGGTTCCTTCCCGGCCCTGAACGCGCGTCCTGCCGAATTGCTCGACACCTGGCTGACGGAACTGCAAGCAGAACTGGCCGCTTTCCAGGCTGCCAACCCCGATAAAAAAGTCGGGCCGATCGCCGTCAACCAGATCGTGCACCAGTCGAACGACCGCCTGGCGCATGACGTGGAAATCTGCGTCAAGCACCAGGTGCCCATCATCATTTCGTCCCTGCGCGCGCCGCCAAAAGAGATGCTGGACGCCATCCACAGCTACGGCGGCATCGTGCTGCATGACGTGGTCTCGATCCGCCACGCGCAAAAGGCGCTGGAAGCGGGCGTCGATGGCTTGATCCTGGTGGCCAGCGGCGCCGGCGGGCATGCGGGCACCCTGTCGCCGTTCGCGCTGGTCGGTGAAGTGCGCAAATTCTTTGACGGTCCGCTGGCGCTGTCAGGCTCGATTGCCACCGGCGACGCCGTGCTGGCCGCGCAGGCGATGGGCGCCGACTTTGCCTACATCGGCTCGCGCTGGCTGGCGACGAAGGAATCGAACGTCAGCGACAGCTACCGCGATGCGATTGTCGAATCCGCAGCGGCAGATATCGTCTACACGAATCTGTTCACCGGCGTACACGGTAACTACCTGAAAAAATCCATCGTCGCGGCCGGACTCGATCCGGACGCGCTGCCTGAGGCAGACAAGAGCTCGATGAACTTTGGTTCGGGCAGCGCCAAGGCCTGGCGCGATATCTGGGGCGCCGGCCAGGGCGTGGGCTTGATGGATGACGTGCCGACGGTGGCCGAGATGGTGGCGCGCCTGAAGGCGGAATACGATGCGGCGCGCGCGCGGCTGAAACTGTAAGGGTAGTGCAGGATGACGCGGCATACCGCGTCATCCTGTAAATACGATCACTCCTGCTTCAAATCCTCGGGCTTGATCGCCCACAGGCCTGGCAGGTTGCGCCAGTAGCCGTAAGCGTCCATGCCGAAGCCGACCACGAAACGGTTCGGGATCACCAGGCCGACGATATCGGCTTGCACGGGTTTCTTCTTGCCGATGGCCTTGTCGGCAAACACTGCCAGGATCACTTCGGCGGCGCCCATGTCGAGCAGGCGCTGCTTGACGTGCGCCAGGGTTTCGCCTTCGTCGAGAATATCGTCGAGCACGATCACGGTGCGGCCCGCCACGTTCGAGCGGGGGATGACTTTCCACACCACTTCGCCCCCCTTGTCGTCGTCGCCGTAGCGGCTCACGTGAATGTAGTCGAATTCGAGCGGAAAGCTCAGCTGCGGCAGCAGATTGCCCGTAAATACGACGGCGCCGCCCATCACGCCCAGCACCAGCGGGAACTCTTTCGAGTCTTCGGCGTTGAAGCGCGTATTGAGCACGTCGGCCATGCGCGTGATGGACGCTTGCACGGCGTCCTGGTCGAACAGCAGTTCCGCGTTCTTGATCAGGTCACGGGCACGGTTGTGGTGAAATTCTTGCATGGACTCTTGCATGGCGATGAGTAAGGCTGATGATTAATGCCGATATTATCCTGCAAATCGGCCCATGCGTGCTAGCGGCGCCCAGACACTGCGCCCTGGCTCAACGCTAGCCGCTCAACTGTAGTCGCGGATATCATCGATCACCTTGCCATCCTGCGCCAGGCTGCCCACCGCGACCAGCCGTACCTGGCCGCGCAGTTTCGTCAGCTCGCGGATGGTAGCGATCATGGCGTCAACCCCGCTGTTATCGAGCGGATCATCGACTTCGCAATGCAAAGTCATTTCATCGTTGGCCATGCGTCCCGATACCACCAGCCGCGCCTTTTTGATCTGCGGATGGCGGCGCGCGATTTCGTGGATTTGCGACGGATGCACGAACATGGCGCGCACCTTGGTAGTCTGGTCGGCACGCCCCATCCAGCCCCTGATGCGCGTATTCGTGCGTCCGCACGACGAGGCCGGTGCATCGGGCAGCACGGCCGACAGGTCGCCGGTGGCGAAGCGGATCAATGGGTAGTCGGCATTGAAGACGGTGACGACGACTTCGCCTACTTCGCCAGGCGCGACAGGTATGCCGCTGCCGGGATGGACGATTTCCAGCAGCACGTTTTCATCGATCACCATGCCGGGATTGAGCTTGCCATCGCTGGCCGTTTCGTAGGCGATGCTGCCGATATCGGCCGAGGCGTAAGTCTGGAACACGTGCGGCACCCCATTCGCCGCAAACCAGCTGCGCAGCGACTCGGGCAGCGCTTCCGCGCCCATCACGGCTTTCGTCACGCTGCTGATGTCGGCGCCCATCTCGCGTGCCTTTTCGATGATCAGTTTTAAGAATGACGGCGTGCCGATATAGGTGTCCGGCTTCAGGTCGGCCATCGCCTGCACCTGCATTTCCGTCTGGCCGATGCCGGCCGGGATTACCGTGCAGCCGATGCGCGCGGCGCCCCCTTCGACCATGAAGGCGGCTGGCGTAAAGTGATAGGAAAAACAGTTTTGCAGCAAGCCGCCGGCGCGTACGCCAGCCGCATACATGGGCCGCGCGAAACGCCACCAGTCTGGTCCCCTTCCTTCCGGGTCGAAGATGGGGCCGGGTGAGACGAACACGCGCGACAGGCTATTTGGGGGCGTGCTGTTCAAGCCGCCGAAGGGCCGTATGGCTTGTTGCAGCTGCTTCAGGTCGGCCTTGCGCGTGACGGGCAATTGCGCCAGCGCCGCGCGGCTGGTGACCTCGCTTGGATTGACGCCAGCGAGGATGCGGGCCCAGCCCGGTGCCGCCTGAGCACGCGCGATCAGCTGCGGCAAGCCGGCCATCAATTCGCGTTCGCGCGCTTCGGGTGCGCGCGCTTCCAGACTATCGAGCGTGTCATGCATTACAGCTTCTCCAATGTGATCACAGTCATTTGTCAGTGTTTAGAAATCAGGCCAGCCAGCGCTTGCGGCGCCGGTAAAACTTCATGTCGCGAAAGCTCTTGCGTCCGGCGCCAGACACGCCCAGATAAAACTCCTTGACGTCTTCATTGCTGGCCAGTTCCTGCGCCTGGCCTTCCATCACGACCCGGCCGTTTTCCAGGATGTAGCCGAAGTCCGCATAGCGCAATGCCACGTTGGTGTTCTGTTCGGCCAGTAAAAACGAGACGTTTTCCTTGTGGTTCAAGTCCTTGACGATGCCGAATATCTCTTCGACGATCTGCGGCGCGATGCCCATCGAGGGTTCATCCAGTAAGATCATCGACGGCCTGGCCATCAGTGCGCGGCCGATGGCGCACATCTGCTGTTCGCCGCCCGAGGTGTAGCCGGCCTGGCTGCTGCGCCGCGTCTTCAGGCGCGGAAAATAGTGATACACCTTGTCCAGCGCCTCTTTCAGCTCGCCGCGCGACAGGCTGCGCGTGTAGGCGCCCGTCAGCAGGTTTTCCTCTATCGTCAGATGGCCGAAGCAATGGCGACCTTCCATCACTTGCGACAGGCCGCGCTTGACCAGTTCATTTGGCGTCAGCTGGTCCACGCGTTCGCCCTTGAACTGGACCTCTCCCTTGGTGACATCGCCCCGCTCGCCGCGCAGCAGGGTCGAGATGGTTTTCAGGGTGGTCGATTTACCTGCGCCGTTCGCGCCCAGCAGGGCGACGATCTTGCCCTGCGGGACTTGCAGCGACACGCCTTTCAAGACCAGGATCACATGGTCGTAAATGACTTCGATATTGTTGACCGACAGGTAGGGCGGCGGAGTCTCTACTTTGGTGGCAGTAGTGTGGGTCATGGCTGGCCTACTTCAGGCACGCTGGCGTGATTTTTTTCTCGGCCGCGTATTTGTTCGACGATTCCTCGACCAGTTTGCGCACCAGCGCCTTGTCGCCGACGATCCATTGCGGCGTGATGGCGGTCCACTTCTTGCCATCCCATTGCTGCACTTTGACGGCGCCCGAGCCTTCATGGTCTTCGCAGCTGGTCTTCACGTTGGGGAACATGCCCAGCGCGCCGACGGCTTTTTGACGTCCATCGTCCACGTTCAGGTTTTCCAGGCCCCAGCGCAGCTGCTCGCCCGTGACGGGTTTACCCTTGCCGAATTTTTCCTGCGCCGTACGGATCGCTTCCACCCACAGGATGCCGGCCGTCACGCCGCGCATGTGGTACACGGAACCGATGCGCGACTGGTCGGCCAGGTTGCCCTTGCCATTGGCGTAGAGTTTTTTGCGGATGTCGTCCAGCACCGGGTAATTACCGGGCGTGTTGAAACTCATGGCCATGTAGCCCTTGGCTGCGTCGCCCGACGGGATCGTGTCTTCCTCGGAACCGGCCCACCACACGCCGAGGATTTTGTCGCGCGGGAAGCCGTTGCGCTGCGCCGTCTTGATGGCCACTGAATTCATCACGCCCCAGCCCCACAGGATCACGTGGTCCGGCCTGGCCTGGCGGATTTGCAGCCATTGCGACTGCTGTTCGCTGCCTGGCGGGGCGACGGGAATCTTCACCAGTTCAAAGCCATACTGCTTCGACAGCGCTTCCAGCACGGGCAGCGGCTCCTTGCCGAAGGCGGAATCATGGTACAGATGGACGATCTTCTTGCCCTTCAATTTGTCCATGCCGCCATCCTTGTCGCCCAGGTATTTGATCATGGCGGCGGCCTGGCTCCAGTAGCTGGAAATGAGCGGATACACATAGGGGAAAACCTTGCCGTTGGCGGCGTCCGAACGGCCGTAGCCGATCATGGTCATCGGGATCTTGTCTTGCGCGACCCGGTCCAGGATGCCGTAGGCGACGCCCGTGGACAGGGTTTCCACCAGCGTGGCGCCACCCTGCCTGGTTTTCAAACGCTCATAACATTCCACGCCGCGCGAAGGGTTGTATTCGGTTTCGCATTCTTCCCAGCTGATCTTGACGCCATTGACGCCGCCGGCCTGGTTGACCAGGTTGAAGTAATCGATGATGCCGCCGTAAAAGCCCGAACCGCCGGCCGCATACGGTCCTACGCGGTAGGATGGCAGGGCGATGTATTGGTCTTTATCCTGCGCCTGTGCGCTGCCGGCGATGCCTAAAGCGGCAGTGGCGATGGCGGTGGCCAGCAAAAGCGATTTGATGTGTTTCATTGTGTCTCCTTTTTTATAGTGATATTGGATGGCGAATGAAGAACGGTTAATGCGGGAAGGGCCACAGCCTCAACTTCTCTTTGGCGATTTGCCACAGCCGCGCCAGGCCGTGCGGTTCGACGATCAGGAAGAAGATGATCAGCGCGCCGAACACCATCAGTTCCAGGTTCGAGGCCACGTTGGTGGGTAGCGCCAGGCCGTGCGCAAAGGTGTTCAGGAACACCGGCAGCAGCACGATGAAGGCAGCGCCTAAAAAGGAGCCGAGGATGGAGCCCACGCCGCCGATGATGATCATGAACAGGATGCGGAAGGACAGGTCCAGGTTGTAGGCTTCCGGCTCCACCGTGCCCAGGTAGGCATAGGCATACAGGGCGCCGGCTACGCCGCAATAGAAGGAGCTGACGGCAAACGCCAGCAGCTTGGTGCGCATCAATCTGAAACCGATCACTTCGGCGGCCATGTCCATGTCGCGCACGGCCATCCACGAGCGGCCCACGTTGGAGCGGATCATGTTCTTGGCCAGCAGCGCCATGCCGGCCACGATGGCCAGCACCAGCAGGTATTTGCTTTGCGGCGTGTCGAACTGGTAGCCCAATATCGTCATCTTTTGTACCGTGATCACGCCCGAGCTACTGTAGTTGGTCAGGTACGGGATCTTGGTCAGGCACCAGACCACGAAAAACTGCGTCGCCAGGGTGGAGGCGGCCAGGTAAAAGCCGCGGATGCGCAGCGAAGGCAGGCCGAAGGCGATGCCGACCATCGCGGCGCACAGCCCGCCCAGGATGAACGACACCAGCAGCGGCAGGCCGGGCAGGCGGGCCATGAAGTTATACGCGGCGAATGCGCCCACGGCCATGAAGGCGGCCGTGCCCAGCGACAGCTGGCCCGCGTATCCCGTCAGGATGTTCAGGCCCAGCGCGGCCAGCGCGAAGATCAAAAAGGGAATCATGATCGCCGACAGCATGTAGGGTGAAGCGAAATACGGCAGCAGGAAGACGGCTGCAATCAAGGTCGCCGTCAAGGCCAGCCTGTCCTGGCGGATCGGGAAGATCTGGTTGTCAGCCTGGTAGCTGGTCTTGAATTGTCCTGCTTCACGATAAATCATGGTCTGTCCTTTGCGATGGAACGGTGGCGTGGTGGCTTGTGTGCACTAGATGCGGCGGATGATGCGTTCGCCGAACAGGCCTTCCGGGCGCACCAGCAAGAACAGCAGGGCCAGCACATAAGGGAACCAGCCTTCGATGCCGCCGCCGACCATGGGGCCCAGGTAGACTTCGGCCAGTTTTTCAGACGCGCCGATGATCAGGCCGCCGACGATGGCGCCCGGCACCGAGGTAAAGCCACCGAGTATCAGCACCGGCAGCGCTTTCAGGGCGATGAAGGTGAGGGCGAACTGCACGCCATTGCGCGCGCCCCACAGCAAGCCCGCCACCATTGCCACCAGGCCCGCTACGCCCCACACGACGGCCCAGATGCGCTGCAGCGGGATGCCCACGGCCAGCGCGGCCTGGTGGTCGTCGGCGACGGCGCGCAGGGCGCGGCCCACCCTGGTTTTCGAGAACAGCAGGGCCAGGCAAATCACCAGCAGCGCGCAGATGCCGGCCGCCACCACGTCGAACTGCGAGACGATGATATTGAAGTGGTCCATCAGGAAGGGCATGGGCACGTCGTCGATGGGCAGGTCCAGCTTGTGCACTTGCGAGCCCCACATCAGCTGCGCCAGGCCCTCGATAAAAAACGCCAGGCCGATGGTGGCCATGAACAGCGTGATCTCGGGCTGGTTGACCAGCGGGCGCAAGACTACACGCTCGATCGCCATGCCCAGCACCACCATGGTGACCATCGTCAGCGGAATGGCCAGCCATAGCGACAGGCCGAATTTATCCATGATGCCGACGCAGGTCAGGGCGGCAAAGAACACCATCGCTCCCTGCGCAAAATTGAACACGCCCGACGCCTTGTAGATCAACACAAAACCGATGGCCACCAGCGCATACATCACACCCGACAGCAGGCCGCCGATCAGCACTTCAAAGAAGAAATTGATATTCATAGAGGTTCCGATAGGTTGTGCTTAGCCCTGCCCGATTACGGGCAGGTCGTTTCGACGGCAGGCAGCGTGCTGCCTGAATTCCCGGCTGCACTGCCTAGATAAGCATTGATCACATCCTGGTTGCTGCGCACCTCGTCGGGCGTGCCGTCGCCGATCTTCTTGCCATAGTCGAGCACCACTACGCGATCCGAGATATCCATCACCACGCCCATGTCGTGCTCGATCAGCACGATGGTGGTGCCCAGCTGGTCGTTGACGTCGAGGATGAAGCGGCACATGTCCTGCTTTTCTTCCACGTTCATGCCAGCCATCGGTTCATCCAGCAGCAAAATTTCCGGTTCGGCGGCCAGTGCGCGGCCCAGCTCCACGCGCTTTTGCAAGCCGTACGGCAAACGCCCCACGGGGGTCTTGCGGATGGCCTGGATTTCCAGGAAATCGATGATTTCCTCGGCCTTCCTGCGGTGTGCGATCTCTTCGCGCCGGGCCGGTCCCCAGTACAGCGCCTGCAAGAGAAAATTCGATTTCATCTTCAGGTTACGGCCCGTCATGATGTTGTCCAGCACCGTCATGCCCTTGAACAGGGCGATGTTCTGGAAAGTGCGCGCGATGCCGGACTTGGCCGCTTCGTAGCAGTCCATGCCGCGCCGGTGTTCGCCGCGGTAAATGATCTCGCCCTGCTGCGGGCGGTACACGCCGTTGATCACGTTCAGCATCGAGCTTTTGCCGGCGCCGTTGGGGCCGATGATGGCGCGGATTTCGTGCTGCTTCACGTCGAAGGAAATATCGGTCAGCGCCTTTACGCCGCCGAAGGACAGCGAAATGTTTTTCAGGTCCAGGATCACGGGGCCGGTCTTGCGCGCCGTGCCGAAGTGGTTTTCGGGTTCATTCATTTGCATGCTGCAGTGCTCCTTCATGCGGCCAGGCCCTGGGGCCGATACGTTTTGCTGTCCCAGATCTGCAGGTTGGCGCTGGTCGAACCGGTGCGGCCATCCTCGAACTTCACCTGGGTTTCAATGTACTGCGTGGCCTTGCCCTGGTACAGGGCGTCGATCAGCACCGCGTATTTTTCGGCGATGAATTTGCGCCGCACCTTGCGCGTGCGCGTCAGCTCGTCGTCATCGGGATCGAGCTCCTTGTGCAGCACCAGGAAGCGGTGCACCTGCGTGCGGTCCATCAGCGGGTCGGCCGCCAGTTCCGCGTTGACTTGTTCGATGCAGTCGCGCACCAGCCCATAGGTTTCGGCGCGCGCAGCCAGGTCGGTGTAGCCCGCATAGGCGATGCCGCGCCGCTCGGACCAGTTGCCGACCGCTTCGATGTCGATATTGATGAAGGCGCAGACCTGTTCGCGCGCGTGGCCGAAAGCCACCACTTCCTTGATGAAGGGGAAGAACTTGAGCTTGTTTTCGATGTAATTGGGCGCGAACATGGCGCCGCAGGCCATCTTGCCCACGTCGGCCGCGCGGTCGATGATTTTCAGGTGGCCTTCGCTGTCGAATACGCCCGCGTCGCCCGTATGAAAGTAGCCATCGGCATCGATCACTTCGGCGGTGGCCTCGGGCCGCTTGAAGTAGCCGCTCATGGTGGTGGGTGACTTGACCAGCACTTCGCCATTGGCCGCCAGCTTGATTTCCACGCCTGGCGCGGGCAAGCCCACGCTGTCGAACTTGATATTGCCATCCGGTTGCAGGCATACATAGGCGCAGGTTTCGGTGGAGCCGTACAGCTGCTTGAGGTTGACGCCGATCGAGCGGTAAAAGCGGAACAGGTCCGGGCCGATGGCGGCGCCGGCCGTGTAGGCGACGCGCACGCGCGACAGGCCCAGCACGTTTTTCAAGGGGCCGTAGACGAGCATCTCGCCCAGCTTGTACTGGATGGTGTCAAGCAGCGGCACGGCTTTGCCATCGAGGATCTGCGCGCCGCAGCGCCTGGCCACGTCCATGAAATGGCTGAACATGCGGCGCTTGATGCTGCTCGCATCTTCCATCCGTATCATCACGCTGGTCAGCATGTTTTCAAACACGCGCGGCGGTGCAAAATAGCAGGTGGGGCCGATTTCGCGCATGTCGATCATCACCGTGTCGCTGGACTCCGGGCAGTTGACGGTGAAGCCGGCCACCATCGATTGCGCCAGCGAAAACAGGCAGTCGCCCACCCACGCCATCGGCAGATAGGACAGGATATCTTCGCTATCCGTGAGCTGGTCGAAGGCTACGCAGCCTTCGCCGGCGGCCAGCAATGCGCTATGGCTCTGGCACACGCCTTTCGGTTTGCCGGTGGTGCCCGAGGTGTACAGGATCACGGCGGTATCGCTGCCCCGTCCCGCATCGACGGAGGCTTCAAAAAAGCCCGGATGCTCGCGGTCGTAGGCGCGGCCCAGTTCCTGCAGGGCGGCGAAGGACATCAGTTCGGGCTGGTGGTAATGGCGCATGCCCCGTTCGTCGTCGTAGGCGATGCGGCTCACGTGCGGATACAGGGATGTGAGTTCCAGCAGCTTGTCGACCTGCTCCTGGTCTTCGACGATGGCGTAGCGGATGTCCGCATCCTGCAGCACATAGGCCATATCAAGGGCCGGCGCATCCTGGTACAGGGGCACGGGTACGCCACCCAGGCTTTGCGCGGCCAGCATGGCCCAATACAGGCGCGGGCGGTTGTCGCCAATGATGGCCAGGTTCATGCCGCGCTGGAAACCGAGGGCGGCCAGCCCGCAAGCCAGGGCACGCACTTCATCGTTCACGTCGGCCCAGGTCCAGGTTTGCCAGATGCCCAGGTATTTTTCACGAAAGGCGGGCTGGTCGGCTCGTAGTGAGCCGTGTTGCAATAGCCGTCGCGGAAACGTCGGCATCGCTGCTGTTCTCGTTGTTTGCACCAGTGTCTCCGGTTGCTAGTCTCAGGCTGCCCATCGTCGTGGGCCGCTCTGTGTTTTTATATGTGTTACGTTTGTGTAATGATAGTAGCCTGCGTTGCTATACCGAGTTGTCTTTTCGGGGACATTTGCCCACTTTTCGATGCTGCGTCGCACAATGATGACAACAGATCCCAGTCTCAAGGAAGTACTGCATGCGGCCCATTGGGCCCAGTTGCTCGATGCCGCGCAATTGGCGCGTGTCGAAGCCGATATGTTCGAAACTTTCGTGCCGAAAGGCGGTTTTGTCTGCCGCAAGGGCGACCCTGTCGAGAACTGGATCGGCATCATCAGCGGCATGGTGAAAATGAATAATTTTTCCGCCTCGGGCAAGGCCATGACCTTTATCGGCGTGCCGCCCGGCAGCTGGTTTGGCGAAGGTTCGCTGCTGAAACGCGAGCCGCGCAAGTACGACACCATGGCCCTGCGCGACACGCGCGTGGCGCGCCTGCCTGCGGCCACCTTTCACTGGCTGCTGGAGACCAGCCTGCCGTTTACCCGCTTTTTGCTGATGCAGCTGAACGAGCGCCTGGGCCAGTTCATCGGCATGGTGGAAAACGAGCGCCTGCTCGACTTGAATACGCGCGTGGCGCGCTGCCTGGCGTCGATGTTCAATTCGCATCTGTACCCAGGTGTCGACAAGCTGGTGCAGCTGTCGCAGGAAGAAATCGGCCTGTTGTCCGGCTCCTCGCGCCAGCGCGCCAACCAGGCCTTGCAGGTGCTGGAACGCCAGGGGCTGCTGCGCCTCGATTACGGCGGCATCCGCATCCTGGACCTGGAAGGCTTGCGCCGCTACGAGGAGTAGCCGGGTGGCGCAACCGCCCCTGCCGTGGCCTCGCAATCGCGGTATCATAGGCGCTTCCCAGTACTGTTCCAGCCGCTTCCATGCAGACTCCAGACCTCTCCAGCCCCGCCCTTCGTTTGTCGCAACTGCGCGCCGCCATGCGCGCGCAGCAGATCGACGCCTACATCGTGCCCTCGGCCGATCCGCATTTGTCCGAATACCTGCCGGGCCGCTGGCAGGGCCGCGCATGGCTGTCGGGCTTTACGGGCTCCGTCGGCACCCTGGTCGTCACGCAGGACTTTGCCGGCGTGTGGACCGATGGCCGCTACTGGGAGCAGGCGGAGACGGAACTGGCCGGCAGCGGCATCGTCCTGAAGAAAATCCCGTCCGGCGCCAGCGTGCTGTATATCGACTGGCTGGGCGAGACCATGCAGCCGGGGCAGGTGGTCGGTGTCGATGGCGCCGTGCTGGGCCTGGCCAATGCGCGCTTGCTGCAGCAGGCGCTGGGCGCACTGGTCACGCTGCGCACCGATACCGACTTGTTGCAGCAGGTGTGGCGTGACCGCCCGGCGATGCCGGCCGCGCCCGTGTTCGAGCATGGCGCGCCGTATCCCGCCCTGCCGCGCACGGAAAAACTGGCCACCCTGCGTATCGCCATGGCGCAGCATGGCGCCAGCCACCACCTCATTTCCACGCTCGACGATATCGCTTACCTGTTCAACCTGCGCGGCGCCGACGTGCACTACAACCCCGTGTTTGTCGCCCATGCGCTGGTCGGCCCGGAACGCACGACCCTGTTCGTCGCCGACGGCAAGCTGCCGGCCGCGCTGCGGGCGACCCTGGAACAGCAGGGCGTGGACGTGGCGCCGTACGACCAGGCTGGCGCCGCGCTGGCTGCCTTGCCCGCCACCGCCGTGCTGCTGCTGGACCCGCGCCGCATCACCTACGGCACGCGCCAGGCCGTGCCAGGCACGGTGCGCGTAGTCGAAGCGATCAACCCGACCACCTTTGCCAAGTCGCGCAAGACGGACACGGAAGCGGCCCACGTGCGCGCCGCCATGGAGCAGGATGGCGCCGCTCTGTGCGAATTTTTCAGCTGGCTCGACGCCACCCTGGCCGATCCGCAGCGTGCGCCGTTGACGGAAATCGGCGTGGACGAGCACTTGACGGCGGCCCGTGCGCGCCGGACCGGCTTTGTCAGTCCCAGCTTCGGCACCATCGCCGGCTTCAATGCGCATGGCGCCATCATGCACTACCACGCCCATGCCGGTTCGGAAGCAACCATCGAAGGCGATGGCTTGCTGCTGATCGATTCGGGCGGCCAGTACCTGGGCGGCACCACCGACATCACGCGGGTGGTGCCCGTGGGGACCATCACGGCCGAGCATAAACGCGATTTCACCTTGGTCTTGCGCAGCATGATCGCGCTGTCGCGCGCGCAGTTCCCGCTGGGCGTGAAGTCGCCCATGCTCGACTCCATCGCGCGCGCGCCGCTGTGGGCCGAGGGCATCGATTTCGGCCATGGCACGGGCCACGGCGTGGGCTTTTTCCTGAACGTGCATGAAGGGCCGCAATCGATTTCGCAATCCGCCATGCCGGAGCCGCAGACGGCCATGCAGCCGGGGATGATCACGTCCGTCGAGCCGGGCATTTACCGTCCCGGACGCTGGGGCATCCGTATCGAAAACCTGGTACTGAATGTAGCAGCGGGCGAGGGCGAATTTGGCCCCTTCCTGCGCTTTGAAACCCTGACCCTGTGCCCGATCGATACGCGCTGCGTGGAACGCAGCCTGCTGCGCGACGACGAGGCGGCCTGGCTCAACGACTACCACGCCACGGTGCGCGCGCGTCTGTCGCCGCATCTGGCGGGCAGCGCCCTGGCCTGGCTGGAACAGCGCACGGGAGCCATCTGATGCGCTCGACCCGCGCCACCTCTGCTATCGAGCGGCTCAAGGAACGCACCGGCAACCGCCTGTATTCGATGGCGCGCACCGGCGATGAACTGTTCTTCCTGACGGAAGGGCCGGGTTTGCCGCCCTTGTGCCCGCCGCTGGAACTGGACGCCTTTGTCGCCTTTGTGAATGGCCTGGGGCCGCAAAAGGCGCGCCGCGTCAGCAAGCTCGATGTGGCGTTTGAAAAGCAGCTGAACAAGAAAACCTGAGATGCCGACCGTCGACTTCCTGCGCGCGTACTGGTCGCCGGCCGAACTGGCGACGAACGGGGTGATCCTGCTCAATTTGCTGGGCGCGCTGTTGCTTGGCCTGTTGGTCGGCTATGAACGTTCGTATCACGGACGTGCGGCCGGCATGCGCACCTATGGCCTGGTGTGCATGGCGTCGGCCGCGCTGACGGTGCTGGGCGGTTATCCCGAGTTCTGGTATGGCGGCCATGGCATGGTGTCGGGCAGCGATCCGACGCGCGTGATCCAGGGCATCGTCACGGGCGTGGGTTTCCTGGGCGCCGGCGTCATCATGCGCGAAGGCTTCAATATCAGCGGCTTGACGACGGCTGCCTCGATCTGGGCTTCGTCCGTGATTGGCGTGATGGTCGGCATCGGATTTTATCTGTCCGCGATGGGCCTGGCCTTCATGTGCGCAATGGCCATGATTTTCCTGTCCAAACTGGAAAACTGGCTGCCGTCGCGCCATGCGATTGCCATCACCATGCGCTTCAAGCGCGATTTTATTCCGCGTGAAGATGCGCTGCGGCGCATGGCGGCCAAGCGCGGCTACGACATCGCCAGCGGCTCGCTGACCATCGGCAGCACGGACGGCATGCAGGAATGGCGTTTCGTCGCCATCGCGCATGGCAAGAACACGGGCGCCAGCCTGTCCAACATGTCGGCCGAGCTGGCCGTCTTCGAGGGTATCGCCGGCTTCCAGCTGTCGCATGCTCGCAACTGACCGCAGGAGAAAACATTGGATGCTCAGGCCGTACTCGATTTCTGGTTCTTGCCGCCCACCGATGCAGGCTACGGCCAGTCGCGGGCGGAGTGGTTCCGCAAGGATGACGCCTTTGACGCGCACATCGTCCAGCGCTTTGGCGACCTGATAGCCACCGCCATTGCCGGCGGCTTGCGCGAGTGGGAAGCGACGCCGCAGGGCACGCTGGCGCGCATCATCGTGCTCGACCAGCTGACCCGCAATGCCTTCCGCGATATGCCGCAGGCGTTTGCCGGCGATGCGCAGGCCTTGGCGCTGGCCCGCCAGTTGACGGACTCCGGTGGTGACCAGTCGCTGCTGCCCATGCAGCGCGCTTTTGCCTACCTGCCGTTCGAGCATGCGGAAGACCTGGCCATGCAGGCACGGGCGGTGCAGCTGTTCCAGCGCCTGGCGCAGCAGCACGCGGGTTTCGACAGCATGTTCGATTACGCCCTGCGGCACCAGGAAGTCATCAGGCGCTTCGGCCGCTTCCCGCACCGCAACGCTATCCTGGGCAGGCAATCCACGCCGGAAGAAGAGGTTTTTTTACGCCAGCCCGGTTCCCGCTTCTGAAGACAATGACGTACGCATGAAGATCACTCTCAATCTTATCGGCGCCGGCCATGTGGGCAAGGTGCTGGGGCGCCTGCTGGCGACGGCAGACAGCATCGTCGTGCAGGACGTGCTGACGCGGTCGATGGCTTCGGCGCAGGCGGCCGTGGACTTTATCGGCGCCGGTACGCCCGTCGACAGCTATGCCGCCTTGCGCCGCGCCGATGTGACCATGCTGGCCGTCAGCGATGACCAGATCGGCCCGGCCTGCACCGCGCTGGCCGCCGAAGGCCGTCTGGCCGGGAGCATCGTGTTTCACTGCAGCGGTGCGCTGGCCTCGACCGCGCTGCTGGCCGCCACGCAGGCGGGCGCCCTGGTCGCCAGCGTCCATCCGATCCGCAGCTTTGCCGATCCGGCCCAGGTGGCGGCCAGTTTTGGCGGCACGTTTTGCGGCATCGAGGGCGATGCGCAGGCGCTGGCCGTGTTGAGCCCCGCCTTGCAGGCCATCGGTGCGCGCCCCGTGCCCATCGATCCGGCCGCCAAGACCCTGTATCACGCGGCTGCCGTGTTTGCCAGCAATTACCTGGTGACGGTGCTGGACGCGGCCCTGCGCGCCTATCAGGCGGCCGGCATCCCCGAGCCGGTGGCGCGCGAACTGGCGCAGCCGCTGGTGACGGAAGCGGTGGCGAATGTATTCCGGCTGGGTGCGGCGCCTGCCCTGAGCGGCCCGATTGCGCGTGGCGACATGGCCACGGTGGCGCGCCAGCAACAGGCGGTGCAGTCATGGGATGGCGCTACCGGCGACTTATATGCCGCGCTGGTGGCGCCCACGCAGGACCTGGCCAGGCGCAAGCGCGCACCATAGATATAAAAGAAACACAAAGATGCAAATAGGAAATACTATCTGGGGTATCGTCGCCCACAGGGAGTGTTCCATGTTATTTCTAAAAAGTACTTCAGTGAGCAAGGCCCCCGGCATTTATGAGGTCGATATTGCCGCCAAGCCGCCAGGCAAGACCTTCGGCATTTTTCTCGCCACCGATCCCGATCATCCGCCGCATGCGCTGCTGGGGCAGCTGAAGGCCCTCGGTTTCGAAAATACCTACAGTTCGGCCTATCTGCACAAGGACCAGGGCAAGGTGCTGGACCTGCATTTCCAGAAAGATGGCACGGATATCTTCAAGGGCTGGAAGACGGAGGAATGCACGCATAACCTGGCCGCCGTCACGGCGCTGTTCCAGGAGCATGGCATCACGATCACGCCGCGCGTGATGTCGATGGCGGAAGCCTACGCATGAGTCAGTTCGCTTAAGTTTCGCTTAAGTTCTGCCAACTTATTTCAAAATGCCATCATCTTCGGTTTGATGAGGCGGCTTACATCTCGTCACAAATCTTACGGGATCCTGAAGGACGTGGCTTTTTCACGGTGTTACTCTTCACTCATCGCACTTCGCTGAACTGCGAATCAAGGCACGTCAACTTATTGAGAAAGAGAGAACATGATGAAAAAGATCCTGTTTGCAATGATCGCTTCCGTTACTGCAGTCGCCGGCATGAGCGCTGCGCACGCTGATGGTGCTTATGTTGGTGGTGGTGTCACCGTCAACCGTTATAACTTCGATGTTCCTGGCGCAACCAGCGCCGGTAACCACAGCGGTTACCAGGCTGGCGGCAAAATCTATGCCGGTTACGATATCGACAAAACCTGGGCAGTGGAAGGCGGCTATGCCGATTTCGGCAGCAAGGACTATAACTACATCACCAGCGCCGGTAGCGGCAGCGTGAAAAGCGATTCCCACGGCTATTACCTGGCTGGTAAAGCCACCATGCCGGTGTCCGATAAACTGGGCGTGTTCGGCAAGCTGGGCGTGGCCCGCGTGAACACTGGCCTGACCGGCACCGGCCTCTCGACGGGCATCACGGGTGACAACAAGACGGGCGTGTACGCTTCCGTCGGCGCCCAATACGCCATCAACGAGAAAGTCTCGCTGACGGCTGAGCTGGAACACTTCGGCAAGAGCGCCGATCAGGGCAACAAGGCCACCGGCCTGGCTTTAGGCGCACGCTACAACTTCTAAAAACCTACTGCGCGGCGCGATTTGCGGACTGCCTCGGCGGTCCCGTGCAAAGCACAGCTCCGCCTCTCAGCCACAACTCGTTGCCGCTCGCTACGGTTTTAAAAGTACTAATTAGTGCTTAAAAAAAAGGCAGTCACCTCGCGGTGACTGCCTTTTTGTCTTAGCAAGCCAGACTTACACGGTCAAGGGCTTGTAGCGGATACGTTTCGGTTTCGCGCCTTCTTCGCCCAGGCGTTTCTTCTTGTCGGCTTCGTATTCTTGATAGTTGCCGTCAAAGAAGGTCACTTGCGAGTTGCCTTCGAATGCCAGGATGTGGGTGGCGATACGGTCCAGGAACCAGCGATCATGCGAGATGACCATCACGCTGCCGGCAAATTCCAGCAGGGCGTCTTCCAGCGCGCGCAGGGTTTCCACGTCCAGATCGTTCGACGGTTCATCGAGCAGCAGGACGTTGCCGCCCATCAACAGCGTTTTTGCCAGGTGCAGACGTCCGCGTTCACCGCCGGACAGGTTGCCCACCAGTTTTTGCTGGTCCGAGCCCTTGAAGTTGAAGCGGCCCAGGTAGGCGCGCGACGGCATTTCAAAGCGGCCCACGGTCAGCATGTCGGCGCCGCCGGAGACGTCTTCGTACACCGACTTGTTGTCCGCCAGGTTGTCGCGGTTCTGGTCGACGATGGAGACGCGCGCCGTCTGGCCGATCACCACTTCGCCGCTATCCGGTTGTTCCTTGCCGGTGATCATCTTGAACAGGGTCGATTTACCCGCGCCGTTGGGGCCGATGATACCGACGATGGCGCCGGCGGGGATCGTGAAGTTCAGGTTATCGATCAGCAGGCGGTCGCCAAACGCTTTCGACACGTTCTTGAATTCGATCACATCATTGCCCAGGCGTTCGGCCACAGGGATGAAAATCTCCTGGGTTTCGTTGCGCTTCTGGTATTCGTGCTCGGACAGCTCATTGAAGCGGGCCAGGCGGGCTTTCGACTTTGCCTGGCGCGCTTTCGGGTTCTGGCGCGACCATTCCAGTTCCTTCTGCAGGGCTTTCTGGCGCGCCGATTCGGTGGCTTCTTCCTGTTTCAGGCGGGCTTGCTTCTGGTCCAGCCAGGTCGAGTAGTTACCTTTCCATGGAATGCCATGGCCACGGTCCAGTTCCAGGATCCACTCGGCAGCGTTGTCGAGGAAGTAGCGGTCATGGGTAATCGCCACCACGGTGCCCGGGAAGCGCAGCAGGAATTGTTCCAGCCAGTCGACCGATTCCGCATCCAGATGGTTGGTCGGCTCGTCGAGCAGCAGCATGTCCGGTTTCGACAGCAGCAGCTTGCACAGCGCCACGCGGCGTTTTTCACCGCCGGACAGCACGGCGATCTTGGCATCCCATGCCGGCAGGCGCAGCGCGTCGGCGGCCATTTCCAGCTGCAGGTTCAAGTTGCCGCCGTCGGAAGTCGAAATGATCGCTTCCAGGCGTGCCTGTTCCGTGGCCAGCGCATCGAAGTCGGCGTCTTCTTCGGCATAGGCGGCGTACACGGCTTCGAGCTTGGCTTGCGCTTCAAATACTTCGCCCAGGCCCGATTCGACTTCCTGGCGCACGGTTTTTTCAGGATCGAGCTGCGGTTCCTGCGGCAGGTAGCCGATGTTCAGGCCTGGCATCGGCACGGCTTCGCCCTGGATGTCGGTGTCGATGCCTGCCATGATTTTCAGCAGGGTCGATTTACCGGAACCGTTCAGGCCCAGCACGCCGATCTTGGCGCCTGGGAAGAAGGACAGGGAAATATCTTTCAGAATCTGGCGCTTGGGCGGAACGATTTTGCCCACGCGATTCATGGTGTAGACGTAATTAGCCATTAGAAATCTCGGGTGATATACAAAGACGGACAGGATACGGTAAACGCCCGCTTCCGGCCAGCGCTGTGCGCTGCAGAAACGGGCGCGAAGCGGACACGATCAACAGTGTCAGGCGCTGTTGCGGGCGCGCTGGGTGCTCCACAGCCCTTCGAGCGCATACAGGGCCAGGGCGATCCAGATCACCATGAAACCGAGCATGCGTTCCGGCGTGAACGCTTCGTGGAAGACCCAGACGCCGATCAGCAGCTGGCCCGTGGGGGCAATGTATTGCAGCAGGCCCAGCACGGCCAGCGGCAAACGGCGCGCGCCGGCCGCAAACAGCAGCAGGGGAATCGCCGTGATGGGGCCGGAAGCGAGCAGCAGGGCGCGCGTGCCGTGCGACTCGGTATTAACGAAGCCGCTTTGGCCTTGCCAGCCCAGCCACAGCATATAGGCCAGCGCCAAGGGGAACAAAATCAAGGTTTCAAACGACAAGCCTTCCAGCGCCCCCAGCACTGCCGTCTTGCGCAGCAAGCCATAGCCGCCAAAGGTGGCCGCCAGCAGCAGGGCGATCCATGGTATCTGCCCTGCCTGCCAGGTCAGCCAGGCCACGGCGCAGCCAGCCAGGCCGATGGCCAGCCATTGCAGGCGGCGCAGGCGCTCGTGCAGCAGCAGGAAGCCCAGCATGACATTGACCAGCGGCGTGATGAAATAGCCGAGGCTGGCGTCGACCACGTGGTTGTTGTTGACGGCCCAGATATAAATGAACCAGTTGGTGGACAGCAAGAAGGCGCTGGCGACGAAGCTGGCCACCACGCGCGGCTGGGTTTTCAGGCTGCGCAGCCAGCCCCACTGGCGCCGTACGGTCAGCACCAGGCCCAGGAACAGCAGCGACCAGACCATGCGGTGCGCCAGGATTTCCTGCGGCGCGACCTCTTCGATGGCATGGAAGTACAGTGGAAACAATCCCCAGCACAAGAAGGCGAGGGAAGCGTACAACATGCCTGGATTCATGGTGGCGTTCGCGCGGTAGTAGACAATCTGTCATTATCGCTGAAAACACGGGGGACTGCCCGGCGCTGCTGGCGAGGCGTAGAATGGCAGCAAATCAGCCATACCCCACTTGCACGAGTACTCATGCCAGTACCTCAGCCTACAAAAAACACGACCTTGGGACAGCCAGGAACCATGCAAAAATACACTTGCTATTTGCTAATACCTATCATATTGTGCGATGCAACAAAACAAAATCGGGTGCAACCTTGACGTCGGAACATAAAAAAAGCAGCCTGGTCGGCTTGACCCTGGCTGCTGTCGGTATCGTTTACGGCGATATCGGCACCAGTCCGCTGTATACCCTGAAGACTGTCTTTGACCCTGCCCACGGCCTGGAACTGACCCACGGCAACTTGCTCGGCATCATCTCGCTGATCTTCTGGAGCCTGACCATCATCGTCTCGCTCAAATACGTGACGTTGGTGTTGCGCGCCGACAACCGCGGCGAGGGCGGCATCATGGCCTTGATGGCGCTGGTGTTGTCCTCCGTCAACCGCAGTTCGCGCTGGTATTTTGCGCTGATGCTGATCGGCGTGTTTGGCGCCACCCTGTTTTACGGCGATAGCGTGATCACGCCGGCCATTTCGGTGCTGTCGGCCATCGAAGGCCTGGAAGTGGCCACGCCGGCCCTGAAACCGTATGTCGTGCCGCTGACGATCTTGCTGCTGCTGGTGCTGTATTCGGTGCAGTCGCATGGCACGGCCGGCATCGGGCGCTTCTTCGCGCCCGTGATGGTGCTGTGGTTCGGCGCCCTGGCCATCATGGGCGTGATCAACATCATCAAGGCGCCGGCCGTGCTGGCCGCGCTCAATCCCCTGTACGCCGCCACTTTCCTGCTCAACCATGGTTTCGTCGCCTTCGTGGCGCTGGGCGCCGTGGTGCTGGCGCTGACGGGCGCCGAGGCCTTGTATGCCGATATGGGCCACTTCGGCAAAAAGCCCATCCAGGTCGCCTGGTTCCTGATCGTCTTCCCTGCGCTGGCGCTCAACTACCTGGGCCAGGGCGGCTTGCTGCTGATGCATCCCGATGCGATTTCGAATCCGTTTTACCAGCAGCTGGGCGCCTGGAGCGTCTACCCGCTGGTGGTGCTGTCGACCCTGGCCACCGTGATCGCTTCGCAGGCGACCATTTCCGGCACCTTCTCGATGACCAAGCAGGCGATCGCGCTGGGCTTCCTGCCACGCATGCGCGTGCGCCATACCTCGGAGAGCGAGATCGGCCAGATCTACATCCCGGCCGTGAACTGGCTGCAGCTGGCCGTGGTGCTGATGGCCGTGATCGGTTTTGGTTCCTCGGAAAACCTGGCCGCCGCCTACGGTATCGCCGTCACGGCCACCATGATGGCCACCACCGTGCTGACCTTCTTCGTCATCCGCTACCGCTGGAAGATGAATCTGTTCCTGTGCTGGGCCGCTACCGGCTTCTTCCTGACCATCGATGTGATGTTCTTCTCGGCCAGCGCCCTGAAGCTGCTGCATGGCGGCTGGTTCCCGCTGCTGCTGGGCTCCATCCTGTTCATCGTCATGCTGACCTGGAAGCGTGGCCGCGAACTGGTGTTCCAGAACCTGGAAAAACATGCGATTCCGCTCGACGACTTCCTTTCCTCGCTGTTTATCTCGGCGCCGCAGCGCGTGGCCGGCACGGCCATCTTCCTGCGCGGCCAGACCGACGGCGTGCCGCATGCGCTGCTGCACAACTTGCTGCACAACAAGGTGCTGCACGAGCGCGTGATTTTCCTGACGGTCTACATGCATGAAGAACCGTGGGTGGCGCCATCCGAGCGGGTGCGCGTGGAAGACCTGGGCCACCAGTGCTACCAGGTGAACGTGCATTATGGCTTCAAGGATGAACCCGATATTCCGGGTGCGCTGGCGCAGTGCGCGGAACAGGGACTCGATTTCGAGATGATGGAAACCTCGTTCTTCATCGCCCGCCAGACCATCATTTCCACGCCGGGCGCCGGCATGATGCCATGGCGCGAACACCTGTTCGTCACCATGTCGCGCAATGCGCGCACGGCAGCCGATTACTACCAGATCCCGAGCAACCGGGTCATCGAACTGGGCACGCAAGTGGAAATCTGACGGGAGGGCCCGGCAGGATAATTATTTTGACAATGTTGTATTGTCACCCTATTTTTCTGCCGTGCTTACCTCTGCTTACAAGTCGGCTTCCCGACACCTGTTAAACTGCGCTAAGCACGGGGCCGCACCGTACGGCCCGTAAACACCTGTCAAAACCTACTGCGCGTCGCGATTTGCGGCCTGCGATGCTCACTGTGCATGCGCACAGCTCCGCTTCTCAGCCACAACTCGCATCTGCTCGCTACGGTTTTGTCAGGCGTTATTAGTCACACTCCAATATTTAAAGGGAAACCATGAAATCGGTATTTCAATTGATTGCCAGTATCGCTTGTGCCGTAGTATTGACCGCTTGCGGCGCTGCCGCTTCCGACACGAAACCCGTCGTGATCGATCCAGCGACGCAGGTGGCGGCCTTAACCGTCACCGATCTGACCGTCGGTACCGGTGCGACCGCTGCCGCTGGCAACAGCCTGGTCGTGTCTTACACGGGCTGGCTGTACAACTCGGCCCAGCCGGATGGCAAGGGCAAGCAGTTCGATGCAAGCAAGCCTGGCCAGGGTTTTTCTTTCGTGCTGGGCCGGGGTACCGTCATCCCCGGCTGGGACCAGGGCCTGGTGGGCATGAAGGTAGGCGGTACGCGTCGCCTGTTGATCCCGTCCAGCCTGGGCTATGGTCCTGGCGGCACCCCGAAGGATAGCAGCGGCAACCAGGCGGTTCCGCCGTATGCCGGCCTGGTATTCGACGTGACGCTGATCTCGGTGAATTGATCGTTACATTGACCACATGAAAAAACGGGCGATCCTGCGGGGTCGCCCGTTTTGTTTTCGGCGACCGTTCAGGCCGGCGCCAGTTCCTGGAAATAATAAGTGGCGCCGCCCAGGCTGGCGGGCGCATCGTATTGCAGCAGGTGCGTGCGGCGCAGGGCGACAGGGGTGCTGAAGGCCGGACCATCGTAGACGAAGGTATGGAATTCGCCATTTTCCCCGCAGGCGTCGACGCCGGGCGGCAGGTCGGCCAGGAAGCTGGCGTCGAATTCACGGCCGCAAAAGTCGCGTGACAAGTGCTGGCCGTTGACACACACGACGATGGCCTTGAAGCCGGCGCCCAGGAACTCGTCGACCAGCGCGCGGCGCACTTCGCCCCACAGCGGCAGATGCGCCGCCAGGCCGGCCGCGGCGCAGACTTTTTCTTCCCAGTCGCGGTGCGGCTGCAAGTCGATATCGCCAAAGATGGCGTGGTGTATGCCCGCTGCCTTGGCTTCGCGCAGCATGGCGATGAATTTTTCCTCATAGCTGGCCCAGCTGGCGTGATAGCGCTGCAGGCGGGCGCCCAGGCTGGCCGCCTGCGCTTCCAGCAGCTCCGGCGGCACGCCGTGCGAACGCGACTTGCGGCCATCTTCATCCATCGCCGTGATCAGCAGCGGCACGGCCATGCCGGCCGCGCGGGCGCGCCACAGGGCCAGGCAGGAATCCTTGCCGCCGCTCCAGGAAATCAGTGCCGTCGTCATGCGGCTGCCCTCGATGCCGGACGCAGCATGTCGATATGGGCGATGCCGTCTTCGTCGTAGGGCGCGCTGACGGTGGCGAAGCCGAACGATTGATAAAAGCGCTCCAGGTAGTGCTGGGCGCCGATGCGGATGGCGTGGCCAGGATGCTGCTGTTCGGCGCGCGCGATACCCTCGGTGAGCAGCTGCTTGCCGGCGCCACCGGCGCGTGCCTCGGGCGCCGTCAGCACGCGGCCCAGCGACATTTCCGTGTACTTGGCGCCCGGCGCCAGGCAGCGCAGATACGCCGCCAGCTGGCGCTGGCCATCGACGCTGCGCCAGCCCAGCAGATGCATGGCGTGCTGGTCATGGCCATCGAGGTCAGGGTAGAGGCATTGCTGTTCCAGCACGAACACGCGCTGGCGCAAGGCCAGCACCTGATACAGCGTGTGGGTGCCGAGTTCTTCGAAGGTAAGCCATTGCCAGCTGATCATGCGGTGTCCTTGATTGGTGGAGGCCATGATTTTACCGGCTTCACGCCGCTTGCAGCGGATAACGGCGCACCAGGTTCAGCTTTGCAAGGCCGTGACGATGCCGCGTGCCTGGGCAAGCAGCTGCTGATAATGGCTGGCGCTAATCTCTTCCTCCATGCCGAGTGTGTTGTAGAGGAAATCAATCCTCGTATCTTCCACTGTCAGGTAGTTCATCATCCTGACGACGTAGTCCCGCATATGATTTTCCCAGCCGTACTTGCCGAAGCCGGATTCGGTGCCACCCACCAGCGCGACATAACGGAATTTCTTGCCCTTCAGGCTACTGCCTTCGCCATACGCCAGCCCATTGGTCCAGACGCGGTCCAGATAGCCTTTCATCATGGCCGGGAAGCTGAACCACCAGACGGGAAACACCATCACGATGGTGTCGCTCTCTTCGATTGCCGCATACAGGCGGTGGATATCCTCCGAGTATTGTTTCTTTGGATTATTCCAGTCAGGTTCATCGTGTGCGGCCAGCACCGGATCGAAGTTGCTGCTGTACAGGTCGAGATTGCTGACCGTGATCCCTTGCTGCGCGGCCTGGTCCTGCATTTCCCTGACGACTTGCGCGGTGAATGAGTCCGTGCGGGGATGGGCCCAGACCAGGTGTAGTTTCTCTGTTTTCATGCCAGTTTCTCCATGCGTTTCGATGTGGCGTTGATTGTAGAAACAGGGGATAATTTTGTGAAACGATGTTATTGATATGGGTTACTGAAGGATTTTCACTAATGCGATTGAAATTTGCCGACTTCGCCGCATTCATTGCCGTTGCGCGGCACAAAAGCTTCCGTGCGGCAGGTGATGAGCTGGGCTTGTCGCCGTCCGCCGTCAGTCACGCGATCAAGCAGCTGGAACAAAGGCTGAAGCTTCAGGTCTTTAACCGCACCACGCGCAGCGTGGCGCTGACCGAAGCGGGGCTGAACCTGTTTGTCCGCCTGCGTCCGGCCTTTGATGAAATCGATACGATGATCGATGAGGTCAATTGTTTCCGTACTACCCCCATGGGCACCTTGAAGATCAATACGGCGCCCTTGTTTGCACGCCTGGTGCTGGTGCCGATCGTGGCAGGTTTTATCCGCGAGTACCCGGATATCAAGGTGGAGATCAGCACGGATGACAAGCTGATCGATATTGTGAAGCAGAATGTTGACGCGGGCATACGGCTGGACACTGCGCTTGAAAACGATATGGTGGCCGTGCCCATCGGTCCGAAAATCAGGCTCGCCGTGGTCGCCACGGCGGATTACTTTGCACGCCATGCGCCGCCCGTGCATCCCGCCGAACTCGGTGCGCACCAGTGTATCGTCTTGCGCTTCCAGAGCGGCCGCCCCTATCTGTGGGAGTTTGATGGTCCCGAGGGCAAGCTGGAAATCGCGGTAACGGGCAATATCATCCTCGACGATCTCGATTCTGCGCTGGAGGCCGCACTGTGCGGAGCAGGGATCGCTTATCTCAACTATGAACAGGCCAGGCAATACCTGGACAGTGGCAAGCTCGTTTCCGTGCTCGAAGCGTGGTTGCCGGAGAAACCCAGCCTGCAGCTTTACTACCCGCGCAACAAGTACATCAGCTGCAGCTTGCGCGCCTTTGTCGACTATGTGAAAGCGCAATAAGCCCGGCGGCCCGGTGCAATGCACAAGCCCCGGCCGCGCAGGGGCGCGGCCGGGGCGGGCTATGTTTCAGTGCTGCGTGTCAGCGCGGCTGGACTGATCTATTACACGATGGTCAGGGTCACGTCGATGTTGCCGCGCGTGGCGTTCGAGTAAGGGCACACGATGTGGGCGGCGGCGACCAGCGCTTCGGCGGCGGCGCGTTCCATGCCTGGCAGCGAGATTTTCAATTCCACTTCGATGCCGAAGCCGGTCTCGATGGCGCCGATGCCCACATGGCCTTCGATCGACAGGTCGGCTGGCACGGCGATCTTGTCGCGGCCGCCAACGAATTTGATGGCGCCGATGAAGCAGGCCGAGTAGCCGGCGGCGAACAGTTGTTCCGGATTGGTGCCGACGGCGCCATTGCCGCCCAGTTCTTTAGGCGTGGTCAGTTTCACGTCCAGCACATTGTCGGACGATACGGCGCGGCCTTCGCGGCCACCGGTGGCAGTTGCTTGAGCGCGATACAGGACTTGTTTGATCGACATGATGGTTTCCTTTAATGAGGTATTTGGATAAATAGATAACGACTAAATAGTGTACTACTTGTTGCGTGCCTAGGCACCCCTGGAGGCCCGTCTGAAACTGTCGTTGCGGCGTCCATGTGCTCAATATATATCGTGCGCTATTTAATTGCAAGCGATTTTATTTGGCCTTCTGTATCGTTAATGCTTTATTTCCTTGCCTTTGTCGCCATGACAGGCCTTCCGTCGCATAATGTCCACCGCCGTGGACGCCGCTGCTTATGCTACGCCTACTTCAATACCCAGGGAAAAATCATGACGAGCATTTTCTTTATTCTGCGCCTGACCTTGGCCACGATGATCACCTACATCATCGTCACGGCCATCCTGGTCGAAAATTATTTGCGCCATATCTTTTGGCATCCCGATGATTTTTTTGTCACCCTGGGCTTCTTCCTGGCGGCGATCGTCATCACCAACGCCTTTTCGCATGTGCGGCGGGTGCGCCTGATTGCCAATGAAGTCAATGCCAGTACCCTGTCGAGCCGCCAGCGGCGCCAGATCGAGATCCCGTTCGAGGCGGGCGAAGCGTTCGACATGATCGATGCGGCCATCCGCGAATTGCCAGGCAGCGAAGTGGTCGAAAGCGCCCGCGACAGCCTGCAGGTGCAAGCCCGCGTGCGCCGCGCCGCGCCGTACACGCACACGGGTTTGCCACGCATGCGTTTGCTCGCCTTCATGGAACCGCGGCCGAACCAGATCCTGGCCACCATCACGCCGAATGGCGAAGCGGGCAGCGTGACCCTGATTTGCGAGCCGGCGCGCAATGCCTGGACCGACTGGTTCCTGGTCGACCATGGCAGCAACCTGGAAAACGCCGAAGCGGTGACGCGCGCCATCACGCGCCGGGTGGCGCAGCGCCGCCGCGGCGAGCAGGCCGAAGCGCGCCAGACGGTGACGGAGAAGGAATTGACGGTCGCCAAGCTGAGTTTATTGCACGCCCAGGTCGAGCCGCACTTCCTGTACAACACCCTGGCCAGCGCGCAGCTGCTCACGCGCAGCGATCCGGCCCTGGCCGACGAGATGCTGGGCAACCTGATCCTCTACCTGCGCCATTCCTTGCCGCGCACGGAGCAAGCGATGTCGACCCTGGGCACGGAACTGGAACGGGCGCGCGCCTACCTCGATATCCTGAAAATCCGCATGGGCGCCCGTTTGAACCTGCAGATCGAAGTGCCGGCCTATCTGCGCCAGGTGGAACTGCCGCCGATGATGCTGCAAACCCTGGTGGAAAACGCCATCAAGCATGGCCTGGAGCCGAAAAGCGGCGGCGGCACCATCTGGATCATGGCGCGCAGCGGCAATGGCACGGTGATCGTCACGGTGGCCGACGATGGCCAGGGGTTCCGCGACGACGGCACGGGCACCGGCATCGGCTTGCGCAATGTGCGCGAACGCCTGCGCCTGACGTATGGCGCGGCCGCCTCGTTTTCCATCCTGGCCAATTTCCCCGATGGCGTGACGGCCACCATCACGGTGCCGGACGTCAGCGCGCAAGGAGCGGCACATGGATAAGACGACGCCGGGCATGACATGCATCATCGCCGAAGATGAAACGCTGCTGCGCGACGCGCTGGTCGCCATGCTGGGCGAGCTGTGGCCCGACTTGCGCATCCTGGCTGCCTGCGACGATGGCGGCACGGCGCTCGATGCGATTGCCACCTTGCAGCCCGACGTGGCCTTTCTCGATATCCGCATGCCCGGCTTGTCCGGCATGGAAGTGGCGGCCGGCGCGCTCGACGCCAGTCCGTCCACCCAGGTGGTGTTCGTCACCGCCTACGACCAGTATGCGATCGAGGCCTTCGACAAGGGCGCCGTCGATTACCTGCTCAAACCGATCGCCCGCGAACGCCTGCAAGCCACCATGTTGCGGGTGCAGGCCAGGGCCGCGCGCGGCGATGCACCGGACGCCGCGCTGGCCGGCTTGCTGCAGCAACTGACGGGCGCCTTGCCGAGTGTGTCCAGGGCGCCGCCGCTGGTGTGGGTGACGGCCAGCAGCGGCAAGGATACGCGTTTGATCATGGTCGACGATATCGCCTATTTTCAGTCCGACACCAAGTACACGGCCGTCATCACGGCCGAAGGCGAGGCGCTGCTGCGCAAGCCGATCCGCGAACTGCTCGATGTGCTCGACCCGGCTATTTTTAAACAGATACACCGCTCGACCATCGTCAACATGAAGATGGTGGCGTCGGTCACGCGCGATGAAATGGGACGTGGTCTGCTGAGGCTGAAAACGCGGCCGGAAACGCTGAGCGTCAGCCAGCCGTTCATGACCCTGTTCAGGAATATGTAGCGCCCTTGTCTTTAAACGCTGGCGCATAAAAAAACTCGCTCTACGGAGCGAGTTTCTTGTTAGCTATTCAATCAAGAATGAGGCGATTGAATCATCAAGGCTCTGCCAGAGGCTTGCTGTCCTCATTCTTTGGAGGATGGCCGCCGCCATTGTTGCCGCCGAACTGTTCGTCAATAACATTGTCCCACCAGTAGCCACCGGAAACAATTTCCAACTCATCCAACGATAATACTTGCATCTGACTCTCCCGGAGTTTTATAAGATTATCAAGCAGAATAACCATGAATGTTTCTTCATGGAAAATAAATTCTACTAGCTTGGATCGGGTTGAATACTCACCAATATTCACATTTTGTAAATAGAATGAAAAATATTAATGTGAGCATGCGAGAGTGCTGCGTGTGACGGCGAACCGGCTGGTAACGCCGCCCTTTACTCCGCTGTCTCGAAACCTTCGAGTACGTTCACCACATTGATGCCCAGCTCTTTCACGGCATAGCCGCCTTCCAGAATAAAGGCGGTAGGCAAGTCCAGGAAAGCCAGGCGTTCGCCCAGGCGCAGGTAGTCGCCGCTTTGCAGGGTGAAGTGGGACAGCGGGTCGCCGGCATAGGTGTCCACGCCCAGCGAGACCACCAGCGCATCGGGGCCATACATCTTGATGCGCAAACAGGCTGTTTCCAGCGCGGCAAACCAGCTGGCGCCAGAGGTGCCGGCCGGCAGCGGCAGGTTGAGGTTGTAGCCGGTGCCCGCGCCGCTGCCCGTTTCATCGGCGTGGCCCAGGTAAAACGGAAATTCGTGGCGCGGGTCGGCGTGCAGCGAGACGAACAGCACGTCGTCGCGTGCATAAAAAATGCTCTGCGTGCCGTTGCCGTGGTGGTAGTCGAGGTCGAGGATGGCGACCCGGCGCGCGCCGTCGTCCAGCAAATGCTGGGCTGCCAGCGCCGCGTTGTTCAGGAAACAGTAGCCGCCAAAGAAATCGCTGCCCGCATGGTGGCCCGGCGGCCGGGTCAGGGCGAAGGTGGCGCGTTCGCCCAGGCGCAAGGCGTGGGCCGCATTGACGGCGCAGTCGGCGCCCGTCTTGGCAGCGGTCCAGGTACCGCTGGTGAGCGGCGTGCCATTGTCCATCGAGTACAGGCCCAGCCTGGCGGCAAAATTATCGGGTTCGATATCGCTGCGCAGGGTGCGCACGGGCCAGACGGAGGGCAGCGCATCCTTGCTGGCGTTGTCGGGATCGAGCGCCAGCCAGTCGTGCCAGGCGTGGCGCAAAAAATGCAGATAGCGCGGCGTGTGGATGCGCTCGAGCGAGGTCAGCGGCACACCGTGCGGCGTGACGATACGGCCCAGGTTGCGCCGTCCCAGTTCGGCCACCACCATGTCGGCCCGTTCCGGTTTTTCGAAACAGGGCACCAGCTCGCCGCGGAACATTTCAAAGCGGCCCCGATGCTGGCTGTGCAGTTCATTGTAGAAGGTCAGCATGGGGCGCCTGGTGGAGTATCAATGACTCACGTGTGCGAACACAGGGTGCTGGCGCGGTAGGCGGCGACGAAATCGTCGAAGCTGCCGGCGGGCGCTGCTTCCAGCGCGCGTTGCTCGGCCAGCGAGCTGGCCGCCAGATGGTCGAAATAGCTGCTTTGTTCGGCCGTGGGCGGATGCGTGCGGAAGAAGGCGGCGTGGCGTTCGCTCTGCTGCAGGCCGAAGGCCGCAAACGAGCCGCCGTTGGCGCGCACTTCGGCCAGTACTTTTGCCGATGGCGTGGCGTCCGGGTCGGCCAGTTTGACTGCCTGCGCGGCCAGGCTGTCGGCATGCGCCGTGCCGCCCTGGCGCGCGTCGAGCAGCGCCGCCACGGGAGCGATGCGCGCCAGCAATTCTTCGCCCCAGGCTTGCAAGCCGATCTCGGCGCCGTCGCGGCGCAGGTGCAAACCTGGTTTACGGCCTTCCTTGACGGTGCGCGCGAAGTTATTCGTATAGCAGGCGCTTTGTTCGGCCGTGATCGGCGCACTCTCGTCGAGCGCGCAGAACAGCAAAAAGGCGTCGAGGAAGCGGCCCGTTTCCAGGCTGATGCCGACTGGTTCGAACGGGTCGACATCCATGCAGCGCACTTCGATATATTGCACGCCGCGCAGGCACAGCGCCTGGATCGGGCGTTCGCCCGTGCGGATCACGCGCTTGGGGCGGATGGTCGAATAGTATTCATTTTCGATCTGCAGCACGTTGGTGGACAGCTGTATCCACTCGCCATCCTTTTTCGTACCCAGCTCCTGGTACGGCGGATACGGGTCGTTGACGGCCTGCGTCAGTGCATTGACGTAATCGTCGAGGCTGTTTTCGTGCGGACGCAGGCCCGACTGGGCGTCGTTCTGGTAGCCCAGGTCGCTCATGCGCAGGCTGGTGGCGTAGGGCAGGAACAGGGTATCGTCGGACAAGGTTTCCAGCTTGTGCGGGCGGTCGCGCAGGAAGCCGGCCGACAGGGCTGGCGAAGCGCCGAACAGATACATCAGCAGCCAGCTATAGCGGCGGAAATTGCGGATGGTCGCCAGATAACTTTCCGACTGGATATCTTTCGCCGTGGTGCCCGTGCTGGCGCTGGAGGTGGTGCCGGCATCGGCGGCCAGCAGCTGCCACAGGCGCTCGTCGAGCGAGTAGTTGTAATGGATGCCGGCGATGCATTGCATGGCCTTGCCATAGCGCAGCGCCAGGCCGCGCCGGTACACATGTTTCAGCATGCCCATGTTCGAGCTGCCGTAGTTGGCGATCTCGATGTCGGCTTCGGCCGGCAACTGGCTGGGCATCGATTGGCTCCACAGCAACTCATTGCCCAGGCGGCTATAGGCATAGCGGTGCACGGTGTCGAGTTTGGCCAGCGTGGTGCCGATGTCGCTTTCGGCCGGCGTGATGAATTCGAGCAGGGCTTCGGCGTAATCGGTGGTGATTTCGGGATGCGTCAGGGCCGAACCCAGGGCGGCCGGATGGGGCGTGAAAGCGAGATGGCCGGCGCTATCGACGCGCAGGGTTTCGCGTTCAATGCCACGCAAGCCGCCCAGCAGCGCGCGGTTGGCATCTTCGGTCAGCAATGCCAGGCGGCGAGTCAACAGGTTGGGCAATTTGAGCTTCCTTTCTTGTGCAGCATATAAATAATTTGTGCTGAGATTAACCGAAAATTGGCAATTGCGTCGGCGCAGCTCCAAAAAACGTCGTGCCGCTTTTATCCACCCTGTGACAGGGTGCTATTTCGGTCAGGAATGGGATGATATTTTAACAAACTGCGGAGGAGTGCAGCGCATTGCCTGGTCAGGCAATGCGTATGAAAAGACGTCAACCCAAACGGGCGCCGCTGACTCTTTCGATACCGGCCAGGTCGCGCCAGCTTTGCGCCTCGGCATAACCGGCGTCGCTCAGCAACTGGCGCACGGCGTGCGCCTGGTCATAGCCATGTTCCATCAGCAGCCAGCCGCCGGCCGTCAAGTGGCGCGCGGCGCCAGCGACGATGGTGCGCAGGGCCGACAGGCCGTCGGCATGGTCGGTCAGCGCGCCCACCGGTTCAAAACGCAAATCGCCTTCGGCCAGGTGATGGTCGCCGCTGGCGATATACGGCGGGTTCGAGACGATCAGTTCATAGCGTTCCGTGCCCAGCGCTTCAAACCAGTCGCTGGCCATGAAGGTGATATTGACGCCGTTGGCGCTGGCGTTGCGGCGCGCCACGGCCAGCGCCGCGCTGCTGACGTCGAGCGCCGTGACGACGGCGTCCGGCCGGCTGTGCGCCAGCGACACGGCGATGGCGCCGCTGCCGGTGCCCATGTCGAGCAAGCGGCCCTGGGCCGGCAAGCGGTCGAGCGCCAGTTCCACCAGCAATTCCGTGTCGGGGCGCGGTATCAGCACGGCGTCGCTGACTTCAAACGGCAAGCCGAAGAATTCGCGCTGGCCAACGATGTAGGCGATCGGTTCGCCGCGCAGGCGACGTTCCAGCAAGCTCCTCAAGCGCTGTGCCTCGTCGTCAGTGAGCACTCGCTCCGATTGCGTGATCAAGCCCACGCGCGACAGCCCCAGCGCATGGCACAGCAGGATGCGGTTGTCGAGCGCATCGAGCTGCGGGCGGATTTGCAGGGCGCCGACAGTGCTGCCGGCGGGAATCACGATTTCTGGCATTGAAATAAGTTGCTTACTTGTTGATTACTTTTGGCGGCGGAACAAGATCCACAGCAGCGCGAGGGTAAAGATGCCGAACCAGACGAACGACCATTGCGGGATCGACAAGCCGAAGAACGGTGCGGTGGCGTCTTCGCACAGGCCATCGGCGCGGAAGATGAAAGGCAGATAGGTCGCCGGGAAGATTTTATTCAACATCGTTTCCATCGGATCGATGCCGCAGGAAAAGCCGGGATGGGCCAGCACATACAAGTGCTTGCCGGCCACGCCCAGTCCGCCCAGCGCTGCCAGCAAGCCGATGCCGGCGCCGATTTTCGGCCGCTGCGATGCCGCGCCGTACAGGCAGGCGATGGCGATGCCGAGGAACAGGTAACGCTGGATCACGCACAGCGGGCAGGGCAGCATGTCGACCACATGCTGCAGATACATGGCCACGCCCAGCATGACAAAGCAGAGGGCGGCGATAAACAGGAGTGCTGGGCGCGAACTTTTCATGGATGTTCCGGTGAGGTGAATGAAGATTTTAGCTAGGCATTCTCGCATATCGGGCAATTTTGATTGCTTAGCCGCTACTTAAACTTGGGGTCAGACCCGACGGGGGAATGCCCCCAATGGGAGGCATTCCGATTTCGCAGGAACTGACCCCGGCCTTTGCCTGGGGCTATCAATCACCCAAAGCAGCGAGGAGCTCAGCCTGATGCTCTGCCGCCAGCGCATTCGTCAATTCCGTCAAATCGCCATCCATGATGAAGTCGAGTTTGTATAAGGTCAAGTTGATGCGGTGGTCCGTCATTCGCCCTTGCGGGTAGTTGTAGGTACGGATGCGCTCGCTGCGGTCGCCCGAACCGATCAGACTCTTGCGGGTGGCCGCCTCTTTCGATTGCTGTTCGCGCAACTGCACGTCCTTGATGCGGGCGGCCAGCACTTTCATCGCCTGCGCCTTGTTCTTGTGCTGGCTGCGGTCATCCTGGCATTCCACCACGATGCCGGTCGGCAAGTGGGTAATCCGCACGGCCGAGTCCGTTTTATTGATGTGCTGGCCGCCGGCGCCGGAGGCGCGATAAGTATCGATGCGCAAGTCGGCCGGGTTGATGTTGACGTCTTCCACCTCGTCCGCTTCCGGCATCACGGCCACCGTGCAGGCCGAGGTGTGGATGCGGCCCTGGGTTTCCGTGGCGGGCACGCGCTGCACGCGGTGGCCGCCCGATTCGAATTTCAGCTTGGAATACGCGCCATTGCCCACCAGGCGCACGATCACTTCGCGGTAGCCGCCCAGGTCCGAGTCGGAAGCGGACACCAGCTCCACCTGCCAGCGGTTGCGTTCGGCAAAGCGCGTGTACATGCGCAGCAGGTCGCCGGCGAACAGGGCCGATTCATCGCCGCCCGTGCCGGCGCGGATTTCCAGGAAGATATTGCGCTCGTCATTCGCGTCTTTCGGCAGCAGCATGGTTTGCAGTTCGCGTTCCAGCTGGGCCATGGTAGCTTTGGCTGCTTCGATTTCTTCCTGGGCAAAATCCTTCATGTCCGGGTCGTTCAGCATCTCTTGCGCCGTGGCGATATCGTTGCCCGCTTCCTGGTAGCGGTGGTACACCGCCACCAGCGGACCCAGTTCGGCATGCTCGCGCGTCATCTTGCGGTAGTTGTCCATATTCGACGTGGCGTCCGGGTGCATCAGCAGTTCGTCGAGCTCGACCAGGCGGTTCGCCAGTTGATCGAGCTTGTCCAGCATGGATGGTTTCATAGCAATTCGCGTAAAAAGTAAAGTAAGGGAGCGGCACGCCGGGGGCGGTGCGCAAATCGGGGCATGGCCGCGCAGGCAGCCAGGGGGCGGCGCTAACGGCGGGCGCGGAACAGTTTGGGCAGCAGGGTGGCCAGTTGCTTGCGTTCATCGCCTTGGGCGCGGTGCAGCGCTTGCTGCGGGCCGTGCAGGAACTTGGCCGTCAAGCCTTTCGACAGCGCTTCCAGCACGGCGTCGATGTCGGCGCCCTTGGCCAGCATCTTGCGGGCGCGGTCCACTTCCATCAGGCGCAAGGATTCGCTGCTTTCATGCAAATCCTGGATGACGGGCACCATGGCGCGGTCATCGACCCAGCTCATGAACGATTGCACGCGCGTCTCGATGATGGCTTCGGCTTGCGCCACGGCGGCCTGGCGGCTTTCCAGGCCCGTCTGCACGACCTTGCCCAGGTCATCGACCGTGTACAAAAATACGTCGTTCAGGCGGCCGACTTCCGCTTCGATATCGCGCGGCACGGCCAGGTCGACCATGAACATGGGCTTGTGGCGGCGCGCCTTGATGGCGCGCTCCACCAGGCCCAGGCCCAGCAGCGGCAAGGACGAAGCGGTGCACGAGATGACGATATCGAACTGGTGCAGCCGCTCGGGCAGGTCGGCCAGGCGGATCGCGGTGCCATTGAAACGGTGGGCCAGCGCTTCGCCCCGTTCCATGGTGCGGTTGGCGATCGTGATGCTGTGCGGGTTTTGCGCCGCAAAATGGGTGGCGCACAGTTCGATCATTTCGCCGGCGCCGATGAACAATACATTTTGCTCGGCAATCTTGTCGAAAATGCGCTGCGACAGGCGCACGGCGGCAGCCGCCATGGACACGCTGTGCGCGCCGATTTCGGTGGTGCTGCGCACTTCCTTGGCCACCGAAAAGCTGCGCTGGAACAACTGGTGCAGATAGGTGCCCAGGCCACCGGCTTCATCGGCCGTGCGGATGGCGTCCTTGATCTGGCCCAGGATCTGCGTTTCGCCCAGCACCATCGAATCGAGGCCGGAGGCGACGCGGAAGGTATGGCGCACGGCGTCGTGCTGCGGCAGCATGTACAGGTGGGGGCGCAGCTCGCTGTAGCTGAGCTTGTGATAATCGGCCAGGAAATGGGCGCCCGCGTCGAGCGGATTGGGCACATGGCTGGCCGCATACAGCTCGGTGCGGTTGCAGGTCGACAGGATCGCCGCCTCGTCATTGTCGCGCGCGTCGATGCGCTGGAACCAGGAGCGCGCAGCCATCACCGCCTGGCCCAGATGCTCAGGCGCAAACGCCAGCTGTTCGCGGAGCGACACTGGGGCGGTGGTGTGATTGAGGCCGACGGCTAACAGTTGCATTTCGGGCGATATGAATTCGTTATGCCGACATTATAGCGCTTTGTGCCCGATCTTTGAGCAGCCCGCCCGTTTTTGGGCTGGCCTACACTCTGGCGCCAGCGTCGTGGCTGCCCAGTCTTTCCAGCCGATAGCCATAACTGTAGACAGGCACCAGGCGGTAGCCATGTTCGGGTTTCAGTTGCAGCTTGTTGCGCACGCGCGAGACATGGGTGTCCATGGTGCGCGAGGGCAGGGCCGTTTCCCGCTGCCACACGGATTCATGGATGTAGGCGCGCGACAAGGGGCGCCCCAGGTTACGGAAGAACAGCAGGGCGAGGGCGAATTCCTTGTGCGTCACATCGAGCACTTCGCCATCCTTGAGCAGGCGTCCGGGCCGCGTTTCAAAGGTGTACGCGCCGAATTGCAAGTGTTCGGCGCCGGTTTGGGCCGGGTAGGCCACGCGCAGCAGGGCCTGGGTGCGCAGCGCCAGTTCGCTGCGCCGCAGCGGCTTGACCATATAGTCGTCGGCGCCGACCGTCAGGCCTTCGACGATATCGTCCTCGCCAGCGCTGTTGGTCATAAACAACACGGGCGCCTTGGGCGCCAGTTTTTCGCGTGCGCGGCGCACCACTTCGGCGCCGTCCATATCGTGCACTTGCCAGTCGAGGATCAGCATGTCGCAGCTGTCCTTGCGCAATTGCCCCAGCAGTTCCTTGCCGCTCTGAAATTCATGGCAAGCGTGACCGGCGGCAGTGAGCACCTGGCAGATCAGTTCTGCCTGACTATGGTCGCTATCGAGTACGGCAATTCGCATAATTGACTGGAGTGTGTAGCAACAAACAGACGGTCCGCTCTGCTTATCGTAATGTTAAGGAATGCTCCTGTGAAATATAACAGAGATTGCAACTGTGTCCAGTGAATTCGGCGTAATACACGTTTCAGTTACACTTGGACATGTTCCCTTCCAAATGGAGAAACCGCAATGGCCGACCAGAGCAGCCCTGATTGGACCCTGATACCCGGCAGCAGTGCGGAAATCGGGCAGGTGCGCGAGCGCTGCCGCAGCCTGGTGCGGCGTCGTGCTGCCATGTCGGCCGGGGCCTCGGCGATCCCGATTCCCGGCATCGACCTGATGTCCGACGTGGGCCTGCTATCGATGCTGATCAATGATATCAACCATGAATTCGGCCTGACGCCGGAACAGATCGAACGCCTGAACCCGCAGTTCAAGCTGATGGCCTACCGCGCGGCGGTGGGCATGGGCGGCATGCTGGTGGGGAAATTGGTGACGCGTGAATTGCTGATGCACCTGCTCAAGCGCAGCGGCATAAAAATAGCCACCAAGCAGGTGGCGCGCTTCGTGCCGTTCGCCGGCCAGGCGGTGGCGGCGGCGCTCGGTTACGCCGTATTCCGCCAGATCGGCTACCAGCACGTCAACGCCTGCGCCGCGGTGGCGCAGGAATTGACGGCGGTCAGGCCGCGCTAGCGATAACTACCTGGACGCTTAAGCGTCTGGCAGCACCACGTTGACGTCCAGCACTTCCAGGTTGCCCTGGCGGTCCAGCGAGATCTTGATATCGTCGGCGTTGACCTTGGTGTATTTCGAGATGACTTCGATCAATTCCTTGTGCAAGGCCGGCAGGAAATCTGGGCCATCACGTCCGCTGCGTTCGCGGGCGATGATGATTTGCAGACGCTCCTTGGCCGCGACCGCCGTCTTCAGCTTGGGTGGAAACAGGAAAGAGAGCAATGCCATATCACTTGGCCCCAAAAATGCGCTGGAGTAGCCCAGGCTTTTCATAATTGGTAAAGCGCAGTTCGACTTCTTCGCCGAGGAAACGCGATACCACGTCTTCGTAGGCTTGCGCCACGTCGGTACCCTTGAAATGGATGGCCGGATTGCCCTGGTTCGAGGCTGCCAGTACTTGTTCCGATTCCGGGATGATGCCCACCAGCGGGATGCGCAGGATTTCCTGCACGTCCTGGAACGACAGCATTTCATCCGATTCCACGCGTTTCGGCGAGTAGCGGGTGATCAGCAAATGTTCCTTGACCGGCTCGCCACCCGTCTGCGCGCGGCGCGACTTGGCTTGCAGGATGCCCAGGATGCGGTCCGAATCGCGCACCGACGACACTTCCGGGTTGGTCACGATGATGGCTTCATCGGCAAACGTCAGCGCCATCAGCGCGCCGTGCTCGATACCGGCCGGCGAATCGCAGATGATGAATTCGAAGCCCATGTTGATCAGGTCGTTCAACACGCGTTCCACGCCATCTTCCGTCAGCGCGTCCTTGTCGCGCGTTTGCGAGGCCGGCAGGATGAACAGGTTGTCGCAGTGCTTGTCCTTGATCAGCGCCTGGTTCAAGGTCGCTTCCTTGTTGATCACATTGATCAGGTCGTAGACGACGCGGCGTTCGCAACCCATGATCAGGTCAAGGTTACGCAGGCCCACGTCGAAGTCGAGCACGGCTGTCTTGTGGCCGCGCATGGCCAGGCCAGTGGAAAAGCTGGCGCTTGAGGTCGTCTTGCCGACACCGCCCTTGCCGGACGTCACAACAATAATTCTTGCCACAAATAGTCCTTTTTAGATATCTCTTGAATGGAGCAGCTGTTAAGAGCGGTTCACGGGGGTCACTGGATTGACAGAGTGTATATCGATTCTGTCTCCAGCCAAACGAATTTGCACGGGTCCGCGCGACATCTCGGGCGGGAAGCCATCTTCGAAGGTGCGGTACACGCCCGCGATCGACACCAGTTCCGGTTCCATCGCCAGCGCAAAGATGCGCGCCTGCGGGTTGCCGGAAGCACCCGCCAGTGCGCGGCCGTACAGCGTGGAATACACGTGGATGCTGCCGTCGGCGATGATTTCCGCGCCATTGTTGACCACGGCGGTGATGATCAGGTCGCAGCCGCGCGCATAAATGCGCTGGCCGGCGCGCACCGGCGTATCGATCACCATCACTTGCGCTTCGGCGCCTGCCTGCGCGGCGATGGTGGGTCCATCCTTGGGTGGCGCATCCTCGCGCGTCTTGCCGCTGTCCAGGCTCAAGCCTTGCGCCAGGATCGCTTCATGCAATTCCGGCGCGGCATTGCGCACGGCAACGGCGTTCAAACGGTATTTTTTCAGCAAGGCGACCAGCGCCGCCCAGTCGATGGGTGTCTTGACGGTGGGCAAGTCAGCCACGTCCAGCACGGCCAGGTCATCTTCGAAAAAGTCGGCCACGCCTCCCGTCATGTCGTGCAAGGCACTGTCGAGTGCCCGGATATCGGCGCTATGCAGGATGGCAGAGACAGCGACGACGGTGGAAATCTTGATTTCGATGGGCTTCTGCGACGAACTTTTTGGCATAAACAGTTATAAAAGAAGGGCTTGCGAAAGAGCGCCTGCCGCAGACACGCATCGCGCCTGCCGCCAGCCGGGTATCTTGCCTGCTGTCAAACCCTTGAAAGCAGCGAATTTTCTGCATTTTACTTGAAAAAAATCGGAAAAAGGGGAGCTGTCAACGGGAACCGGCATACCTGCCTGAAAAAAGGGCGCAAGCCGCATGCCAGCCTGGTTGGGGTTGCTGCCGGTGTGCGCCAGCGCAGGCTCTGCTGCAATGCTGACGGGTTATATGCATTTTGTCACTTTGCTCAATAAATAAGCAAAAAGTATCAAGTGATGATTGTATTGGGCATGCCTGACAATACGCCACCGCAAGCAGATACCGGCCTTGAGTATCTATCAGGGCTGGATGGAGAAATCCAGGTGCAGAATCAGGATGGTTATTTTATTAAGTTTGAGGTGCATCAAGTCAAAGCGACGCCAGACCGGCCGCACGGCATCAAGTACAGCCTGAGCTTGCATGACATGGCCCGCGTGATGTCGGGCGAGAACCTGGCCATGCTGAAAATTATTCGGGAACAGCAGCCGGCCTCGGTGTCTGCCCTGGCAAAAACGGCAGGCAAGCACGCACCCAAGGTATCGCCCTCCCTTGTTGCGCTGGAGCAGTTTGGCCTGGTGCGGCTGGTACAAAAAGGACGGACCAAAAAAACCGAGGTCACAGCGGATGACGTGCTGGTTTCTTTTGCCTGATATGTGATTTGATCAGTTAATGGCGATAAGGGGACGCCTGCATGCTTGCAGGCGTCCCCTTTGTTATGGCTACCTGAAGGTGCATGCCGCATGGATCTGTGGAAAACCAGGGGAGGGGTGGCAATGCGCACGATGTCATCGAGATTTAATGTGCGTAGGCTAGAGTGTGCGGCAATCTACTCTATAATCAAAAAGAAATCTTTTTTAGAATAACGTGAAAATAATTCACGTATAAACTCACACTTTCTCTCCAATGCTAGAAATTCGTCACCTGCGCACCTTGAGTGCCTTGCGTTCCTCGGGCAGCCTGGTGCGCGCCGCGCAACTGCTCAATCTGACCCAGTCGGCCCTGTCGCACCAGATCCGTTTATTGGAGGAGCGCTATAACGCCCCGTTGTTCGAGCGCAAGTCGATGCCGATCGCGTTTACGGCCACCGGCAGCCGCCTCCTGGCTCTGGCCGACAAGCTCTTGCCCGAGATCGAACTGGCCGAGCGCGACGTGGCGCGGCTGTCGCAGGGCGACAAGGGGCAATTGCGCGTGGTGCTGGAATGCCACACCTGTTTCGACTGGCTGATGCCGGTGATGGACGCCTTCCGCCAGCGCTGGCCGGAAGTGGAAATCGACCTGGTGTCGGGCTTTCACAGCGAACCGGCGGAATTGCTGCGTTCGGGCGAGGCGGATCTGGTGATCGGCTCGCCGTACGGTCCCGATTTCACCGTGTTCCCCCTGTTCCGTTTTGAAATCCTGGTGGTGATGGCGCAGAAACACCGCTTGCAGGTGCAGCGCCGGTTGGCCGCGCAAGATTTCGCGGGTGAAACGTTGATTACCTATCCGGTGCCGGAAGAGCGCATCGACCTGATCCGCGAAGTGCTGCGGCCCGCGGGCATCCATTTTGAACGCCGCACGGCCGAGCTGACTGTCGCCGTGCTGCAATTGGTCGCCAGCCGTCGCGGCATCGCCGCCTTGCCGAACTGGGCGATCAAAAACTATGTCGATTACGATTATGTGGTGGCGCGTCCGGTGGGCGATCATGGCCTGTGGAGCGACCTGTTCGTGTCGGTGCCCGATGGGCTGAAAGACAAGGCTTACGTGCGTGATTTTGTCAGCGTGATACGGGAACAATGCGCCGCGACGCTAGACGGTATCAAGTTATTGTCTTGATTGCTGGCTTCTGGAAACAAATGAACAAAAAAAGCTTGAGGTACATCAAGGTTTGCTAATGAACGTCCGCTTAAAGTTGAGTACTGTGCGGTGCAACAAAGCGCCGCCTTTTACCCGAGGAGAAAGAAGATGGTGTCATTTTCCGAGCAAGTGTCGCGTGCCAGCCTGGCTGTCTACGAAGCCCAGTTAATCAGTGCCCAGGCGTTCGTCGAGGCCGCCATCGCCGGTGGCGCCAGGATCGTCGATCTGAACCTCGATGCGGCCCGTACCACGCTGGCGGCCGCGACGGTAGCAGGCAACCAGCTGCTGTCCGCCAAAGACCCGCAAGAGCTGTTGCAACTGTCGCGCGCGCAATCGCAATTGGCCATTGCGCGCATCGGTTCCTATGGACGCCAGGCAAAGGAAGTTGCTCAAGAAACCCATGCGACTTTCTCGACTGTGACAAAGGGTGAGTTTGCTGCGACGCATCAAAAATTTGGTGAACTCTTGCAGGCCGTAAAAGAAGCACCGTTTCCCCTCGTTATTCCCTTCAATAATTTTCTAAAAACCCCTTTCGGCAGGCCAGATGAAGGGTATGATAAAAATAAAAACAGGCACGCCGGAAACTAGATAGTGACCAGCGTTAGTCTTGTTGCGGCCCGGTTGCGGCTACCCGCCGCGCCCGGCCGTGCGCCATACCGGAACGGCAGCCGACCTTGCCAGTCACGACGGTGTGGCGTTGGAGTGTGGCCCAGGCCACGAGCAATAAAACACAGCTTGCTGTGTCTTCCCGGATTGATCAACACCTTGGCCATCGTGGCCAGCATATCGGAGAAATAAATGGATGATGTCGTAATCGTGGCCGCCGGCCGTACTGCAGTCGGCAAATTCGGTGGCAGCCTGGCCAAGATTCCTGCGTCCGAACTGGGCGCGCATGTAATCAAGGGCCTGCTGGCACAGACCGGCATCGACCCTCAGCTGATCGGCGAAGCGATCCTGGGCCAGGTACTGACGGCCGCTGTCGGCCAGAACGCCGCGCGCCAGGCCGTCATCAAGGCTGGCTTGCCGAGCAGTATCCCTGCGTTCACCATCAACAAGGTGTGCGGCAGCGGTTTGAAAGCCACCCACCTGGCGGCGCAAGCGATCAAGTGCGGCGACGCCAACATCATCATCGCCGGCGGCCAGGAAAACATGAGCGCCGCGCCGCACGCGATGAACGGTTCGCGCGACGGTTTCCGCATGGGCGACTTCAAGATGGTCGACACCATGATCGTCGATGGCCTGTGGGACGTGTACAACCAGTACCACATGGGCATCACGGCGGAAAACGTTGCCAAGAAATATGAAATCACGCGCGCCGAGCAAGACGAGTTCGCGCTGCAGTCGCAACTGAAAGCGGAAGCGGCGCAAAAAGCGGGCAAGTTCAAGGATGAAATCCTGCCGCTGGAAATCGCCAGTAAAAAAGGCACCGTGGTGTTCGACAGCGATGAATACATCAAGCCGGGTTCCAGCCTCGATTCCCTGTCCGGCCTGCGTCCGGCATTCGCCAAGGATGGCACGGTTACGGCCGGCAATGCCTCGGGCCTGAACGATGGCGCCGCCGCCGTCATCATGATGTCTGCGTCGCAAGCCAAGGAACTGGGCCTGAAGCCGCTGGCGCGCATCAAGGCCTACGCTTCGTCGGGCCTAGACCCCGCCATCATGGGCATGGGTCCGGTTTCGGCCTCGCGCCTGTGCCTGAAAAAAGCCGGCTGGACGCATGAAGAGCTGGACTTGATGGAAATCAACGAAGCGTTTGCCGCGCAAGCGATTGCCGTCAACAAGGAAATGGGCTGGGATACCAGCAAGATCAACGTGAACGGCGGCGCGATTGCCATCGGCCACCCGATCGGCGCATCGGGTGCGCGCATCCTGGTCACCCTGATCCACGAAATGATACGCCGCGACGCCAAGAAAGGCCTGGCGGCCCTGTGCATCGGCGGCGGCATGGGCGTGGCCCTGGCAATTGAAAGAGACTAATTCGTCAGTCGACGGTCTCACATGGTGAGCGGCACATTTTTAGCAATAAAACGATATTGAGGTGATGAAAATGGCAAGAGTAGCACTGGTAACGGGTGGCATGGGTGGTTTGGGCGAAGCCGTGTGCTTCAAATTGGCGGCGCTCGGCTATCGCGTGGTCACCACCTATTCCCCTGGCAATCCGAAGGTCGCCGAATGGCTGGCGATCACCAAGGACATGGGCTATGACTTCAAGGCCTATCCTTGCGACGTGGCCGACTACGATTCGGCCGCCGCTTGCGTGGCGGCAGTGGAAAAAGAGATCGGCCCGGTCGACGTGCTGGTCAACAACGCGGGCATCACGCGCGACATGACCTTCAAGAAGATGGACAAGCCGAACTGGGACGCCGTGATGGGCACCAACCTCGATTCCGTCTTCAACATGACCAAGCCGGTGTGCGATGGCATGGTGGAACGCGGCTGGGGCCGCATCATCAACATCTCGTCCGTGAATGGCCAGAAGGGTGCTTTCGGCCAGACCAACTACTCGGCGGCCAAGGCCGGCATGCACGGTTTCACCAAGTCGCTGGCGCTGGAAGTGGCGCGCAAGAACGTCACCGTGAACACCATTTCGCCAGGCTATATCGGCACCAAGATGGTGATGGCGATTCCACAGGAAGTGCTGGACAGCAAAATCATCCCGCAAATCCCGATGGCGCGCCTGGGCAAGCCGGAAGAAGTGGCTGGCCTGGTAGCCTACCTGGCGTCCGATGAAGCGGCCTTCGTGACCGGCGCCAACATCTCGATCAATGGCGGCCAGCACATGTCGTAATCGTTGTTGAGGTAAAAAAAAGACAGCTGCGGCTGTCTTTTTTTTTCGTCCTTGTTGAGTTAACCCATCACCAGCCGGCCCGCCAATAACACAAACACGGCCGGCAAGACGAACTTGCCGTACGGCGAAGGTTTGCCGCGCAAACGGCGCGCCAGGCGGGCGGCCAGTATGGCGTAGATCGCATCGAACAACAGGCCCATCAGCACCAGGGTGGCGCCCAGGCGCAGGTATTGCATGCCCATGCTGGCGCTGGCGACATTGACGTTAACGAATTGCGGCAGGAACATGCTGCAAAACAGCAACGCTTTCGGATTGAGCAGATTGGTCAGAAAACCGCGCACCAGGCTGGCGCGGGCGCCTTGTTCCGTGGCCGGCGCCGCCTGTCCGCTGTCCTGGGTATGCCCTTTGCTCAGCGCCGATTGCAGCAGGCGCGCCGCCAGGTAAAACAGGTAGGCGGCGCCGGCCCATTTCACCCATTGCAAGGCTTGCGGATGGGCCACCATCAAGGTCGCCAGGCCGGCGCCGGACAAGGTCACGTGCACGGCGCGCGCGCCGGCGATGCCGACCGCCGTCACCAGCGCCGTCGCCACGCCGCGCGCCGCACCCGTCGCCAGCACCAGCGCCATATCGGGGCCAGGCAATAAAAAGGCGCCGGCCAGTGCCAGCAGGTACATCAGGAAGGTAGAATCGGACATGGCGCGCTTGTGCGGAAGAGGGTGTGCGGTGCTGCGATTATCTGCTTGCGCGCTTGAAATGTGCTTGCTATTTCTTTCCGGTATGCCTAGTATTGGGGTAGATTCAACTCACAAAAAAACAATAATTAGATGAAAATTTCAGATGTTAGCCTTGATGCCACAGATTTGCAGATACTCAGGCTGCTGCAGGAAGAAGGGCGGCTGTCCAACGCGCGCCTGGCCGAGCGCCTGAAACTGAGCGAAACGCCCGTCTGGCGCCGCTTGCGCCGGCTGGAAGAAGAGGGTTTTATTACCGGTTACCAGGCGCTGCTCAACCGCAAGAAGCTCGGTATCGGCCTGGTGGCGTTCGTGCGCGTGGTGTTTGCCAACCACGGCAACGAGCAGCCCTCGCAATTCGAGCAAGCCATCCTCTCGATCCCGGAAATCCTGTCGTGCCACAATGTGGCGGGCGAAGCCGATTACTTCCTGCAAGTGGTGGCGCGCGACCTGGAAACCTATGGCGAATTTGTCTCGACCGTCTTGCGCCGCCTGCCCGGCGTGGCGGAAATCCAGTCCAGCCTGTCGATGCGCGAAATCAAGTCCTCGAACCGCTTGCCGCTGCCGCTGGCCTGAGTACGCGGGCGCGCACTATAATTGGGCATAGTTCCGACTCCCTGACCGCTTTCCCGAGGACCGCCATGCCCGATACCTTGTCGCCGTTGTTTCCCGTCCTGTCACCGAACCGGCATGGCATGCTGGCGGTCGACGAGGTGCACACCATTTATTGGGAAGAGTGCGGCAACCCGGACGGCATCCCCGTGCTGTTCCTGCATGGCGGCCCGGGCGCCGGCCTGTCGCCCCAGCATCGCCGCTTCTTCGACCCGCAGCGCTACCGCGTGATCCTGTTCGATCAGCGTGGCGCCGGCAAGTCGACGCCGCTGGGCGAGTGGCGCAACAACACCACCCAGCTGCTGATAGATGACATTGAAAAGCTGCGGGCGCAGTTCGGCGTCAGCCAATGGCTGGTGTTCGGCGGTTCCTGGGGGGCTACTTTGGCGCTGGCGTATGGCCAGGCGCATCCTGAGGCCTGCCTGGGTTTCGTGCTGCGCGGCATCTTCCTGTGCACGCAGGCGGAAATCGACTGGTTCATCGAAGGCGTGCGCTGGTTTTATCCGGAGCTGTACCAGGAATTTGCCGCTTTGATACCCGCCGCCGAACGCAGCGACCTGCTGGCCGCGTATGTGAAACGCATCCTCAGCAGCGACCCGGACGTGTACTGGCCAGCCGCGCGCGCCTGGAGCCGCTTCGAAGGGCGCCGCGTGTATCTGATGCCGCAGCCGGAAGATACGCCCAACGATGCGCTGGACCTGGGCGTGGGCCGCCTGGAATCGCATTACATGGCCAATCTGGGTTTCCTGCAAGAAGATCAATTGATCCGCGACCTGGGCCGCATTGCGCATTTGCCGGCCGTCATCGTGCAGGGCCGCTACGACGCCATCTGTCCGCCGCTGTCGGCCTACCGCCTGCACCAGGCCTGGCCCGGCGCGCAGCTGGAAATGATCCCCGATGCAGGCCATGGCGCGCTGGAACATGGCATCGCCTCGGCCTTGGTGCGGGCCACCGAGCGTTTTGTGCCGGGACGCGGCTTCGCATGAGACGATGCATGCGCGTTAACGCTTGTCAGCCTGCTACACTATCGGCTGTGCCCGCGCCAGTAGCGGGCACCAGCGTGAACTGACGACTTTTTACCCATGAATATACAGATCGGCGATATCGGCCATACCATCCAGCTGGCGATTGCGCCGGTCTTCCTGCTGACCGGTATCGGCACCATGCTGGTCGTGCTGACCAACCGCCTGGGCCGCATCATCGACCGTTCGCGCGTGCTGGAAGACCGGCTCGACATCGCCTACAACGATCTTTATATGCTGGAGCTCGATACCCTGTACAAGCGCACCCACCTGATCAACTATTCGATCTCGCTGAGCACGGCCTGCGGTTTCTTTGTCTGCATCATTATCGCCATGCTGTTCCTGGGCGATATCTTGAACCTGACCCTGGACAAGTATATCGCCGTGTTTTTCGTGCTGGCCGTGCTGTGCCTGATCGGCTGTTTCACTTATTTGTTGCGCGAGATTTATCTCTCCGCCACCGCCCAGATTTTCCGGCGCCATGTTCGCCCGCCAGGCGCGCGGCAGGGCGCGCCGGCATTACCACCTGACAAGACCATCCACAAGCACCTCCAAGAGTAGAGATTGAATCCAGTATGCAAGATTACAAACGCCCACCCACCCTGCACCGTTACGGCCAGCGCAGCGAACTCGAACTGGCGCTGAGCCTGGGCCAGTTCCGCCTGACGCCTGCAGGCAATTGCCTGACCCTCAGCTTTTCGCAAGTGTGGGACAAGAAACTGTTCGACCTGTTCTCGCCGGCCGACAGCTGCCTGATCATCCATAACACGGAAGAATTCGGCGAACGCCTGCACCGCGCCGTGCAGCGCACCTTGCCCAGCTGGGCTGGTATCGATGGCCTGGTGGAATACGGCCAGCGCGCCGCCCTGGGCGCCGTGTTTACCAAGACGCGCGCCGAGGCCGTGGAGCAGGAATGGCTGTTCGCCTGGCGCTCGATGCAGCCGCAGGCGAGCCTGAACCCGGTCACGGTCAAGCTGGGCAGCCTGGAAAACTTCGCTGAAATCCGCGACCGCGATACGTATTTAGCGTAAATACCTGGCATAAATCCCTGGCTTAAATCAGGTTCAGCGCACCGGCGGGCTGTCGATGCGCGCCAGCACGGCGTTCATCATGCGCTCGATATCGCCGCGTATCATGGTCGGGCCCAGCATGCCGGGCACGTAGAAGCCCGGCATCAGCCGGCTGTTGAAGACGATGCGCGTGCCGCCCGTCTCGGGAATCGGATACAGGTTCCAGCTTGCCTCATAGTGGCGCATGTCGCCGGAAATCAGGTCGATGTTGATCGACGAGAGCGGCGTTTCCGTGGCCCGCACCACCAGATGGATGGCGTGGTTCATGAACAGGAAACGGGCCACGCCCTGCTGCTCGATGATGACTTCATTGCCATTGCGCGACAGCACCCGGCAGGAACTCATGTCAGGCACGAATTCACTCATGCGTTCATAGGTGGTCAAGGTCTTCCAGACCGAGGCGGGCGGCGCCTGCACGGTGCCGCTGGCATCGACTTCATACATGCGTTGCCCATCGACTTCGATGCGCCTGACGTCGACTTTCAGCTTGGGCGCCTCCACACGGGGCGTTTGCGCCAGTGCCGGTGTGGAACTGGTCACGGCGAACAGTAGCAGTAGGCAAAGAAAGAGTCGCGTCATGGCGGCTAGCCTACGGTAAAGTTGCGCCGGGCACAAGATGCGCGTGCCATCGAACGAGCGCTAGCGCACATTTAGAACCGCTGGTCTAGAGAAAATCGCTGCAGGCACGAGCAATGCTTGTTACCGTACCGTCTGTATATTTCCTTTCAGACATCAGGCCATGACTTCCTATCCCCATTTGCTCGCTCCCCTCGACCTGGGTTTTACCACCTTGCGCAACCGCGTCATCATGGGCTCCATGCACACGGGCCTGGAAGACCGCTTCTACCACTACGGCAAGCTGGCCGCGTTTTACCGCGAACGGGCGCGTGGCGGGGTGGGGCTGATCGTCACGGGCGGCATTTCGCCGAACCGGCAAGGCTGGCTGCTGCCATTCGGCGGCACCTTGAATTTCCTTGGCGACGTGCCGAACCACCGCAAGGTGACGCGCGCCGTGCATGCAGAGGGCGGCAAGATCCTGATGCAGATCCTGCATGCGGGCCGCTATGGCTACCAGCCGTTCGTGGTTTCCGCTTCCGCCAAGAAATCGCCGATCTCGCCGTTCCGCCCCCGTCCGCTCAGCGAACGGGGCATCGAACGCACGATTTGCGATTACGTGCGCTGCGCCCGACTGGCCCGCAAGGCCGGCTATGACGGCATCGAAGTAATGGGCAGCGAAGGTTATCTGCTGAACCAGTTCCTGTGCGCCCGCACCAACCTGCGCACCGACCGCTGGGGCGGCACCATCGAAAACCGCATGCGCCTGCCGGTGGATATCGTGCGCCGCATCCGCGCCGCCGTCGGTCCCGATTTCATCATCATGTACCGCCATTCCCTGCTGGACCTGGTGGAAGGCGGCAATACCTGGGAGGACGTGGTAACGGTGGCCAGGGCGCTGGAGCAGGCCGGCGTGACCATCCTCAACACCGGTTACGGCTGGCATGAGGCGCGCGTGCCCACCATCGTCACTTCGGTGCCGCGCGCCGCCTTTGCCAGCGTGGCGGGCCGCCTGCGCCGCGAAGTGAATATTCCCGTGGTGGCCTCGAACCGCATCAACATGCCGCATGAAGCGAACGCCATCCTGGAACGGGGCGACTGCGACCTGGTGTCGATGGCGCGCCCCTTCCTGGCCGACCCGTATTTCGTGGCCAAGGCGGCCTCCGGGCGCAGCGATGAAATCAATACCTGTATCGGCTGCAATCAGGCTTGCCTCGATCACACGTTCGCCAACCAGCGCGCCAGCTGCCTGGTCAACCCGCGCGCCTGCCATGAAACCACCCTGCTGTATGCGAAAAAAGCCGTGGCCCGCAAGGTGGCCGTGGTGGGCGCCGGGCCGGCTGGCTTGTCGGCCGCCACCGTGGCGGCGGAATGCGGCCATCACGTCACTTTGTTCGAGGGCAGCGACAGTGTCGGCGGCCAGTTCAAGGTGGCCATGCAGATACCGGGCAAGGAAGAGTTCGCCGAAACCATCCGTTACTTTAGCCGCCGGCTGGCGTTGCTGGAAGTCGACGTGCGCCTGGGCCAGCGCGTGACGCGCGAACAATTGCTGGCCGGCGGCTACGACGACGTGATCGTCGCTACCGGCATCAAGGTGCGCCTGCCGGCCATCCCCGGCATCGAGCACCCGAAAGTCCTGTCTTACCTGGACGTGCTGCAAGCCAAGGCGGCCGTGGGCAAGCGCGTGGCCATCATCGGCGCGGGCGGCATCGGTTTTGACGTGGGCGAATACCTGTTGCACGACCCATCCCACCCGCTGCCGCAAACGGTTTCAAACTGGGCGAGTGAATGGGGCGTGGACATGAATGCCCAGAATGGCGGCGGCCTGGTAGCGGCCATGGTGGCCGAACCGGTCCGGCAACTGTTCCTGTTGCAGCGCAAGACATCGAAAGTGGGCGCGGGCCTGGGCAAGACCTCGGGCTGGGTGCACCGGGCGGCACTGGCGCGCAATGGCGTGGCCATGCTGGCGGGCGTGCAGTACGACAAGATCGACGAGCAGGGCTTGCATATCACGGTGGGGGGCAAGCAGCGCCTGCTGGCGGTGGATAACGTGGTGATTTGCGCTGGCCAGGATAGCCAGGCGGAACTGATGCCGCCGGTGGACAAGGATGGCAAGCCGCTCAGCGCCGGCGGCCCGCGTTTCCACAAGATCGGCGGCGCCGCGCTGGCGGCCGAACTCGATGCCAAGCGGGCGATACGGGAAGGGGCGGAGCTGGCTGCTAGTCTATAGCTGGCTTTTCATACCCCCAGGTCAAAGGCTAGGGTCAGACCCGGGGCAGGATGCGCCTTAGTATGAGGCGTCCCGGGCCCTGAGGGTCTGACCCCGGGGATCAATGCCCGCCGTGCCCCTTTTTCGCTTCCTCAAAACTATGCAGCACGTGCTCGGCCATGCCATTGGCCAGTTCGTGTTCGCCAATAAAGATCTTGCCCGCGTTTTCGGCGCGCAGCAGGTCGGCTTCTTCTTCGCTGTGCGTGCGCACCACCGTCAAAATGCCGGGGTTGAGCGCGCGCGCCGTCTCGATCATGGCGCGCACGTGGAAGGTGTCCGGCGTGGCGATGACGAGCATGGTGGCGTGCGTGATATGGGCCTGGATCAGCACGGCTGGCTCGCCCGCATTGCCGGCCACGGCCGGGATGCCCTGCTTGCGCAGCTGGTCGACGATTTCGCGGTTTTCCTCGGCCACCACGAAGTGGATGCCCCGTTCCATCAGGGCGGCGGCGATGCGGCGGCCCACGCGGCCGTAGCCGACCAGCACGATCTGGCCCGACAGTTTTTCTTGCGGCACCGTCATCGGCAATTCGGCCAGCGGATCGGCGGTGCGTTCGAATTTGCGGGCAAAGTCGCTGTTATTGAGCACGCGCAACAGCGGATTGGCCATGCTGAACACCAGCGGGTTCAAGGCGATCGACAGAATGGCGCCGGCCAGGATCAGGCTTTGGCCTTCTTGCGGCATCAGGCCCAGCGACAGGCCCAGCGCGGCCAGGATGAACGAGAATTCCCCGATCTGCGCCAGGCTGGCCGAGACGATGATGGCCGTTTTGGGGGGATAACGCAGCGCCATCACCAGCAGGAAGGCGGCGATCGATTTACCAAAGATGATGATGGCGCAGACGGCCAGCACTTGCAGCGGTTTTTCCACCAGGATATTCGGTTCGAACAGCATGCCGACCGACACGAAGAACAGCACGGCGAACGCGTCGCGCAGCGGCAGGGACTCTTCGGCGGCGCGGTGGCTCAGCTCGGACTCGCGCAGCACCATGCCGGCGAAGAAGGCGCCCAGCGCGAACGATACGCCAAATACCTTGGTGGCGGCATAGGCGATGCCGACGGCGGCGGCGATCACGCACAGGGTGAACAGTTCGCGCGAGCCGCTGCGCGCCACTTGCCACAGGATCCACGGGAACAGCTTGCGGCCCACCACCAGCATGAAGACGATGAAACCGGCGACCTGGCCCAGGGTAATGCCCAGGGTGTACCACAGGCTGACTTTTTCGGCGCCTGGCGCCACCGTGCCACCGAGCGCGCCAGCGAAGGCCGGCAGCAACACCAGTACCAGCACGGTCACCAGGTCTTCCACCACCAGCCAGCCGACGGCGATGCGGCCATTCAAGGAATCGAGGATGCCCCGTTCTTCCAGCGCGCGCAGCAGCACCACGGTACTGGCCACCGACAGCGCCAGGCCGAAGATCAGTCCGCCGCCTATGCTCCAGCCCCACCAGTGGGCCAGGCCCATGCCCATCGCGGTGGCGACGGCAATCTGCAGGATGGCGCCCGGCAGCGCGATCTTGCGCACATCCCACAGGTCTTCAATCGAGAAGTGCAGGCCGACACCAAACATCATCAGCATCACGCCGATTTCCGCCAATTGGCCAGCCAATTCCGCATCTGCAACAAAACCTGGCGTTGCCGGTCCTATCATGATGCCGGCGGCCAGATAGCCGACTAATGCCGGCAATTTCATACGGGTGGCGATAAAGCCAAAAACGAGGCCGAAACCGAGGGCGGCGGCGATGGTGGTAATCAGACTGATGTCGTGGGGCATGCGGGATGGGTTCCTTATGATACAGATGTAAAAAGATAAATTGCAGCGCTTGAGTATAAACGCAACAAAGCTGCAGCTGGAACTTTTCCTGCCGCTTTTTTACAAAAAATCCAAACCTTATCTTCGTTCAGGTGGCTGCGAACGCATGCCTATCCACCTCGAACAGCGCCTAATTCAAAAAACAGGCGCTTTTCTGCATCGGCATATCAAAGTTTACGTACGACCACGCAGCCAATCGAGTAACCGGCGCCGAACGAACAGATCACGCCCATGGCGCCGGCCGGCATGTCATCTTGATATTTATGGAAGGCAATAATCGAACCTGCCGACGAGGTATTGGCGTAGGTATCGAGGATCACCGGTGCTTCATGGGCTTCGGCGTCGCGCCCCAGGATCAGGCGTGCGATCAGCAGATTCATGTTCAGGTTCGCCTGGTGCAGCCAGTAGCGGCTCACTTGCGCCACTTCCACGCCGGCCTTGGCCAGGGTAGCCTTGATCATGTCGGCCGCCATCGGACAGACTTCCTTGAAGACCTTGCGGCCTTGCTGGCGGAATAGCTTGTCGGCCTGGCCCACTTTGGTTTCATCGAAGCGGTTGAGGAAACCGAAGTTGTTGCGGATGGCGTTGGAAAAACGCGTTTTCAATTCCGTGCCGACGATTTCGAACTGGTGCTGCGAGACGGCCGTCTCTTTCGCCTCGACCACGATGGCGGTGCAGGCGTCGCCAAAGATGAAGTGGCTGTCGCGGTCGCGCCAGTTCAGGTGGCCGCTGGTGATTTCCGGGTTCAGGACCAGCACGGCGCGCGCCTGGCCGCTTTGCACGGCGGCCACCGCTTGCTGGATACCGAAAGTTGCCGACGAGCACGCCACGTTCATATCGAAGCCATAACCGTCGATCTCGAGTGCGTGCTGCACTTCCACTGCCATGGCCGGGTAGGCGCGCTGCATATTGCTGCAGGCCACCAGCACCATGTCGATATCGGCTGGCGTGCGGCCGGCGCGGGCCAGCGCCTCGCGCGCGGCGGCCACGGCCATTTCGGCTTGCAAGGAGATTTCATCGTCGGCGCGCTCGGCGATGCGCGACACCATGCGCGCCGGGTCCAGGATGCCTTCCTTTTCCATCACGTAGCGCGACTTGATGCCGGACGCCTTTTCGATGAAGGCCACGCTCGACAGGTCCAGCGCCGTCACCGTGCCATCGGCGATGGCGGCTGCGTGCTCGGCATTGAATTTTTCCGCGTAGGCATTAAAGCAGGCGACCAGTTCTTCGTTGGAGATCGAGAATGGCGGCGTGTACAGGCCGGTACCGCTGATGACGACTTGTTTCATGTGAAATCTTTCAAATTAGGCAATCGACGCGACGCCGATAAGTGAAGCAAATTTTACACAAACAGGCTCGACTGTAGAGAGTTTCGTGCCACGCAAGGAAATAGCGGTGGCGTGGTGTATGGCGGGGACGACAGAAAAAGAACCCGCCGCGTGGGCAGGTCCTGGATCTTTGTTTTAAAGAAATGCTACTGGTGCGGCTACTTTACTCGTGCGGCTACTTTTTCGCTGGTTTCACATCCGCCTGCACCACCACCGGTTCCGGCTTGGCCAGTTGCACCGGCAAGCCTTTCAGGTGATTCAGGGCCTGGCCCAGCTGGAAGTCATCCTTGCTGCCGAATTCCAGCGGTTTCTGGGTTTTTTCCAGGGCGATGATGCGCAGTTGCTCTTCCATCTCGTCGTTGACAGGGGCGGCCTTGGCCGTATCCCTGGCTTTGTCGGCATCCTTGTCGCGGTCGTTGATCAAGTGTTTCTGCAAGTCTGCTTCGCGGATGCGCAGGCTGTTCAAGCCATCGCCGTTGGCGTTTTCATCGACCAGCAGGTCGGGTACGATGCCCTTGGCCTGGATCGAGCGGCCGTTCGGCGTGTAATAGCGGGCCGTGGTCAGCTTGACGGCCGTGTCGGCGGTCAGCTGGCGGATGGTTTGCACGGAACCCTTGCCGAAGGTTTGCGTGCCGATGATGGTGCCGCGCTTGTAGTCCTGCAGGGCGCCGGCGACGATTTCCGAGGCCGATGCCGACCCCGTGTTGACCAGTACCACCAGCGGTACTTTCTTGATGGCCTCCGGCAGTTTTGCCAGCGCGTCGCCTTCGCTGCGCAAGGCATAGTATTCGGCGCGGCCGTAAAACACTTGCTTGGAATCGGGCAACTGGCCATTGGTCGAGACGATGGCGCTGTCCTTGGGCAAGAAGGCGGCCGCCACGCCGATGGCGCCCTGCAGCACGCCACCCGGATCGTTGCGCAGGTCCAGCACCATGCCCTTGATATTGGGGTCTTGCTTGTACAGCGCCGTGATCTGGGCCGCCATGTCATCGACGGTCGGTTCCTGGAATTGCGACACGCGCACCCAGGCGTAACCGGGTTCGATCATCTTCGACTTCACGCTTTTCTGGTGGATTTCCTCGCGGGTGATGACGAAGGACAGCGGCTGCGGTTCATCCTTGCGGGCAATCGTCAGGGAGACCTTGGTGCCCGGCTCGCCGCGCATGCGCTTGACGTTTTCATCGAGGCTGCTGCCTTTCACGGGCTGGCCGTCGAGGCGGGTAATCAGGTCGCCGGCCTTGATGCCGGCGCGGTAGGCGGGCGAATCTTCGATCGGCGACACAATCTTGATATAGCCATCTTCGCTCAGGCCAATTTCAATCCCCAGTCCGACAAACTTGCCTTCCGACCCTTCGCGCAGTTCGGCGTAGGCTTTCTTGTCCAGGTAGGCGGAATGGGGATCGAGCGAAGCGACCATGCCGGAAATGGCTTCCGTCAGCAGTTTCTTGTCTTCCACCGGTTCCACATAGTCGGACTTGATCAGGCTAAACACGTCGGCCAGCTGGCGCAGTTCTTCCAGCGGCAGCGCTGGCTCGACGTTTTTTTGCGCCATCGCGGAAAATTGCAGCGAGACGGCAACCCCGGCCACGACGCCGAGGCCGATCAAGCCTGTGTTTTTGAGTTTGCCCATATGTCCACCTAGCGAAAATTGGTCTTTGGTCTTCTGTGTTGCGCAGGCGCCAGTCCCCGTGGAGCGGCGCTGCTTCAAAGTATAGTCCTGAATCCCGGCCGGCGTGGAACGCCAGCGTGAATCGGGGTTTAAAGCACAGTGTAGGTAGCGGAAACCGGCCAGTAACTTGCCATATGTTGCGGTTTTGTATGCGATGTATAGTTGTTCTTGAGGGGAGTAAGCATTTGTAATACTCGAAAAAAAGTCTGTCACACCGTCATATAGTGAATTCGCATTCTCGACCCGAAGTGGTTTTGCCTGCGTCTCAGGACGCAGGCTTTTTTTTATCCGGAGCCCCCATGACATCCCTGACCTTGTTGCCTTCCTTGCGTAGATTCAGCCTGGCCCTGTTGCTCTCCACGACGGCCTTGACGGCGTCGGCCATACCGATCACCGAGATGCACCTGGAAGATTTGTTGCCCATGGCGCCCGATTTCAAGACCGAATTGAAGCTCAATGCGAATCAGAACATCTTGTGGCAGCAGGTGGAAGCGAAGACGCGGCAATTGCTGCGCGAGCGCAAGGCGCGCCGCGAGCGCCTGCAAGCCAGTGTGCAGGCGGGCCTGGCAGCGCCGCAACTGGAACTGCGCGACCTGGTCGGGGGGCTTGACAATGAAAGTGCGATCAGCCTGGCCGAAGAAAAGCAGTTGCGCGAATGGTGGCTGACCGTCAACGATGCGCTCGATGAAAGCCAGCGCCACGCCGTGGCCCAGTTTATTGCCGGCCAGATGGCGCGCGTGATGGATGGCGCCGTGCCGCACAGCGATACGCCAGGCGCGCCCAGTGGCGACCGTGGCGGACGCAAAGGCGGTGGCCGCGGTGGCGCCGGCGGCGGCATGGGCGGAATGGGGGGCATGGGCGGTGCCGGCGCCGGTTCCGGCAACGTCGGCGGCGGGGTGAATATTCCTTTCAATTAATTGTGAAACGGAGTTCAACAACTGCGCTCGAAAACTGAGGCGGCAAGCGCCCTGGCGGGGGAACTGGGCGCAAAGTGTTGTATGCGGTGGCAGGGAATTGTTGCTTAATTGTTGTGCAAATGTATCGTAAAGTAAAAAACGGCCACGCTGCCGGCCACGGCTGGGGCCGGGCACCTAGAATACGATTTTTACATTGCTGAAGCTACAACATCAGCCACAGCGTCACCTCCACTTGCACTGTCTCCATGAGTAAACTGATTTCCGCCGCCAGCCTGGCGCTGTTGAGTTCCACTGCGCTGATGGCGCCTGCCTTTGGTCAATCCCAGCCTGCCGACACCAGCGTGATGGTGCAAGACAAGGATGGCAAGGAGGTGCCGGCCGTCACCGTCAATGGCAGCCGCGCCAGCGACATGGATGAGCGGCGCCAGTCGACGGCGGGCAAGCAGGTGTATGGCCGCGAAGAACTGGACCGCAATGGCGACACCAGCCTGGGCGATGTGCTGAAACGCTTGCCGGGCGTGACCATGGGCGGCAAGCCTGGCCGCGGCGGTGAAATCCGCATGCGCGGCCTCGGTAGCGGCTACACGCAGGTGCTGCTCAATGGCGAGCGCCCGCCGGCCGGTTTTTCCATGGACTCGCTCTCGCCCGACCAGGTCGAGCGCATCGAAGTGATGCGCGGCCCGGTGGCCGAGAACAGCACGCGCGCCATCGCCGGCACCATCAATATCATCTTGCGCGACGGCTACCAGCAGCGCGATATCCAGTTAAAAGTCACCGACAGCATCGAAAAGGGCCGCCATGGCCCCAATCTGTCGCTGATGGTGCCGGGCAAGGTGGGTAGCCTGACCTATCTGCTGTCGGCGACCGTGTCGCAAAACCGCCAGCAAGACATCAACCGCACGCACAATTTCGATACCGAGCTGGCCGATGGCGTGCTGGAAAAAGACCAGCAGGTGCAGGATATCAGCATGCGCCGCTCCACCTCGCTGCACCTGACGCCGCGCCTGTCCTACAAGTTCGACGGCGGCGATACCTTGAACTTCCAGCCGTTTCTGATGAGCAACCGCAGCGATGGCGCCACCAGCAGCCTGCTGGACCAGTCGATCGGGCAAATCGCCCCTGAATACCACACTGCCGCCGGCAGCAGCACCTCGACCAGTACCTTTTTGCGCGGTTTCGGCAACTGGCTGCACAAGATGGACGGCGCGGCCAAGCTGGATGTGAAGTTTGGCTTTGGCAGCGGCAAGAGCGATAGCGACGCGGTGCGCAATCAATACGATGCCAGCGGCAAGCTGCTCGACAACTTCCTCGATACCGACAGCACGCGCGACCGCAGTGTCAATACGGGCGGCAAATACACTTCGCCCTTGGGCAAGGGCCATTTACTGGCGGCCGGCTGGGATGCGGAATGGGGCAAGCGCGAGCAGACCCGCGTGTCGCTGGACAATGGCTTGCCCGGTTTTGTCGATTCGGGCGACAACCTGACGGCCGAGACGCGCCGCCTGGCCCTGTTCGCCCAGGATGAATGGGATATCACGCCCCAGTGGGCCGCGTATTTCGGCTTGCGCTGGGAAGGTATCCGCACCCTCAGCGACCGCAGCAGCGGTACCGTCAGCAATACCAGCAGCGTCTGGAGCCCGTTGTTACACGGCGTATGGCGCATCCCCGGCCATGAAAAAGACCAGGTGCGCATGAGCTTGACGCGCAGCTACCGCGCGCCGGCCCTGAACGACCTGATCGCCCTGCCGTCGCTGTCGCGCCTGAACAGCGCCACGCGGCCTGACCGTACCGGCAATCCGAATCTGAAACCGGAACTGGCGACGGGGATTGATCTGGCCTACGAGCATTATCTGGGCCGCGCCGGCATCCTCAGCGTGAGCGGTTTTACGCGCCAGATCGATAATCTGATGCGCCGTGTAACCAGCCTGCAAAACACCTTGACGGGCCCGCGCTGGGTGTCCACGCCCACCAATATCGGCAATGCGCGCACCAGCGGCATCGAACTGGAAGCGAAGTTCCAGCTGGTGGAATTGCTGCCGAATGCGCCCGCCATCGATTTTCGCGCCAATTACAGCCGTTTCTGGTCGAACGTGGAAGGCATTCCCGGCCCTAACAACCGGCTCGACCAGCAGGCCAAGCAGACGGCCAACCTGGGCCTCGACTACCGCATCAGGGAAGTGCCGCTGACCCTGGGCGGCAGCTATAACTGGACGCCGGCCACCACCATCCAGACCAGCCTGACGGAAACCGTGTATGGCACGGCCAAGCGGGGACTCGATATGTATGGCTTGTGGAAATTCGATGCGCGCACGCAACTGCGCATTTCCGCCAGCAACCTGCTGCACGACGATTACATCAATGGCCGCGACGTGCTGACGAACGGCCTGCTGCAAAGCGCATTGACCACGTCGCCGACCAATACTGTCTGGAATATTCGACTGGAAACCAAGTTTTAATGTTTTTTTAAAGCAACAAAACCCCTGTATGCCAGGGGAGTCGGGGATGGTCAAGCCTGGACTTGACGTGCTACATTCCTGAAGCGCCGGGCGCGGCGGGCTACCCGCCCGACGCTATCCGCCCGATCTTTTTGACACGCCCCATAAGGACAATTCGTGAACCGTTACCTCTTGAGCAGCCTGACCCTGACCCTGTTGGCCGCATTTGCCAACGCCGCCGAACCGGCATCGACCACTGCCGCACCGACCGTTGCACCGACTGCTGCGCCAGCTGCGGCCGGCGCCATTTCCGGCATCGACGTGCAATACATCGACCCTGCCGTGCGCGTGCAGGACGATTTCTTTACCCACCTGAACGGCAAGTGGCTGGCCACGGCCGAAATCCCTGCCGACAAGTCGAGCTGGGGTTCGTTCGCCAAGCTGCGCGACGACACGACACCGCAATTGCGCGGCATCATCGAAGCCACGCAACAGGACAAGAACAAGAAGGCCGGTTCGGAAGCGCAAAAGATCGGCGACCTGTACGCCAGCTACATGGATGAGGCTCACCTCGAAGCGCTGGGCGTGAAACCGCTGACCGGCGAGCTGAACCGCATCCGCTCGCTGCGCGACAAGAAGGGTGTACCGGCCCTGATCGCCCACCTGGGCCAGGTTGGCGTGGCTACCCCGTACGCCGTGTACGTGGGCCAGGATGCGCGCGAGTCGACCAAATATGCTGCCTACGTCAGCCAAAGCGGCCTGGGCATGCCCGACCGCGACTACTACCTGGAAGCCAAGCAAGCTCCCGTGAAAGCCAAATACCAGGCGCACGTGGAAAAAATGCTGGCCATGGCCGGCGACAAGCACGCCGCTGCCCACGCCAAGGCCGTGGTGGACCTGGAAACTGCGCTGGCCGAAGTGCAATGGACCAAGGTCGAGAACCGCGACCCGATCAAGCGCTACAACAAGACCGAAGTGGCCAAGCTCAATGACTTGACGCCAGGCTACGACCTGAAAGCCGGCCTGGCCGCGTCTAGCATCGCCAGCAAGGTCGATTACGTCATCGTCAACCAGCCTAGCTATCTGGCCGGTTACAACAAGGTGCTGGCCGCCACCGACCTGGACACCCTGAAAGCCTACTTCGAATGGCACTTGCTGCGCAGCTACGCCAGCTACCTGTCGAAAAACTTCGTCGATGAAAGCTTTGCCTTCTACGGCACGACCCTGAGCGGCGTGACGGAAAACCAGCCGCGCTGGAAGCGTGGCGTGGGCGCGGTCGACAGCGTGCTGGGCGAAGCCGTGGGCAAACTGTATGTGGCGCAATACTTCCCGGCCGACCGCAAGGCGCACATGGAAGAACTGGTGAAAAACGTGCTGGCCGCCTACAAGCAAAGCATCGACACCCTGGACTGGATGAGTCCGGAAACCAAGAAAGAAGCGCAAATCAAGCTGGCCAAGTTCACGCCGAAGATCGGCTATCCAAACAAATGGCGTGATTACTCGAAACTGCAAATCGTGCAGGGCGACCTGGTGGGCAACATGATGCGCGCTGCCAATTTCGCTTCCGCACGCAATGTGGCCAAGCTGGGCAAACCGATCGACCGCGAAGAGTGGGGCATGACGCCGCAAACGGTGAACGCCTATTACAGCTCGACGATGAATGAAATCGTCTTCCCGGCGTCGATCTTGCAACCGCCATTCTTCGACGCCAAGGCGGACGACGCCGTCAACTATGGCGCCATCGGCGCCGTGATCGGCCATGAAATCAGCCACGGCTTCGACGACAAGGGCAGCCAGTCCGACGGCGACGGCAACCTGCGCGACTGGTGGACCCCGGAAGACCGCAAGAACTTCGCCGCCAAGACCGACGCGCTGACCAAGCAATACGATGGCTACAGCCCGCTGCCTGGCTACCACGTCAATGGCGCGCTGACCCTGGGCGAAAACATTGCCGACAATTCCGGCCTGGCGATTGCCTACAAAGCCTACAAGATCTCGCTGGGCGGCAAACCTGCCCCGGTGATTGACGGCTTGACGGGCGACCAGCGCTTCTACATGGGCTTTGGCCAGGTATGGCGCAGCAAGATGCGTGAAGCGCAACAAATCGTGCAAATCAAGACCGACCCGCACTCGCCAGGCCAGTACCGCGCTAACGGCACCATGGTCAACCAGCCTGGTTTCTACGAAGCGTTTGACGTGAAACCTGGCGACAAGATGTATGTCGCCCCGGAAAACCGCGTCATCATCTGGTAATGCGCTGCTGTGGTGCAAACCTTATGCAGAAATAGTATAAATATATGCACCTGAGCAAAAAAAAGACCACCTTGCGTGGTCTTTTTTTGCATTCCCAGAAAGTTCTTTCTTCCGTTCAATTGCTTATGCTACAGTCAAAAACCGGGCCAGAAGCCTGATGCGTTCTGACCCTGATATTTCATACAATAATTCCATACAATGTTGAGGACTACTGTGAATCGTTATCTGTTAAGTGCATTGACACTGAGTTTGCTCGCCGGCGTGTCCGGCATGGCCGGCGCCGCTGATGCGTCCAAGAAAGTTGTCGCCACTGCCGCCGTGCCAGCCACCCTGGCGTCCGGTATCGCCACCGAATACGTCGATCCAGCCGTGCGCGCCCAGGACGACCTGTTCCAGCACCTGAATGGCAAATGGCTGGCTGACACGGTCATTCCTGCCGACAAGTCGAGCTGGGGCAGCTTCGCCAAACTGGCAGATGACACCCAGACACAGTTGCGCGGCATCGTGGAAGGCGCCGCTGCCGACAAGAACCGCGCCGCCGGTTCGAATACGCAAAAAATCGGTGACTTCTATACCAGCTTCATGGATGAAGCCAAGCTGGAAAGCCTGGGCCTGACTCCCTTGAACGCCCAGTTGGCCAAGATTGCCGCCTTGAAAGATACCAGCGAACTGCCCGCCTTCATCGCCGAGTTCAGCAAGCTGGGCGTGAACTTGCCTTACGATTTCGGTATCCACCAAGACGCCAAGGATTCCACCAAGTACGTGGCCGACATCGGCCAAAGCGGCCTGGGCTTGCCTGACCGCGATTACTACCTGGAAGAAGGCAAGGCCGATACGCGCGCCAAATACCTGACCCACGTGGAAAAAATCCTCAGCCTGGCCGGCGACCAGAACGCTGCCGCCAACGCCAAGGCTATCCTGGCGCTGGAAACGGAACTGGCCAAAGTGCAATGGAGCAAGGTCGAGAACCGCGATCCCGTCAAGGCCTACAACAAGGTAGACCTGGCCAAGCTGGCCGACGTGGCGCCAGGTTTTGACTGGGCGACGTACCTGAAAGATACCGGTATCGCCGGCAAGGTCAGCTATGTGATCGTCAGCCAGCCCAGCTACCTGAAAGGCTTTGCCGAGATCGCCAACAAGACCCCGATCGCTACCTGGAAAGCGTATTTCCAATGGCAGTTGCTGCACGCGAATGCGAGCTACCTGCCAAAAGCCTTCGTCGATGAAAACTTCGCTTTCTATGGCACCACCCTGACGGGCGTGACGGAAATGCGGCCACGCTGGAAACGCGGCGTGAGCGCCGTCGAAGGCGCGCTGGGCGAAGCCGTCGGTCAACTGTACGTCGAGCAATATTTCCCGGCCGAGCGCAAAGTGCGCATGGAAGCGCTGGTGAAAAACCTGCTGACGGCGTACAAGCAAAGCATCGACAAGCTGGACTGGATGAGCCCGGCCACCAAGAAACAGGCGCAAATCAAGCTGTCCAAGTTCACCACCAAGATCGCTTACCCGAACAAATGGCGCGATTACTCGGCGCTGACGGTCACCCCGGACGACTTGATCGGCAACATCCAGCGTGCCAACCTGGTGTCGTACAACCGCGAACTGAACAAGCTGGGCCAACCGATCGACCGCGACGAATGGGGCATGACGCCACAGACAGTGAATGCTTACTACAATCCGGAGATGAATGAAATCGTCTTCCCGGCGTCGATCCTGCAAGCACCGTTCTTTGACGCCAACGCTGACGACGCCGTCAACTATGGCGCGATTGGCGCCGTGATCGGCCATGAAATCAGCCACGGCTTCGACGACCAGGGCGCGCAATATGACGGCGACGGCAACCTGCGTGACTGGTGGACCAAGGCGGACCATAAAAACTTCGCCGCGAAAACCAAGCAGCTGGTGGCCCAGTACAATGGCTTCAGCCCGGTCAAAGGTTATTTCGTCAATGGCGAGCTGACCCTGGGCGAAAACATCGCCGACAACTCGGGCCTGGCAATTGCCTACAAAGCCTACAAGCTGGCACTGCATGGCAAAAAAGCCCCGGTCATCGACGGCTTGACGGGCAACCAGCGCTTCTACAGCGGCTGGGCGCAAGTATGGCGCATGAAAATGCGGGAAGCGCAGCAACTGGTCTACCTGAAAACGGATCCGCATTCGCCTGGCCAGTTCCGCGTCAACGGCACCGTGCGCAACCAGCCTGGCTTCTACGAAGCGTTTGGCGTGAAACCGGGCGACAAGATGTACTTGCCACCGAAAGAGCGCGTCATCATGTGGTAATGCATCAATTGATGCTGTAAAGAAAAGCCGCCCCGCGCAAGCCGGGCGGCTTTTTTACGCTTGGTGAAAGTTTTTGAGGCGAAAAAAAACCGCCAGTGAAGGCGGTTTTTCCCATGGGCTGGAGACTTACTTGGCCGGGGTGGCTGCTGCTGCCGATGCCGATGCGCCCTCCGCTGCTGCGGCAGCGGGCGCCGGCACTTCCGGTTCCTTGAACTTGCCGCCCGACGCGTTGGCCATGTAGACCACGGCGCGCGCCACTTCCACATCGTCCAGGTCCGGATTGCCGCCCTTGGCCGGCATCGCGCGCAAGCCTTCGATGGCGTGTTTCAAGACCGTGTCATAGCCTTGCGCCAGGCGTGCCGTCCAGCTGGCCGCATCGCCAAACTTCGGCGCACCGGCCACGCCAGCGCCGTGGCAAGCCACGCACGTTGCCGTATAGACCGCTTCGCCGCTCAACAGCACTTTCGGGCCGCTGGCGTCCTTGAAGGTATACCCGCTATCGGCAACCGGGGCCAGGCGGGCTGCGATGGCGTCCGGCGACTGGCTGTCCGAACCGGCCCCCGTCAGTTTTTGGGTCGTGACAAATTGCACCAGCAAGATGATGCCGATGACGGTGACCAGGAAGAAACCGGCTACGGCGGCAAGCAATTGCTTAGGAGTTTTGATCGCTGATTGTTGTTCGTTATGTGCGTCGCTCATGATGTCCTTAATCCAGATTCGAAACGATGGCCTTGTACGGTAGCATTTTTACATGCCTGGATGTAAACCTTTATGAAACTCCCAATTATAGGCATAAAAAAAAGGCCATGACATGCAATTGCCCGCGATACGACAGTTTCCATAGACGTAGGTAAAGAAAAACGGTATCCTTCGCATCACTCCAAGTTTCCCCCTACGCGGCTGTAGCTCAGTGGATAGAGTATTGGCCTCCGAAGCCAAGGGTCGTGGGTTCGATCCCCGCCAGCCGCACCAGAATTTCCTATATAAATCAAGCATTTAGCTGTTGCATTTGTTTGCGATGTAATGCGTTATTTCGCATATTTTGGCACACTCACTGTGCCAAAATTGTGCCAGCGTTTACGGCGTCTGTTATAGCTATTTTTGTTGCTCTTTCTCTCGGCTCTTCAATATCAAATTTTGTAACGTATTCCACTCTTGACTCTGAAATTCCTTCCAGCGTTGTATTGAAGCGTTGTTTGTTGGATCTACCTCTATTTGCGATATTACTGATCCCAACAGCACCCACTGCGTGAAGTGTGGACGTGCTGAACATACCAACGCGATCATTTCCGTTGTTGGCTGTGTTTTTCCTAGAAAAACCGCCCTCCACTCCTCAGCTGTAATCTCATCTTTCGATCGCTCCTGGAGATAGGCGAAAAGCGAATCTCCTTTAGGGGATGCCCATTCGGCTATTACCCAGTTCAGTCGATCCCCCATTGTCTGTCCTTGCCAGCGTGTCGGAGGACTAGTCAAGAACGGGAAGTCCTCCTTGCTTGGTCTTTTCACGCCTTCCAGGACCCAACTTTCATCTTCCGGAAATTTTGTTATCCAAAATTCAATCAATGGTGAGGTTGCTTCTTGCTTTTTGTAGAAGAAATTCTTCCATCGGGATGCGGGAATACCGCTCGCCTCTTCCAGCAACCTAAATTTTCCTCGATCACCAAATCTATCTTCGATCTGCTGACGAAGACGTTCGCTCAACTCAACATCTTTGTTCGTTCTGGTCATTCGTCTTGTCCTTTATATGTGCGAATTGTGACGAGTTTGCGGTTATGTTGCAACGAAATGCAATACAGTGTATATTTCATACACCGTGTAGAAAATATACACCATTTAGATCGCTATTCACTTTCATATGAAATTAAACTTGTTGAGCGTAGATCAGTTGGCTGAGCTGATTCACAAGTCGCCTTCGAGCGTCCGTAGTGATGCTTCGCGTAATCCATCGACATTGCCTCCAATTTGCCGACTGCCTGGCAATAAGCGTTTGCTTTGGCGTATTGAGGATGTGTCCGCTTGGTTCGAAAAATTTGTCGTCAAGCCAGTAAGTGACAAGCCTGGGATGGCTGTGTGCTTAGACGTTAAGCGCCGTGGACGTCCTCGCAAGACCGAGGTATGTGCATGAGGCCGGTACGTAAGACCCTTATCAAGGGCAGTCGCAAGGAGCCGTTCAGCCCCTATGCAGAAGCATCCGGCTGTTCCACTCAGGCTCGCTCCGTTAAATCGCAGATTTACGGTGTCGGAAAACCTGCGGCCGCATGCGCCGACCGTTCCGTCAGCGCGCCAGCGCTGCCGGTGCGGATCGGTGCAGAGGCCGAAAGTGTAGGGTTAGTGCCGCAAATAGCGCATGTAAGCGCCGCCGGATGCCCCCCCATTAATAACATGGGGGAAAACTTAGAAAGCGCCGAATCTGAGGCCTGGTCGAGCATCTGTGACGAAGACTTGGGTGAAGTCGAGCTGGTAATGACCGATAGCGGAAAGATCAAGTCGGTGATGGTTCGTCGTCCATCAGCAGCTCAAACCTGCGTGATCGACTGGATCAATTTTTCGGTATTGGAAGATACCTGGTTCAAGACCGCACGCGAGCAGCTTATTTCTGATGATCAGATCATTGTTGAAGCCAGTCGGCAACTCGAAAAAATTTTCGGCTTTGGCATAACGGCCAATCGCGGTAAGGGCATGAATTTTTACCGTGACTCATGGGTCCTTGGAGACGATATGGGCTTCGTTTGCTTCGGGAGCCAGCGCTCGACAATGTTGATTACGTTGACTGGTCAGGGGTGCTTGAATGCCGTTGCCGGTTGGGAAAAGCGGCTATACGATTTCCTCACGAAAACTGCCATCCGACCGACTATTTCACGTATTGATTTGGCTCATGACGATCTTACCGGCGCATATCTGTCCGTACATTGGGCATATCAGCAGTGGTTGGATGGGGGCTTCAGCTTTAAAAAAGGAGGTCGTCCACCTGAAATTCAGAAGCATGGCAACTGGGACCGTTATAGCGGAAAGGGGCTCACTTTGGCGATTGGTATGAGAAGTTCCAGTAAATTTGCTCGCTTCTATGAAAAGGGCAAGAAAGAGGGCGACAAACTATCCCTGTGGTGCCGTTGCGAGATTGAGTTTAAAAGTACGAACACGATTATTCGCCCCGATGTGTTGCTGGATCCAAGCTCTTTTTTTGTCGGCGCATATCCATGCTTGGCAATGTTTGCCACTGTCGAAACGCCTGCCCGCATGGAAGTGAAGGCCCGCGCCCAGCACATCACGGTGGAAGACTCTATCGCTGTGACTAAGCGCCAGTACGGCAAATATATCCGTGTCTTTCGCGCGTTGTTTGGCGACAAGGAAACGCTCGATCTGATCACCAATGAAGACGAAAACGCTTTTCCAAAGCGGCTCAAACCGTTCCTCAGTTTTGCAGATACCGGACCAGCTCCCGTTCACGTCGAGCCGCCTCCGTATGTCCCATCATTTTTTCATTTTATTAACACCGTCCCATCTTTCGGCCTCAATGGGGAACACGGTTTTGCGTAGGCCATGAAAAACTTAAGGGTATCCAATGAAATTTAGCTCAACCATCAAAGTAACAGGCATGAAGTTCTCCAAAGGCAAGATGGATAACGGCACAGAATTTGACAGCACCAAGGTGTATGTCGAGACCGAGCTGGACAGCAGCAAAGACTCTGCCATGGGGACCGCGTGCGCCGAATACGGGCTGGGTAAATCAGATGAGTACCAGAAGTACAAGCACCTTGCTGATTCGCTTCCTTTCATGGCCATTGCTGAAATGGAGATTGTCACGAATGGCACAAAGCAAAAGACCATCGTTCATTCATTGAAGCCAATCGAGCCAGCGAAGCCTTCCGGCCATGGTGTCAAAAATGTGGCCGCATAGGCCGGAAGTAAAGTTCATCGTCCAGGACCGGGAATCAGCATTGTTTCTAATGCCTTGCAAAGGGGACGTGGCCTTCACCCCCTGGGCACATGAGGCGGGACGATTTGAGGGCCTTGCTGATGCGGTCGATACGGCCGCTCTGAATTGTCATGAGGGGTTTTTCGTGACCGAAGTTTTACCAGATATGGGATCTGCAGGGGGGATCCATGCTTTCTGATTATCCGATTCAGGATATCGCGCTGGTCGTGTCGTGCGTGGTTGTCTGGGCACTTGGCTTTCAGGCCGGGTTGAGTCTCAGATGACCGCGCAGGACGCAATTGAATTAGGCGGTTTATTGCTCGCTGTCTATGCCGGCGGTTTTTGTTGCGGCTTCATTGTCAACTATTTCCGCAGGTTTCTTGAGCAAATTTAAATATGGATAATTTTCAAATGAAAAACAAATTGATCGCTGGTTTTGTTCTGTCGATTGCTGCCGCTGGCTCTGCAATGGCTGAGGTACCCGCTGCTGTTGCGACTACGGTTGCATCGATTTCCGCAGATGGTAAGAGCATGTTCGACGCCGTGTTTCCTGTCGTTGGCGTCGTCATGGGCCTCATGGTAGTCCTCAAGCTGTTCAAACGTTTCACCGCTAAAATCTAAGGCGGTTCAATATGCGCGTGCCACTGTTCAGCAAAAAACGGCTAGTAGCCCTAGTCCTTTGTTTCGTTTTCGTAGCTCCATTGGCGCATGCGATTCTTCCGGCCTTCGCTGCGGCTTGGCTGATCAGTGGCACCAATATGCTCATTACCGACATTGTTATGGCCCAAATCGGGGTTATCAGCGGTTGGCTATGGTATGAGTGTAACGGTTTTACGTCTATCGGAGCCTGCAAGGCTACGACACCAGCGATTGATCCTGCTGCCGTCGATAACGCGTTCGGCAAAAAGCCCATCGTCGTTAAGCTTAACCCGGACTCCACTCGCAAGAATCCAGACACGAAAAAATGGGACAACCCGGCTAATGGGGGCCGTGATGCTACTCCTAAAGCCACGTTTCCACTGGCTGAAGCTTTGCCCGGAAATGGATCACTAGGTGCTGTTGCTAGTGCTGGAGTTGGCTCGTATCAGTACTCCCAAAATAATGGAACGACAGTTACACAGTATGACGTTATCCAGACATACCAGCCCGGCATGGTTCAGACTGCTGCCGATACTGCGGCGAAAAATAGCACGGCCTCGGCACATGTTGGTTGGTCGTGGTCTGGCGGATACTTCATATCGGCTAACGATTGGCGGGCTGTCTGGTACAAGACTGTCGCTACTCCCACATGTCCCGCAGGTTATACATTAACCGGCACTACCTGTAATTTAGCCAATGCTACTCAGGTGAAAAAGCCAGCAAGTACAACTTGCGAGGTTTTGTACAGCGCTGGTACTCAGACCTTTGATTTTGATTCCGCAAACCCCAATTGCGATGGCCTCAAGGAGTCGCTCGTATCCGGCAAAAAGCTCTCTTCGCCGTCGAATTCCACTGGGGAAAAGATGAGTGCTGAGCCCACTGCTAACGGAGGGTTCAACATTTGTCAGACCCAGCAGGACGGGTCTTGGAAATGTGTCCAGACTGGCCCGTACAATCCCGGCACTGGTGGCTACCCGGGACAGACGGGCACCAGTGGTACTGGTGGTACTCCTGGCGACACTGGAACCGGCACAGGTACAGGTTCCGGCACCGGAACGGGCACAGGCACAGGCACAGGCACAGGCACAGGCTCCTCGTCCGGCGGCTCATGTGGTGGTGCATCACAGGTTAAGTGCGGCATCGATGATTCCGGTCTGGATGGCAAGACCGCAGATACAGATACCTCAATTGCCGGTGTTCAGGCTGCACATGAAGGTGTGTTGGGGGCTATCCAATCTCACATGCCCACTGCTTTCAGTTGGAACTGGGCCATCCCAGTTCAGCCGGTTGCCTGTAGTGCGCTGTCGTACAACGTACTTGGCATGGCTTTCGTTATCGATTGGTGCAAGTACGTTCCTATGATGCAGCAGGCTATATCGTTTCTTGCCTACTGCTTCACCGCTTTGCATTTGTTCAAAATTGTCACGCGGCCAGCACGTCGCTAAGGAGTCATGATGCAGTTGCTCGGCAGTTTTTTTATCGGTCTTCTTGGTAGTCTTTTCGAATTCTTCGTTAAGTATCTTGGCAAGCGCCTATCGCTGGTGATCGCGGTAATTACCTTTCTTGGCGGACTGGCAGCAGCCTTCTTTACGGCCATCTTTGCCCTTATAACGACCGTCCAATATGCGATCAGTGACTATTCGATCTCATTCGCCATTGCTGTGCTCTGGCCCGCGCATGTCTCCGTTTGCATATCCGTCATTTTCAGCGCGGAGATAACTCGGTGGGTGTATGACCGCTCCACTTTCTATGTGGGACTTTTCTGGGAATCCGCAGGACGCTAACCACTATGGCCTTCTATATTGTTACAGGCATGCTCGGAAGCGGTAAGAGCTTGATATGCGTTTCGAAGATCAAAGAAGCGCTTCTGAATGGTCGCCGGGTCGCCACGAACCTTGACATCTTTGTTGAGAAAATGCTGCCGGTAGAGTGTCGCCGAATTTCGCTCACACGTCTTCCTGATTTACCCTCGCTGGCTGATCTCGATGCACTTGGGCGTGGCTCGGATTCGTTTGCTGATGAGGATAAATTCGGCATGATCGTGCTCGATGAGGCATCCGGCAGTTTCAATGCCCGTGAGTGGGCTGACAAGTCACGACAGGGGATGATCGACTGGCTTAAGCATGCGCGCAAGCTTCGCTGGCACGTGTATATCATCGTGCAGACTGAGGGCATGCTCGACAAGCAGATACGCGACGCATTCGGTGAGCATCTGGTTACCTGCAAGCGCATGGACCGACTTGCTATCCCAGTCGTTGGGCTGCTTGGCAAGCTTGCCGGCTTCAATATTCGACCGCCGAAAGTTCATGTCGGTATTGTTCGGTATGGCCTTGGCCAGCGTGACCCCATCGTTGACCGCTGGTTCTTCCGTGGCACCGGGCTGTACAAGGCATACGACACTGAGCAGAAATTCGATGCCGCTACGTCGCCTGGACGATTCTCGTATTTGGCGCCTTACTCTCTCGTTGGACACTCAATGAACAAATTCCAAATCGCGAAAGCCATCGCCGCCACCTACGTTGGGTCTGCTCTTGTCATCGGCGCATTGTTCAGCTGGTCGGCCAGTTGGTGGCTTTATAAGGGGAGCCAAAATGATCTTATCAAGCACGGCTCCGCCACGTTAAACCAGTTCAAAGCGGGCGACGTTGACAACTCGATTTCGATCGATGGCGTGATGTTTTTCAATAACGTTGTTGTGGCGTACCTCAGCGATGGCCGGGTGATACGTACTACCGACTTCGCGAGGGACGACGGGGGCATTCGTGTCAAGGTCGGCTCTAAATGGATTTACAAAAAGGACTGATATGAAAAATTTCATTGCGGCTGCTGTGTTCGCCATGACAGCCTTGTCGGTAACCGCCAAGCCCATCGCGTTTAACTTCTCTAGGGTGGATCTCAACAAGTTTCTCGACGCAACCTATGGCGAGGTGCTTCACAAGAACTACGTTCAGACACCAGAGCTGATGGCTCAGGGCAAGAAGGTATCTGTGCGTATTTCTGTCGAGGAATCCGAATTGTTATCCTTCCTCGTCGGCTTTCTCGATCAGCTTGGTGTAGAGCAGCGTGAAACTGGCGGTGTCGTCTATCTCGCCCCTAAGTCGTTAGCAGCCCCTCAGGCTCTGCAAGTTAGCTCGCCACCCGCTATGCCAGTCGACCTTAATTCTCCGCTGCCAGTAGCGTTCGGTGGCTTGCAACCAGTATCCACTGCTCTTCTTGTTAGAAAAGATTACGAGGTATACACGCCTGTGGCGCGTACAGGGGAGTTCATCTGTGCGTTTGTTGGCGCGATGTTCTCCCCCGGCGCCTGCCACGTTTCCGGACCTGTGGTCGTCCTCAAGCTTGATACTGAGGACATGGACAAACTGCATCCGCTTCTTGAAAAAATCGACACTGTTGCTGGTCGCGTTAAGATCAATGCTACGTTTGTAGAGGTGACCAGCACCGGTCGTGATGGCTTCGGAATGTCGGTTCTTGCTAACGTTCTCGGTTCGCAGTTGGGCGTCACTCTTGGGACTCCATCTTCGGCTGCTGCTATCTCGCTCAAAGGTACGAATTTTTCGGCTGTTATTGACGCCATCAAACGTGACAGTCGATTCAAACAGATCGCAGCCCCGTCGGGTGCAGTCTACTCTGGTGAGCGATTCAGTATCGTAACTGGCGAGGATGTTCCGACCCTCGGCGATATCCAGCTGGACAACAAGGGCAACACTTCTCAGGCAGTTGTCTATCGCCCATCCGGCGTTATCCTCGATGTAGTTCCACGTGTTGTACGTGGCCCAAACGGTTCACGTGTTGAGGCCGTTATCAAGGCGCAGGTGTCTTCGTTCGTCGCTACGACCAACGGTGTCAACGGTAGTCCTACACTCAGCAAGCGCGAAGTTCAGACCGTCCAGTTGCTTGACGATGGTGAGGTAGTTGTACTGGGTGGACTTAACACCTCGAAGACGACAAATTCTACGGCAACATTCCTGGGCCTTCCGTTCGGACATGGCCATCAGGCTGATTCGACGGAGTTGTTGCTAATCCTGACAGCGTCAGTTGATCGATAACCTAACTCACTTTCGCGCGCGAAAGTGAAAATTAAAAGGAGCTGGTAATGGCATGCAAGCAGACTAGGAGGTATGACGGGCCGAAAAAGGCTCAATTTTTTACGTGCGAAACTACAGACATGATGTGTCCGTCATGTGGGTGCGCGGTCCTAGTGCCAGGCACAAGAGATTGGCGATACGAGTGGGATGGATATGAAACCTTGATTCCTGCCGTAAAGGGGGTATTTTGCCCAGCATGTAATGATGTTGTGACGTGTGATGAGCATAGTGTGCGTCTTGAGGACCTTATGCTTGTGTTTCGGAAGGGGGTTGTTGAAGGGCGGCGCAAGCCATCCGGTTACTTCTAAACTGACTTTGCTCATTGCTTCGTTTTTTAAATGAGGCATATAGAGCCAGGTGGCTTGAGAATGTCTCCGTGATGACGGGTAAGGCCATGTGGAAGACATTTTCAGCTTTAAACAAGACTTATAGTATGAAAAATCGTGCCCGAAAAAAGCTGCTTTCTGTGCGTCGTAAGTTGAGGCCTCAGTTCGTGACTTATGATGGGGGCGGGGAGTTGGAAATTACGGGCAGCGGTGACGCTATCATCCAGCGCCCTGTTCGCCCGAGTTGGTCATCGCTGGCTGAATTACCCAAGGCTGATGCGGACTTTCTGCAAGAGTGTCAGAGCGTTATCAGCGATAAATGCAGGTTCGATTTGTGACTAGGTACATCCTGGATACCCTTGCATTTATGACTTTTTATTTAAGTATTACTATTTTCGTTGCGCGCGACTTATTTCTGCTTGCCGATCTACAGTATGTTCACCGGAAAAGGGCGATTTGAGGCCCGCGAGGGCTGGAGCGAAGCGGAACCCTTTTGTCTCACGGTGGCATGTAGGAGCGTTTTGGCCGGTCGTCCCGGCCAGCGACGATGCCAGCCGCCTCTGGCTTGAGGATAGCGTATGCCTTGTCGGACGTGCATCACATTAGTTGGTAACGTTGAGGGCAACGCATTGCAACTTGAACTTAAGCGTCTTCCCAGAACCGTCTATCTTTCTGGGTCTTGGCCTCGGTGCGAGCTCGACAAAGATGTCCATAGTGGTGAGTTTGACCTAAATCACTCATGGTAAGTGCAAAAAAATGCAATATATTGACATTTTAGTCCATGCATGGCAGCTTATTTTCGGTTAGAATGAAAATTATGTTTTTCGTCAAAATAGACGAAAAACCCTGTTTTGGTATGTCCTTTGGAGCTTAAATGTTATTGGAATTTGGAATTAAAAACTTCTTTTCTTTTAAAGAAGGTGCGAATATATCTTTTAGATTGGATGCTAACTGCCCTGCGTCTATTTCTAATGGGAAAAATTTTGCTACTTTGCTTTGCATAAAAGGAGCGAATGGTTCCGGAAAAACGCAGGTATTAAAAGGATTATCATTCCTTTCCCATTTTTGTACTGATTCTTTTTCTACTAAGCCAGATGGACCAACCGGCGTACTTCCGTTTTTTGATAGCACTGAACCTAGCGAGTTTTATGCAGAGTTTTCAATCGGTTCTGAAATTTATCGATATGAGCTTGCTACAACGGAACATGAAGTAAAGCGAGAAGCAATTTACCGGACCCGATCAAAAAAAGTAAAAATATTAGAGAGGGTTAATAATTCAATCTCTATGAGAATAAATTCTCTAAGTGGTCTTGATAATGTAAAATTGAGAAAAAATGCATCAATAATTTCTACTTCCTATCAATATGAATTGCCGCAGTTGGAAGAGGTCTACATGTTTTTCCGGGCGATAATTACGAACGTTTCTTTTTCTGGATTGCACGAAGAGCCTATAAATGTTGCTGATATTTCTAAGTATTTGAGTGAAGATAAGGATGTTTTCGATTTTGTAAAAGATTTTATTATGGATTGTGATATTGGAATTAGTGATATTGAAATTCATAGTTTTAAAAACAAAAGTGGAAATGATGAAATGTTTCCAATGTTTTTTCATGAGGTAAATGGAGTCCCACATATAATTTCAGATTTGACGGAATCTAGTGGGACCAAAAGTTTGTTTAGGCGTCTTTCAATGTATAAAGACATTCTTCGTGTAGGAGGTGTTTTGGCATTGGATGAGTTTGATTTGAATCTCCATCCTCATATTTTGCCTAAATTATTAAATCTTTTTTCTGATTCAGACATAAATGTTCACAACGCACAATTGATTTTCTCTACGCATGATTCGGCAATACTAAACTATTTAGGGCGCTATCGATCATATCTTGTTGCTAAGGATAATAATGAGAGTTACGTCTATCGACTTGATGAGATTCCTGGAGACATTTTGCGTAATGATAGACCAATAAGTCCCATCTACAATGAAGGTCGAATTGGAGGCGTGCCGAGGGTATGAGCGGATTTGATAATAATAAAAAGGGAAGTTTCCTTGCCACAATACCCGTTGCAAGCATTGAACTGGACGACGATACATTAACTAAGCGGTGTAAATTTAATTTTTCATATTTTTATAAACAACAGGCAAGTCAGTCATTTGATGAATGGGATCATGGTCAGCTGATTAAGTTGTTTGAAAAAATAAAAGATTATTCGAATGATTCTCTAAATCATTGGCGAAAACAGCCAATCGGAAAAAAATCTGGTCATGTTCTTGAAGTTTATGGTGCATTTCCAAGCAACAGTGATTTTACTTTGCCTAAACATGTCCCTCATCAGGCGCAATGGGGTAGATTTCGATTGGAGTCAGCTGTTAGATTAGTGGGATTTGTATTGCCTTCAGATTATAATAATAAATTTCATTCGTGCGGAGAACGATATGATTGCAATACTTTCTATGTGGTTTTTTTAGATAAAGAGCATGCTTTTTATAAAATGGAAAGAAAGTAATTTGCCTTATATTTTTTTGGCTAAATCTTCAGCTCGCAGATGAGTATATCGCTTAAGCATATCTAAAGTTTTATGACCTGTTATTGTTGCAACCTCCATGACATTCAAGCCTTTTTCAAATAGTCGACTAGTTGCCTCATGGCGCAAGTCATGGAATCTTAGCCCAACGATGTTTGCACGGTGAGGTTTACAAGCCCTTTCAAATGCTTGACTTATAGATTCAGCTCGCAAAGAAAAAATATTTCCTTCACTTTTTATTCCAAAGTCTTTTAGCACGATGATCGCAGCTTCTGATAAAGGAACAGTACGAGGTACATCTGTTTTTGTCTTAGGTAAATATGCTGTTTTTTTAGTTAGATTAATTTCATTCCAAGACAACGATGCCAGTTCACTTCGGCGCATACCTGTTTCGACAGCCAGAGTAACAATCGTTCGCAATTCTACCGAGCTTGTAGCTTCCAGAATTTTTGTAAGCTCTTCTTCCGTTACCCTACGATCTCGGCCATGAGGCTTAGCTGGCTTGCGTACTTGGGTCGTTGGTAAGCCTCCAGGAAGAGCGATACCCCAATCCATTGTGGCGGTTTTAAGAACCCTGTTAAGTAGATTGATTTCGTGAATTACCGATTGCGGCCCGACGACCTTCAAGCGTTGGTCACGAAACCTTGCGACCTGTGTTGAGTTCAAGCTGGCCAGACGATAATCTCCAAATGCCTCAATCAATGTTTTGATGCGAGACTTGTCAGACTGTTCGCTGCGCTTGGTCGGTAATACTTCCGTGGCGAATCGTTGCAGCACGTCTTTGACCAGTGTCGCCTCGGCTTCAGTGCGAGATACGAACACGCCTCGCTCCATTTCGGACTCGATGATGGTTGCCCAGCGTTTTGCATCTATTTCTTTGGTAAAGGTCTTGGTTTGGATTGGGTAGCCGCGCTTGCGAATTTGTACGTGGTACTGACCCTCACCTTTTTTGCGGATAGTTGGCATGAGATTTGTTGGTAACGTTGAAATGGGGCAGCAGTGTGCCAAAATTGTGCCAACAAATGCAAAAAAACTCGCTAATCCGCATAGAGCCTAGTACTATTTTGGGCCTCCGAAGCCAAGGGTCGTGGGTTCGATCCCCGCCAGCCGCACCAGCATTCCTCAATAAATCAACTGTTTACCATTGCACGGTGCTGCGCTGTTGCGCGGGTATCTGCACATATTCGTGCCATTGCTGTGCCAATCAGCCGGTTTGGCGGGCCTGATGCTCACTATGCTTGCCCCTTTTTCCTGACGCGCGTTGCAACTGGCATAGCAGTGCATGACGGTATATCGTTTCGGTTACGGAACGAGGTTGCGTTTATTTCGTTTGTTTCGCATAATACGTTTACAATGGCTTCAAGCCAGGCATCAGGACGGCTCATTGCTATCAGTCCTGAAAATGAGGAGAAAGTCATGTCGACCGTCATGGATAGGTTGGACAACAAGGAAGATGTCGAGCTTGCTAAAGCGGCTCAGCGCTGTATCGTCAGTGCATTGGATCATGCGCGTGCGGTCAATATTGCCATCGTTGAGGATGGCGTCGAGAGAGTGGAAGACTCGCCCTTGCTCAAGCTGCCGCCCAAGGTGTTGCGTTTGTTTGCCGATTTGCTGGGGGCCATGGCTCAAGGCAAAGCAGTGGCGATCATGCCGAAAGAAATGGATCTGACGACCCAGGAAGCAGCCATGTTCTTGCAGGTGTCCCGGCCTTATCTGGTCCGGCTACTGGATGAAGGAAAAATGCCTTTTCATAAGGTTGGCACGCATCGACGCATCCGCTTTGAGGATGTCGTCACCTATAAGGAAGCGCGTCAGGCATCGGCACACCGAGCGCTGCAAGAATTGGTTGACCAAGCACAGGAACTTGATATGGGCTACTGATGGCTGGAAGTTATCGGTATACGGCAGTGCTGGATGCTTGTGTTTTGTATCCAGCCCCCTTGCGTGACTTGCTTCTGAGTTTAGCGTCAGAAGGAATTTTTCGCGCCCGCTGGACCGAGACCATCCATGCAGAATGGACACGCAATTTACTGAGAAAGCGGCCTGATTTACACCCGGATAGCTTGGACAGAACGGTTGCCTTGATGAACGAGGCGGTAGATGATTGTCTAGTACATAATTACGAATACCTGATCGACTCTTTGGTATTGCCTGATCCTGATGACCGCCATGTCCTGGCCAGCGCGATTGTTGGCCATGCTGATGCCATTGTGACCTTCAACCTGAAAGATTTTCCAGAGGCGGCTGTTTCGCAGCATGGTATCGAGATACTCCATCCCGATGACTTTCTGATTGCTCAGTACGATCTCAATCCGATTGGGATGTTGAGTATTGTCAAAGCATATCGTGAGCGGCTAAGAAAGCCCCCCAAATCGGTTGATGAGTTCATCACTACTTGTGAGCAGCAAGGGTTGCCACAGCTGTGTGCCGTGTTGCGCCAGGCTGTTGATTTGATTTGATTTTTAATGGCAGTTCATTCCACGTCAGTCTTGCCGTTTTCTTCTCATCACTTCACCAAATTCTCCACAAAACTTTCATTCGGGCGATTGCACCGCGTGGTCGTAAGCTTCTTTGATTGCGCTTGAAAGCCTGTGGCTCATTTGTGAACCACAGGCAAAAACTCACTTCTTGTTTCGTTGGGCTAAAGTTGATCCGGCAGCACTTTTTGCCGCAGCACTGGTTCGACCATCTCGAAGGACGATTGACGCCGCGGTTGCAGCTTTTGCAGAGGTAACTTTTGCTGGTGCAACTTGAGCCAGCGCACTGCCTGCGCTTGATTTGGAGTTTGAACCAGTGGATTTGCTTTGAAGTACGGAGGATGCGCTGCTAGCGACCTTGCTCCCTGTTACTTTATTTGACATGCCTTACTCCTTACACGATGTGATACCAGTTAAGAGGGGATGCTGCTGCTAGATTGTAGCTTATTTAACTGTATTTAAATACAGTGTTTTTTTATCCGAATACATTTTCTTGCCAGCTCGCATCTTCACCGCACCAGACTTTCCACAAAATCCAGCAACGCCCGCGTCTTGGCCGGCACATGATGCCGCGACGGGTAGTAGGCGTACAGGGGGAAGCGGTGGTCGGGCCAGTCGGGAAAGAGGCGGATCAGCTGTCCTGACGTGATGTATTGCTCGAGACCCAGTTCGAATAGCTGGGCGATGCCCAGGCCAGCCAGGCAGGTGCTGTAGAGGGTGCCGGGGTCGTTGACGGTGAGGGCGCCTTGCGGTTTGACGATCAGCTTTTTCTTGCGCTGATGAAATTCCCACGGGAAAGGCCTGCCAGTCACCGGTTCGCGGAACAGGATGCAGCGGTGCTGTCCGTTTTCCAGTTCGGTGGGGTCCACTGGATGGCCGTAGCGCTCCAGGTAGGCGGGCGCGGCCATGGCGAAGACGCGCGTGTCGAACAGTTTCCGTGCCACCAGCGAGGACGGTTGCGGGTGGCCGAAGCGCAGCGCCACGTCGAAGCCGTCGGCCACCAGGTCGCCCAGGTCTTCACGGGTGCGCAGTTCGATATCGAGTTCCGGGTGGCTGTCCATGAAGGCGCCCAGCCGTGGCCCCAGGATGAAGCGGGCAAACAGCGGGTCGATATTGATGCGCAGCCGTCCCTGTACCTTGCGCACATGGCTGGCAGCGCTGCCGGTAGCCTCGCTGAGCGCGGCCAGCAGGGGCATGACTTGCTCATAGAAATGGCGGCCCTCGTCCGTCAGCCGCACCGAGCGCGTGGTGCGCTCGAAAATGCGGATGCCCAGCCGCGCTTCCAGGCGGGCGACGGCCCGGCTCACGCCTGATTGCGACATGTCCAGCACTTCGGCGGCGCCGTTAAAGCTGCGCGTGTCGACCACTGCCGCCATGCCGTCCACGCCCTCCAGCAGCTGGGAACTGAGCGCCCTCATTCTTGCCTCTCGCGCATAAATGTAATGCCTTTCATGTTATCGCTATTCCATCTTCACGCTCCCATAATACTTCCAACGCGGCGCCTTCTGACTTTCGGATTGACATGTCGCCACCTTGAAACGGACAGATTGGAGTTAAAAAATGGCACGTATTCTTATCACGGGATCTTCTGACGGACTGGGCCAGATGGCTGCACGGCAACTGGTCGCCGAAGGCCACCAGGTCGTGTTGCACGCCCGCAATGCAGCACGTGCAGAGCACGCCATGGCGCAGGTGCCGGGCGCCGACACGGTGCTGGCGGGCGATTTGGCCAGCATCGCCGAAACCACGGCGCTGGCCGCGCGCATCAATGCACTGGGCGCTTTTGACGCGATGATCCATAACGCGGCCGTTGGTTATCAGGAACCCAAGCGGATTGCCACCGTCGATGGCTTGCCGCACGTATTTGCCGTCAACGCGCTGGCGCCCTACATCCTGACGGCGCTGGTGACGCCGCCGAAACGGCTGGTCTACATCAGCTCGAAGCTGCATCAGCATGGCGATATTTCGCTGGATGACCTGGCCTGGGAAAAGCGGCCATGGGATGGCACCCAGGCGTACTCCGATTCCAAGCTGCACAACCTGCTGCTGGCGTTTGCCGTGGCGCGCCGCTGGCCCGGCGTGCTGTCGAACAGCCTGGAACCGGGCTGGGTAGCTACCAAGATGGGCGGCGCCAGTGCTCCCGATGACCTGAACCTGGCGCCGCGTACGCAGGCCTGGCTGGCTGCCGGCACCGATCCTGCCACACAGGTGACGGGCGGCTACTTTTACCATCAACGGCCTGCCGGAGCGCTGCAGGCAGCGCGCGATATGGCCATCCAGGAACGTTTTCTCTCGGCTTGCGCGCGCTTGTCCGGCGTGGCGATGCCTTAATTTTATCGGGATATCTATGCAATCGACGACCACCCATACTTCAATCCCTGCGCCGCATGCGCAGGGTGCCAAGACGTCCAGGGCGCGCAGCGCCGCCGCCGTGAGCGCGCTCAGCCTGGGCTGTTTTACTTTTGTCAGCACCGAACTGATGCCCGTGGGCGTGCTGCCTTCGATGGCCGAGGGTTTGCACGTTTCACTGGGCCAGGCAGGCTACCTGGTGATGGGCTTTGCCTTCATGGTGGCGCTTACGGCCGCGCCATTGACGAGCATGTTGAGTTCCGTCAACCGCAAGCTGTTGATGGCTGCACTGCTGGCAGTCTGCTGCCTGGGCAACCTGGCTACCTATCTGGCGCCCAGCTACTTCATCGTGCTGATCGGTCGCATGCTGGTGGCTGCCGCCATTGGCGTCTTCTGGTCGACCGCCGTGGTGACGGCCGTGCATCTGGTTGCCGCCCGGCATGCGGTACGCGCCACATCGATCGTCTTCGGCGGCGTGTCTCTGGCTGCCGTACTCGGCATTCCCGCCGGCACGATTTTAGGTGAGCACCAAGGCTGGCGCGCCGTTTTTGCTGCGCTGAGTGTGCTGAGCTTGCTGGTGTTTGCCGTGATCGCCTGGTCCGTGCCTGCTGTCAAGATTGCCAAGTCTTCCACGCGCGGCGCGATGTCGGCCATCCTCAAGGATGGTCGCTTGCTGGCCGTATTTGCGACGACGGCGCTGATTGTGACGGGCAACTTCCTGGCCTACACCTATATTGCACCGTATCTGGAACAGGTCGCGGGACAGACTGCCAGCCAGATCAGCGTGATGCTGCTGGTCTACGGCGGCGCTGGCGTGATCACCAATTTTGCCATTGCACCGTTTGCCGCCAAGTCGCTGCGGACTTGCCTGGTGATCGTGACGGCCCTGCTTGCCGTCAGCCTGGTCGCGATGAATATGGCGGTAAGCAGCTATGGCGCCATGCTGGCCACGCTGGCGGTATGGGGCGCGGCCTATGGCGCATTGCCGGTATTGTTGCAAACCATGGTGTTCAAGCAGGCGTCCAGGATAGAGGGCGGTGAAGACGCCGCAACCTCGATCAATGTGGCCGTGTTTAACGCGGCGATTGGCCTGGGCGCATGGATCGGCGGACTGATCATTAACAGTGCAGGAGCGGCGCCGATTCCCGGTGTCTCTGCCTGCTTTATCCTGGCGGGGTTGATCGTGGTGATCGCTACCCGCCAGCGCACATCGCGCCAAGGTTGATATTTTTCAAGGAGAACACAATGAGCAAGATTACCGTACTGGGCCTGGGCGCGATGGGGTCGCGCATGGCGGCCAACCTGCTGAAGGCTGGCCATACGCTGACCGTCTGGAACCGCACGCCGCAGGCGGCAGCCTCCCTGGTTGCAGCGGGTGCGCGGCAGGCGGCGACACCGCGGGCAGCGGTGGCGGGCGCCGACTTTGTGCTGGCCATGCTGCGTGACGATGCCGCCTCGCGCCAGGTCTGGCTCGATGCCGAGCACGGTGCGCTGGCCGGCATGGCGGCGGGTACGGTCGCCATCGAAAGTTCGACCGTGACGCCAGGCTGGATCCGCGAACTGGGTGCGCAGGCCGCCGAACAGGGCGTCGAGTTGCTGGAAGCGCCGGTGGCCGGTTCCCGCCCGCAGGCCGAAGCGGGGTTATTGATTTTCCTGGCCGGTGGCGAGGCGGCGACCCTGGAGCGTTGCCAGCCCTTGCTCAAGGCCATGGGCGGCGCCGTGCATCTGGTGGGACCGCTCGGCAATGGCGCCTTGACCAAGCTGTCCACCAACGCCTTGCTGGGGATACAGGTGACGGCATTGGCCGAAGTGATTGGTTTGCTCAAGCGCAATGGTGCGGACGTGGATGCGGCCTTGAAAGCGATTGCGGCCACGCCGGTATGGGCGCCCGTCAACAACTATCTGGTCTCGACCATGCTCACCGGGAATTTCGCCCCGCAATTTCCGATTGCCCTGATCGAAAAAGATTTCGGCTATGCCGTTGCGGCGGCGGGCGATGGCGACACCATCCCCACGATTGCGGCCGCGCATGGCGTCTTCCAGCAAGCCATCGAGCAGGGGCTGGGCGAAATCAATATGACGGGCGTGGTGCAATTATTTGACAAATAATTAAATTTTCATGGCCGCAAGGTCTTGGTTTATGGTATTTCTAGCCATTCATCAACCATCACCTTGTGAGATGCCATGACCCGTGTTGCGACTGCTTCGTCTGTTTCCGTAAGTCACGCCCCGTTCGGGAAATTGCCCGATGGCACGCAGGTGACTGCCTACACCCTGGTCAACCGCCAGGGTCTGCGCATCACTGTGCTGGACCTTGGCGCCATCATCCAGGCCGTGCAGGCGCCAGACCGGCATGGTGTATTCGCCGACGTGGTGCTGGGCTTCGATGGCGTCGCGCCGTATCTGAGCAATAGCTGGTACCTGGGCGCCGTGGTGGGGCGCTTTGCCAACCGCATTGCACGCGGACGCTTCAGCCTCGATGGTCGCGATTACCGCCTGGCCGTGAATAATGGCGTCAATCATTTGCATGGCGGCGAGCAAGGTTTTCACCAGGTAATGTGGGCTGCCGAGCCGTATCAGACAGACGATGCGGCTGGTATCGTGTTCACCCGTAGCAGTCCCGATGGCGAAGATGGGTATCCGGGCCGGCTGGACGTGACCCTGGTCTACGAGTTGAATAATGACAATGCCTTGAGCTTGCGTTATCACGCCGTGGCGGACCAGGCCACGCCCGTCAACCTGACCAATCACAGTTATTTCAACCTGGCGGGGCAGGGCGATATCCTGGGACACGAAGTGATGATCGCCGCCGACCGCTACACGCCCGTCGATGCGGGGTCGATACCCACCGGTGAGTTGGCCCAGGTAGCGGGCACGCCGTTTGACTTGCGCCGCGCCACGGCGGTGGGCGCCGGCATCGATGCAGAGCATGAACAACTGCGTTTTGGGCACGGCTACGATCACAACTTCGTGCTCAATAAACAGGCAGCGTCATCGCTGGACCTGGCGGCCACCGTGCGCGATCCTGCTTCGGGACGGGGGCTGCAGGTGTACACGCAAGCACCTGGTGTGCAGCTGTACACGGGCAATTTCCTTGACGACAGTCAAACGGGCAAGCAGGGGCCGTTGCAACGGCGCGGCGCCCTGTGCCTGGAAACCCAGCATTTTCCGGATTCCCCGAACCAGCCGCATTTTCCTGACTGCATAGTGCGGCCAGGCAAACCGTATCAGACGGAAACGGTGTACCGCTTTACCACCGATGCCTGATCAGTGTGGCGGTTCTTCCGGTACTTCGAAGAAGAACAGCTGCACCAGCCGGCCATTGTCCGGCGTGTCGCCGAAGACCTTGCTGATCGAATGAAAGTAATGTCCCTTGTACACGATCAAGCGGTTGTGGCGCATGGGCACTTCCAGCAAGGCTTGCCAGCTGTCGCGCTGCGCCTGCAACTCATTGAATTTCTGCACCTTGCTGTTGGGCAGCCAGCGCTTTTGGAATTCCTTGAAGCTGGGATAGCCGCCGGCCTTGACCTCGGCTTCCGGCAGGCGCCGCGTCCAGCCGCTGGGACGATGGCGCCAGAAGGTGGTGCCGCCTTCGCATTGTTCCGGCGGGTTCAGGTACAGCACGCCTGCATAAAACTGGAAATTATTGCCCGTTTCGTTATCGACGTGGATATCGGTGCGTGCCGTCGCATCGGCATGGCTGAGGCGATAGGAGGCGTTGTCGGGCGAAATGAAACGGATTGCGCGGCCCAGCGCCGTGGCGATGCGCTCCATGATGTCCTGGCAAGGCTGGCCTTCCGTCTGGCTGCCCGGATAGTTTTGCCCCGCATAACGCTGCGGCGCAAACGGCAGGGTCAGTGCATGGGCACGCCAGGCGGCCGGGTCGGGCAGGAAGTCGTCGATGATGCGCAAATCCGTTTCCAGCAGGAAGTCACGCAAGTCATCGGCCACTTCCAGCGTGGCCAGTGTTTCAGGCCGCTCTGCTTGCGGGCTGGCAAAGCCGATGCGGCAGGCTTGCGCCATCGCCGGATGCAGCGCCAGGCCCGTGGTATAACGGGCCAGCGCCAGTGCCTGCTGGCCCGTGCGGTAATACAGTTCTGCCAGTCCCTGCAGGTTTTGCCAGCGTTCCGGGCGCAGCGCATGGGCGCGCTCCAGTTCGGCGATGGCTTCGGGCAAGCGTTGCTTCGTCAACAGCAATTCGGAATGGACGATGGCGTAATCGTGTTCGCCTGGCGCCAGCCGCGCCGCCGTGGCGTAGCTGGCCAGCGCTGCCTCGCTGTCGGTGGCGCGCAGCACATTGCCCAGGTTGTAGTGGAATAGCGCGTTGTCGGGCTGTTGCTTGAGCGATAGTTTGATCAGCCCGATGCCCATCGCATGCTGGCCCAGTTGCAGCATCGCCAGTCCCTGGCCATGCTGGGCTTCGGCCAGGTGCGGATCGAGCTTGTAGGCTGCCTGGTAAGCGTTGATGGCTTCGATCAGTTTGCCTGCCTGGTGAAGCTGTTGGCCAGTTGCAAGTTGCTGCGCAGCCAATGTGGATGGTTGTTCGCCCATGTGATGGATTCCGCTGGAAGGTGGCGAACAGTGTAACTGAGCCAGCCTGAACCTGCCGAAGATCATGCTGATACTGTCAAATAGATAAACTTTAGGGATTCCCCCAGTCATATGAGAAAATTTCCGCCATGCTTACAGGGATAGAACTATGTTGATCAGCCAGAAAAAAAACAAGGCGGCCGCGCTGGCGCTGCTGTTGAGCATGTTCAGTACGGTGGCCCATGCCGATTGCCTGGGCATGCAGGTGCACGCCCACCGCGGCGCCGGTGATGCGCCGGAAAATTCCCTGGGTGCCCTGCGCAACGCGTATTTTGGCACCTGGGATGGGGTCGAGACGGATCTGCAAGTGCTGGCTGACGGCAACTGGGTGGTGTATCACGACTTGCTGACGGGCAGGGTGGTCGATACGGTCCAGCCGCGCGCCGTCAAGCAGATGGATAGCGATGACTGGCGCGCAGCCCGCATGAAAAACCACGGTGTGTTGACGGCGGAAACGCCGCCTTTCGTGGCCGACATCGCGGACCTGGCCACGGCTTTCCCGGATAAAACCCTGAATGCGGAAATCAGGGATGTGCTGCCTTCGTGTGCACCGGTGGAAACCTTGGTGGCGCAGTTGCGTAGCAACATCAAACATGGCAACTGGTTCTTGACGTCCAGCGTGCCGAACAACCTCGTCTGCGCCCGCCGCGCCGATCCGCAAGGTTATCTGGGCGTGGTCGTGCCCGATGTCCGCCAGGCCCAGGCGGCTGGTGAAAACAAGACCAGCCGCCTTGCCGCGAAGGGCGCCCGCCCGCCCAGGCTGGATAAAGCCTGGCTGCAGCGCATGCAGCAGCAGATCGGCATGCCCCTGGGCGTGCACGTCGATGCGCGCAGCCTCGATGCCAACTCGCATCTGCTGGCCGACGCCGCCACCCTGGACATGCCTGTCTTCGTGTACGGCGCCGATGGCGATTCGGCCCTGGCCGCCTCGCTGCTGCGCGCCCAAAAGCGCAGCCACCGCTGGCCCAGCGGCGTGATACTCAACGGGCCTGCCGATACGTTTTGTGCGATGCTGGAATAAGCGTTGTTCCTGAACTTCAATCACCCCCATGACCATGCAAATCTCGAACCCATCCGCGGCACTCGCCGGCAGCGCCATCGGCGCCATGTTTTTTTCCATTTTCGGCGGCGCCTGGGTAGCGGCCTGGTGCGTGCAAAGCTATGGCGCCCAGCCGCTCAAGGTCTTGCCGATCGCCGCCATCGCCGCTTTCCTGTTCCTGCTGGCCTGGCGCCAGTTCAGCCGCAACCGCGCCGCCCACAAGGCGCAGGAGGATACGCCGGAGGCAAAACGTTCAGGCAAGCTGTTCAACATCATCAACGCGGCCCAGTGGATTGCCATTTTTATCGTCGGCAATGTACTCAAGAATATGGGCTTGCAGGCATGGTTCATTCCCGCTGTTATCCTCATCGTCGGCCTGCATTTCTTTCCACTGGCCTGGCTGTTCAAGGCCCGCCGCCATGTGGCGATCGGCCTGGCGCTGTGCGTGTGGGCCATCGGCTACCCCCTGACCTTGCGCCACGGCCCCGTCAATCCCGGTGGTTGCCTGGGCGCCGGACTGATTTTATGGGTAGCGGCCGTGTCGGCCTTGCGCGCCGGTTTTGCCGTGCAGCAGAAGCCGTTCCAGCCCCACAAGTAAGTCTTTACCGGGGCCTGCAGCAGGCCCGTCCTACCGCATCGCAACATCGATAATGTTTGCATCGCGCGGTGCACTGGCTTATAAATGTAATCGATTACATTTATAAAGACATCGCATGCCGCCCGTCGTTCCGAACCAGCCGCCGCCAGAATCTGCCGTCTCCATCAGCGCCGTTGCCGCGCATGCCGGGGTGTCGGTGGCCACCGTGTCGCGCGTGATGAATGAGCAGAGCGGGGTGCGGGGACCGACGCGCGACAAGGTGCTGGCGTCGGTGGCGGCATTGGGTTATCGCATGAATCACCTGGCGCGCAGCCTGCGCACGGCCGAGAGCCGCATGCTGCTGACCATGGTGCCGGACGTGGGCAATCCGTTTTATGCACAGATCGTGCGCGGCATCGATACGGTGGCGCGCGAACATGGTTATTTCGTGCTGCTGTGCGATACGGGCGCCGATGCGGGCCGCGAACGTTCCTACTTCGATTTGCTGCGCATGCACCGCGCCGATGGCGCCATCTGCCTCGATCCCGATACGGTGCAACATGCCTTGTCGCATGAATCGGCCAGCCTGCCGTGGGTGGCCTGCTGCGAATTCGATCCGGGCGTGGCCGTGCCGTATGTGGGTATCGACAATCACCAGGCGGCGTCCCAGGCGGTCGCGCATTTATTGTCCCGAGGGCACACGCGTATCGGCTTGATCAATTCCGACGAGCGCTACCTGTATGCGCGGCAACGCCAGCAGGGTTACCTGGACACCATGGCGGCGGCCGGCTTGCCCGTGTTGCCGCAATGGCTGCGCACGGTGCAAAGCCTGGATTACGAAGCGGGCAAGCTGGCCACCCTGGAGATGATGGCGCAAGCGAATGCGCCCACGGCCATCTTTGCTGTATCGGACACGCTGGCCATCGGCGTGCTGAGCGCGTTGCGCCAGCTGGGGAAAAGAGTGCCCGAGGACGTGGCCGTGATCGGCTTTGACGATATTGCGATTGCCGCGCAAATCGAGCCGGGCCTGACGACGATTGCGCAGCCGATGCGCGAACTGGGCGAGACGGCGGCGCGGCTGCTGCTGCAGCGCCTGGCGGACCCCGCGGCGCAAGTGCCGGGCGTGTTGTTACACCATCAGCTGGTTTTGCGAGGGAGTGCATAGTGAGCGTTGCTGTCGGTTTTGAAGCTATCTGCAAGGATTTCGGTCCCGTGCGCGTCTTGCACGGCGTAACGTTTACCTTGTCGCCGGGCAGGGTGTATGGCTTGCTCGGCGAAAACGGTGCAGGCAAGTCGACCCTGATGAAAATCCTGGCCGGTTATGAGGCCGTGAGCGAGGGGCAGCTACTGATCGATGGCCAGCCGCAACGTTTCAGCAGTTCGCGCGCGGCGGAGGCCGCCGGCATCGTGCTGATCCACCAGGAATTCAATCTGGCCGAACACTTGACGGTGGCGCAGAACATGTTCCTGGGCCACGAAAAAACGCGGGGCTGGCTGCTGGACGAGGCGGCCATGAATCAGGAAGCATCGCGCTACCTGCGCCAGGTGGGGCTGGACGTATCGCCTGATACCAAGATCCGCGATTTGATCGTGGCAGAGAAACAACTGGTGGAAATCGCCAAGGCCCTGTCGCGCCGCGCCCGCTTCCTGATCATGGATGAACCGACTGCCACCTTGACCTCGTCCGAGACGCAGCGCCTGTTTGCCGTGATGGCGCAGCTGAAGGCCGATGGCGTCACCATCCTCTACATTTCCCACAAGCTCGATGAAGTCGAGCGCAACACGGACGAGGTGATCGTCATGCGCGACGGGCGTTTCGTCACGCGCGAATTGACGGCCAGCCTGACGCGCCAGCAAATGGCCAACCTGATGGTGGGGCGGGAACTGTCGGACATGTTCCCAGCCAAGACCGCCGTGGCGCCAGACGCGCCCGTGCTCTTGAGAGTCGAGGGCTTGTCGGTGCCCGGCTGGGCCAAAGACCTGTCGTTCGAGGTGCGCGCCGGCGAGGTGCTGGGTTTTGCGGGCCTGGTGGGCGCGGGGCGCACGGAATCGTTCGAAGCCGTGCTGGGTTTGCGCCCGCGCAATGCCGGCGTGATCACCTTGAATGGCAAGCCGATCGATATCCGCACGCCCAAACAGGCCATGCAGCATGGCTTGACCTATCTGAGCGAAGACCGCAAGGGCAAGGGGCTGCATGTGAACCTGGGCTTGCGTGAAAACCTCACGATGATGACGATGGAGCGCTATGCCCGCCCGTGGCTGGATGTGAAGGCGGAAAAGGCCGCGCTGGCGACGGCGGTGCAGGATTTCAATATCCGCACGGGCGACCTGGAAAGCCGTGCACGGATGCTGTCGGGCGGCAACCAGCAAAAGCTGGCGCTGGCGAAATACCTGCATTCCGATCCGCGTGTCATCGTGCTCGATGAACCGAGCCGTGGCGTGGACGTGGGCGCCAAGCGCGACATTTACTTTTTGATCCACCGGCTGGCCGCCGAAGGGCGCGCCGTGATCGTGATTTCTTCCGAACTGATTGAATTGATCGGCCTGTGCCACCGCGTCGCGGTGATGCGCGCAGGCAGTTTGCAAACCACGCTCGGCGCCGAGCACCTGACCGAAGAGGAGTTGATTGCCCATGCAACCGGCACGCACTGATACCACTGTGACATCCCTGGCTACACTGGGTGCGCGCATCAAGGGCTTTGGTCCCGTGCTGGGCTTGCTGGCCCTGTGCATCGCGGGCACCTTGCTCAATGGCGATTTCGCCACCGTCGACAATATGATGAACGTGCTCACGCGCACGGCCTTTATCGGCATCATCGCGGTCGGCATGACGTTTGTGATCATTTCCGGCGGCATCGACCTGTCGGTCGGGTCGATGGCGGCGCTGATCGCCGGCTGCATGATTTATTTCATGAACCAGCTGGCGCAGGGCGTGGCGGGCGAGCTGGCGCCGCTGACCATGCTGGTGCTGGGCATCGGCATGGCCCTGGTGCTGGGCGCGGGCTTTGGCCTGATGCATGGCTTGCTGATCAGCAAGGGCAATATCGAGCCGTTCATCGTGACCCTTGGCACCCTGGGTATTTTCCGCGCAGTATTGACGTATCTGGCCGATGGCGGCGCGCTGACCCTGGACGCCACCCTGGCCGATTTATACAGCCCCGTGTATTACACCAGCGTGCTGGGCGCGCCGATCCCGATCTGGATTTTTCTGTGCGTGGCGGCGGCCGGCGCCGTGATTCTGAACCGCACCACCTTTGGCCGCCATGTGCAGGCGATTGGTTCCAACGAGCAAGTGGCGCGCTATGCGGCCATCAATGTCGACAAGGTCAAAATCCTCACCTATATGCTGCTGGGCGTGTGCGTGGGCATCGCTACCGTGCTGTACGTGCCGCGCCTGGGCTCGGCCACGCCCACCACGGGCTTGTTGTGGGAACTCGAAGCGATCGCCGCCGTCGTGGTGGGCGGCACGGCCCTGAAAGGGGGAGAAGGACGCATCATCGGCACCGTGATCGGCGCCATCCTGCTCTCCGTGATCAGCAATATCCTGAATTTGACCAGCATCATCAGCGTCTACCTGAATGCCGCAGTGCAAGGTGTGGTGATCATCGCCGTCGCCTTCCTGCAGCGGGGCCGCAAATAAAAAACAGCGGTCTTCTGAAAGGGCAGCCAACGGGCGCCCACAACCTTGGAGGAGAGCAGCATGAAACGTTTTATTCGTGTAGCAGGGATGGCAGTGCTGGTGATGCAGGCGTGGGCCTTGCCGAACGCGCAGGCGGCAGCGCCTGCCGACAAATTGGTAGTGGGCGTGGCGATTCCTACCGCCACGCACAGCTTTACGTCCGGCATTGTGTGGTGGGCCAACCAGGCCAAGGCGGAACTGGAAAAAGCCCATCCAGGCTTGAAAATCATCGTCAAGACGGCCGCCACCGCACCCGAACAGGCGAACCAGTTGCAGGACATGTTGACCGTCAACAAGATCAACACCCTGGTGATTTTCCCGATTGAATCGGCATCCCTCACGCAGCCGGTGGCGCAAGTGAAAAACAAGGGCGTCTACGTGACGGTGGTCGACCGCGGCCTGACCAATACGGATGCGCAGGATGCGTATATTGCCGGCGACAATACGGCCTTCGGCAAGCTGCCGGCCGAGTACCTGGCCAAGAGCCTGAATGGCAAGGGCAATATCGTGGTGCTGCGCGGCATGCCGACCACCCTGGATAATGAGCGTTTCGACGCCTTCAACAGTGTGATGAAGGGCCACCCTGACATCAAGATTCTCGACGCCAAGTATGGCAACTGGAACCGCGACGATGCCTTCAAGGTCATGCAGGATTATCTGACCCGCTTCAAGCAGATCGACGCCGTCTGGGCGGCCGATGACGACATGGCCATCGGCGTGCAAAAAGCCATCGTGCAAGCCAAGCGCACGGACATCAAGCAAGTGTTCGGCGGCGCGGGCGCGAAGGGCGCCGTGAAAAAAATCATGGACGGTTCCGACCCGCTGATCGTGGCCGATGTATCGTATTCGCCCAAGTTCATGTACGACGCCATCAAGCTGACCACGGAAGCGCGCTTGAAAGGCGAAAAATTGCCGGCCAACACCATCATTCCATCGGTGCTGATTACGCGGGACAATGCCAAGCAGTTTTATTTTCCGAAGTCGCCTTTTTAATTTTTATCAAATGAACCCAAAGGCAAATGCCGGGGTCGGACCCTGAGGATCCGACCCCGGGTTCTGCCCTTGGGTTGAATAAGGAGTTCCATGAAAACCATCCAGGGCCCCGCCATTTTCCTGGCCCAGTTTCTCGGCGAAGAGCCACCGTTCGATACCCTGGAACACCTGGCGCAATGGGCGGCGGGCTTGGGCTACAAGGGCTTGCAATTGCCGACGGCGCCACGGCTGTTTGACCTGGAACAGGCGGCGGCCAGCCAGCAGTATTGCGATGAAGTAATCGCCTTGCTGGCGCGTTATGGCTTGCAGGCCACGGAATTGTCCACGCACCTGCAGGGCCAGCTGATTGCCGTGCATCCGGCGTACGACGCGCTGTTCGACAACTTTGCGCCGGAACAAGTACGCGGTGATCCGGCCGCTCGCACGGCCTGGGCCACGCAGCAATTGCTGTGGGCAGCCACCGCTTCGCAGCGCATGGGTCTGAAGGCGCATGTGACGTTTTCCGGTGCGCTGGCCTGGCCCTATCTGTATCCATGGCCGCAGCGCCCGGCTGGCCTGGTGGAAACGGCGTTTGCCGAGCTGGCCCGGCGCTGGCTGCCCATCCTCGATGCGTTTGACGCGGCTGGCGTGGACTTGTGTTACGAATTGCATCCGGGCGAAGACTTGCATGACGGCGTGACGTTCGAACGTTTTCTGGCCGCCGTGCATGATCATCCGCGCGCATCGATCCTGTATGACCCCAGCCACTTCGTGCTGCAGCAGCTCGATTACCTGGCCTTCATTGACATTTATCATGCGCGCATCAAGGCGTTTCACGTCAAGGATGCGGAATTCCGCCCCAACGGACGCCAGGGCGTATATGGCGGTTATGGCGATTGGCAAGACCGGGCCGGGCGTTTCCGCTCGCTCGGCGATGGGCAGATCGATTTCAAGGCGATCTTTTCCAAGCTGGCGCAATACGATTTTCCGGGCTGGGCCGTGCTGGAGTGGGAATGCTGCCTGAAACACCCGGAAGACGGCGCAGCCGAAGGGGCGCGCTTTATTCAGCAACACATCATCCGCGTGGCCGAACGCGCGTTTGACGATTTCGCTGGCGGCGCCGTGGACCAGGGACAGATCAATCACTTGCTGGGCTTACATTAAGGACACGACGATGCAGCGACGCATACGGCTGGGCATGGTAGGGGGCGGGCAGGGCGCATTCATCGGCGCCGTGCACCGGATTGCGGCGCGCATCGACGACCAGTATGCACTGGTGGCGGGCGCCTTGTCGTCCGATCCGCAGCGCGCCCGCGACAGCGGCGCCGCGCTGCACCTGGCGCCCGAGCGCTGCTACAGCGATTACCGGACCATGGCGCAGGCGGAGGCTGCACGGACCGATGGCATCGAAGCGGTGGCCATCGTCACGCCGAATCACTTGCACTTTCCGGTGGCGACGGCGTTCCTGGAAGCCGGTATCCACGTGATCTGCGACAAGCCGCTGGCCATTTCCCTGGCCGAAGGGCGCGCGCTGGCCGCGCTGGCGCAACGCAAAAACCTGCTGTTCGCGCTGACGCATACCTACAGCGCTTATCCATTGCTGCGCCATGCGCGGGCGATGGTGGAAGCGGGCGAGATCGGCGAGCTGCGGCTGGTGCAGGTCGAGTATTCGCAAGACTGGCTGGCCGACGCGATTGCCGCTGGCGGCATGGCGGAGGGCAACTGGCACAACGATCCGCAAAAGGCCGGTTTTGGCGGCACTTTGCTCGACGTGGGCGTGCATGCGTATCACCTGGCGCAATTCGTCAGCGGCCAGACGCCGCAGCAAGTATTGGCGGAATTGTCGACCTTTGTTCCGCACCGCACCCTGGACGATCACGTGCAGGTGATGCTGCGCTACGCGAATGGCGCGCGCGGCACCCTGTGGGCCAGCCAGGTGGCGACCGGCTGCGAAAACACGGTACGCCTGCGCCTGTTCGGTAGCAAGGCGCAGCTGGACTTTGACCAGGAAGAACCGAACGCATTATGGTTCACGCCGCAGGGCGGCAACCGCCAGCTGCTGCGCCCGGGCCGCGTGCACAGTGACGCTGCCGCGCACGCCACGCGCGTGCCGGCCGGCCACCCGGAAGGGTATCTGGAAGCGTTTGCGCAGCTGTACCTGGATGCGGCGCTGGCCATTCGCGCGCTGCAGGCGGGCTTGCCGGTGCCGTCGGCAGCGCGCTGGCTGCCGACGGCGGACGATGGCGTGGCCGGGCTGGCCTTTGCCGAAGCCGTGCTGCGCAGCCATCGGCAGGGCGCTGCCTGGACCAGCCTCGCCAGCTGATTTGTTACACTGGGGTATGACCTCCCACACCATTACCCTGATGCCGCAAGGCTGGCACTTCACGGCAGACGCCGGCACCACGGTGCTGGCTGCCGCCGAACTGGCCGGCATCCGCCTGCTCAGCTCGTGCCGCAACGGCACTTGCCGCACTTGCCTGTGCCATATGCCCGCCGGCCAGGTGCGCTACACGGTCGACTGGCCCGGCGTCAGTCCCGACGAACGGCTCGACGGTTATATCTTGCCCTGCGTGGCGGTGGCGGAAGCCGATCTCACCTTGCAGGCGCGGGCCGTGCGCCGCGAGTGACAAAAAATAAATAATGACCAGATAGAATATGTGATTTTTTAGAAAGTTTTTCATGGTAGAACGTTTGGGTCTTTGAAATATCGCCGTGTTGGCGTAATAAACAGACCCGACCATGGAAAATACATGATTACACCGATTCAACGCCCGTCCCGTCCCATCGCTTCCTCCCTGGCTTTATTGTCGCTGTTATCGATAGCCGCCTGTGGTGGTGGTGGCGTAGGAGGAGAGCCGCCGAAGCAGGCGCTGAATTTGTCGCAAGTCAATTTAAATTGTGTACAGCAGCCAGGTGAAGCCTGCAGCAATGTGCAGGCAACGGTGATGCTCAATGCGGACGTGACCGATCAGCGTCCCTTATGGGAAGAAAAGCCGGCGGCAGCGGGAAGCAAGGTTTTTGAGGGGGCGAAGCCCATCAAGCAGGCCGATGGTTCGTGGATCATGGATTTCAGCGTCAGGCAGGGCCTGGCTCAGGGGACGTACACGGGCACGGTGGATTTTTCCGTCGCGGTCAGTCCTTTTCCCGGCACGCCCAACTACCAGCCGCGGACGGCCAGTTACAGCATCGTGGTCGCCGGCTTGAAAGGACAACTGAATCCCTTGCAGGCGCTGGCGGGCGCCGGCGATTGGGAAGGCACGAACGGCAATGCCGCCCATACGGGACTGGTCCCGGTCAGCCTCGATGCCAGTAAATTCTCGCGCCGCTGGACGTGGGAATACGATGGCGGCGACAAAATCTACAGCGTCAGCCAGGTCGTGGCCGCGAATGGCCTGGTGTACCTTGCGGTGGAACAGGGCGTCGCGGATGCGCCCTGGTCGGTCAACTATACCTACACCAATACCCTGATGGCCTTGTCGGAGCAGGACAGCACGCTGCAATGGCGTACGGTGCAGACATCGAGCAATGGTTTTAGCGCTCCCGGTGTAGCGGGCCAGCGTCTGGTCATGGCGGAGCCGAAAAACGTGTATACCTTCGATGCCATCAGCGGCGCCAACCTGGCCGCTGTCAAGCAGCCGCAAACAGTGGGCAGCCCTCTGAATTCTTCGGCCCAGATCAGCCCTACTCTGGCGAGTGGCAATGCGTATATCGGTGCTAGCAACAGCGTGACCGGCGTCGATGTGGCAACGGCGCAGAACCTCTGGTCCGGCAGCCTGGGCTTGCCGATACTGACCAGCGTGACCGACTGGACGCCCGTCGTGAATGCCGGCAGCGTGTACAGCAATACGGCAGGCACCTTGCGCGCCTTCGACCGTGCGTCGGGTACGCAGCAATGGAGCCTGGCCGTGCCAGGGCAAGTGCTGGGTGGCCTGAACAAGTCCAGCCTGCGCCAGGCGCCGGTACTGCCCGATGATCACACGGTGCTGCTGCTGAACCAGCGTCCTGCGGCCGGTTTGTCGGCTGACAATAGCCTGAGCCTGGTCGATACGGATAGCCGCCAACTGCGCTGGAGCGTCAATGGCCAGTTCACCACGCAGCCCGTCACAGGGCAAGGCATGGTGTACGTGGGCAACCAGGCCACGGCGTCGCTCGAAGCGCGCAGCCTGGCCACCGGCGCCGTGGTGTGGAGCTGGCCGCTGTCTACCGTGAAGGAAGGGCGTTTTGGCGGCGACCTGATCGTCACCAATAACCTGCTGTTTATCGCCGGCGAAAAGGGCACGTATGCGCTGGACCTGGCGAGCCAGAAAGTGGTCTGGAGCTTCCGTATCGCCGGCAGGCTGGCGCTCTCGCGCAATGGCCTGCTCTACATCAGTACGGTGAATGACGGCGGCAGGGGCGTGGCGCGCCTGACGGCCATTAATCTTCAATAAGCGTCAATCAGCTTCAATCAGCGTCGGCAAGGGACGGGCGCGTGGCCATGGCTGCGCGCCGGTATTGTCCCGGCCCCATGCCGAAGCTGCGCTTGAAGACGCGGTTGAAGGCTGCTTCGGACTGGTAGCCGGCCCGTTCGCCGATTTCGGCCACGGGCCGGTTTTCCTGGCGCAGCCATTGCGCCGCCTGCGCCATGCGCAGTTGCTGCAGCAGCGCAGCCGGCGTGGTGCCCGCCACCTGGCTGAACACGCGGGCGAAGTTGGCGCGCGACATATGGCAGGTAGCGGCCAGGCTGGCCAGGCTCCAGTCCTGTCCCGGCCGGGACAGCATGGCGTGCAGGGCCGCTTGCAGGCGTGGCTCGGCCAATGCGGCAAACAGGCCGGGCGGCTGGTCTGCCTGTGTCAGCCAGGCGCGCATCAGCATGGCGAACAGGGCCGATGCCAGCTGCGCCAGTACCGCCGCCGCGCCGGGCTGCGCCTGCTCCGCTTCCTGCCGCAGCAAGCCCAGCAGCGCTTGCAGACCGGCCAGGCGGGCCTGTCCTTGCGTGCGTATCAGCAAGCACGGCGGCAGCGCCGCCAGCAAGGTCTGCGACGCTAACGGATCCCAGGTAAATTGCCCGCACAAAATGTCGGTGGCTGCGCCGTCGCCATCATTGACGACCGTGCGCAGGGGGCCTGCCGCTGGCGCCTCGTACAAGGGCTGGCTGTCGGCCTGGGGCCCATGCAAATGCAAGGTATGCGCGCTGCCATGGGGAAAAACCAGGATGTCGCCCGCCTGCAAGGCCAGCTCTTGCTGACCGGGCACGTCCAGGCGGGCCTGGCCTTCCAGTATCAAATGATAGGGAGCAATACCCGCGTCGACGGCATCCTGCTGCAGTAGCCAGGGCGCGCCGAAATGGCAGCGCACGTCGAGGGCGGTGCGCATCGGGTACAGGGCCAGCAGGCGGCTAAGACTGTCCATACTATTCCAATGAGACGAAAAAGCAAATTTTAGCGGATATTCAGCATTAAAAAGCAAGGAATGACTGGGTAGACTGTGTTCATGCCTGCACTGTGCAGCGCAGCACAACACTTTGAAAGGATTTCATCATGGCCCGTCTTTTTCAGCAAGCCGTTAGCGAAGCAAGCGGCAAGACCGCACAATTGTTCAGCGCCATCCAGGCCGCCGTCGGCAAGGTGCCCAATGCCTACGCCGACATGGGCAACAATAGTCCGCTGGCGCTGGAAGCGATGCTGGCGCTCGATGGCGCCTTGCGCAAAAGCAGCCTGGCTGCGCGCGAACTGGAAACCATCCGCCTGGCCGTCAGTGAAGTGGCCGGCTGCGATTATTGCCTGGCGGCCCATACCCTGATGGCCAGCAAGCAGGGTATCGACCGGCACGCCAGCGTGGCCTTGCGCAGCGGCGCACCCAGCGGCGATGCCCGTCTCGATGCGCTGGCCGCGTTTGCCCGCAGCCTGGTGACGTCGCGCGGCACGGCCACGATAGAAACGGTCGCGGCCGTCAAGGCGGCTGGCTACAGCGACGCGCAGATCGTCGAGACCTTGCTGGCCATCAGTGCGATTACTTTTACGAATCTGTTTAACCGGGTCAACGATACCAGCGTGGATTTCCCGGCGGCGCCCGAGCTGTAGAATTGGCTCTGTTCTCATTAAATAGGGGAACCTGCCTGCAAAGCTGAGGTCTGACTGTTCAGACCAGCCAAGCAGGGAGGCCATCATGCTGCAAACGCAGTGGCAGGCATGCATCGCGCAGTTCGTGGCATTGTCCCGGCGGCAACGCCTGGACAGCGTAATCATGTTGCGCGGTGCGCCACCCGAACAGGCAGCTGCCGCGCCAACGATCTGCAGCGTTATCGCTGTGTGCCTTGCGGCAAGACCTTTACAGTTTGCCGTCTTGTAAGCGCTGCAGCAACGCCGCCACGCTATCGCCGACAGGCAAGCCGTGGCGGCGCAGCAACTGCACGTGCAGCACCAGGTTTTCCAGCACCAGTTTGGCGGCGACCGCCAGCAAGGTCAGGTTGCGGTCTTCCGGCGTGAAGGTTTCCATCGCATCGGCCATCTCGCACAAATGATTGGCGATCAGGCTGCGCAATTCCTGTTCATCGAAGGGCAGGTCGGCAAAGTCGATGGGGTCCGACAATTCCACTTCCTGCATCAGCACTGCGAGCTGCTCCGGGGTGATCGTCATGCCTGCCTCCTGGGTTGGTTTATGCGGGGTGGGGCGTCACACTGTAGTAGCAAAGAAACATATCGACGGCGATATCCATCACTTCCTGCCGCCGGGCGGCGGTCAGCATGGGTTTGCCCAGGATGATCTGCGGCCAGAAGGCAAAGGTTTTCAGGGGCGCCAGCAGCAGATGCGATACATCATGCATATCGGCCGGCTTCACGCGGCCATCTTTTTGCGCGGCCCGTATCCAGTGGCTGAGGCTGCTTTCCTTTTCATCCATGCGCGCCACCATCGCTTGCGCCCGTTCCGGCGAATGGATGGTTTCAGCCATCGCCACGCGGGCCAGGTCGAGGTAGTGCTCATCGGCCAGCAAGGCCATTTTTTGCTGCACCAGTTCCATCACTTGCGGCCGCAACGGTTGATCCGCCTGGTAGGCCACTGCCGGCTGTGCCGCACTACCTTCCCACATGCGCTGCAAGATTTCTGCAAATAGACTATCTTTGCTGGGGAAATGGTTGTACACGGTGCGCTTGGAAACGGCGGCCGTGGCGGCAATCTTGTCCATGCTGGTCGCATCAAAACCGTTTGCGCGGAACTCGGCGATGGCGGCATCGACGATGGCTACGCGCTTGCGGTCGGTCAAGCGTTGCGGTGAGGACATGGTGGCAAATCTCCTTTGAAAACAATATTTTACACCTCTTGGTTTACTTTGCTGAAAATAGGAACTACACTGTGTAGTGTAAATTACATCTTGTTTTCCAACCACTGGGCACCATATGTTCTTGCACCATATTCTATTTCTGGGAATCCTGATCATCATGAGTTCTTGCACCCTGCGCGCCGAGCCTGCGGCCACCCTTGCTTCGCCCCAGCACCATGAAGGCAAATTCCGCAATCCCGTGCCCATGTTCAAGCTGGGGGCGGCCGATACCGCCAAGCTGATGTGGACTTTCTTCTTCAACAAGCCGGACGGCACCGTGCCGACCAAGGCCGTGCCCGTGCAAGCCCTGACCCAGGCGCAATTGCTGGCCGCACCAGACAATACCCTGTTCCGCCTTGGCCACTCGACCTTGCTGCTGAAACTCAATGGCCAGTTCTTCCTGACCGACCCCGTGTTTTCCGAGCGCGCATCACCGGTGCAGTGGGCCGGACCGAAGCGTTTTCACCAGCCGCCGATCAGCATTGCAGACTTGCCGCCGATCAAGGCCGTGATTCTCTCGCACAACCATTACGACCACCTGGACTATGCCGCCGTGCTGGCACTGGCGGCCAAGACAGAACATTTCGTGGCGCCGCTGGGCGTGGGCGATACCCTGGTGGAGTGGGGCATACCGAAGGAGAAGGTGCAGCAGTTTGACTGGTGGCAAGGCACGACGATTGCTGACGTGAAACTGGTGGCGACACCGTCGCAACACTTCTCGGGCCGTGGCCTGTTTGACGGCAACAAAACCCTGTGGGCATCCTGGGTCATCGAAGCGCCCGAAGTACGCGTGTTCTTCAGCGGCGATTCCGGTTATTTCGATGGCTTCAAGAAAATCGGTGAAAAATATGGTCCGTTTGACCTGACCATGATCGAGACGGGCGCCTACGATAAACAGTGGCCGGACATCCATATGCAGCCGGAAGAAACCTTGCAGGCGCACCTCGACTTACGGGGGAAATGGTTGCTGCCCGTGCATAACGGCACCTTCGATCTGGGCCTGCATGTCTGGCACGAGCCATTCGACCGCATCGCCGGCCTGGCCGAGAAGCAGGGCGTGGACATGACGACGCCAGAGATGGGGGAAGCCCTCAATCTGACGCAGCCGCATCGCGGCGAAAAATGGTGGTTGCCGGTGTTGCAGCAAGAATTGAGCGAATAAACTACGCAGTCACATCGATCAGGCGGCCGATGGTCTGGCCGATGCTGTTGAGCTGCCCGCCCGGTATCTGCGCCGGTTTTGGCGGGACGGGGATCTCGATGGCTCGGTCCAGCTGCGGCTGCTTGATGGCTGGCGTGGCGTCTGCCCGCGCTTGCTGGCTGCTGCGTTCGGTATCGCGCAACTGCTCCTGTTCTTTCACCAGCTGCTGGCGGCTCTGCGCCAGTTGCTCGCTGTCGCGCTGCACCTGGTTTTGTCCCTGCTCGACGCGCCGCTGCGCCGTTGCCAGCGATGCCTGTAGATTGTTGACGGAAGTTAGCGATACCACATTGGTCACCTTAGTAAAGGGTGGGGCGAAAGCGGTCGTGAGCGGCAAGCGCGTGCTGATCGGCGGGAACAGCAGCCTGCTTACTTTACCAAAATCAAGATTAGGATAAATTCTCGCATAGTTCCAGTAAATTGTGCTTTATTGATAATTCTATCGTGCGCAGAAAATATTGCCGTCCTGGTAGCGACGTTTGACAAGTCTTGTGGCGGCAGTAAGTGCCTGCTTCCTTTTCTTGCCTATGAAAACCATTCATGCACGATGGCCCAGCATGTGGCCGCGAGCGTGGTGATCGTCATAAAATGTCCTTTTTCATCGCGTTTAAATCGTTGTTTTCCTACCAATCCACTCGCTGTTGACGCGTGGCTTGTTTGACGAGCTCGGCTATAATCTTGGGCCAGAGTTGGTTTTATTTGTCAGACAGACAGGTAGTTAATACATGAATCTCAAGAGCCTCGCAATTGCCCTCGGCATGTCGAAAACGACAGTCAGCAGGGCGTTGAACGGCTATCCGGAAGTCAATTCCCGCACCCGTGAAATCGTCCTGGCGGCCGCCAAAAAAGTGGGCTACCGGCCCAATCCCCTGGCGCGCAGCCTGGCGGTCGGCCGTACCAATGTGCTGGGGATGATTTATCCCTTGCTGCCTGGCGACCTGGGCGACAGCCTGTTCCTGTCCGTCGTGAATGGCATGTCCGAGGCGGTGGAAGCGGCAAAGATGAGCCTGATCATCGCCCCCGTATCGCAGGCGAATGAACTGGCTTCCTATGAAACCCTGGTGCTGGGCCGCCAGGTCGATGGCCTGGTGGTGTGCCGCACCCAGGTACGCGACGAGCGCATCGCCTATCTGACACGGGTCGGTTTTCCTTTCGTGGCCCAGGGCCGCACGCGCGTCGATGCGCCGTATGCGTATTTTGACTATGACAATGACACCGGCATCGACCTGGCGCTGACGTTCCTGCTGGCGCATGGCCACCAGCGCATCGCCCTGCTCAGTGCGCCGCTGGACTTGCACTTCGCCCTGGAGCGCAAGGAAAGTTTTATGCGTGGCATGACGCAAGCGGGCTTGTTGCCGGACCCCCGCTACATGCTCGACAACACTTTTGACCGGCGCAGCGGTTACCAGGCCATGCAGCAATTGCTGGCGTATTCGCCACGCCCGTCCGCCGTGATCGTCGACAACCATTTGTCCGGCATGGGCGCCGTGCGCGCGCTGATGGATGCCGGCATCGAGATCGGCAAGGAAATCTCCGTGATCGTCTGGGGCAGCCTGGAAGACAGTTTGATCGGCATCAATGTCACCACCATCGACCAGCCCGACCTGCCGCGCGCGGGCGCCAAGATGGTTGAAATGCTGCAAGCCCTGCTGGCCGGCACGCCGCCCGAACAACTGCAGGAAATCTGGCAGCCGGTGCTGTTGCCGGGAGCGACGGTGGGGCGCTGCCTGGATTGATCTGGAATAAAAAAACGCAGAGCCTGAACTGAACTCTGCGTTTTTGCTGCTCACGCTAATGTGTTACGCCGCGTGTTGCGTCCCATCGGCCAGCACCGCCAGTAATCTCGCCTTGTCCTTGCGGTAAGTCGCGACGGCCGCTTCCTTGACGTGGCCGAAACCGCGGATTTTCTCGGGCAGGCTGGCCAGTTCCACGCAGATAGCAATGTTGTCGGCCGTCAGATTGGCCAGCAGGCTGGCCAGCATGTCACGGTACTCGACGATCAGGGCCCGTTCCATCTTGCGCTCGGCCGTGTAGCCGAACACATCGAAGGCGCCGCCGCGCAAGCCCTTGGCTTTCGCCAGCAGTTTAAAGGCGCGCCACATCCAGGAGCCGAACTCCGCTTTGACGAGGTGGCCCTTGGCGTCTTTCTTGGCAAACAGCGGTGGCGCCAGGTTGAATTTCACGGAGAAATTGCCTTCGAATTGCTGCTGCAATTGCTCCACGAAACGGCCATCCGTGTACAGCCGCGCCACTTCGTATTCATCCTTGTAGGCCAGCAGTTTGAAATACGATTTGGCGACGGCCGTCGACAGTTTCTGGCCCAGTCCCAGGGTGTTTTCACGGTCGCGCACTTGCTTGACCAAGGTCAAATAACCGTCGGCATAGGCCGCGTTCTGGTAGCTGGTGAGGAACTCCACGCGCTTCTTGATCAGGCTATCGAGGCTTTGCGGCATTTGCACGATGATCGCTTGCGATGGCGTGGCGATTTGCGTGACCTTGCGCACGTCGAATGCGGCGCGGCGGCCCCACAGGAAACTTTTCTTGTTCGACTCGATTCCCACGCCATTCAATTCGATGGCGCGCAGCAAGGACGCTTGCGTCAACGGGATACGTCCCTTTTGCCAGGCGTAGCCGAGCATGAACAGGTTGGCGGCGATCGAGTCGCCCATCAGTGCGGTGGCCAGTTTGGTGGCGTCGATAAAGTCAGCCGCGTCGGCACCGCCCACGGATTCCTCGATCAGCTGGCGCACTTCGGCTGCCGGATATTGCCAGTCGGCGTTTTGCGCAAACGTGCCTGGCGGCTGTTCGTGCAGGTTGACCACGGCCAGGCTGCGGCCCGGACGCATTTTCGACACGGCGTCCTGCGCGCCGGCCGTCAGCATGTCGCAGCCCAGGATCAGGTCTGCTTCGCCGGTGGCGATGCGCTGGGCGCGGATGCGCGCTGGCGAGCCGGCAATTTTCACGTGCGAAGTGACGGACCCATTCTTTTGCGACATACCCGTCATGTCCAGCACGGATGCGCCCTTGCCTTCCAGGTGGGCCGCCATGCCCATCAGCGCGCCGACGGTGATCACGCCCGTGCCGCCGATACCGTTGATGAGGATGTTATACGGCGCATCGCAGACCGGCAGCACCGGCTCGGGCAGCGGGCCGAAATTGTCCACGTCATCCTTCTTGCCGGCGCCCGTCCTGGTCTTTTTCAGGTTGCCGCCTTCGACCGTGACGAAGCTGGGGCAAAAACCCTTGGCGCACGAATAATCCTTGTTGCACGAAGATTGGTCGATGGTGCGCTTGCGGCCGAATTCCGTTTCTTTCGGCAAGATCGACACGCAGTTCGATTGCAGACCGCAATCGCCGCAACCTTCGCAGACGGCGTCGTTGATGACCATGCGCTTGGCGACATCGGGGTATTCGCCTTTCTTGCGGCGCCGGCGTTTTTCCGCTGCGCAGGTCTGGTCGTAGATCAATACGGAGACGCCTGGTACTTCGCGCAGTTCGCGCTGCACGGCGTCCATGTCCTTGCGGTCGTGCAAGGTCAGATGGGCGGGCAGGTTGCTGCGGTCGCTGTAGCGGCTGACATCTTCCGTCACCAGCGCGATGCGCTGTATGCCTTCGGCTGCCACCTGCTGCGCCATCATCGGCACGGTGATCAGGCCGTCGACGGGCTGGCCGCCCGTCATGGCGACGGCATCGTTGTACAGAATCTTGTAAGTGATGTTGACCTTGGCGGCCATGGCGGCGCGGATGGCCAGGTAGCCCGAGTGGAAATAGGTGCCGTCGCCCAGGTTCTGGAACACGTGCGGGATGCTGGAAAACGCCGCCTGGCCGATCCACGGCGCGCCTTCGCCGCCCATGTGGGTGGTCAGCTTGTTCATTTCCGGATAGATCGAGGTCGCCATCACGTGGCAGCCGATGCCAGCCAGGGCCAGGCTGCCGTCCGGCACCTTGGTCGAGGTATTGTGCGGGCAGCCCGAGCAGTAAAACGCAGGGCGGAACGGCGTGTTGACGGCCTTTTTCAGGACGGCATCCTTGGCGTCCAGGAAGCTCAGGCGCGCCTTGATCAGGTCGCAGGTGACGGGGTCGGACACCAGGCGCGCGATGCGGCTGGCGATCACCCTGGCTACTTGCGATACGGAAAAATCCGCCTTGGAGGTCAGCAGCCATTCGCCGCGCGGCGCCACCCATTCGCCTTTTTCATCGAACTTGCCGATCACCTTCGGGCGCACGTCGTCGCGCCAGTTGTACAGCTGTTCCTTGAGTTGATATTCGACAATCTGGCGCTTCTCTTCCACCACCAGGATTTCATCGAGGCCCTGCGCGAATTCACGCACGCTGTCCGGCTCCAGCGGCCACGGCATGGCGACCTTGAACAGGCGCAAGCCGACTTCGGCCGCCATTTTTTCATCGATGCCCAGCTCTTCCAGCGCTTCCAGCACGTCCAGATACGATTTACCGGAAGCAATGATGCCCAGCTTGGCGTTCGGGCTGTCGATGGTGGTGTGGTTCAGCTTGTTTTCGCGCGCGTAAGCCAGCGCCGCATAGATCTTGTAGTCCTGCATCAGCGCTTCCTGGTTGCGCGCTTGCTGGCCCAGCGGAATGCTGGACAGGCGCGCGTTCAGGCCGCCTTCGGGCATGACGAAATCCTGTGGAATTTTCACTTCCACGCGGAACGGGTCGGCGTCGATGGACGCCGACGATTCGACCGTATCGGCCAGCGCCTTGAAGGCCACCGTGCAGCCGGAAAAGCGCGACATGGCCCAGCCGTGGATGCCCAGGTCCAGGTATTCCTGCACATTGCATGGATACAAGACGGGGATCATCGAGGCCGAGAACAGATGATCGGACTGGTGCGGCAGGGTCGAGGAATACGCGCCGTGGTCGTCGCCGGCCACCAGCAGCACGCCGCCCAGTTTCGAAGTGCCCGCATGGTTCATGTGCTTGAAGACATCGCCGCAGCGGTCCACGCCGGGGCCCTTGCCGTACCACATGGCGAATACGCCGTCGTATTTGGCCGGGCCGATCAGGTCCACTTGCTGCGAACCCCAGACGGCGGTGGCAGCCAGGTCTTCATTGACGCCCGGCACGAATTGCACGTGGTGCGCTTCCAGCTGTGGCTTGGCTTTCCACAGGTTTTCATCGAGGCCGCCCAGCGGTGAGCCCCGGTAGCCGGAAATGAAGCCGGCTGTGTTCAGGCCCGCCGCCTGGTCGCGCAGGCGCTGCATCATCGGCAGGCGCACCAGAGCCTGGATGCCGGATAAAAAGATGGTGCCGGTCGTGGCCGTGTATTTGTCGTCGAGGCTGACGGTGGTCAAACGGGAAGTATCGGGCGGGGCAATAGATGGCGCGGCACCGGCGTTTCTAGCGAACGCTGCGGAGCCGTTTTCCGTGGTTACGGACATGGCTGTCTCCAAAAGGGTGTTTCAGATGACGTCTGCACAAAACGGCGCCCGGTAAGGCGCGCCCGGTGCAGGCGGAATTGCCGCATGTGGGCGGCCAGGTCAGTGTAGGGCGAGGGGGAGGTGGCGGCTAATACGGTTTGACTATGGGGGTATAAGAAAAAATGATGGGGCAGCTTTATTGCCGTGGCATCGCGCTATCGCGCAGCAGTGTTTCGGTGGCGCCGGCAAAGCGCGCGATCAAAAAGTCCAGCAGCCGCCGCACGCGGGGCGCCATGTATTTGCTGCTGTGGAATACCGCGTGGACACCATCCTCGCTGGCGCTGAAGCCTGGCAAGACCACTTTCAGCTTGCCGGCACGGATATCCTCGGCAGCATCCCAGATGGTTTTGCGCGCGATGCCATGGCCGGCCAGCGCCCAGCTGCGGGCCAGCGCGCCGTCATTGGTTTCCCAGGCCTGTTCCATCGCCACGGTATGGCGCCACTGCTGTTCGCCCTGCGCAAAATGAAAGGTATTCAGGGGGCCAGCTGCCGTCACCAGCACGATGAATTGATGGCCGGCCAGTTCTTCCGGTGAGCCGGGCTCGCCGTGGCGCGCCAGGTAGTCGGGCGAGGCGCACAGCACCCGCCAGTTGGGCGCCAGCGGGCGGGCGATCAATGCGCCGTCCTGTGGTCGGCCAAAACGGATCGCCAGGTCGATATCGTCCTGCAGCAGGTTCGACACGGAATCGGACAGGGTCAGCGCGATTTTCAATTCGGGGTGCTGGCGGCTGAACTCTTCCAGCCACTGGTTCAGCAGATGGCGGCCAAAGTCGGCCGAGGCGGAAATGCGCAGCTTGCCGCGCACGCCGTTTTTTCCCTCCTGCAGCACCGCTTCTGCCTCGTCTATCGCGCGCAGGGCGATCAGGCAATGCTGCAGATACACGCGGCCCTCGTCGGTCAAACGCAGTTGGCGCGTGCTGCGCTCAAACAATCTGGTGTCCAGGGCTGCTTCCAGCTTGAACAGCCGGGCGCTGGCGGCAGCCGGCGACAAGGCCAGCTTGCGCCCGGCGGCGGACAGGCTGCCCAGTGCGGCAGCTTCGGCAAACAAACGCATGTCACCCAGTCGGTCAGTGCCCATTATCAATATAGATTTGAAAGTTTTTCAAATCATACGCCAATTATCAAAAACAAGAGATGGTAGCAAAGTGATGCATCGACCAACCCTGCAATCAAGAAAGAGTTATCCCATCATGAATCACCGTAGCTGCCATCCCGTAACAAGCGAGCGCCTGCCAGTGGCTGCCTTGCTGGCGCTGACCATGGCCAGCTTTATCGCGACCGCCAATGAAACCGTGCCGGCCGGCCTGCTGCCGCAGATCGCCGAGGGTTTCGGCATATCGTTAGCGTGGGCCGGGCAACTGGTGACGATGTGCGCCCTGGGTTCAGGCCTGGCGGCGATTCCCCTAACGATTGCCACGCGTGGCTGGCGGCGGCAAACGGTGCTGCTGCTGGCCCTGGCCGGCTTTTTCATCTGCAACGCCGTGACGGCCTGGTCTCCCTATTACGGCTTGAGCTTGTTTGCCCGCTTCATGGTCGGCATCGCCACCGGCCTGGCCTGGAGCTTGCTGGCAGGCTATGCACGGCGCATGGTGGCGGCCCCGCTGCAAGGCCGCGCGATGGCGCTGGCCATGCTGGGCATACCGCTGGCGCTGGCGCTCGGCGTGCCGCTGTCCGCCTGGCTGGGCAGCTTGGCCGGCTGGCGCACCATCTTCGCCATCATGGCGGGGCTGAGCCTGTTGCTGATGGCCTGGGTGCGCCTGGTCGTGCCTGATTACGCCGGGCAGCCGGCCACGGCGCGCATCGCCATGCGCGAGGTGCTGGCCACGCCGGGCGTGCGGCCCGTGCTGTGCGTGATCATGGCCTGGATCCTGGCGCATTACACGCTCTACACCTATATTGCGCCTTTCCTTGCCGCCATCGGCCTGGGCGAGCGGCTCGACCTGGCGCTGCTGATCTTTGGCGCCGCCGCGATGATCGGCATCTGGATCACGGGGCTGCTGGTCGACCGCTGGCTGCGCCCGCTGGTGCTGTTCAGCCTGGGTGCGTTTGCCGTGGCTGCGCTGGTGCTGGGGCTGGGTAATATTTCGCCGCTGGTGGTGTATCTGAGTGTCGCCGTGTGGGGCTTGAGCTTCAGTGGCGCACCAACCTTGCTGCAGACAGCCCTGGCGGACGCTGCAGGCGAAGGCGCCGAGGTTGCCCAGGCTATGCTGGTGACGGTCTTCAATCTGGCGTTCGCCGGCAGCGGCGTGCTCGGTGCTGTGCTGCTGGAAACAGCGGGCGCCACATCCATTCCCTGGGTGCTATTGGGATTGCTGCTGCTGGCTTTGCTTACCGCCTGGCAGGCCAGCGCGCATGGTTTTAGCTCGCGCCGGCTTGCCCGCAGTTGATGCAAGACCCACATGACGCGTTTGCTGGCCGCCTCGCTGGCGCCCGAGATCCGGGTCAACGCCGTCGCGCCCGGCCTGGTGGATACGCCGCTGACAGCAGACTGGACAGCAGCCCAGCACTGTGGCGCGAGCGCTCGCCGATGCGCTGCGCTGCGCCGCGCAGCCGAAAGATATCGCCCAGGCGGTGGCCATGCTGGTCGCATCGAACTACCTGACGGGAGAAATCCTGTTATCCGATGGGGGATTGAATCTCATTTGAGCTTGACGGACCGGCTGGCTCCGGGGAGGGGGGACTGCGTAAAGACCAGCCGTTGGCAAAGTGGCTGCTGGCATACGGAAAAGTCCGTCCAGCGTCGGTGCCAGCATCAGATGACGCATTTCCCGGTAATGCGCGTACACGGCGGCTTGTTCAACCATCCATGCCGTGAAAGAGTGCATCGTCAGGTCCGATAAAGCGTGGTGCTTTCCAGGTTGCATCACGCAGTGAATGCGGTACCTGATCAGCGACGCCTAATAAAGAGGCGAACAGCGCCATCCGGACCGGGATGCCGTTATCGGTCTGGCGGAAGATCGCCAGACGAGGGTCGTGCAAAAGATCCGTGCCAAGATCATTGGCGCCAGGACGGCTATCGCGCGGCAAGGGGTGCATGATCAGCGTGTCTGGTCCGCAAACAGAATTGACCAGGGCTTGGTTGATCTGGAACTCCGGGGTGTAGCCTTCAATTGTCTCGTTAGCAAAGCGTTCTTTTTGTATGCGTGTGGCATATACAACGTCGGCGCCACGTAGTCCATTGACGAGATCCGACGTCTGTTCCACGACGTTGCCATTGACCGCGATGCGTTCGATGATATGTGCCGGCATTTCCAATTCTGCCGGTGCGATCAGCGTGAACTTGATGCCGCTATACAGCGCCAGCAATTTGCTCAGTGAGTGCACCGTACGGCCATATTTCAAATCGCCGACGATGGCAATGTGGGCGCCGTCGACAATTCTCCCTAATCGGGAGAATTCGCGCTGTATGGTGTACAGATCGAGCAGTGCCTGGCTGGGGTGTTCACCTGGGCCATCTCCGGCATTCAGGACGGGAATGTTGGTGGCACGCGCGAATTCCGCGACGGACCCTTGATCCGGATGGCGCACGACAAGCGCGTCAACATAGCCGCTCAACACGCGGCTGGTGTCATAGATCGATTCTCCCTTTGCCATCGAGGAAAAAGTAAAGCCCGTGGTATCGCACACGGAACCGCCAAGCCGGCAAAAGGCCGCCCCGAAACTCACACGTGTGCGGGTACTGGCTTCGAAAAACAGATTCCCCAGCACCGCGCCTTCCAATACCCGTGAAATTTTCTGCCTGCGGGCGATGGGCTGCATCACGTCTGCCAATCGAAAGAGCGCCTCCGCTGAGCCGCGCGAGAATTGATCGACGGAAAGCAGGCAGGGTTTGCCCTCGTGAGTAATGCTTAAATCCGAAGTGGAGTATACGCTTTGCGTAGCTGCATGGATGGTGGAGGCGAGGATTTCACTCACAAAGCGCTCAACGATTTCCGGCATGCGCCGAAACTCCTGCGACTCGGCTGGCAGTAGCCACGTATCGAGTGCACGCCGGCTGACGCCAATCCGTGACGCAAATGCTTCTCGCGTCAGGTTCAGCCGACGCATTGTATCTCGTAGAAAACTCTGTTGTTGAATACTCATTGCCAGCACCATATAAATATACACAATGCGTATTTTAATTGATTGCTTTGATTCATGGCAATCAGATTGATGTACATATTGCGTAGTGGCACAATTGCCGGAAGTCCAGATCACTCACCGCTCGGGCGGTTCACGCAATCACATGGCACATTTCGCGCTGACCCGGCCGGGCCTGCGCATCCATCGTCCGGCGGCGGTGCATCGAACCCGCCCGGCTGCACAGTCCTGTGCGATTTTGTCCCTGCTGAAGAATGACTGCGCGTGGTGCGGTTTGCCTGGCGATTTCGCCTTGCCGGGCTCAGCCAGGCTGCCCTCAGCTTTCCGGCTTGGAGGCCGACAGCATTTGCGCGCCGACCCACCGTCCGCTGGCGCACAGCTCGCCAGCGACTTGCCGCACCAGGTTTTTCACGGCCGTGCCGGCATTGGTGAGGGGGATGTTTTTCGAGGCGCACAGGGACACCGTGCGCGACAGGGCGGGGCTGTGGATGGCGTAGCTGCGCATGGCGCCGCTGTCCAGCTCGGCCAACAGCGGCGCGGTGGGCAGGATGGTGGCGCCCATGTCGGCCAGGATGGCGGATTTCAGGATGGCGATCGAGTTGATCTCGATCACCTTGGCCGTGTTCAGGCCAGCGGCGCGGGCGCGGCTGGCGATGCGCGGGCGCACGCCATGCTGCAGGCCGGGCAGGATCAAGGTGGTCGCCAGCGCCTGCTGGAACGACAGCGTGTCGCCGGTGGGCGCGAATGCGGAGCCACTGCGGCAAATGAAGCGCATCTCTTCTTCCACCAGCGGGCTGCAGGCGAACGGCGTCAGCTGGCCGTCATCGAACAGCACGGCCAGGTTGATGCGGCCCGATTTCAGCTGTTCATTGAGGTTGCCCGTGATTTCTTCCGTCAATTGCAGGGTGATTTCGGGGTAGCGTTCGCGCGCGGCCAGCAGCAAGGGCAGGGCCAGCGCGCCAGAGATGCTGTGCGGCAGGCCCAGGGTGACATTGCCTGACGGCCGGGTGGCGCTTTGCGTGACGGCCGAGCGGGCGTCGGCCACCTGTTTCAGGATCGCTTGCGCGTGCTCATAAAAAATCTTGCCCGCGTCGGTGGACAGCACGCCTTGCGCCGAGCGGTGCAGCAATTGCACGCCCAGTTCTTCTTCCAGCTGGCGCAGCTGCTGCGTCAGGGCCGGTTGCGCCACGTGCAGGTTCAGCGCCGCGCGCGACAATGAGCCGTGGTCGACGATGGCGACGAAGTATCGAAGTTGACGCAATTCCATGTGCTGCCAGTCTCACAAACGAAGTCGGTATCTGCGGTGCGCCAGGCGCTGGCCACAGGCTGTTGTCGCGGGAAAAACACGCGCCTTGTCCCGCCTGGCGCGCATGGGCCTTGCCCTTGCATATTTGTTATACTCATTCTAGCGCTTCCGGTTCACCAGCACGCTTAATTTGTGGGATGACTGCATGTTCAAGAAAGTAGATTCCTCGCAATTAAAAGTCGGCATGTACATCCATGATCTGAGTTGTGACTGGATGACGCACCCGTTCGTGCGTAACCGTTTTTTGCTGCGCAGCGATGAAGAGATACGCAAGATCGTGCAGGCCGGCATCCATGACGTGGTGATCGACAGCAGCAAGGGACTCGACGTGCAGGATGCGCCGACCCTGGCGCAAGCCCAGGCGGCCACCGAGCGCGAACTGGTGCAGATCGTCAGCGCGCCGCCCGTGGTGACGCGCATTTCATTGGGCATGGAGCTGGCGCGGGCGACGCAGGTGCGCAGCCAGGCCAAGCACCTGGTGCGCACCGTGATGGCCGATGCGCGGCTGGGCAAGGCGGTTGAGCTGGACCGGGTGCAGCACACGGTGCAGGACATTACCGAATCGATCCTGCGCAATCCTGGCGCCCTGCCTGGTTTGCTGCGCATCAAGAACAAGGACGATTACACCTTTTTGCATTCCGTCAGCGTATGTGCGCTGCTGGTGGCGTTTTGCCGCTCGCGCGGCCTCGATGCCGCCACCACGCACCAGGCGGGCCTGGGCGGCCTGCTGCATGACACAGGCAAGGCGCTGGTGCCCGATAGCGTGCTGAACAAGCCTGGGCCGCTGACGCCGGAAGAATTCGAGCTGATCAAGCGCCATCCGCGCGATGGCTACGACATCCTGCGCCAGTCGCCGGAAGTGGGGGCTATCCCGCTCGATATCACCTTGCATCATCATGAACGGCGCGACGGCAGCGGTTATCCGGACAAGCTGGCTGGCGACGCCATCAGCGAACTGGCGCAGATGGCGGCCATCGTCGACGTGTATGACGCGCTGACCTCGGACCGCAGTTATCACAAGGGCATACCGGCCGCGGAAGCCTTGCGCAAGATCTATGAATGGAGCAAATTCCATTTCAATCCCATGTTTGCGCAAGACTTCATGCGCTGTGTGGGTATCTATCCGGTAGGCACCATGGTGATGCTGGAATCGGGCCGCCTGGCGGTGGTGATCGAGGCACATGAAACCAATCTGCTGGCGCCGAAGGTGAATGTGTTCTTCAGTACGAAAAGCAAGACCTACATCAAGCCCGAAACGATCGACCTGGCGCGCGGCGTCGGTTTTGGCGGCGCCGACAAGATCGTCGGCCATGAGTCGGCGGCCAAGTGGCAAGTCGATCCCATGCGTTTTCTTTCTCTCGCAGACGCCTAAAAGAACTCGGCCGTATCGTTGGAGGCGATGGTGGTTAACATTCCTTTTGCCACCAGCTCATCATAATGGCAGGCCAGATTGCGGCCGTGACTTTTCGCGTAGTACAGCGCCTGGTCGGCGCGGCCCAGGATGATCACCGGCGCTTCGAACGCGCTGATGCTGACGAAACCCACGCTGACGGTGACCCTGCCCACTTGCGGGAAATCATGCGCCTCGACATTGGTGCGGAAGCGGTCGATGATTTTCTGTGCATTGTCCAGGGTGATCGAGCGCAGCAGTACGACGAATTCCTCGCCGCCGAAACGGAAGATGCGGTCTTGCGAGCGGAACGATGACTGCAGCAGGTTGGCGATCAAAATCAGGACTTCATCGCCATACAGGTGGCCGAACTTGTCGTTGACCAGCTTGAAATGGTCGACGTCGATCACGGCCAGCCACTGGCGTTCCGTGTCGCTATGGTGGCGCCGTTCGGCGTCAAACGGACGGCTCTTGTCGGTGTCGCCATCGCCGCGGCTTTGCAGGATCTTGGCCAGCTGGTCGTCGAAGGTCTTGCGGTTCAACAAACCGGTCAGCGAATCGCGTTCGCTGTAGTCGAGCAGGTTCTGGAAATTGCGGTAGACGCTGACGATGCCGCCAATCACCTGGATGGTGGCGCCCGTGTAGGGCGTGGGATTGGTAATTTCCAGGCAGGTGGTGACCTGGTCGCCGATCCAGATCGGCAGCCACAGCAGGTGGCGGCCATCGTCGCACACGGTGTCGGCGCTCGCTTCATGGCGCGTGATGCAAGCCGCCAGCGCCGGATAGTCCGCCAGCGGCTCGCCGGGCGAGGCGGGATCGGGATTGTCTTCCATGCGGGCCACGCTGCCTGCCACGATGATGGCCCGCGAGCGCACGAACACCTGGCCACGCACGGTGGTCAGCGCCAGCACGCGGGTTTGTGACGCGGAAGCGAGTTCCTGGACTGCCGAGATCACCGAGATATCGAGCATCGTGTGATCGCGGTGTCCCGTCATGTCCACCATGTGTTTCAGTAGGGAGTCCATTGTCGTTCTCTGGAAAGTAGTCACACCAGTGTCGTCATACCAGCATTGCGTCAAGCAAGAGCATGTTCGCGTCCGTCTACAAGAAGCCAAGATTTATTTGGTGGCATGACACACCGCAGAGTAGCTGAAAAATTGTCCGCTCCGGCATGGTCATGCCTGGCGCCGCACATTTTGATCAGCCACTTTTTTGCCGGGCGATAAGCCTTTCCAAAGAAGAACTAAGCAGGATAATGTCTTTTTGCCTAATAGGCAATTAACGTATGCAAGATTTCATGTAAAAGTATGCGATTGCTGCTTGCCGTTGTAAAAAATGCTGCCAAGAAGCTTGCCACGCTTTCTCGCAACATCGCCTCCGCCATCAGCCTATCTGGGCAGGCCTTGATAATTTCCATGAGGAAATTTGTGACGCGTCAATTTGTCGAACTGCGCGCGTTCTATAGTCACTGCAATGGTGCAGAAATTTACGGTAGGAAACATATTAGCAGGAATGGGCGATGTTTCACACCGGATTGCGCCAGGGACTTGTGATTCACTTTTGGGAGCTTGTCATGCATACCTTCCTGTCGGCAGTACAGCAATTCGTCAAAGATGAGGACGGGATTACGGCAATCGAGTACGGCTTGATTGCGGCATTGATGGCAACAGCCATCACTGCCGGTTTCCTGCTGATCAAGACCAACTTGCTGTCCGTTCTCACCGAGATTTCAACCAACCTGGTGTTGACGCCCTAAGCAGGTACCGCCACCGGCCGGCCGGTGGCGGTTTTTTTCCGGGAGGTATCCCCATGTCCGCCAAGGCACTGTGTGACTTGCTGCTGCTGCTCTTCGTGACGGCCGCCGCTGTCAGCGACCTGGCCCGCCGCAAGATCCCGAATGCCTGGGTACTGGCCGGGATTGCCACTGCGCTGGGCCTGCAATTGTGGCTCTCGCCGCAACGCTTGCCGCTGGACTGGCTGGGTGGCATGGCGACCGGTTTTTTCCTGTTCCTGCCCTTGTACGTGTTGCGCGGCATGGCCGCCGGCGATGTGAAACTGATGACCATGGTGGGCGCTTTTGTGGGGCCTTGGCCGAGCTTGCTGATCTGCTTTGCCACCTTTGCCTGCGGTGGCGCGATGGCGCTATTGATGATCCTCTGGCAGGGCAGCTGGCGGGCCTGCCTGCGCAATATGCAACAGCTGCTGTGGCCGATGATCGCGCGCGCCGCCGGTGCACCGCTGGCGCCTACGCCGCTGGCCAGCCATGCCAGCGTGGGCAACATGCCGTACGGGCTGGCGATCGCCGTGGGCACGCTGGTGGTGCAAGCCCATGACTATTTCTGAAACGCATTCATTGCTATTAATCAATGGGTGCCGGGAGCTGCTCGCTAGAATGAATTTCTGATCGCTGCTGTCTTAATCTGCCTGGAGAAGCTGCAATGACCGAGGTCGACTATTCCCATGCCGAGAATGTGCCGCGTCCATCCGATGCGCAGCTGATGCCGCCTTTGCCGCCGCAGCCGAAGAGCCTGCGCGAGACGGGACTGGAGCGGCAACTGGTGGTCGAGCTGATCGCCAAGGCGATTTTTTCCGGTGGCAAGACCCATCTGTCCGTGCTGGCCACGCGCTTGCGCCTGTCGATCAATGTCTTGCGCGAAGTCCTCGATTTCATGGTGGCCGAGCAACTGGCCGAGGTGGCCTGGCGCGGCGATTCCGATATCGACGTGCAATATCAACTGACCGGCCCCGGCAAGCTGCGCGCCGCCGCTTTCCTGGAGCGCTGCGCGTATGCCGGCGCCGCGCCCGTCACCCTGGAAGCCTACCGCGCCATGGTGGCGCGCCAATCCTGGCGGACGCAGGAGCAGCGCGTGGCCAGCGATGACCTGGCGGCCGTGCTGGGCAGCGCCCATGCGGGGCCGGGCATGCTCGACCTGCTGGGGGCGGCCCTGTATGCGGGGCGCTCGCTCTTGCTGTATGGTCCGCCGGGCAGCGGCAAGTCGACGCTGGCGCTGCAACTGGGACAATTGCTGCATGGCCTGGTGGCCGTGCCCTACGCCGTGGTGGTCGGCCAGGACATCATCCAGCTGTACGATGCGGCGCAACACTTGCCGCCGGCGCCGCAGCATGTCAGCCATGCGCGCCAGGCGCTGGAGCGGCGCAGCACCGATATCCGCTGGGTGCTGTGCCAGCGCCCCGTGATCCATGTGGGCGCCGAATTCGATGCGGACATGCTGGCGCTGCCCTATGACAGCAGCAATGGCTGCTACCAGGCGCCGCCCCATGTGCGCGCCAACAATGGCATGCTGATCGTCGATGACCTGGGACGCCAGCGCGTGAGTGCGGCCGAGGTGCTGACGCGGCTGATGCGCCCGCTGGTGCAGGGCATGGATCTGCAGAGCCTGCGTGGTGGCCTGAAAATCAGCATGCCCTTCGACAATGCCCTGGTGCTGGCCACCAACTTGCCGCCAGGCGACTTGCTCGATGCTGCGCTGCTGCGCCGCATCGGCTACAAGGTGCCCGTGGGGCCGCTCAGCGATAGCGCCTACCGTGCCCTGTTCCGCCAGCAATGCCGCGCCACCGGCATCGCGCTCGACGAGCTGGCGCTCAACCATCTGATGCAGCAGCTGCACGGCGCCGAAGGGCGGCCCCTGCTGGCCTGCTACCCGTCTGAATTACTGGAGCGCATCACCGACTTCGCCGGCTTCGCGGGCACGCCGCCGCGCCTGACGCTGGCCACCCTGGAACAGGCCTGGCGCAGCCTGTTTGCCAGCTGCGATGTGCCGGTGGGCAGCTTGTGCGAGAGCATCGCATGAAAAACCGCCGCGCACTGCTGATGATGGGACTGGCCATTTTGCTGGGGCTGATGGCGGTGCTGCTGGCATCGCACTGGCTGCTGCGCCAGACGCCAGTCGGCAAGGGCAAGATCGTGGTGGCCGCCGCCGATGTCAACCTGGGCCAGCGCCTGACGCCGGACATGCTGCGGCTGGCGGAATGGCCGGCGGAAAGCCTGCCGCAAGGCGCCTTGCAGGATCCTCAGCCATTGGCGGGGCGCGTGCTGAAAAGCAGCATGCTGCGCGGCGAGCCGCTGAGCGAGGCCAAGCTGGCGCCGGTCGGCACCCTCGGCGGCTTGTCGGCCCTGATCGCGGAAGGACGGCGCGCCATCACCGTGCGCGTCAACGATGTGATCGGCGTGGCCGGGTTTGCCTTGCCCGGCAATTATGTCGACATCATCGTCAGCACCCAGCAGGATGCCGGCGACCGCAACTTTCCGCAGAGCCGCAATATTTCCAAGATCGTGCTCGAACGCATCCTGGTGCTGGCGGTGGCGCAGGAAGTGGGGCGCGATGAAACCAAGCCGCGCGTGGTCAATGCAGTGACCCTGGAAGTGACGCCGGAACAGGCGGAAAACCTCGACCTGGCGCGCAGCGTGGGCAGCCTGTCGCTGGTGCTGCGCAACCAGGTCGATCCGCAGCCGGGCGTGACGGCGGGCGCGACCAAGCTGACCTTGCTGGGCGAGCCGCCGCCAGCGCCGCCGGCCGCCCCGGCCACCGTAATGACCGTGGCCGCAGCGGCCAGTCCGCCGCGCCCGGTAATGTGCAGCAAGGAAGAGCCGCCGCGTGATTGCAGCGCGCTGATCGATGGCACGCGCCAGTCGCGCGTATGTTTTTAGCCGCTCCGCAACGATCCACCATGGACCTCCACATGAACCGCGCCCTACTGACTTTGTGTCTTGCCATGCTGCCGTATCTGGCGGATGCCGCCGCGCCTGTGGCGGGCAGCCCCCGTTGCGGCGGCGAGGCGGCCTTGCCCGGCAAGCTGCTGCTGGAGGTGGGCAAGTCGAGCATGCTGCGCCTGCCCGAGGCCGTGCTGCAGCGCAGCGTCGGCAATCCTGCCGTGGTGCAGGCGATCCTGGTGGCGCCCGACACCTTGTATGTGGTGGGCGTCGATGTGGGCAGCAGCAACATGATTATCCAGGGCAAGAGCGGCACCTGCAGCGTGGTCAATGTGATCGTCAGCATGGATCCGGCCGGCTTGCAGGCGACCCTGGCGTCGCTGATGCCGGAAGAGAAAGCCATCCGCGTCACGGCGGTGGCCGATACCCTGGTGCTGTCGGGTACGGTGCAGGATGCGGGCGCCGTGCTGCGCGCCGTGGAATTGGCGCAAGCCTATGTGCGCCACCCGGTACAGCCGCTGGCCTTGCCCAGGGCGGCCGATGGCAGCGCGCCGCCCACGCCTGGCGGCGCGCCGGCCACGGGCCGCGTCATCAATATGCTCGACGTCAGCGCACCGCAGCAAGTGATGCTGGTGGTGCAGATCGCCGAAGTGTCGAAATCCTTGCTGGAGCGGCTGGAAGTGGGCGCCACCCTGCGCTTCGCTTCCGGCAGCTGGGCTACCACCCTGCTGTCGAATTTCCTGACCGGCACGGCGAATGGCTTGCTCGATGTGCGCAAGTCGACTGGCCAGCAAGTGACCATCGAGGCGCAGAAGCAGGATGGCCTGGTGCGCATCCTGGCCGAACCGACGGTGATGGCGATCAGCGGGCAAGAGGGCAGTTTTCTGGCCGGCGGCAAGATTTTCATTCCTGTCGGCCAGGACAATAACAAGGTCACGCTGGAAGAGCGCGAATATGGCGTCGGCCTGCGCTTCACGCCGACCGTGCTGTCGGGGGGGCGCATCCACTTGAAGGTGGCGCCCGAAGTGTCCGAGCTGTCGCGCGAAGGGGTGGGCATTTCCGCGGCCGGCGTCAGCGGGCGCGCTATCCTGCCGGTGATCACTACCCGGCGCGCCTCGACCACGGTGCAGCTGTTCGATGGCCAGAGCTACGCCATCGGCGGCCTGATCAAGAATAACCAGGTCAGCAATGTCTCGGGCGTGCCCTGGCTCAGCGAGCTGCCCATCCTGGGCGCGCTGTTCCGCAGCACGGATTTCCAGCACGACCGCACCGAGCTGCTGTTCGTGATTACAGCCTACCTGGTCAAACCCTTGCCGCCCGACACGGTACTGCCGACGGCGCAGCTGACGACGCCATCGCGCACGACGTTGATGTTGAACGGCAAGATGGAAGGGCCATTGCCGCCGCCCAACGCGATCTCGCCCGCGCCAGCCGCGGCCCGTGTTGTGCAGGGTTTCGAGTTGAAATGAGACAGGGAGCCAGACCATGCCGATATCCCATGTGAGCTGCCTGCGCTGTCTGCTGGCGCTGCAATTGACTGCCTGCGCGCATCAAAGCACGCCGCAGCTGGAGCGGCGCTTTGGCGATGCCGTGCGCCTGGCCATGGCGCAGCAGGTGCTCGATCCGGCGGCCGCGCGCAACCAGACCCCGGCCAACGGCCTCGATGGCCCCAGCGCGCGCGCCGTGATGGACCGCTACCGCGCGTCGTTCGCCGAACCGCATGCGCAAGTGCCACAACCGGTGCAGTTCATGCTGGGAGGCAGCGTTGGAAAATAAACGCCAGCAAGGCGCCATGCTGATCGCCTTCTGCATCCTGCTCATCGTGGTGCTGGGCTTTATCGGCCTGGCGCTCGATGTGGGGCAAGTCATTGGCCGCAAGACTGAACTGCAGAACCTGGCCGACAACGCGGCGCTGGCGGCGGCGCCGGAACTGGTGGGCACGGCGGCCGGCCTGGCCAATGCGGTGGCGAAAGCCAAGAGCAGCGCGGCCGACAGAAGCGCGTATCAGCGCCGCACGCAAGGCGCCATCCTGTCCGATGCGAGTATCCGCTTCGCCAGTGCTTTCGATGCGCCCGCCACCGCCTGGCATGCGGCCGGCGCCGTGCCCGATCCGGCCCAGGCGCTGTTTGTGCGGGTCGATACGCATGACAACGATCCATCGCTGGGCCGCGTGACGACGGCCTTCCTGGGCGCCTGGTCACCTGCCTTGCGCACGCTCGATGCGGGGGCGCGCGCCGTGGCGGGCCGGGTCAGCGTACGCCTGACGCCGCTGGCGATCTGCGCGCTGTCGCCGGCGCCGAATGGCTTGCGCACCAATCCCGGACCACCCGAGCGCAAGGAAGCGCTGGAATATGGCTTCCGGCGCGGCGTGGCCTATAACCTGTTCAACCTGAATCCGCATGGCCCCGCGCCGGCGCACTTCCTGCTCAATCCCGTGGGGCCGCTCGGCACGCTCGGCTCGTCGGCGCAAATGAGCAACGCCGCCGTGACGCCGTTTATCTGCAGCGGCAGCATGCTGCACACGGCCATCGGCGGCGCGTCCATCCACGCGCACCGGCCATTTCCCACCGAATTATGGCCGGCGTTCAATGCACGTTTCAACCAGTATGCGGGCAATGGCTGCGACCCGCAGACGGCGCCGCCCGACACGAATATCCGGCCCTATCCGAATGCCTTGCCGGGCTGGTGGATGAATATGCCGTCGGGGTCGAACGCCGCCGCCAGCGCCAGTGCGACAGCGTTGCTGTCGGTGGCCGACCTGCCGCCAGCGGCCCTGCCGGCCACGATTCCTGCCGCCAGCTATGGGCCGCTATGGTCGTTCGCCAAGGCGGTGCAGTACGCCAGTCCGAAACCGGCCGGCGACTACCTGGCTTTTCCCACCAGCGCCTGGGCTGGCCTGTATCCCGGTTTGCCCACGGCTCCGGCCAGTAACGGTTTTTATCCTGCCAGCAGCACGCCGTATTTCACCTTGGGTTTGCAAACGGCGCCGGTGGGCAATGTGGGGCTGGCGCAGCGGCGCGTGCTCAATATCGCCTTGCTGTCCTGTCCCGTGCCGGGCGGCAGCGACATCCTGGTCAATGTGCTGGCCATCGGGCGATTCTTCATGACGGCGCCGGCGGCCAGCGGCATGCTGAGCGCCGAATTTGCCGGCCTGGTATCGGAGCAGGCGCTGGCTGGCCCGACGGAGCTGCTGTTATGAGACGGCCGTTTCTACAACGGCGTCAGCAGGGTGTGGCAGCCATCGAACTGGCGCTGATCATGCTGTTTTTCATGGGGCTGTTGCCGCTGGTGCTGCTGTTCGGCAGCGCGCTGCAGGCTTACACGGCATTGCAGAAAAGTACCCATGACGCGGCGCGCTACATGGCCACCTTGCCCCTGGTGCAGATGACGAGTATGAGCGCCGCCGCCCAGAGCAGCCTGTTTGCCAGGCAGATGGTGCTCGATGCGATGGCCGAAACCTGGCCGGCCATGGATGTGAGCCAGGTTATCCTCGAATGCGTTTATAACGAAGATACTTATGCCTGCGGTAACTATGCGTATAAGCCGCAGACGGTGCGCATCAAGGTCGGCGTGGAGATGCCGGTCACGTTCTTGCCCAACCTGGTGCGCAAATGGCTGCCGCAGGCGACGTCGATACCGTTGCGCGCCAATGCGAGCTTGCGTTATGACAATTAACCTGCACCCGCGGCAGCGGCGCCAGGGCGGCGTGTTTGCCGTTGAATTTGCCATGCTGGCGCTACTGTTTTTTATTTTTTTGTTTGCCATGCTGGAAGTGGCGCGCGCCGTGTATCTGTGGAATATGGTGCATGAGGTGACGCGGCGTGCGGCGCGCGGCGCGGCCGTGGCCGATTTCAGCAATGCCGCAGCGCTGCAAGCCGTGCGCGAACAGGCGATATTGCGCGCGGGACCGGGCCGCTTGCCGCTGGGAGGCGCCATCAATGATGCCTATGTGCGTATCGAGTATTTATCGCAGGGCGCCAGCGGCAGCAGCCCGGCGCCGTTGCCCATCAGCGTGCTGCCCGGCTGTCCGCAGCGTAACCGCATCAATTGCCTGAACGACCCGCATGGCGCCAGTTGCATCCGTTTCGTGCGCGCGCGCCTGTGTCTGCCTGGCGGCGGCGGGCAGTGCGAACGGGTGCCTTACCGGCCCATCCTGCCGATGCTGGGCATGATGTTTCCATCGGGTCCGCAAGCGATGCGCCTGCCCAGCGGCAGCACCGTGGCTGTGGCTGAGTCGCTGGGCTACCACGAGAATGCCGGGTTTTGCCCCTGAAGAAATCCATTGCAATGTCAGATAAAAGCGAGGACGGCCGATGAAAGCCTTGATGATTACCCGTGATGTCACCCTGCATGATGAAATCGCGGCGCAGGGGGCGGCGCGCATGCCGGTGCTGCGCCTGCTGGAGCGGCGCAGCGGTTTGCGCGACGCCGTCGATCACATGATGAGCGAGGCGCCGGAACTGGTGATCGTCGACGCCAGCGAGATCGAACTGGACGAGGCCGATTTGCTCGAGCGGCTGGCGCGCCAGCATCCGCAAGCGGCGCTGATGCTGCTGACGCGCGGGCAGCAGCAGGATGTGCTGATACGCGCCATGCGCGCCGGCATGCGCGAAGTGCTGCAACTGCCGCTGGTGCACAAGGCGTTTCACGAAGCGATGGACCGGGTCGATGTGCATGCGGGCGTGACGCAGATGCGCGATGGCAAGGTGCTTGCCTTCATCTCGTGCAAGGGCGGCAGCGGCGCCACTTTTTTGTCGACCAATTTTGCCTACGCGCTGGCGACGCTGGCCGGCTGCAAGGTGCTGCTGATCGACTTGCACGGGCAGTTTGGCGACGCCACCCTGTATGTCTCCGACCAGAAGCCGGCCATGACCCTGTCCGATATCTGCGCCCAGATCACGCGCATGGACGGCGCCTTTCTCGCCTCATGCCTGGTGCATGTGACGTCCAATTTCGGCGTGCTGGCGGCGGCCGACGATCCGGCCCACAAGGTCGACATGCAACCCGAGCACATGGACCGCATCCTGGCCGTGGCGCGCCAGCATTACGACTACATCGTGCTCGACGTGGGGCGCCAGATCGATGCGCTGTCCCTGCGCGCGCTCGACAGTGCCGACGCCATCTATCCGGTGCTGCAGCTGGCCTTGCCCGATATCCGCGATGGCCGCCGCCTGCTCGATATTTTCCGCTCGCTCGGTTATCCGGGCGAACGCCTGCGGCTGATCGTCAACCGCTACGAAAAGGGCGGGCGCTTGCGCCTGGCCGACCTGGAGCAGGCGCTGGGCGCCGAAGTGGTGCATACGGTGCCCAACGATTATCTGGCGGCCACCGATTCGGTCAACCAGGGCATCCCGCTGCTGCAACTGTCGCGCAGCAGCGCCGTGGCGCGCAACCTGGCGGAACTGGTGGAACTGGTGACGGCGCGCCGCGTCACGGAAAGCCGCGGCCTGTTCGACCGCCTGTTCAGCCGCAACGAAGTGTAGCGCGGCTCCCGCCGGGAGCCATTACGGGAGCCGAGATGACATTACGCGAACGTCTGGCCGCCAATGAACAGACGCGTCCTGCCAGCAATGGGCAGGATGCGCTGGCATTGCACGCCTACCAGGAACTGAAAAAAACCATGCACCAGACGATACTCGACCGTATCGACCTGGAACGCCTGAAGCGCCTGACGGCCGAACAGTTCAAGCATGAGCTGGCGCTGCTGGTGCAGCGCGTCATCGAAGACGAGCACATCGTGCTGAACCAGCATGAGCGGCATAGCCTGGTGCTCGACATCCAGCACGAGATGCTCGGTTTCGGTCCGCTCGAACCGCTGCTGGCCGACCCCAGCGTGTCCGATATCCTGGTCAACACCTGCGATAAAGTCTACGTGGAGCGGGGCGGGCGGCTGCAGCTGACCGACGTCACCTTCCACGACAATGCGCACCTGATGAAGATCATCGAGAAAATCGTTTCGCGCGTGGGGCGCCGGGTCGATGAATCGAGTCCCATGGTGGACGCGCGCCTGCCCGATGGCTCGCGCGTCAACGCCATCATTCCGCCGCTGGCCGTCGATGGGCCCATCCTGTCGATCCGCCGCTTCGCCGTACATCCCCTGAGCATCGCCAACCTGCTCGACTATAAAAGCCTCACGCCGCCGATGGTGCAAGTGCTGCAGGCGCTGGGCCAGGCCAAGGTCAACATCCTGATCTCGGGCGGCACCGGCAGCGGCAAGACCACCCTGCTCAACGTGCTGTCCGGTTTCATTCCCGGCAGCGAGCGCATCGTCACCATCGAGGACGCCGCCGAGCTGCAGCTGCGCCAGCCGCACGTGGTGCGCCTGGAAACGCGGCCACCGAATATCGAAGGCAAGGGCGAAGTCAGCCAGCGCGCGCTGGTGCGCAATGCGCTGCGCATGCGGCCCGACCGCATCATCCTGGGCGAGGTGCGCGGCGCCGAAGCGCTCGACATGCTGCAGGCGATGAACACGGGCCATGAAGGCTCCCTGGCGACCATCCACTCGAACACGGCGCGCGATGCGCTGGCGCGGCTGGAAAACATGGTCGGCATGGCTAGCGTCAACCTGACGCCGCGCGCCACGCGCCAGCAGATTTGCTCGGCCGTGACGGTGGTGATGCAGGTGTCGCGCCTGACCGACGGCGCGCGCAAGCTGGTCAGCCTGCAGGAAGTGACGGGCATGGAAGGCGACATCATCGCCATGCATGAAATTTTCCGCTTCGAGCAAACGGGCGTGGACAAGGATGGCAAGGTGCTGGGGCACTTCTGCGCCACCGGCGTGCGGCCCCGTTTTACGGAACGCCTGCGCATGTTTGGCGCCGCCGTGCCCGACAGCGTGTTTGATCCCGACCGCATCTACGAATAAACCAGGGAGGACGGCATGGATCTGGTCTTCTACGGCTTTGCCGTGCTGCTGTTTGCCGCCTGCATCCTGCTGGTGGAGGGTGCCTGGCTATGGTGGTCGGGCACGCATGGCAGCGCCGCCAAACGCATCAACCGGCGGCTGCGGCTGATGGCCACGCGGGGAGCCTCGGGCGGCGAGCGCGTGTCCATCCTCAAGCAGCGCCGTTATGCGCAGTCGCCCGTGCTGGACCGGCTGCTGCGGCGCTCGCCGCATGGCGCCGCGCTGGACCGTTTGCTGCTGCAGTCGGGCCTGTCGTGGTCGGTGGCGCAGTTCCTGTCCGGCGCCGGCAGCTTGCTGCTGGCGGCCGTGGCCGTGCTGCTGCTGTGGCCTTTGCCCTTGCCGGGCGCCTTGCTGCTGCTGGCGATGGCCGGTGGTGGTCCCGTCATGTTCTTGCTACGCGCACGCACGCAGCGGCTGCAAAAAATCGAGGCGCAATTACCGGAGGCTGCCGATTTCCTGGCACGCGCCCTGCGCGCCGGGCATTCGTTTTCGAATGTGCTGCAAATGGTGGGCGAAGAGTTAAGTGAACCGATCAGCGGCGAATTCAAGATGGCGTACGAAGAGATCAACTATGGCGTGCCGATGAACGAGGCGCTGCAAAACCTGGCCACGCGCATTCCGCTGACGGACTTGCGCTACCTCGTGATCGCCGTGCTGGTGCAGCGCGAATCGGGCGGCAACCTGGCCGAAGTATTACTCAGCATTGCGCGCATCATCCGCGCCCGCCTGAAATTGCTGGGCCAGGTGCGCGTGCTGTCGGCCGAGGGCCGCATGTCGGCCTGGGTGCTGGGCCTGATGCCGGTGGTGATGATCGGCGTGATGGCGGTGGTCAACCCAAAATACATCAGCCTGCTATGGACCGACCCCAGCGGCATTCGCCTGCTGTGGTATGCGGCGGGGATGGTATTTCTGGGTGTTGTGTGGATGCGCAAAGTCATCCGCATCCGGATTTAAAACGAGAGGAAAACCTCATGACTGGCCCGCAACTGCTGTTTCTGTTGATCGTGTTTGGCGTGGTGGTGGCACTGGTATTGGTGGCCTTGCTGGTGTTTTTCCCCGGCAGCTTGCGCCAGCGCCTGTTCGGTTTCATGGCGCCGGCCGTCCGGGATGTGGCATCCGATGATGGCTGGGTGGAACGGGTGGCGCGCGTGGCCCAGCCGTTCAGCAAGCTGTCCCTGCCCGAGGAAGGCTGGGAACATTCGCCGTTGCGCACGCGCTTCATGAATGCGGGCTGGCGCCAGGCCAGTGCGCCGGCCCTGTATTTCGCCGCCAAATCCGTGCTGGCGCTGCTGTTCCCTACCTTGCTGGGACTGTACGCGGCCAGCGCCATGACGGCGCAGCTGCGCAGCGTGCTGTTGCTGCTGCTGTGCGTCAGCGCCACTGCTGGTTATTACCTGCCGAACCTGGTGCTGGCCAGTACCGCCAGGCGGCGCCAGCGCGAGATCTTTGAAAACATTCCCGACGCCCTGGACTTGCTGACCGTGTGCGTGGAAGCGGGCCTGAGCCTGGAGCGGGCGCTGGTGAAAGTATCGGGCGAAATCCACATCAAGAGCGTGGTGCTGGCGCAGGAATTGCAACTGGTGCTGATGGAAATGCGCGCCGGCTTCAGCAAGGACAAGGCGCTGCGCAACCTGGCCTTGCGTAGCGGCGTGGAAGACGTCGATACCCTGGTGGCCATGTTGATCCAGTCCGAGCGCTTCGGCACCAGCATGGGCGATTCGCTGCGCGTGCATTCTGAAAACCTGCGCGGCAAGCGCAGCCTGCTGGCCGAGGAAGCGGCGGCCAAGATCGCCTTGAAGCTGTTGTTTCCCCTGATCTTTTGTGTCTTCCCCACCTTGATGCTGGTGCTGATGGGGCCCGCCGTGATCGAAGTGTATCGCGTGCTGGTGCCCGCCATGGCCAGCCGATGAAAGGAATTGTATGCGTATTCCCATTTCCCGCATGGCTGCCGCCTTTGCCTGCCTGAGCCTGGGCGCTTGCGCCAGCAATGCCGCCCATGCGCCACCGATTGACGTCGCTGCCGCGGATGTGGCTTACGCTGCGGGCCGCCTGCATTTCGATGCCGGCGACTTGGCTGTGGCGCAGGCATCGTACACGCTGGCCATACGCAGCGATCCCGGCCATGTCGATGCGCACAATGGCCTGGCCGTGCTGCACGCGCAGCGGGGCGATCTCGGCGCCGCGATTGCCGTATGGCAGGCCGTTACGGCCAGAGAGGGCATACGCCAGCCGCAGTACGTCTATCTGTTTGCCAACCTGGGGCGCGCCTATGTGTTGGCCGGCCGCCATGCCGACGCCTTGCCGGTGCTGGAGCAGGCGTGTCTGCTCGATCCACTCAATGCGCGCCACTGGCAGCAATTGGCGCACGTGCTGCAGCAACTGGGCCAGCGCGAGCGCGCCGGACTGATGCTGGCGCAGGCGCAGAGCCTGCAGGCGCACGACGCGCGCAGCGACTATGCCTTGCTGCAGCAGCGCAGTGCGCCAGCCAGGGAAGAGAACGCCGCCCGTATCGAGATTACGCAAACGGATGGTCATGCCCGCTTGCAAAGGGTGCCGGCGCGCCAGGCAGCCGCGCCGATCACGGTAGCGGCGCCGGTGCTGGCCGTGCCGCCGCGTCCCCGCCTGGAAATCTTGAATGGCAACGGTGTGCATGGCATGGCTGCCGCGATGGCGCGCAGCCTGGCGGCCAGTCCCGTCCAGGTGGTGCGCCTGGGCAATGAGCCGCCGTACCAGGTACTGCGCACGCGTGTCGAGTACCGCCCTGCGCAGGAGCAGACGGCGCGCTTGCTGGCCTTGCAGCTGGGGCCGCAGGTCGATGTCATCGCCGCCGATGTCGCCGCCAGCGACTTGCGGCTGGTGCTGGGCCGCGACTTCAGCGATCCGGCCATGCTGCACCGCTATTATCTGCAGCAGCTGCAACTGGCGCGCAAGGCGCTGGCGCAGCTCGGTTAAACCGGTACGGGTCGCCGGCGGCGCGTGTAGCCCAGCGCCGCCAGGCCAGTGGCCAGCAACAGCAGGGTGGCAGGTTCCGGCACGGGATCGAGCACCACGATATCGGTACGGGTAGATTTGGAAAAGTTCAGCGTATAGCTGCCGGCGGGCAGTTCGAAATTCGACGTCAGTGAGAATTGCGCAAACACATTCGTGAAGCTGCCCGGCGTGCCAGGGTCATTGGTGCCTGCTGTCATGTTCAGGCTGAACGGGTCCAGGCTGCCTGCGCCGTGGTTGCCGTTCACGTCGCTGCCGTTGTTCGGGTCGCCATCGGGGGCGAACTGGAAGATCACGCCATCGGTCTTGGCGCGCGAGGTACAGCCGGCGGGACTGGCCGCATTGCAGGAAATATTGAAAATATCCATGATCGACACATTGGATTTGTCGCCCGCGGCCGTGACGCTGGTGCGCAGGTCGCGCCGCGCCATGAAACTGAAGGTGATGAAGCCGGCGCTCGACAGGGTCAGGTTGAGCGAGCCGGTGAGGGTGCCGCCTGCCGTGGCCGAGGCGGCGCCGACCGTGTTGCGCTGCGCTTCCGACACGGCTTGCATGGTCGCGCCGCCGGCGGTCAGCATATTGCCGAAGGTATGTGCATCGCCGCGCGCAAATTCCAGCACGGCGCTGGGAGCGTAGTTATTCTGTGGCAAGCCTGCGCAGCCGCTGCCGGAGCACACTTGCAGCACGTCGGCATTGGCGGCTGGTCCGGTATTGACGGCGCGCGGATTGACGGGAGCGCCGCCTTCAAAAAACGCGCTGTCGCTGGCGTTGCGGTTGGCGCCCGTCAGCGACAAGGTGCCGGCGCTGGTGGTAACGCGGAAATTATTGATCTCGTTGATGGCCAGGCCATACGCGCCGGCATGGACTTGTCCCGCCAGCAGCAGGCTGGCCGCCGACAGCGTGCCTAGCGTGCCCAGTCTGCCCAGGGTCTTGTGTCGTGTGGGATAAACGTTCATCGCGGCCTCGCCTTGTTGTCGTCGTCATCATTGGGGGGAGCATGCAACCTGGCCGTGTCGGCCTGGACTGCTCTGTTGGAACTGACTAAGCAGCTTGCGTGCCACGAAAAAAAAGCGTGTGCGATCAATGACTTGCTTCAGCCTGCTTGCAAGCGAGCGTAGCGAGTGTAAGAAAGGCCGACATGGCGGGTGCAAGGCTCGCTACAATGTCTCATGAGCAAGAAAACTCCCCAATTCCCCGGTGTGCGCACCGGCCGTGGCCAGGTGCTGGCCGTGCTGCTGTCGAACCGCGACCAGGCCGGCGCCGAACCGCTGCAGGGCCGCGTGACGCTGGCCGCCATCGTCAAGGCCTTGAAACGCAAATACCACTGGCCCATCGAGACGCACAGTTTTCCCGCCAATACCGTTGACGGCCGCGCCAGCTGGGCTACCGTGTACAGCTTGCCGGAAGAGGTGATCGCCGCCGCGCTGGAAGCGGGCGGGCGCGAATGGCTGGCGGGGCGGGCTCAAACAGCGTCGCCCGACTAGGCTGCAGCATCTGTTTTTTCGCACACCGGCGGCGAAAAATGCTCACCATCGCTTCATCATGCGCCGCTACCATGGCCCATTTTCATGCGAGAGCAAAACACATGCTGGATCTGGATCACTTCATCAAAGCCCTGCCCAAGGCAGAATTGCATATGCATCTGGAAGGCAGCCTCGAAGCCGAGCTGATGTTTGAGCTGGCCGGGCGCAACCAGATCGCCTTGCGCTGGCCCACGCCGCAGGCGCTGCGCGCCGCCTATCGTTTCGATCATCTGCAATCCTTCCTCGCCCTCTATTACGAAGGCTGCGGCGTGCTGCGCACGCGTGCCGACTTCTGCGACGTGACGCTGGCCTATCTGTACCGCGCGCACCAGAATGGCGTGATCCGCGCTGAAATGTTCCTCGGGCCGCAAAGTTTTACCAGCCGGGGCGTGCCGATTGCCACCGTGATGGATGGCATTTTTGACGCCATCGACGAGGCGCGCGCAGCGTTTGGCATCAGCGGCGCCCTGCTGGTCAGCGTACAGCGCCACCGCAGCGAGGCCGATGCCTATGCGCTGCTCGACGCGGTCGAGCCATGGCGCTGGCGCATCCTGGGGTTTGGCCTGGGTGGCGCGGAAGCGGGCAATCCGCCATCGAAGTTCCAGCGTTTTTTCGATACCTGCCGCCAGCGGGGTTTTCGTCTCACCGCACATGCCGGTGAAGAAGGCCCCGCATCGTATGTGGCCGAAGCGGCCGATGTGCTGCGGGTCGACCGGATCGACCATGGCAATGCCTGCCTGGACGACCGGGCGCTGGTGCAACGGCTGGTGCAGCGCCAGACGCCGCTGACGGTGTGTCCGCTATCGAATCTGCGACTGAAGCTGGTGCCGTCGATGGACAAGCACCCCTTGCGCGGCATGCTGGAGGCGGGCTTGAACGTCACCGTCAATTCAGACGACCCCGCTTATTTCGGCGGGCATGTCAGCGATAACCTGATGCAGTGCGCGCAAGGCCTGGGCCTGACGGTGCAGCAGATCGTGACCCTGGCCCGCAACAGCATCCGCGCCTCGTTCATGACGGCGCAGGAAATCGCCGACGGCCTGGCCGCCATCGATGCCTGCTGCGCACAGTATGGCGTGGCGCTGCAGGATTAAGGGGCGGCCTGGCGCAGCGCCTGCTGCAGGCGGTCGATCAGTAACCTGGCGGCCACTGGCAAGCTGCGCTCGGCGTGTACGCACAGTTTCAAGGGCCACGCTTCGACGCCGTCGCCCTGCAGCGGCAGGTAGCGCAGGCCCGCCGCTGCAGCCGAGCTGGGCGCGCCAAAATAATCGTTGGAAATGGCCAGGCAGAGGCCGCTGGCGACGGCCGAACGCATGAACTCAAAGGAGTTGCTTTGCAGCAGCTTGGCCGGCTTGATGCCGGCCCCGGCAAACATGCGGATATAACTGCCATAGATGCTCAGGCTATCGTCGGGCAAGGCAATATTCTGGCCTGCCAATTGTTCCAGGCGCACAACCTTGCCAGCCGCCAATGGATGGCTGGCGGGCGCCAGCAGGCACGGCTGGACCATGACTTGCTCGACCACCGCGACATCGATAGCTTCGGGTGGAATATACGACAGCGTGGCGTCGAGCTGGTCCGATACCAGCTGCGCCATCAGTGCCGCACCGCCCGCCACCGTTACCTGGAACTGGATGCCCGGATAATCCGTATGGAAGGCGTGCAGGAAACCGGGCAGGAATTCACGCGTAAACGATTCGGAAATACCGATGCGCACGTTGCCGCGCTGCAGTTTATCGATCGCCTGTATATCGGCCAGCAACTGCTCCAGGCCATGGTCGACCGAGCGTGCATAGTCGAGCACCAGCGCGCCTTCCGGTGTCAACCGCAGGGTGTTCTTGCCGCGTTCAAACAGTTGCGTGCCCAGCTCGTCTTCCAGCAAACGGATTTGCCGGGAGATGGCCGAGGCCGCTACATGCAGATGCTCGGCCGCCTTGCGGATGGAGCCGATGCGGGCCACGCTGGCAAAATAGGTGAGTCCGATGTTATTGACCATGGAGGGTGTTTTTCAGCGCGATGATGGCAGGATGCCGGGCTGAACGATGTGTAGTCTGGCGGCCTCAAGTTTACCACCAGCACGCAAAAAAATCGCCCGCCGCGGCGCGGGCCGGGCGGGCGAGAAGGAGGAGTAGGGGGCGCCGGGGGGGGGGCGGACGGGGGAGGGTTTTGTTCTGGCGTGGCCCCTTTGTCTTCATCACACCACCTCCCCTTTCCTCCTACCCCCTCTCCCCCCCCCC
>NZ_JBMOUF010000008.1:0-386595 GCF_049319705.1 Janthinobacterium sp. Mn2066 | reverse complement strand
GGACCGTGAAACAACTTTGCGCCGATGATAGTGCTGCAACCAGTGTGAAAGTAGGTTATTGTCAGGCTTGTTATTCGTAGTAGAAAAAAACCCGATCAGTAATGGTCGGGTTTTTTTTCGTCTTTTGAAAGGCTGTCCATGTCTGCTCCCCATACCCTGGAAGAACTGCGCGCTGGCCGATTGACGGGCATACGCCGCTTGAGCTTATCCTGCGGCTTGACCGCTTTCCCAACTGAAATCTTTGACCTGGCAGACAGCCTGGAAATTCTCGACCTGTCCGGTAATCAGCTGAGCAGCCTGCCCGACCACTTGCCGCGCCTGCACAAGCTGCGCATTGTATTTTGTTCGGATAACTTGTTTACCGTCTTGCCGCCTGTATTGGGTTCGTGCCCTGAACTGAGCATGATCGGTTTCAAGGCGAACCGGATTCATACGGTGCCGGCCGCCTCTTTGCCACCCAAACTGCGCTGGCTGACGCTGACTGACAATGCCATCACAGCCTTGCCCGAGGAAATCGGCCGCTGTACGCAATTGCAGAAATTAATGCTGGCGGGAAATCAACTGACTGCCTTGCCAGCCTCGCTGGCCGCTTGCACGCGGCTGGAGTTGCTGCGTATCGCCGCCAATCGTTTCACGGCCTTGCCTGACTGGCTATTGTCCTTGCCGCGCCTCTCCTGGCTGGCGTATGCGGGTAATCCGGTTAGTGAAGCACGCGAAGTGGCGGCTCTGGCGCAAGCGGATATTGCTGGTATCGCCTGGCCGCGTTTGCAGATCGGCCCCGTATTGGGCGAGGGCGCCTCGGGCGTGATTTCCCAGGCCGTACTCGATGGTAATGATGTGGCCGTCAAACTGTTCAAAGGGGCAATGACCAGCGATGGCTTGCCGCGCAGCGAGATGGCGGCCTGCGTCAGTGCGGGGCCGCATGCGGGCCTGATTCCCATCCTTGGCACGGTCGACGGCCATCCGCAAGGCGCGATGGGGCTGGTCATGCCCCTGATCGATCCGATGTTCCGCAACCTGGCCGGCCCACCGAGCCTGGCTTCCTGTACCCGTGACGTGTATGTGGATGGACTACGCTTTAGTTCGCAACAACTCCTGGCGCTGGCCCATGGCATTGCTTCAGCCGTGCGGCAATTGCATGCGCACGGCATACTGCATGGCGACTTGTATGGCCATAATATCCTGCATGCCGATGGCGACGCTTGTTTGCTGGGCGACTTTGGCGCTGCCTCCCTGTTTGATCCACACTCCTTGCAGGCGGCAAGATTACAGGGAATCGAAGCGCGGGCCTTCGGTATCTTGCTTGGCGAGTTGATCGACCATGGCAATGACTATCCACCAGCTTTGCCAGCCTTACGGGATGCCTGTCTGCAAGAAGACGTCTTGCAACGGCCCCGCTTCGAGCAGATCGAAACCATGCTGTTGCATATGCAACGGGCATAAAAAATGGCGCAGCCTTCACAGGCTGCGCCATTTTTCATTCAAGCTGAAGCCATTCAGCCTTGAATAATTTCTTTTTCAGGCAAAGCGATCTGGTTGTCGACGCTGAACTGGTAGTCCTTGAACACGTGTTCAGCCGACAAGAGCTGGTATTGACCATTGTCCAGCTTATGCGTGGTGTCCTTCAGGCGGTAGGTGTAATGGCCGCAGGTCCAGCAGTTGAAGTTGCGCATATGGGTGCACAGGCACGTCTTGTCCATCACCACCACGGTTTTTTGCTCCGGATGGGCGGCTACTTCGCGGTTATACGAATTGATGTAGGCGCAATTACCGGTTGCATCGAGCAGGTAGCCGTACGATTCGCAGCCTGGACGGATGCCGGCGCCGATCGCTGGCGTGTTTTTCAGCATGCGCATCGGATAGCCGGTCGGCGAGACGCCGTTGACGATGATGTCTTCTTCCGACGCCTTGTAGTATTCCTGCTTGACCTTGGCTGGCAAGCCGCACTCATGGGTGACGGTGAAGCGGGTGGCCACTTGCACGCCGGCTGCGCCTGCCTCCAGGAAGGACACGGCGTCGCTGCCCGTGAAAATGCCGCCGGCGGCGATCAGCGGAATATCGAGTTGTTCAGCCTTCAGGTACGCCAGGATTTCCAGAGTAATCGTGTGCAGGTCGTAATTGGCCCAGTCCATGCCGAAACCCAGATGGCCGCCGGCCAGTGGACCTTCGACGATGATGAAGTCAGGTAGGCGGTCCAGCTTGGCGTTCTTGCGCAGGAAAATTTGCAGGGCGCGCACGGACGAGACAATGATGCCCAGCTTGGCGTCGCGGAAACGCGGATGGTCGGCCATCAGGGCGAACGAGCCGAAGTGCAGGCCGGCCGACAGGGTGATGCCATCGATGCCGGCGTCCAGTGCGGCGTTCAGGCGCACGCGCAAGGTTTCGCGCGGGCCATTCATGGTCAGCTTTTCCATGCAGTTGACGAAGATCAGGCCATCGCCTTTTTTCGCTTCCATGGTCTTGCCGATATGCAGGCGCTGCGCTTCTGCCAGGCGGCCCAGGTCGAACTGCACCACGGCCTTGTCGCTATTATTGATGTTGAACTTGTACAGTTTCGTTTTGTCTTTGACGAAAGTGGTATCGAAACGGCGGTCCGACACATCTTCCACCATGGCATCGGAAATATGGCCGATACCGTTCAGCCGGGCTGCTTCCAGCGCCAGCTCCGAGGTGGAAATGTCCACACCCATTCCGCCTATCATGATGGGCACATACTCTTTTTTGCCAAATCGCAGGCGGAAATCATCAACACGTTTCATTGCTATCCTTAGACTACCGTGGTTATCACTGAGCCAGATGTACTGTCGCGCCAGCAAGGTTGTCCCTTGCCAGCGCGCGGCATGCAGCTTTGCGCAGCCCCAATTCTACCCCAAGCGGGAAGGCACCCCGAGGCATTGCGCGGTTCTCTTGCTGCGCCATACGGGCGCAGCAGCCTTGTTTGATCAGTCGCGGAAGTTGTTAAACTCGAGCGGCATGTCAGGCACGTCCTTGCGCAGCATGGCCATGGCCGCTTGCAGGTCGTCGCGCTTGGCGCCGGTGACGCGCACGGATTCGCCCTGGATGCTGGCTTGTACTTTCATCTTGCTGTCCTTGATGACGCGCACGATTTTTTTCGCATCTTCCGTTTCGATGCCATTCTTGATCTTGATGGCTTGCTTGACCTTGTCGCCGCCGATCTTCTTGATGTCGCCGTCTTCGAGGAAACGCACATCGACCTTGCGCTTGGTCAACTTATTCGTCAGCACGTCGCGTACCTGGCTGAGCTGGAATTCGGAATCGGCAAACGCGGTCAGCTCGTTTTCCTTTTGTTCTACGCGGGCATCGCTGCCCTTGAAATCGAAGCGGGTCGAGATTTCCTTGTTGGATTGTTCGACAGCATTTTTCACTTCGATCATATCGGCTTCGGAGACTACGTCAAATGACGGCATGGTCTATTCCTTTCTGGTTAAAGCGAGCGCGCGCTCGGCGCGCCGGGCCTTTGCGCCTGATTTGCTGCGATCAAACGGCCCTGTTAAAGATGCGACATTTTAACGGACAACGGGCGAACCGCCCTTGTCCTGAGATGGTTTTTTGTCGCTTTAGCTCTATAATCGAGCAAAAATTCCTTATCCCATGTCTTCAGAGCTCACCATCGAACACAATTACTCTCTCCAGCACCTCAATACCTTTGGTATCGAGGCCAGCGCCGCAGCTTATCTGCGCATCACTTCGACGGCGCAACTGCAGGCTGCCCTGCGCGATCCGGCGATAGCCGGCCTGCCGCAGCTGATTTTGGGCGGCGGCAGCAACATCGTGCTGACCGGCGACTTTCCCGGCGCCGTATTGCATATGGCCACGCGCGGCATGCGTTTGGCGCAAGCCACGCTCGATACCATCCTGGTGACGGCCGCTGCCGGTGAAAACTGGCACGAGTTCGTGCAATGGACCCTGGCGCAAGGCGTGGGCGGCCTGGAAAACCTGTCCTTGATTCCCGGCACGGTGGGCGCCGCGCCGATCCAGAATATCGGCGCCTATGGCGTGGAAATCAAGGATGTGCTGCACAAGGTGACGGTCATGCATGCGGCCAGCGGCATCGTATATGACATGGATAACGAAGCTTGCCGCTTTGCTTATCGCGACAGTATTTTCAAGCAGGCCGAGGGGCGTGACCTGATCGTGCTGGAAGTGACGTTTGCCTTGCCGGCCGAGTGGCAGCCGAACCTGCGCTATGGCGAACTGGCGCAAGCCGTTGCCGAACAGAAGCTGGAGAGCCCGATGCCGCAGCAGGTGGCCGATACCGTGATGGCCATACGCCGGCGCAAATTGCCTGATCCTGCCGTGATTGGCAATGCGGGTAGTTTCTTCAAGAATCCGGTCGTGTCGCACGAGCAATGCATTGCCTTGCTGGAACGTTTCCCGGCGCTGGTGCACCATGTGCAGCCCGACGGCACGGAAAAGCTGGCGGCTGGCTGGCTGATCGATCAGTGCGGCTGGAAGGGCAGGAACCTGGGCCCGGCGGGCGTGTACCCCAAGCAGGCGCTGGTCCTGGTGAATAATGGCGGCGCTCGTGGCGCGGACATTACCCGCCTGGCCGGGGCGATACAGGACGATGTGGAAGCCAGATATGGCGTGCGCCTGTCGCCGGAGCCGGTGTTTGTCTGATCAGCCGAAGTGGCAGACGTAATCCAGTGTTTCTAGCGTTTCGATATCGAAATAGCTGTTTGCCGGCACCTTGAATTCCTGGCCCGCACCATAGCTGTGCCATTCGCTGGTGTCGGCCAGGCGTACCTTGCACAGGCCGGCGACGACTTCCATGGTTTCCGGCGCGCCCGTGTTGAAGCGCAACGATGACGGAAAAATCACGCCCACGCTTTTTTTCGTGCCATCGGGAAAGATGACATTGTGCGAAATGCACTTGCCGTCGAAATAGATATTCGACTTCTTGACGACGCTGACATGCTCCAGTTGCGTACTCATGCTTGCCTTTCTTGCGGTTGAAAATCAGTCGCCCGTTGCTTCTGCGCTCAGTACTCTGTTGCGTCCGCCGCGCTTGGCCGTGTACAGCGCCTGGTCGGCGCGGTTGATCAGGGCTTCCACCGTCGATTTCGGCGAGGGCACGACGGTGGCCACGCCGATCGACATGGTGACGATGCCCGTCGCCGCTGCAGGGTTTTCAATCTGCATGCCTTCGAGCTGGCGGCGGCACGCTTCGGCGATTTGCAGCGCACCGGCCAGTTCGGTTTCCGGCAGGATCAGCGCGAATTCCTCGCCGCCATAGCGGGCGGCCAGGTCGGCCGGGCGTTTTAAATGTTCGGTCAATACGGCGGCGACTTTTTTCAGGCACAGGTCGCCAGCCAGATGGCCGAACTGGTCGTTATAGCTCTTGAAATGGTCGATATCGCAAAACAGCAGGCTCAAGGGCGCTTTGTCGCGCTGGCCCCGCTGCCATTCGAAATGCAGGGTTTCATCGAAGCGGCGGCGGTTGGCGATGCCCGTCAAACCATCGAGGGCGGCCAGTTTCTGCAATTCGATATTGGCGTCGGCCAGGTTTTTCTGACTTTCGCGCAAGAAACGAAACGCCTGGTCGCGCTGCAGGCGGCTGATATGGGCGTTCGAGTGGTAGCGTATGCGCGCCAGCAATTCCAGCCGGTCCGGCAGTTTGACCACGTAATCATTGGCGCCGACGGCAAAGCTGTAGGCCTTCAATTTCGGGTCATCCTTGGCTGACAGCACGATCACGGGCACGTGCGCCAGCGTTTCCTGTTCGCGGTACTGCTTGATCAAAGCGAAACCATCGGTGCCAGGCAAGACCAGGTCTTGCAGGATCACGGTCGGCTGCAGCCGCAGCGCCGTATCGAGCGCCTGCGTGGCATCCGTCACATAGTGAAATTCGATGTCTTGCTGATCGCTCAGCATGCGGCGGATGGCTTCGGCGATGATCAACTGGTCGTCAATCAGCAGAACGCTGACCTTGAATTCCGTCAGGGCGGGCTCGTGCTGGGGCAGACTGGAGGAAAATTCTGGCATTGCATTCTTTTCAGATGTTAGGGGCGGGCTCGTACCCATTGTCGAGTTTGACGCCCAGGCGGTTGCGCAGGCTGGCACCGATCTTGTCCAAGGGCAGGATTTGCTGTGCGGCATCGAGTTCAGCCGCCGCGCGCGGCATGCCATACACGGCGCTGCTGGCCTGGTCTTGCGCGATGGTTGCCTTGCCGGCACGGCGCATGGCCAGCAAGCCATCCCCACCATCGCGGCCCATGCCTGTTAGCAACACACCGATCGCCTCGCCGCGCCAATGCTGGGCGACGCAATTGAAAAAGACGTCGACCGATGGGCGATACACATAATCGCGCGGTGCTGCATCGTACCCCAGGCGATAATTTTGATCCAGCAGCAGGTGATCGTTGGTCTTTGCAATCAGCACCGTGCCGGACACCAGTTCATCGCCTTCGACGATCACGCGCACCGGCATGCTGAGCTGGTCATCGAGCCACTTGGCAAAGTGCGAGGCAAAGGTTTCATCGATATGCTGTACCACCACGATGGCGCAGCCGGGCGGCGCCGTCCAGCCCGACAACACCCTGGCCACGGCCGATGGTCCCCCGGTCGATGCACCGATCGCCACCAGGGAGGTCACTTGTCCCTCGCCGCGCTCGCCGCCATGGCCATTGACCTGGCGCTGCGGTGGCGCTTCGGCACTATGCCGTATCAGCTTGCCAATGGTCTTGATCTTGGTCAACAATTCGCTATCGCCTCCCATTTTTCCTTGCAGCACAGGCGTGGCGGTCACGTCGAGCGCGCCGGCGCCCAGCGCGCGAAAGACCTGGTTGACGTTGTCTTGCGGACGGCCCGTGACGACCAGGATGGCGCACGGGCTTTGTTCCATGATCAATCGGGTCGCTTCGACGCCATCCATCTCGGGCATGTTCAGGTCCATCAGGATCAGGTCCGGGCGATTGTCCTGGCACATGCGTACCGCCTCCAACCCGGTGCGGGCGATCCATAATACCTGGTGCTCCTGCGTGCTGGCCACCACGCGGCGCAGCGCTTCGGCCGCCATGGCCACATCATTAACGATTGCAATTTTCATGAAACCCAACTCATAAACGCGCATCTCCTATCAGGTCGGCCACCGCGTCGAGCAGTGTCTCGTCGTGGAAGCTGCCCTTGGTCAGATAAAAATCGGCGCCGGCAGACAGGCCGCGCGCGCGGTCTTCCGGTCTGTCCTTATACGATACGATCATCACCGGCAGTTTGTGCAAGTGCAAGTCTTTCTTGATCAGCGACACCAGTTCGATGCCGTCCATGCGCGGCATGTCCACGTCGGTGATCACCAGATCATACTCGCCGCTGCGCACCACGTTCCAGCCATCGATGCCATCGATGGCCACATCGACTTCGAAGCCGCGCGCCAGCAGCAGTTTACGCTCCATTTCGCGCACCGTCAGCGAATCGTCGACCACCAGCACGCGCTTGGCGCGCCGCTGTTCGGCGTGGCCTGTTTGCGCCAGCTGGCGCAGGCCGCCTTCGTGCAGCAGTTTTTCGATCGACAGCAGCAAATCGGGCACGTCGAGGATCAGCACCGGCTCGCCATCATCTAACAGGGCGGCGGCGGAAATATCGCGCATCTTGCCGAAGATCGGGTCGATCGCCTGCACGGCCAGGCTTTGCTCGCCGCGGATGGCGTCGACCACCAGCGCGTAGCTTTGCTTGCCGCGCCCGATCACCACCACCGGCAGGTCGGTGCCGCCCGCGTTCGCCTCGCCCAGTTCCAGCACCTGCGCGGCCGACACCAGGCCCAGGTGTTCGCCCTTGAGCTCGAAGAACTGCTTGTTTTCCAGCGTGTGGACGGCTTCCTGCGGCACGCGCACCACGCTTTCCACCTTGACGATGGGGATGGCGTAGGCTTCGCCCTGGATCGTGATCACCAGCGCGCGCACGATCGATTGCGTCAGGGGCAGGGTGATCAGGGCGCGGAAGCCCCGCCCCGTTTCCGATTCCAGCCGCACCGTGCCGTTTTGCTGGCGGATGGTTTCGTGCACGATGTCCAGGCCCACGCCGCGTCCGGACAATTGATTGGCCGTCGCCTTCAGGCTGAAGGCGGGCAGGAACAGGAATTCCAGCAGTTCGCCCGGCGACAGGGCAGCCGCCATCACGGGGCTGGCCATCTTGCGGTCGATCACGGACTGGCGGATTTTTTCCAGGTCGACGCCACGTCCATCGTCGCTGATTTCGATGCTGAGCATGCCGGCGCGGTGGCGCGCTTCCATGCGGATGGTGCCCAGCGGCGCCTTGCCTGCCTCGATGCGCTCATATGGCGTTTCCATGCCATGGTCGATGGCGTTGCGCAGCATGTGGTTCAATGGGCTTTCGATCCTGGCCAGGATGTCGCGGTCGACCAGCGTGTCTTCGCCATCGATTTCCAGCTGCACCTCCTTGCCCAGGCTGCGCGCCAGGTCGCGCACCATGCGCGGAAAAGGGTGGATGCCGTCGCGGAAAGGGCGCATGCGCAGCGCCAGCACTTCATCGACCATGCCTTGCGAGACGGCCAGCAGGCGCCGTTCATAGCTTTCGATGTCGGCGATATGTTCGAGCATGAACTGTTTCAGCGGCTGCGTCTTTTGCAGCGCCAGCAGCGATTTTTCCATCAGGCCCGCGTCGCCCGAGCGCGAGATCGCTTCGTGCAGCTGCTCGATGGCGGAAAACAGGCTGCTCTGGTTGCGCTTGAAGCGCTGCAGCGCGCCGATAAACGGATGCATCTGGTGTGCATTGATGCGCGATTCGCTGGCCAGCGACAGCAGCCGGTCGAAGTTTTGCGCGGGCGCCTTGGCTGCGGCTCCAGCGGCCGCGCGCGGTGCGGCGCCAGGCGCTTCATCGACCGCCGGGCCGCCAGGCAGCGCATCGTGTATGTCGGCTGGCAACGCCGGCGCTGGTTCTGCCGCCGGGGGAACGGCTGGCAAGGCTGGCAGTTCGGGCAGGTTGGCGATACCGGCGATGGCATTGAGCACCGTATCGATCTGCGCCGCGTTGGCGGCCAGCCAGGTTTCGGTGCCGGCGTCGTCCAGACGCGATACTTGCACGATCAGGTCCACGCCGGACAGCAGCACATCGACCCGCTCCGGCGTCAGCTTCAGCCGGCCGTGCTGGGCGTCGACAAAACAGTCTTCCATGCCGTGCGCCAGTTGCACCACCACTTGCAGGCCGACGATGGCGGCCGCGCCCTTGATCGAGTGCGCGGCGCGCATCATCGGCTCCACGGCGGCGGCGTCGCCGCCCTGGCGTTCCATTGCCAGCAAGCCGTCGGTGAGGATTTGCGTCTGGCTGTCGGCCTCCATGCGGAACAGGTCCAGCATGGAAAAGGCGCTCAGGTCGCCCTGCTTGTCCTGGCTCATCGTAGTAATCTCGCAAGTTGAAAGCCGATCAGCGACGTATCGAGGCAGCCGATGCGCAGCTCGCCTTCGGTGATGACGCCCGACAGATAGCGCGACAGGCCCTTGTTGATGGTGGCCGCCGGCGCCTGCACGGCGCTGGCCGCATAGCGCACGATGCCATGCAGGTCGGCCACCGGCAGTGCGTAGGACTGGTCTTCCCAGCGCATCAGCAGCAGGCGCGCAAACGTGTGGCGTCCCTTGGCGGGCGGCGCGCCCTGTTCATCGATGCCGAGCAGGGTGGCCAGCGACATGCAGGGATACAGCTTGCCGCCGATATTGACGATGCCCGACAGGCCAGCGCCGCTGCGGTGCGGCAGCACGTGGGTCCGCGCTTGCGGCGCCACCGCGTCGAATACCTGCGTGGGCAGCGCCAGCCATTCGCGGCCGATGCGAAACACCAGCACGGAACTGTCCTTGATGGCGCCGCCAGCGCCGACGGCGCGGAAGTGGCTGGCCCATTCCTGCTGATAGTGCGCGTCGACGGGGCGCTGCAGGTTGCGCTGGGCGGCGTCCGCATACACTTCGCAGTTACGGCAATGGACGTTGGCCGGCAGCCTGGCGCAGCTCTGGTCGCCGACCACGCCGATATGGTTCCAGCAATCGTCGATGACGTCCTGGACTTCGGTGCCGGTGTTTGTATTCATGTTCGCTTTCCCCGCTGATCAAGTGGCTTGCCGGCGCTGGTAGACGCGGGCCGCGCGCGCCTTCAGGGTGGCTGCTGCGGTGCTGTTGCCATTGCGCTCGGCCAGCAGGGCCAGATGGCATAGCGCATCGTAGTGGTCGGGTTGTAAATAGATGCAGCGGCGCCAGTAGTCGTCGGCCAGGTCCATTTTGCCGGCCAGTTCATTGATAATGCCGAGCATGAAATAGGCTTCCGCCGCCTCGGGTGTGCGGGCCAGGTGGGCATGGCATTTCTCGCCCGCTTCGCGCAACTGGCCGCGGTCGGCCAGCAGGCGCGCCTCGGCCAGCAGATCGGCCGGTGCGCTGGCAGCCGGCACGGGGACGGGACGGCTGCGTGGCGGGGCCGTGGGGGCCACGGAGGTGGGGCGTGGTGCTGCCGGCACGCTGCGCAGGGTGCGTGGCGGTTGCGGTGGCCGGGCAGGCGGCATGGCGGCCGGAGTTGACGCTGCCGCCGGAGCGCCGTCCTTCTTCAGCGCGAAGGCCTGTCGGTGCTGCAGCGGCGTAAAACCGTTCTGGCAAAACGCCGGCACTTCGGCATAGCCGGCCAGCAGCATGCCGTCGTCGGCCAGCAGGGCGGACAGATTGGCGATGGCCGCGCGCGTGGTCGGCTTGTCGAAGTAGATCAGCAGGTTGCGGCAAAAGATGACGTCGTAATAATGGTGATACGTGCCAGTGTCGAACTGCAGCAGGTTGCCTTGCTTGAAGGTGATCTGTTCGCGCAAGGCGTCGATGATGCGGTAGGCGTCGTCGGCCACGTGGGTGAAATAGCGCTCGCGAAACGCCACGTCCTGTGCGCGGAAGGCATTGCGGCCATACACGCCGGCCTGTGCCCGTTCGATGCAGCCGGGGCTCAGGTCATAGGCGTCGATGGTATAAGCCTGTTTCGGCACGCCGCCGTCGCGCAGCGCCATCGCCATCGAATACGGTTCCTCGCCGCCCGCGCACGGGATCGACAAGATACGTGTGCTGCGCCCGCGCGCCCAGCGCTCGCGCACCAGGTCGACGGTGGCATAAAAGGCTTGCGGGTCGCGGAACAGCCACGACTCGGGCACCACCACCAGCTCGATCAGCTGCGTCATTTCCGCCGGCGTGAGCGCTTGCAGGTAGGCGGTGCTATCGGTATGACCGGTTTGCTCCATGCGTTGGCTGACCGCCCGTTCGGCTACCGGTTTCGAGACCGACAGGCCGGTGGCGCGGCGCAGCAGCGTCTGTGCCGTCATGGCGTGCTCCGGGGCTGGAACAGCAGCGCGCGCACGTCGGCCGGCAGCAGCTGCTCCAGTTCCACCAGTTGCACGATACCGTCCGCGTCGCTGGCGACCTGGCCCAGGAAGGGCGCCGTTGCCACGCCGCTGTCTTCCCACTGCTGTTCCCCGATGTCGGCGATGCCGCGCACCCGCGAGGCCATCAGGCCCAGCGCATGCGTGGCGCCTTCCGGCGCGCGGTAGTCGACGATGATGATGCGGGTGTCGAACTGGGCTGCTGCCGGCGCCAGACCGGCCAGGCGGGACAGGTCAACCACGGGCACCGGCGCGCCATGCAGATCCATCAGGCCGGCCACGTAGTCTGGCGTGAGCGGCAACTGCTTCAGTTCCAGCAGCGGCAGCACGCGCACGATGGCCGCCAGCGGCAAGCCGTAGCGGTCGCGTCCGATGTGAAAGACCAGTACTTTCATGGGATCAGATGGTGACGGCGAAGTTCGACACGCTCGATTGCAGGTCGCCGGCCGCATACTGCAGCTGGTGCACCGCTTCGCTGGTGGCTTTCAGCGATTCCACCGTTTGCTGGGTGGCGTCGTTGAGCTGCATCATGGTGTCGGAAATCTGCGAAGCGCCCACCGCCTGCGACTGCATGCCCTGCAACACGGCGTCGAACTGCGGCGTGAGTTTTTGCACCTGGTCCATCACCGACGACAGCTGCTCGGCCACCTGGCGCACTTCACCCACGCTGCGGCGTATCTCTTCCGAAAATTTATCCATGCCCATCACGCTGGCCGACACGGCCGACTGCATTTCCTTGAGCATCTGTTCGATATCCCAGGTGGACACCGAGGTCTGGTCGGCCAGGCGGCGGATCTCGGTCGCCACCACGGAGAAGCCGCGGCCCGCTTCACCGGCTTTTTCCGCCTCGATGGCGGCGTTCAGCGACAGGATGTTGGTCTGGTCGGCCACCTTGGTAATGGTAATGAGCACGCTATTGATGTTGCTGGCTTTTTCCGACAGGGCCGCCAGCTTGGCGTTGATGGAATCGGTGGCCGAGACCATGTGCTGCATGGTCGAATCCATGCGTTTCAGATTGTTTTGCGCTTCGGCCGTGGCGTTGGTGGTGTAGTCGGCGACGGCCGTGGCGTCTTCCATGGTTTTCAGCAGCTGGCTGGTATTGGCCGAGATTTCCTTGGTGGTGCTGAGGATTTCCACGCTGGTTTGCGCCTGCTCAATGCCGGTGGCTTCCTGCTGGCGCGCCGAGGCGGCGATTTCGGTAGCCGAAGTGGTCACCTGGATGCCGGCCTTTTGCACGTTGTTGAGCAGGCTGCGCAGGTTTTCAAACATTTTTGCCAGGCCATTGCCCAGCTGGCCGATGGCGTCGCTGCCCGTGATGCTGACCTTGCCCGTCAGGTCGCCCGAAGCGGCTTTCGACACCACTTCCAGCAAGGAGTCGACCTTGGCGCGCAAGGTGTTGGTGGCGGCCAGTTCATTGGCCTGGTTGTCCTGGATGGTTTGCGCCATGCGGTTGAATTCCTGCGTCACCTTGCCCAGTTCATCGTCCGAGATGATGGCGGCGCGCGCCCCTTGCTCGCCGCCGGCGATGCGGCCCACGGCGTCGGTCAGGTTGTTCAGCGGGCTGAGGATGGCCTTGGCCAGGATGTAAGAAATGACCAGCGCCAGCACCACGCACAGTACGCCGCCCAGCGACAGGGTCAGCAGCATGGTTTCCTGCAGGCTGGCGGTGCGGGCGGTACGCTCGGCCAGCAAGCGGTTTTCTTCGGCCGCTGCATCGTCGAGCATCTTGTTCGCCTGCAGGATGCCGGGCGAGCCACCGGGCGGTATCATGCGCGCCACTGCCTCGGTGGCGCCCGGCGCATTGCCCAGCGCGCGGCGTTTGTCGATCAGCGGATTGATCCATTCCTTGACCCAGGTGGTGGCCAGCTGGTCGATCTTGCGGAAACGCTCCGATTGCGGCTTGTTATCGATCGTCATGGCGATGGCTTTTTGCGTATGCTGGGTCAGCACCGCCATTTCATCGGTTTCCGGGTTCAGCGAGATTTCATTGCCGCTCAGCAGGTATCCGCGGGTTTCCACCTGGATTTGCAGGATGGAATTGTGAATCTTGTCGATCTCGATCAGCACTTCCATCGTGTGCCGGTCCCAGCCATTGGCTTCGGACAGCCGCGTAAAGCTGTTGTAGGCGACGCCCAGCAGTATCAATATGATGGCCACGATCGAGCCGAAGCCCATATACAGTTTATTCTTGATACTCAGGTCTTTGAACATGGGGGCTCCGGATCGGGAAAGTTCAACTAATTTGCACTGTAGCATTTTGCCATGCAGACAGCAAAATGGGGGTATTTCATGGTCTAGGCGGGCGGCATCAGGGCAGGATTTTGCGCCTGAGTGCGCTCAAGATGCAAAAAAGCCGCCCGAAGGCGGCTGGTGCAGGCATCAAAATGATAGCTGCCGGGATAGGGATTACTTCTGGCCGCGTTTTTCGCGCGCGATGGCGGCGATGCGCATGCGCAGGGCGTTCAGCTTGATGAAGCCGCCAGCGTCAGCCTGGTTGTAGGCGCCGCCGTCTTCGTCGAAGGTGGCGATGTTCATGTCGAACAGCGAATCGGTTTTCGAATCGCGCGAGACGACGATCACATTGCCTTTGTACAACTTGATGCGCACCCAGCCGTTCACGGTTTGCTGCGTATGATCGATCAGGGTTTGCAGCGCGACGCGCTCGGGCGCCCACCAGTAGCCGTTGTAGATCATCGACGCGTAGCGTGGCATCAGGTCGTCTTTCAGGTGGGCCACTTCGCGGTCCAGCGTGATCGATTCGATGGCGCGGTGCGCTTTCAACATGATGGTGCCGCCCGGGGTTTCATAGCAGCCGCGCGATTTCATGCCGACGTAGCGGTTTTCCACCAGGTCCAGGCGGCCCACGCCATGCTTGCCGCCGACGCGGTTCAGTTCAGCCAGCACGGTCGCTGGCGACATGCGCACGCCGTTGATGGCGACGATGTCGCCTTTTTCGTATTCGATGTCCAGGTACTCGGCTTCGTCCGGCGCCTTTTCAGGGCTGACGGTCCAGCGCCACATGGTTTCTTCGGCTTCGGCGCTCGGGTTTTCCAGGTGGCGGCCTTCAAAGCTGATGTGCAGCAGGTTGGCGTCCATCGAGTACGGCGCGCCGCCGTTCTTGTGTTTCATGTCGATTTCGATGCCGGCGTCTTCTGCGTATTTCAGCAGTTTTTCGCGCGACAGCAAATCCCACTCGCGCCATGGGGCGATGATTTTTACGCCAGGCTTCAAGGCGTAGGCACCCAGTTCGAAACGCACCTGGTCATTGCCCTTGCCGGTGGCGCCGTGCGAAATCGCGTCGGCGCCGGTGGCGTTGGCGATTTCGATCAGGCGCTTGGCGATCAGCGGGCGGGCGATCGAGGTGCCCAGCAGGTATTCGCCTTCGTACACGGTATTGGCGCGGAACATCGGGAAGACGAAGTCGCGCACGAATTCTTCGCGCACGTCTTCGATGTGGATGTTTTCCGGCTTGATGCCGAACTTGATCGCCTTGGCGCGTGCCGGTTCCAGTTCTTCGCCCTGGCCCAGGTCGGCCGTGAAGGTGACGATTTCGCACTGGTAGTTATCTTGCAGCCATTTCAGGATGACGGAGGTGTCGAGTCCGCCGGAATAGGCCAGGACTACTTTTTTAATGTCGCTCATATTGCTTCCAGTTGTCGTTGTATTCAATGTAATACTGCTGCCGGGTGCTGCTAATTTCAGTTAATTTTACCGAGTAACAGGTATTCAATCAGGGCTTTTTGCACGTGCAGGCGATTTTCCGCCTCGTCCCACACCACCGATTGCGGGCCGTCGATCACTTCGGCGGCCACTTCCTCGCCACGGTGGGCAGGCAGGCAGTGCATGAACAGCGCGTCGGGCGCGGCGCGGGCCATCTTGGCGCCATCGACGATCCAGCCATCGAAAGCGGCGATACGGGCCGCGTTTTCCGCTTCGTAGCCCATGCTGGTCCACACGTCGGTGTTGACCAGGTGCGCGCCTTCGCAGGCGTCCGACGGGTTGTCGAAGAAGGTGTAGCGTTCCGTTTTCACTTGCGACAGGTCGATATCATAGCCTTTCGGCGTCGAGACATTCACGTGGAAACCGAATACTTCAGCCGCCTGCAGCCACGAATACAACATATTGTTGGCGTCGCCGATCCAGGAAACGATCTTGCCCGCGATCGAGCCGCGGTGTTCGATATAGGTGAAGATATCGGCAAACACCTGGCAAGGATGGTGTTCATTGGTCAGGCCATTGATCACCGGCACGCGCGAATTGGCGGCGAAACGCTCGATGATGTCCTGGCCGAAGGTCCGCACCATGATGATGTCGCACATGCGCGACATGACCTGGCCCGCGTCTTCCACCGGCTCGCCGCGGCCCAGCTGGGAATCGCGCGTGTTCAGGTAGATCGCGGCGCCGCCCAGCTGGTGCATGCCGGCCTCGAACGACAGGCGGGTGCGGGTCGAGTTCTTTTCAAAGACCATGACCAGTGTTCGGTCGATCAGGGGGTGATAGATCTCGTAGTTCTTGAACTTACGCTTGATCAGGTGGGCGCGCTCGATCACGTATTCGTACTCTTCCAACGTGAAATCGGAGAACTGGAGGTAATGCTTGATCGGTTTTTTTGTCGACATAATGACCACGTGAAGATGCGCAGGCCGCCGGCGGCGTGCCTTTCCCGCCGGGTGTCTCAGCTTGACAACTTCGCTGATGAGCCTTGCCCCGGCGCGCTGCTGAGTTGACCGTTGTGCACGCCCTGGTGGCGCGACGCGGTGCATATTGCCAAGTTAAAAATATTGCAATGGCAAGAACTACAGCCGTTCAATTATAAGGGTTTTGCTTTTAGATTGGAAAGATAGGCGGGGCGGGTACTTGTGTAGACAAGTATTGACCCCATTTGCTGGCGCCGACGGCGGCTAATAGATACGGGCCGGCTCCTCCGTGTCCAGCCGGGGCGCCACCAGCGGCAGGTCCAGCGTGAAGCAGGTGCCGGTGCTGCTGCTGGCCACCTGGATCTGCCCGCCCAGCAGGGCCGTGACGATGTTGTAGCTGATCGACAATCCCAGTCCGCTGCCGCCCTGGCCCAGCTTGGTGGTGAAGAAGGGATCGAAGATGCGCGACAGGTGCCGTTCGGCGATGCCGGCGCCGTTGTCGTCGAAACGGATACGCACGTGCGTGGCGTCGGCGGTGGCCTGCAGGCGCATCAATCCCTCGTTGCCATTGCCATCTTTGCCCAGGTGGCCGAAGGCGTGCAGCAGCGCGTTGTTGATCAGGTTGGTGATGACCTGCCCAAACGGGCCCGGATAGCTGTCGAGGGCGATGCCGAACGCGATGTCGGTCTCGATGCGGTGGCCCGAGTTGCGGATGCGGTTCATCACGGTGGCGATGACTTCCTGGGTGACTTGTTGCAAATCAAACTGGCGCCGCTGCTCGGTGGTGCGGTCGACGGCCACCTGCTTGAAGCTGTTGACCAGTTCGGCCGCGCTGTGCAGGCCGCGCATTACCAGCGCCGCCGCCTGGGCCGCATCGTCGATATAGCTGGCCAGTTCCGAGCGGCGCAGGCCGGGACCGTTCATGCGCCGTTCGACATCTTCCGTTTTTTGCTGCATGGTGCTGGCGATCAAGAGGCTGTTGCCGATCGGCGTATTGAGTTCATGCGCCACGCCGGCCACCAGCGAGCCCAGCGCGGCCAGTTTTGCCTGCGACACCAGCTGCGCCTGCGCATCCTGCAGCTGGCGATAGGCGTTGGCGTTGTCGAGCGCGATGGCGCCGTACGCGCACAGGGTGCGGAAGATCAGCCGTTCGCGCTCGCCATACGCATCGGCATCGCAGCTTTGCACCGTCATCACGCCCAGCACCCGTTCGCCCACTGTCAGGGGCACGTACAGCACGCTCTGGTTGTGCCGCGTGCCGGGCACGGTATACGCGTGGCGCCTGGCCGGCACTTTTGGGATATACACTTCGCTGCGGCCCAGCAGGCAGCGCACGGAATAGGCGCGCGGATTATTGAGCGGAATGATGTTGTCGGGCAGGCGCTGTCCCGCTTCGATGCCATGCGCGCGCCGCAGCGCCGTGCCGGCAGCGTCCAGCATGTAGACGGCGAAAGTATGGGCCGGCAGCAGCGCATGCACGTGGCGGTCCAGTACCTGGAACACGGCGTGCGCGTCCAGGTGGGTGGTGATTTCCTGGCCGATGGCCGACAGGCGCTCGAGCGTATCGCTGGTTTGCTGCAGCACTTCGGCGCGGCGCGCTTCGGAAGCGGCCAGTTCGCGGTGATGGTAGCCTTCCGAGCGCGCATGTTCCGCCTGGTGGTGCACCTGCATCGCGATGGCGCGGTTGGTGGCTTGCTGGGTATGGCTTTTTTCACGCGCCGCACCCGCTTCCAGGGCGATATCGTAGGCGCGCGCATAGTCGCCCGCATGCGCGTACTCGCGCGCCAGCGCGTCGAACAGTTCGCCCGGCGGCGAATAGCCGGCGATGGCGTCGGCCACCTGCAGCGCCTGGTGCAGATAATGCAGCGCCGGATTGCGCTCGGCCATGTCTTGCGGCGGCGGTAAATCGTGGCGCGCATGCAGCATGGCCAGCACGCGCAGGGCCGCAATCTGGTTGATGGCGTCGCCCTGTTGCGTGGCCAGCTGCAGCGCGCGCCGGGCCGCCAGGTGCGCTTCGTCCTGGCGGTCCAGATACGACAGTGCGTGGGCGCTGCCGCGCTGGGCCAGGCAGCGGAAATCCGCCTGGCCCAGCGCTTCGGCGCGTTGCGCCAGCTGGCTGAAGGCGTCGAGCGCCGTATCGTAGTCGCCCTTGTCCAGGCTCAGCTCGCCCAGATAGAAGAGGGCGTTGGCATAGCTGCGCGCGCCCGACATGGGCGCCAGCAGGCGCAGCGCTTCGCGCAGCAGCTCTTCGGCGGCGTCCAGGCGGCCCAGCTTGCGCATGGTTTCCGCCGTATGCGTCTGGCAGCCGCCGATGCTGCGTGGCCAGCCCGTCGGACGCGCCAGGTCCAGCGCGCATTGCATCCACTCCAGCGCCGATTGATGGTCGTTGAGATTGGCGAAGCAGTCGCCGATATTCGCGGCGGCCGTGATCGCCGCGCGCAGTTGTCCGCTTTCCAGCGCCGCCTCGTGACTTTGCATATAGTGGCCGGCAGCCCGGCCCAGGTCGCGCGAATTACGCGCCTGCAAGCCATGGAAGTCGTGCACCCAGGCCGCCAGCGGCGCAGCCAGCGGTGCGCTGCCGTGCGCCGCGCGGGCGGGAAAACGCTCGCCCCAGCGCGCCTGGGCGGCCTGTGCATCGCGCAGCACGGCCCAGCGCGCGGTTGCCGCATCGGCCAGGTCGGCGCGCATGGCGTCGCTGGCGCTGCGCGCCGCCATACCCGCCGCCTGCAAATGCGCGTCGCAAGCGGCATGGTCGCCACGGTCGATGGCAATCGAAGAGAGCAGCCAGTGGACGTCTGCACAGCCAGCGCCGTCGTCCAGCGCATCGAGCGTGGCGTGGGCCGTCATGGCCAGCGCTTCGGCTGCGTCGAGTTCGCCACGCAGCCATGACAATTCTGCCTGCACCAGTTGCAGCCGCGCACCCGCCTGTGCCTGCGCTTGCGGCGCCAGGCCAGCCAGCGGCAGCAGGGCGCCCGCTTCCTCGCATAGCTGCTGGCAACGCGTGCAATCGCGTTGCCGTAAATGCCAGGATAACAATATCAGCAGCGGCAGGCGTGCCGCCCCGCGCAACGGCAGCAAGCTGCTTTCCCACTGCCTTACTTCATGTTCGAGTGCGAACATTTCCATTCAAACCATCTCCCCGCAAAACAGTGGTCCAGGCCTGCGATCACACAGCGCTCAGTGATCGCATTGTAAGCTGCATCGGGGGGAGTTGTTCCATTTATGGTAGCGATTCCACACGCAGGCGTGGCGGGCGGATGCCAGTTCAGCGCGACACCAGCCGGATGCTGGCGCTGCCATCGAGCGTGCTGGCGTTGCGGCTGTCGGCCGGCATGCGCAGTCCTGGCAGGAACTGGGCATCGTCAATCACCACGTGCTCGCCAGCGTCGCTGAAGGAAAAGCTGGCGCCACGCTGGGTGACGAACTTGCCGGGCGCCTGGGCGTAGATTTCCACTTCCTGTCTTGGTCCGCCCAGCAGCTGGTTCTTGCTATTGACCAGCCGGCCAAAGAAGTGGTCATCCTGCACCCGCACCACCAGTATCTGTTTATTCGACAGCGCGTAGCTGTTTTCAATTTCGCGTGCTTCCTGCACGCTGGCGCGGTAGGGCGAGCCGACGCTGACCTTGACGCTACCGGCGGGGGCGGCGTGCGCCAGGGAGCTGGCGCACGCCAGCGTAAGCAAGGTTGCGGCGGCCAGGGCGGCGGCAGTAAAAGGGAGGCGGCGTGAGGTTTGCATGACATTCACCTTCAATCAGGGTTGAGGATAGGGGTTAGACCGTGTCGTCGCTGCCAGGTTTCCTGCAGGGACAGATAGCAAGGTAGCAAACACCCTGTGCCGCAGCCAGCGGCAGGCGATGAAAGGCCGGTTTCGGGCGCTGAAACGCAAAAAACGGGGATGAATGGTTTTGGGATTAATGCCGGAGAACGATTTCGGTAGCGAAATTAAATTTCGTTTTTCAGGAAAATTCTGAGCTTGCTTTGGTTTGGGGCCCTGCCGCAGGCAGCGGCAGGGAGGCGGGGATCAATACAGCGTCTGCGCCGATTCGTGCAGCAGCTGGCCATACAGGGTATGGCGCATCTTGGCGATCTTGCCTTCAGACAAGGCTTGCAGGATCGCGCATTGCGGTTCGATCAGGTGGCGGCAGTTATAAAATTTGCAACCACCCAGGTAGGGCTGGAATTCGCGGAAGGCCCGCTCCAGCATGCCTTCGCTCAAGTGATACAGGCCGAACTCCTGGAAGCCCGGCGAATCGATGATGGAACTGTGTTCGCCCAGTTCGTCGAGCTTGTACAGACGGGTAAATGTCGTCGTGTGCTTGCCCGTGTCCAGCGCGGCCGAGATTTCGCGCACGGCGATGTCGGCGTCCGGCACCAGCAGGTTGATCAGCGACGACTTGCCCATGCCCGACTGGCCGATCAGGATCGACGACTGGCCCGCCAGCAGCGGCGCCAGGGTGGCCACCGCATGTTCGGGCTGGGCGCGCGCCGACACTTCGTGCACCGGGTAGCCGAGCGAGGAATACGGCAGCAGGCGTTCGCGGGTTTTTTCCAGCGAAGCGGTGACATCGGTTTTGTTGAGGATGATGCGCGCCTCGATGCCGGCCGCGTCGGCCGCCACCAGCGAGCGCGAAATCAGGTCGTCGGCAAAGCCCGGTTCGGTCGCCACCACGATGAACAATTGCGTCAGGTTGGCCGCCAGCAGCTTGGATTTATACTGGTCCGAGCGGTACAGCAGGGTCTTGCGTTCTTCGATGCGGTCGATCACGGCCTGGTCGCTGGAAGTGCGCGTCAGGTGCACGATGTCGCCCACGGCCACATTGGTCTTCTTGCCGCGCGTCACGCATTGCAGCTTGGCGCCCTCCACGTCGGCCAGGTAATGGCGGCCGTGGGCGGCGATGATGACGCCGCTTAGTTTGCTGTCGCTCATGGTGCCGTCACGCCGCTGTCGTAGATGAGGTCAGCCTTGGCGGCGCAGATGAAGTCGTTGGCCGACAGGCCGCCGGCGCCCTGGTTGACCGAGTGCGTGTCGTAGCGCACGGCGCAGGTTTTGTAATTAATGATGAGCTCCGGGTGATGGTCTTGCTTGTGTGTCATATGGGCCAGGGCGTTCACGAACGCCAGGGTCTGGTAATAATTCTTGAAGCCAAAGTCGCGGCACAGCTTGCCGTCCTGCAGCGACCACCGGGGCAGCAGGGCCAGCAGCGCGGCCGCGTCGACGTCGCTCAATGCCTGCTGCTGCGGCGAGCAATCCTGTTGTGCCAATGGTGCGTGATGGGTGTTCATGCTGCTGCTCCTTTCAGGTGGCGGATGCGCACGCTGGCCGGCGGGTGCGAATCATAAAAAGCCGAGTGCAGCGGGTCGGGTGTCAGGGTCGAGGCATTGTCTTCATACATTTTGACCAGCGCCGACACCAGGTCATCCGCCTGCGTGTGCGTGGCGGCAAAGGCGTCCGCTTCGAATTCGTGCTTGCGCGAGCTGAGCGAGCTCAAGGGGCCCAGCAAGAAGGTGAAGACCGGCAACACCAGCATGAACAGCAGCAGCGCCAGTGCATCCGTGCCCTGGCCGGTGATGGTCAGCGCCACCGGATTGACGCCCAGGCCTGCATAAAACCAGGGCTGCGTCTTCAGGTAGCCCAGCAGCGCCAAAAAGCCCAGCGAGATCAAGAACATCATGCTGATGCGCTTGACGATATGCTTGAGCTTGAAGTGGCCCAGCTCATGCGCCAGCACGGCTTCGATTTCCTGCGGCGCCAGGCGCGACAGCAGGGTGTCGAAGAAAACGATGCGCTTGTTGGCGCCAAAACCCGAGAAATACGCGTTGCCATGGGCGCTGCGCTTGGAGCCGTCCATCACGAACAAGCCTTTCGATGCGAAACCCACGCGTTGCATCAAGCCTTCGATACGGCTTTTCAGCGTTTCGTCGGCCAGCGGCACGAATTTGTTGAACAGCGGGGCGATCACGGTAGGGTACAGCACCATCATCAGCAGCTGGAAGCCGCTCCACACGAACCAGGCGTACAGCCACCACAGGTCGCCCGACTTGGCCATCAGGCTCAAGACTACCCACAGCAGCGGCAAGCCGATGGCGGCGCCCAGCAGCGCGCCCTTGGCCATGTCGGCAAAAAACAGGCCGCGGCGCATGGTGTTGAAGCCGAAGCGCTGTTCCAGCACGAACTGGCGGTAATAATCGAAGGGCAGGTCGATCAGGCCGGAAATGACGGCAAAGGCCACGATCAGGGCGATCTGGGACCACATGCCAGGACCTGTCAGCGCCTGCACGTGTTCGGCCAGCCATTGCAGGCCGCCCAGCAAGGTAAAGGCGATCAGCACGGCGCTATTGACGAGCAGGGTCAGCAAGCCGAACTTGGTCTTGGCCACCGTATAGTCGGCCGCCTTCTGGTGCGCGGCCAGCGGGATCTTTGCGGCAAATTCAGCGGGCACGGCTGCGCGATGGGCCAGCACGTGGCGAATTTGCCGGGAAGCGAGCCAGAAGCGCACCACCAGGGTCAAAAGAAGGATGGAAACAAACAAAATCGAAAACGCGAGTGAATACATGCTGTGCCTGTGAGAAAATGGCTGATTATTTAGTTTGATTAGGCCAAGAGAGAATTATGTCACAAGCGACCGACTTAACTGCATCCGCTGCTGCACCCGCCGTTCCTGCGCGTCCCAATGAAATGAACCTGATCTGGGTCGACATGGAAATGACGGGCCTGGAGCCAGACACCGACCGCATCATCGAGGTGGCGGTGGTGGTGACGGACATGCACCTGAACCTGCTGGCCGAAGGTCCGGTGTTTGCCATCCACCAGTCCGACGAAACCCTGAACAAGATGGATGCCTGGAACAAGGGCACGCATGGCCGTTCGGGCTTGATCGAGCGCGTCAAGGCGTCGACCGTGACGGAAGCCCAGGCGGAAGCGGAACTGATCGCCTTCCTGAAAAAATACGTGCCTGCAGGCAAGTCGCCCATGTGTGGCAACACCATTGGCCAGGACCGCCGCTTCATGGTGCGCGGCATGCCGAAGCTGGAAGCGTTCTTCCACTACCGCAACCTGGACGTCTCGACCCTGAAAGAGCTGTGCAAGCGCTGGAAGCCTGAAATCGCCACCGGTTTCAAGAAGCACCAGAAGCACACGGCGCTGGCCGATATCCTGGAATCGATCGAAGAGCTCAAGTATTACCGCGAGCACTTCATCAAGCTGTAATCATTACCCCACCGCCGGCCAGACTGCTTCCTGGTCGGCGCGCGCTTCGGCGATCAGCCATTCGCAAAATGCGTGCACCTGCGGACGGATTTCCGCCTGGGGCGAACGCAGCAGGTAATAACAGAGCGGTCCCAGCACCTTGTGTTCAAACAGGCGCACCAGGCGGCCCGAACGCAAGTCGTCGCTGATTAGCGGGCTCGCCGCAATCGCCACGCCCTGGCCGCTGGCGGCCGCATCCAGGCATAAATACGTATGCGAAAAGCGCGCGCCGCTATTGCCACTATTGCCACTGTAATGCACGCCGCAACTGTGCAGCCAGCGGGCCCAGTCGATTTCGCCGGGCAGGTGCACTTCCGGCTCGTCGTGCAGCAGCGGGTAGCGCAGCAAGTCCTCCGGCGTGCGCAGATTGCTGGCGCTGGCCTTGAAACCGGGGCTGCAGACGGCTGAAAACCATTCCTCCATCAATAAATCCACTTTCAGGCCCGGATAGCGCCCCGGCCCCAGGCGTATCGCCACATCCACCCCATCGCGCACCAGGTCCACCGGATGCATGGAGGCCAGCACGCGCAATTCGATCTGCGGGTGGCGGTCGCGCAGCCGGCCCAGGCGCGGCATCAGCCAGCGCGACACCAGCGAGCTGGTGGCCGTGACCGTGACCACCTTTTCATCACCCTGGCGGCGCGCCTGTTCCGAGACATCGGCCAGCTGGATCAGGATGGGGGCCAGCGCTGCCGCATAGCGCTGTCCGGCGCTGGTCAAGGTCACGCCGCGTGGCATGCGCTGGAACAAGACCACCCCCAGCCAAGCCTCAAGCTGCTTGACGTGGTGGCCGATGGCGCCGGCCGAGACATGCAATTCTTCACCGGCCCGCTGGAAGCCTTCATGGCGGGCGGCGGCCTCGAAGGCGTGCAGGGCGGCGAGCGGGGGCAGATGGCGTGACATGAAAAGTGGAGCCTTAATATTATTGGGTCTATCCGTGAAGAATATTGGTTTGTTTCATCTTGCGCAAGCGAATATGATGCCGACTATGCGTTACAAGACCCGCAATATGTCTAATGCATGACACTCAGGACAGCAATCAGGCCGCCCGCAGAGGCGATCCGCACATCCCGCCTTGCTTCTCCTGCCTTACACACGATTTGCCCGATTATTGAAGAGGTTTTCATGTCTGATCGCCGCGCTGTTGCGTTGGTGTTGCTGTCGGCTGCCGGTTTCGGCAGCTCTGCAGTGTTTGCAAAGGCCGCCTATGCGTCCGGGGTCAACCCGTCGACCATGCTGGCCCTGCGTTTCGTGATCGCGGCGGCACTGCTGCTGCCGCTGGTGTGGCTCGGTGGCTGGCGCTTGCCGCGTGGCCGCCTGCTGGCCGGTTATATGTTGATGGGCTTGATGTACACGGCCCAGTCGCAAGGCTATTTCAATGCGCTGCTGTACGCCAGCAGCGGCCTGTGCGGCATGCTGCTGTATGTGTATCCCGTGCTGGTCACCATCCTGGCGCTGGCGCTGGGCTGGGAAAAGCTGGACCGCCGCATGCTGCTGCTGATGGCGCTGGCCATCGGCGGCATGGCCATCACCCTCGGTGGCAAGCTGCAGGGCCAGCCGATCGGCATCGCGCTGGCGCTGATGGCGGCCGGCGTCTACGCCGTCTACATCTTGTTCGGCAATAGCTTGGCCAAGAGCAAGGAAAACATCCACCCGCTGGCCGCCTGTGTGGTGATCCTGGGTACGGCCGGTTTGGCCAATAGCGCGATTGCGGTGTATCAAGGAGTCTCCTTGCCTGGCACGGCCACGGGCTGGCTGGCGGTCGGCGTGATCGCGTTGTTCTCGACCGCTGTCGCGATTGCCGCCTTCTTTGCCGGCGTGGCGCAGATCGGCGCCGCCAAGGCGTCGATTATTTCCACCTTCGAGCCGGTGATTACCATGGCCTTTGGCGTAACCTTGCTGGGCGAAAAGGTCAGCGGCACGCAATTGCTGGGCGGCGCCATGGTGCTGGCGGCCGTGATCTTGCTGGCGCAGCGCTCTGCACCCAAGGCCGAAACCAAGGACGATGCCGCAGCCGGGTCCATGCCTGGCGCGCAGGCCAGCGCCTGAGTTGTTGGAGATTGCCAGACAAACGCCGCGTTGATCGCGGCGTTTTTTTTGCGTGGCAGGGCAGGATGCACGCGTGCGCACAAATAAATTTCAGTTGCGAATGATTCTCATTTATAATCTAAGCACGATCCATCCTGACCAGCCAGCGTGAAGCCAGCCAGTGTTTGCCTTGAAAGGAATACACCGTGCCGTCTCCATCCGAGCTCACTCCACGCAGCACCGACAGCATCGCAGGTGAATTTGCCCGCCTGCGCCGTGAAAAGAAAGCCCGCCACCGCGATATCGCCGCCGAGCTCAATATCTCCGAAGGCGAGCTGATTGCCGCACACGCGGGCTTGTCCCTGGCCGATGGCGCCTTGCTGGGCGCCGAGCGCCTGCAGGCCGACTGGCCAGCCATCGTCGCCGCCCTGGAGCCGCTGGGCGAAGTCATGGCCCTGACGCGCAATGTCTCGTGCGTGCATGAAAAAACCGGCGTTTACCGCAATGCCAGCCACAACAACCATGTGGGCCTGGTGCTTGGTGGCGAGATCGACCTGCGCGTGTTTTACCGCCAGTGGGCCCACGGCTTTGCCGTCAGTGAAATGGGTGACAAGGAAGTGCAGCGCAGCCTGCAATTTTTTGACGCGGCCGGACATGCCGTGCACAAGATTTTTCTGAAGCCGCAAAGCGAGCTGGCCGCCTACGAGGCGCTGGTGACGCGTTTTGCCAGCGACGACCAGCAGCCCGGCCTCACCGTCACGGCGCCGGCGCCGCAGCCGGCGGAACTGCCCGATGCACAGATCGACGTGGCGGGTTTCCGCGCGGCCTGGGCCGACCTGCGCGACACGCATGAATTTTTTACCTTGCTGAAAAAATATTCGGTCTCGCGCCTGCAAGGCTTGCGCCTGGCGGAAGCGCGTTTCGTGCAGCAGCTCGATAAAGCCTGCGTGCTGGACCTGCTCAATGACGCGGCCCGCGAAAATGTCTCCATCATGGCCTTTGTCGGCAATGCCGGCATGATCCAGATCCATTCCGGCCCCGTGCAAAAGATTGCCGTGATGGGCCCGTGGATCAATATCCTCGATGCGCGCTTCAACCTGCATTTGCGCGAAGACCATGTCGCCAGCGCCTGGGTGGTGCGCAAACCCACCGTCGACGGCCTGGTCACGTCGGTCGAACTGTTCGATGAAAACGGCGACACCATCGTCATGTTCTTTGGTGAACGCAAACCGGGCGCGCATGAGCTGTGCGAATGGCGCAACATCGTCGAGAAAGCACAACAGGAGTACGAATTATGCGCCGCTTGATCGCCGCCAGTGTCGCGCGCCGGATCGCGCTGAAAAAAATGGGCGTTGGGGCATTGGCGCTGGCCGCACCGATGCAGGTGCTGGCCGCCGTGGCCGACGCGGGCAAGCCGGTGACCAAGGCGCGCCGCATCATCAGCGTGGGCGGCGCACTGACCGAGATTGTCTACGCACTCGATGCGCAGGCCGACCTGGTGGGTGTCGATACCACCTCGCTATTTCCCGCCACGGCGCAAAAGCTGCCGCAGGTCGGTTATGCGCGCACCCTGTCATCCGAAGGCTTGCTGTCGCTGGCGCCGACCCAGCTGATCGCCACCGAAGAAGCGGGGCCGCCGACCGTGCTGCGCCAGGTGCGCGACGCGGGCGTATCGGTCGCCGTGCTGAACGCCAATAACAAGTTTGAAGGCGTGCTGGAGCGGGTAAAACAGGTGGGCCAGTTGACGGGCCGGGTGGAACCGGCGGCGCGTCTGGCGCAGAGCCTGCAAAAACAATGGGATGGCGCGCTGGCCAGCGTGCAGCAGCGCCGCCAGTCGTCAGCACATGCGCCGGTGCGGGTGCTGTTCATCCTCGCGCATGCGCCGAACCAGGTGATGGTGGGTGGCCGCGAGACGGGCGCCGACGCCATGCTGGCCTATGCGGGCGCCGTCAATGTGATGGGTGGTCAAGCAGGTTTTGCCGGCTACAAGCCGCTCACGCCGGAAGCGGTGATCGCCGCCCGTCCCGACGTGGTGCTGGTCACCGACCAGGGCTTGAAAGCCTCGGGCGGTGTCGACGGTATCCTGAAATTGCCGGGACTGGAGCAGACGCCGGCCGGACGCAAACACCGCATCGTCTCGCTGGAAGCCATGCTGCTCTTGGGTTTTGGCCCGCGCATGCCACAGGCGCTGACCGACCTGGATGCCGCATTTGCGAAAGCCATGGCGGCATGAGTGCTGTAGCCTTGACGCCAGCCAGGCTGACAAGCTGGCGTTGGGGCGCCACCGGACTGCTGTTCGCGGCCCTGGCTGCCGCTTTGATCATCGCCGTGCAGGCGGGCGCCGTGCCGGTGACGCTGCATGACTGGCTGGCGCCGCTATATTCCAGCTCGGGCGACGATGGACTGTCGGGCGGGGCCTATGTGCTATGGCATATCCGCTTGCCGCGCGCCCTGTTTGCCGTGCTGGTGGGCGCCATCCTGGCGCTGGCCGGCGGCCTCACGCAAGGCCTGTTCCGCAATCCGCTGGCCGACCCTGGTCTGTTGGGCATCAGCAGTGGCGCGGCTTGCTTTGGCGCCATCACCATCGTGTTTGCCGCTGGCCTGCACGTGGCGCCCGAGCTGCGCCTGTGGCTGCTGCCGGCCGCCGCGTTTGGCGGCGCCATGCTCATTTGCGTGCTGCTCGACAGGGTCGCCCGCTGGGCCACGCCCGGTTCCATTGTCGGCTTGCTGCTGACGGGCGTGGCCCTGAACGCCATCACGGTGGCCGTCATGGGCCTGTGCATCTACATGGCCAGCGACGATCAATTGCGCACCCTGACCTTCTGGACCCTGGGTTCCTTGTCGGCCGGCAGCTGGCGCCAGGTGGCCGCGCTGCTGGTGGTGATGCTCGTTGCGCTGTGGGCCACGCGCCATCTGATGCGCGCCCTCAATGCGCTGGCCTTGGGGGAATCGTCGGCGCAGCACGTGGGCATCGACGTGGGCAAGCTGCGCACGCAAGTGATCGTGCTGGTGGCGCTGCTGACCGGCTTTGCCGTGGCCTGGTGCGGCGGCATCGGTTTTATCGGCCTGATCGCGCCGCACCTGGTACGCACCTGGCTGGGCGCCGACCAGCGCAAAGTGCTGCCGCTGGGGATGCTGGCGGGCGGCTTGCTGCTGTTGCTGGCCGATACCCTGGCGCGCACGGCGGCCATTCCGGCAGAAGTCCCCGTCGGTATTTTCACGGCCTTGCTGGGCGGGCCATTTTTCCTGATGCTGTTGCGGCGCTTCCGCCACAGCAACGCCTAGGAAGGGTTTATGTCGTTACTGGAACTACAATTTGCCACCGCCCGATTGGGATCGCAGTATTTCGGCCCTTTCAATCTCGCCATCGGGGCGGGCGAGCGGGTCGCCATCCTGGGGCCCAGCGGGGCCGGCAAATCGACCCTGCTGAAACTGATGGCGCGCGAGCTGCGCCCCCAGTCTGGTCAGCTGCAATTGGCTGGCCGGCCGTTGGCGCAGTGGTCGCTGGGCGAACTGGCGCTGCGCCGCGCCGTCCTGCCGCAAGCGTCGAACGTGGCGTTTGGCTTGCTGTCGGAGCTGGTGATCGGCCTGGGCCGCGTGGCGCGCCTGGCCGACCCGCAGCTGGATCATATCGTCAGGGAAGCGGCCGCGCTGGCGCACGCCACGCATCTGCTGGGGCGCACCCTGGACACCATGTCCGGCGGCGAGCAGGCCCGGGTGCAACTGGCGCGCATCTTTGCGCAGATGTGGGATAGCGAAAACGGCTTGATACTGGTCGATGAACCGCTGGCCGCGCTGGACCCTGGCTTGCAATTCGACCTGCTGGAAAGCCTGGACAGTTTTGCCCGTGCGCGTGGCCACGCGGTGGTCGCCATCCTGCACGACATCAACCATGCCTTGTTGGGTTTTGATCGTTTGCTGCTGGTGCGTTCGGGCCAGCTGACAGACGATATCGCCAGCAATGCCCAGGCCTTGCCGGCGCTGGAAAAACTGTACGGCATCGCGCTGACGACGGCCACCAATGCCAACGGTGACGTGTGCGTGATTCCGGCGCGTGGCGCCAACGGCAGCAGCGGCTTGTGCAAGCCGCGCCTGTGTGCCGCCTCGGCATCGGCCGCCTGAGGGGCGGCCGTACGGCAATTACTCGGCAGCGCCTTCAGCGCCGCAGCACTTCTTGAACTTCTTGCCGCTGCCGCAAGGGCAGTCGTCGTTGCGGCCCACTTTCGGCTCTTCGCGCTTGATGGTTTGCACGGCCGGTTTGCGGCGTGGCACCCAGAAACGGTGGATGGCGGGCAGGTTGGCTTCCAGTTCCTGGGCCAGCTTGTGCGCCTTGACCGGGTCTTCCACCAGTTGCAGCTCTTCTTCCTCGATTTCGTCGGCGCCCAGCAGGTACACCGGCTGCATCAGGTCGCCCACTTCGGAATCCCAGATTTCATCCCACGAGCCGGGACGCAGTTCCATGCCATCCCAGAAGCCCCAGCACCAGGCTTCGGCGTCGATCAGGGTCTGGCCTGCGTGCTCGTGCTCGACGAACAGCGGTTCGAATTCTTTCGGCGCCACTTCAAACGTCACCAGCACTTCATTCATGAAGCGCATGATCAGGTTGATGATACGCTCTTCTTCCTTGCTGTTCTTGAATTTCGGCGCATCCTTGATATCTTCGCCCCAGACGCGCGGCAACCACTCGGCCGGCATGATCGGTTCCGGGCCGATGGCGACGGCCGTCAGATAGCCGTGCAGCATATCCATGGTCATCGCGTCTTCGGAGCAGCGCTCCGACAACAGGAATTGGTCTAGTTCGTCGAATTCTTTTTCTGATAATGGCTGTTCGAGTTGCATGGCTTGCTCTTTGTGGAATGTAAGCCGCTAGTATACGCCTTGCTGACCGCTGCCGCCGAAGTGTTTGCACACCTGCGCCTGCCGGCCCCTTACAATGGCGCTTATGCACAACGAAAACCAGCCGCACGAGGACGCCCGGCCCGTCCATCCCTTTTCTGCACTGAGCCCCGATTGCGTGCTCGACGCCCTGGACAGCATCGGTTTGCGCGGCGATGGCCGTCTGCTGGCGCTGAACAGCTATGAAAACCGCGTCTATCAGGTCGGTATCGAGGATAGCGCGCCGCTGGTGGCCAAGTTTTACCGCCCCGAGCGCTGGAGCGACACGGCCATCCTGGAAGAACATGCGTTTGTATCTGAACTGGTCGAACGCGAGATCCCGGTGGTGCCGGCGCTGGCCCTCCATGGCACGAGCTTGCACCAGTTCCAGGGCTTCCGCTTCGCCGTGTTTCCCCGCCATGGCGGCCGCGCGCCCGAGCTGGACGATCCGCTCACCCTGGAATGGATAGGGCGCTTCATCGGCCGCATCCACGCCGTGGGCGCGCTGTCCGTGTACAAGGAGCGCCCGGCGCTGGACCCGGCTACCTTTGGCACCGAGCCGCGCGATTACCTGCTGGCCAACGATTTTATTCCGCCCGAACTGCTGGCGGCCTACACCAGCGTGGCGGCGCAGGCGCTCGATGGCGTGCAGCGCTGTTATGACCGCGCCGGTAGCACCGCCGTGCTGCGCCTGCATGGCGATTGCCATGGCGGCAACGTGCTGTGGACGGACGCCGGCCCCCATTTCGTCGATTTCGATGATAGCCGCATGGGGCCGGCCATCCAGGATTTGTGGATGATGCTGTCGGGCGAGCGGGGCGACATGGTGCGCCAGATGAGCGACATCCTGGCCGGTTATGAAGATTTCTGCGATTTCGACCCGCGCCAGTTGTACCTGGTCGAAGCGCTGCGCACCCTGCGCCTGATCCATTACTCGGCCTGGCTGGCCCGCCGCTGGACCGACCCCGCCTTCCCCGTCGCCTTCCCCTGGTTTAATACGCAGCGTTACTGGCAGGACCGGATTCTTGAACTTCGGGAACAGGTTTCATTGATGGACGAGGCGCCCTTATGGCCAATTTAACCATCCTTAAATTGGGAACAAGGCCGTAAATTGCCTTCTTCTTGGGCTGCTGAATGGCGCATGCCTGCTCGATAATGGCGCTAATAGTTCCATAAAACGATGGAATTGACACGAATAAGTGAGAAATCATGCAAGCACAGCACAACCAGGCCGCCTCCCTCGACCGCGGCTACGCCGCCGATGATGGGTTTGACCAGGACAGCATCGTCTCGCTGCATGATTTCCATGAACTGGCCGCTCCCGCCGCTCCCGCCGCTTCAGCCTCTGCCGAATCGGCGCCGCAAGCTGAACCCCAAGCTGAAGTAGCGGCCGTGAGTGAAACCAAGCTCGTTCCCGACCGCCAGCAAATGGAACTCAAAGCCATCCACGAAGCCATCGCCCGCGTGGAAGCGGAAGCGAAAGCCACTTGCGCCGCCGAGAGCCGGGCCCTGGCCGAAGCGCGCGTACGTTCGCTGGCCGAAGACCGCGCCGCGATTGACGCCGCTGCCGCTGCAGCAGCGCAGCAAAATGCACAGGCAGCCGAAGACGCCATCGCCGCCAACCGCGAGCGCCTGGAAACCATGCGCGCCGCCGCGCAGGCGAGCGTGGCCCGGCTGGAAGCGGTGAAGCAGGAAACGGCCGAATTGCGCGCCCGCGTGGAAGCGGACAATGAAATCCGCCTGGCTGCCGAAGAGCGCGCCCGCGCGGAACAGGAAAACCGCAAGCGCGCCAGCGAACAGATCGCCGTGCAGTCGGAGCTGGCCGAGCAGGCCGCGCGCGCCTCCGAAGAATTGCTGGAACAGACCGAGCAGGCGCGCCTGCAGGCTCTGGAGCGCGTGGCGGCCGTGCAGGCCGCCAAGGATGAAATGATCGGCATCGCTTCGGCCGATGCGCGCATGGCCGTGCTGGCCCGCGAGCGCGAGCGCCATGCGCATGGCGCGCGCCAGACGGCGCAGATGCTGGCCCAGGCCGAAAGCGAAGCGCTGGAATTGACGGTGCAGCGCGAGCGTGCCGACCAGATCGCGCTGGAATCGGCCTTTAACCGCGCCGCTGCCGAAGTACGGGCGCTGGAAGAAGCGCGCGCGCTGGCCCACCTGGAACAGGAACGCGAAGCGATCGCCCTGGCGCAGGCGGAGTCCGAACGCCATGCGGCGCAGTCGCTGCACCTGCGCCTGCAGACCGAAAAAGAATTGCGTGACGCCGCCGTTCACCGCGAGCGCCTGGAAATGGTGGCCGTTGCCAGCGCCCAGGCGCGCCGCGACGCCGACTTGCGCATCCTGGCCGCTACCGAAGCGCGCATCGAAGTGGACCGCCAGTTGCGCGACGTGGCGCTGGCCCGCGTGGCAGCCGAACAGGATGCAGAAGCCGCCGGCCACGCCAAGCTGGAAGCGGAAGCGGCAGCCCTGGCGCGCACCAGGGAGCGTGAAGCGGCCGAGCAGGCCGCCGCTGCTGCCGCTGCCTTGCTGGCGGAAGAAGAACAGCGCGCCGTGCATCTGGCGCAAGAGCGCGTCGAGCAGGCAGAAACAAGGCAGGCATTGGCGGCGCGCCAGAATGCGGCCGAGCAGGAAGCCATCGCCAGCGTCGATGCGCAACTGGTGACGCAGGCGCAAACAGCTGCCCTGGCCGAGGAAAAAGCCGCCCAGGCAGCCTTGCTGCAGATGGCGGAGCAGCAGCGCGCCGAAGCCGAGCAGGCCGCCATCGACGCCCTGAACGCCAGGCTCGATGCCGAAGCGCTGGCCTTGGAGGCGGCACAGGAACGCAGCGCCGCCGAAGCGGTGCAAGCTGAACTGCTGCGTGGCCAGCAGGCGGCCGAACAGGCATTGACGCAGGCGGCCCAAAAGGAGGCGGACGCCATCCGCATCCTGATGGACCAGGCGCTGGTGGAAGGCGAACAAAAAGCGGCGGCAGCGCAAGCGGTGCAGGCGCAGGCGCGCCTGGCCGTGGAGCTGGGCCAGGTACATGCAGAGCGCGCCCGCGTGGAAACTGAAAAAGCGCAGGCGGCCGAAGCGCTGCTGGCCTCGGAGCGCGACTTTGTCAGCGCCGAGCGCGAATCGCTGGCCTTGATCGAGCAAAAACTGGTGCAGCAGCGCCAGACCAGCGCTGCCGAAGAACGGGCATCGAAAGCCATCGCCGGCCGCCTGGAAGCGGAAAAGCAGGTGACTGCCGCCGCCGAAGCGCGCGCCGTGCTGGAGCAGCAGGCGCTGGACGCCATGCGCCAGCGCGAGCAGCTGGAGCTGGACGCGCAGCAGGCCGCCAGCGACAAGGCGCAGGCGCAGCACGCCTTGCTGGCCGGTGCCCAGGCGCACGCGGCCCTGCAGCGCAAGGCGGCCGACACCGCGCGCGCCATGGCCGAGGCGAAGCAGCAATTGCTGGAACTGGAAATGCAGCGCGCGCAGCAGCAGGAACGCGAACTGGCGAGCTTGCGCGTCAGCTTGCAACAGCAGCACCAGCATGGCGAGTTTGCCAGCGCGCTGGCGTCGGCCCGCGCCAAGGCGGAACAAGCCAGCTCCGCCAGCCTGGCGCAGCTGCCCGATGGCGCGGCCGGCGTGTGGCGCGCGCGCTAGAAAGATGCAGGCATAAAAAACGGGGCCAGACTCATCGTCTGGCCCCGTTTTTTTTATGCAGGAAGCAGCATCAGGGACTCAATACCACCTTGTCCGCATAGTATTCGGTCTCGCCGAAGCACTGGGTCGGCACGCCCTTGTGCTGGCTGTAGCTGACCAGGATATGCTTGCCGGCGGCGGCCGACAACTGCTTGGCCACCGCTTCATCGCGCACGCTGAACTGGAATTTTTCCGGGATCGTGCCTGGCAGCGCCGTCAGCAGCAGCTCGCCTTCCCAGGTCTTGCAGATCCAGCCGCGCTTGGAAAACTTTTGCAGGTAGCCAGCCCGTTCGCCTTCCGAATACGAAAAACTGAGTGACAGCCAGGTGTAGGCTGCCAGCAGCAGAATGCCGGCCAGGATGAAGATGGCGAAGGCGAAGGTGACTTTTTTGCTCGTAGGGGTCATGGTTGGGCTGTGTGGTTAAAGAGTTAGTCCTTGCGGCCGGCTTTCCAGTTCAGGCCGAACCCGTAACGCTCGTCCATCGCCTGGTGCGCAGTGATTTTACCTTGGCCGCCGAAGTATTCCACCAATTTCGTCACCTGCAGATTGCCGCCGTGGTTTTCCAGCATGGCGATGGCGCACATGGCGTAGGGGCTGTGGCTATCCAGGCGCACTTCTACCGTGGGCTGGCCGGGAATGTCGATCGTCACCACGCCATCGGTGGCTGCCCAGTTGGGCACGCCCTCATAGATGAAGGCGTACACCAGCACGCGCTTGATCTGGTCGAAATGGGTGCCGTTGATGAAGATGTTTTCGCCGTCGCTGGCGCTGCCCGTGCGGTCGTCGCCTTCCAGGTGGATATACGGCGGACGGTCGAAGGCGCCCCAGCTATTGCCCAGCGCCTGCACGGCGCTCCTGGCGCCATTCGTCATTTCGAACAGGCAGCCGATATCGAGGTCGATGCCGCCGGCCGCTTCGGCCGGCTTGGCGAACAGCTTGCCCAGGAAACCCGTATTCTGGCTGCCGGTGGCGGCCGGGTTCTGCGGCGCATTCTGGTTCCAGTTCAGGTTGACCCTGATGCGGCCATAGCCGCCGCTGTCGCGCTTGTCGAGCGAGATCTTGTCGCCGCGTTTTTCCAGGCGGATTTTCGACAGCGAGATTTTATTGACCGGTGGCGCGGCCGGTGCCGGTACTGGGACTTGGACTTGGACTGGAATCGGCGCAGGGGCGGGCGTGGATTGACTCGCTTCGCTGCCGCCGAAGTGTTTCAGCAACGCCGCCAGGCCGCCTGCGAAACCCTGACCCACGGCGCCGAAACGCCAGCTGCCGTCGCGGCGGTACAGCTCACCGATGATGACGGCTTTTTCGTCCTGGAAGTCCTGCCCTGCAAACGCGAAGCTGGCGTTTGATCCCAGCGCCAGGCTGGACGCGCCCAGTGCGCGCATGCTGCCCTGTTCGGTGGCGGCGGTAAACACCAGCTTGTCGATGGAGGCAGGCAGGCGGGCCAGGTCGATCTGGAACACGGAGCGGGGACCGTTCAGTGCGACCGTGATGGCGTTGTCCGGCGAGCTTTTCTGGTTGTAGAACACCATGTAGCGGTCGTCCGACAGCTTGCCGCCGGCATCGACGCCGAAGCAGCTGACATCGACTTCCATCGAACCGGAAACGATGTCGAGCGTGACGGCGAAGGGACCATTCAAGCCCAGGTCAGCCAGTTTGCCTTTTTGTCCGCGTGTGAAATTAGTCATGATCGTGTAGTCCCTTCGTCGCTGGTGGGGTTGCTCAATGAGTGCGTTGCTGAATGAGTTGCTGAGTGGTTCGGTGGGGCGGCGGCGTGGCGGATGCCGAACAGCCTCGCCTGTTCGATGATGCGCTGTGCCCAGCTGCCGTGGGTCGCCACTTCGCACATCGCATCCTGCATGCGGAAGACGGCCGGGCTGTCCGGGTCGATGATGCGCAGCGCCAGTTCAATATCCGCTTGCGCCACCTGGTAGTGGCGCTCGATCTGCGGCACCTGGTCCGGGTGAATGGCGGTCTTGGCGATCATGCCGTGCGCCATATCCTGCGCCACCTCGGCGTCCAGCCACTGGCCTTGCGACAGGTGTTCAAAGACGGGCGCCGTCAATTGAAAACCGTGCGGCTTGAAGAGCGTTATCAGGCGGCCGATCACCTGGCCCAGCGGCGTCTGGTAAATCGTGCCGGTGGTGGGCCGGCGCAGTCCCAGCAAGGCCAGCAGATCGTTGCCGCCGATGCGCAGCGCCAGGATGCGGCGGCGCACCTCGGGCGCTGACAGCATGATACGGAACAGCTTCATTTCCTCGTCGTCGAACACTTCCACCGTTTCCAGGGTCGGCATCAACAGGTGGTGCGTGTGGCGCACCAGCTCGAAATAGCTGGCGAAATTATGGCGCGTGGACTTGGGCAGCACGAAGCCGCTCAGCTTGTCCGAACCTGGCATGCCCAGCACGCGCGCCAGCACTTCCACATTACGTACGCGCACGAAGCGCAGCGTGTCGGAATCCTCGCGCATGGTTTGCAGCGCCAGCGACAGGTTGAACAGCGCGTAGCTCAGGTCGCGTTCGGCGATGGCGTCTTCCGTGCAAAAGATCACGGAACGCAGATGGCCCAATTTATCGCCGTTGGCGATCGCCAGCAAATCCTTGTGCGTGGTCGGCACATACATGGAGGCGCCCAGCGCCGCCTTGTGTTCACTTTGCGGGTGGAGATTTTTATCCATCGACGGCACTCCTGATCAGGGCGACAGCCTGGTAAGGCAGTGCCGCTTGCACGCTAACGGGGATATTTTTTTCCTGTGCCAGCAGCAGCAAATGGGCCACGTCCGGCGCCGTGGTGTCGCGCACGATCAGGCGCTCGGGCACGCGGCGCAGCAGCACGCGCGTCGCTTCGCCGATGCCGGGCTTGATCAGGTTGATGTCTTCGACGCCGTAGTCGTGCTGCGCCTGCGCCATATAGGCTTGCGAGCGGGCGGCCATGGCAGCAGCATCGCTGGCCTCGGCCAAGGGCAAGCCTTCGTTTGCCGCCAGCGCCAGGGCGTCGGCCAGCAAGCCATCGGCGAAGGCGCGCGACTGGTCGTGCGCTTCGAACTGTTCATAATAGACGCAGCCATGGAAGTCATCCGCGCCGATCTGCGCATTGAGCACCGAGCGGCTGACCAGGCCTGACACGGTGGCGTTCAGTATGCTCGACGGTATCAGGTAGTCGCTGGACGAGGCGGCGCAGGCGGCCGTGCCGGCCAGGTCGGACAAGACGAACAGGCCGCCGTCGATTGCCGTGCCGTGCCGTGCGTTGTAGTCGTTGACGGCCTGGCGCAGTTCGCGCGAGATCACCCCCTTGCCAGTCCAGCCATCGACAAACACGATAGCTTCCGGCGCGTGGCCCTGCGCCAGGATGTGCTGCAGGGCGTTGGCGTCGATGCCGCGGTCGCGGATGATGGAGACCGAATAATGGCAACATTCACGCTGGAATACCTGGCGCAGCACGTGGCCCAGAATGACGCCCACCGGCGTGCCCGCGCGCGCCAGCGACACTAGCGTGACGGGGCCGCTGCGGCGCGCCGCAATCAGGGCCGCCAGGCGCAGGCAGTCGCGCGCCATCTGCAATCGGTTGGCCGCAAACGCGCTCTGGAACAGGGCCAGGTAGGCGGGCGAGGGCAGGGATTCCGGCGACAGCATTTCGCTGTAATGGCGCTGGCCCGACTGGATCAGCCGCTCTTTCTCGGCCAGGTCCAGGATCGGTTCGAGCGCCATCGGCGTGAGCAGGAAATGCACGTCTTCCTGGCGGTAGCTGCCGCTGAAATGCATGGCCGTCATAGCGCCGCCACCGTGAGTGCCGCCAGCTGCGTGCCATTGGGCACGATGGCGTAATCGCATTCGGCCATGAAGCGGGCGTCCGAGCGGCTGTCGCCCATGCCGAAGCTCAAAATCGGGCCGTGTTCGGCTTCCAGTTCTGCGCGCAAATAGGCCACGGCGCGCGCCTTGTTCAGGGTCTTGGGCAGCACGGCCAGGTTGTTGCCATTACGGTGGATGAAGTAATCCTTGCCCTCGCAAGCGATCCAGTCCAGCAGCACCTGCTGTTCGATCTCGGCCAGCCGTTCGCCGCGCGCCTCATGGTCCTTGACGACGATGTAGAACGGCGTGCCATAGTCTTCGATCAGGCGCGCGCGCGACGGCAAACCGGCCTTGGCCTGGAAATCGTCGATGATGCGCATGGCGTCCCGCAGGCCGGGCAGGGCTGTCTGCATGTCTTCCTGCATCAAGGCCAGCCAGCCCGCGTCGAGTGCGCCGCCCGGCTGCAGCACGATGCCGCCGTAATCGAGCACGCTGTAGCTGGTGAACGGCAGGTCGACCCGGCGAAACGCGTCGCCATTGCGGGCCGTGGCAGGGATCAGGGTCATGCCGCTTTGGGCGAATTCAAAAAAGGCGCGCTGGCGCGCCGTGGTAAACGAGCAGGCATCGCCGTTTTTCAGGTAGGCGGCCGGCTGCAGGTCGGCTTCGCCTACGCATTTTTTTGGCGTCTGGAACAGGGTATCGTCCAGGTCAACAAACAGGAATTTCTTCAATTTTGGTCTCTGACTGAAAGTGGAACAGGCGGCCGTTCAATTGGCCGGCGAGTTGCATGAGGGCCGGGCTGGCCGGCGTTTCATGACAGATCAAGACGTGCTGGTACTGGCCCGGCGCGACGTTGTACAGGTAGTTGGCGATGCCTTCGCCGTAATTGTCGTCGCACGATACGATATGGCCGACGGAACCCCAGGATAGTATCGGTGAGCGCGTGGTCGATTGCACCACTACGCTCTTGCCCAGCGCCTCAAGCTCGCGCGCCAGCAGGAACGATGGGTGCATGAATTCGCCCGTGCCCAGCACCAGCACCGTGTCGCCGGTGGCGATTTCCTGGGCCAGTTGCACGGCCAGGCCTTGCGGTGGCGTCAAGGCGCGGCCCACGCCGATGCGTCCGAAGGCAGGGCTGGCGCCCCGTTCCTGTTCGGCCTCGAAGCGCTGCGCCGGTGCGGCCGATGGCGCTGGCACGGCGCCCACCTGGAACGCGTACTGGCCGGACAGGGCGGCGCCGATGCTGGTGGGCAAGCCGAAGCGTTCGCTCAGGCCCGCGTTGGCATCCTTGCCCATGAAATTGGTGATCACGCCCAGGTGCAGTTTTTCCAGTTGCGGATAGCGCGCGCGGCACACTGCCACCAGGTTGGCGAAGGTGTTGCCGGTCGACGCTTCGTCGTCGATCAGCACCAGGCTGCGGGCGGTGGAAAACAGCAGGCTGGCGGCGTCCGACAAATGCAGGAACTGGCGCGGCGCGTGGCTGTGCGACTCCTCGAATTCGAAGAAGGGCACGCTGCCGACCCGGTAGCGCGAGCTATGCAGGAACAGCGCCTTGCCATTCGGGTTCGCCCGCAGCCAGGCTTCGAACACGCCCTGGCCCAGGCCGACGGCCGTTTCGGCCATGGCGATAAACACCACGGGGCCGGGCAGGCTGGGAGGAATCTGCGCCGCCAGGTCGTCGTGGATCGCTTCCATGGCGCGCGGCGTCACGGGCCAGTGCTTGCCGAGCACCTTGGACAGGAACAGGAAGCCGCGCTTGGCGTTGGCGCGCGCGGCAAAGCCGACCAGCCAGTCCAGCGGAAAGCGCGCATCGTCCACTTTCAAGGTCAGTTCGCCCGTGGGCATCTGTTTTTTGACGATATTCATGGCAGCTCCACGGCGTGCGCCGTCTCGGCCACGCGCAGGCCTTCGCGTACCGGTGGCACGGTAAGCTTGTCGTAGCCCTGGTCGAAACCGGCCAGCGCCAGGTAGGGCAGGTTGGGGCCGGCGGCGCACGCCATGCCGATGCCGCCGGACATGCGCGGATTGATTTCCAGCAGCGCCAGGCCGTGCGCGCCCTCGCGGAACTGGATATTGAACACGCCGTTCAACTGATAGTTGCGCGTGAGTTTTTCGCAGGCGGCCAGCAGGTCGGCGCGCAGTTCGATCAGCTGGCCGCTGCCGGCTGCCTTCAGCTTCTTGCGCGGTATGGCGCACACCAGGGTGCCCTGGTCGGCCACGCAGTCGGCGCTGTATTCATGGCCGTCCAGGTATTCCATCAGCAGCAGGGTCTTGAAGGTCCCCATCTGCGCCAGGCCGCTGCGCAGCTCCTGCGCATTGATCTGGTACGCCGCGCCGGCCAGCAGCAGCTGGGCGCTGGAGCGCTCTTCATCGAGCACGGCAAAACCCAGGCCATACACGGATTCGGATGGCTTGATGCACAGGGTACGGTGCAGCGGGCGCAGCTCGGCGTAGGCGGCGTCGTATTCTTCGATGGTATTGACGGCGCGGTAGTCGGCCGGGCGCGCCATCGGCAAATCGAGGCTGGCGCAAAAGCGCGCCTTGTCATGCATCAGGGCCAGCACTGCTTCGGTGGCGACGCTGAGCAGGCGCACGCCGATGGCCGCGAAGCGCGCGCTGGCGCTGGCGATGCGTCCCGCTTCCTTGCCTGGCCAGAAAATCGTGATCTCGCGCGTGCGGCAAAAGTCCAGACACCATTCCACATAGGCCTCGCCCGTCAGGCCGGCCGGTTCGACGGCATAGTCATGCGCTTCCAGGAACGCTGCCGCATGCGCATTGGTATTGCTGCAGACGAGGTGATAGCGCGGCTTGCCGCCATTGGCAAGCAGGTCGGCTTCGCGTATCAGCCGCATGGCCGTGGCGACCGAGGAAAATGTTTTGTTGAACCAGACTCTGTGCATGTACGGGAAACCGGGTGAAAAGAGAAAAGCCGCGCGCAGGCTATCTGCGCGCGGAAGGGGGAGGGGCCGGCAGCGTTGATGCGTTTAGCTCGATTTGCCGCCCGACGCCGTCCATTTCAAAAAGGCGTCGCGGTTGCGCGAGCAGACGTAGACCTTGCCCGAGCCGGAAAAGCGCAGCACGATGCCTTCGCCGCTGGTCACGCTGTTGACGATATTGCCGAGGAAACCGCCGATGCCGCCCGAGCCGCTGGTGGTCACCGAGATTTCGTACTTCAGGGTGCTGTCCCAGCACACCACGTGGGAATTATCGATCACGACATCCTTGCCCGGCTCGACGTCGAGCTGGAACATGGAGCCGAAGCCCGATACCACCACCTGGCCGGTGCCCGAGGTTTCCATCACGAAGAAACCGCCCGACTGGGCGAAGAGGGCATTGCCCAGGCTTTGCGTGCGCACTTTCATTTCCGTGCCCGAAGTGGCTGCGACAAACGCGCCGTCATTGAGCAGGTATTGGCGCGCGCCCACGTCGACCACTTCGATGGCGCCCGGCAGGGTAGGCGAGAGCAGGCAATCGCCGTTGCCGCGCACCGCTTCGATATGCTGCTGGAAGAACGATTCGCCATTGGCGAAGCGGCGCATGATGGCGCTGCCCAGGCCACCGGTCATCTTGCCCTTCAGGTCGAGCGCCGTTTCCATCATCACCATCGCATCCGATTCGCAATAAATGGTCTCGCCCTGCTTCAGGCTGACATGCAAAAAGGGATCGACGTCACCCGTGACACTAAATACTGGCATGGTAATCTCCAAAAAAAAGCCGCCTGATGACTTCCAGGCGGCTGTGACTAGATGCTGGAATGTTTAAGCATTCACGCCGAACGAGCGAGCTAAAGGACCCAGGCCGCCATTGAAACCCTGGCCGATGGCCTTGAATTTCCATTCGCCGCTGTAGCGGTAGATCTCGCCAAAGATCATCGCCGTTTCGGTCGAGCTGTCTTCGGACAGGTCGTAGCGGGCGATTTCGCGTTCGCCTTCGGCGTTCAGGCAGCGGATGTAGGCTTTCGAGACCATGCCGAAGTTCTGGCGGCGCGCGTCGGCGTCGTGGATGGTGACGGTGATGCTGATGCGGTCGATGTCTGCCGGTACGCGGGACAGGTCGATTTCGATGCGTTCATCGTCGCCTTCGCCTTCGCCGGTCTGGTTGTCGCCCGTGTGGACGATGGAGCCGTCGGTCGATTTCAGGTTGTTGTAGAAGATGAAGTCGGAGTCGCCACGGACCTTGCCGTCGCTTTTCAGGAGGAAGGCGCTGCCGTCAAGGTCGAAGGTGGCGCCGTCGGTCGAGCGTGGATCCCAGCCCAGGCCGATGATGATCTTGCGCAGGTTCGGTGCTTCCTTGCTCAGGTTGACGTTGCCGCCTTTTTGCAAACTGATTGCCATGTCGTGCTCCTTTGTATTTAGTCAATAGAAGGCGTAAAAATGGTGATGCTCTTGCCGTCATGGCGGAGTGTGTTTGTCACTCCGGCCATTACTTTCCTATATAGGGACAGTTATCCCGATTTCAAGCCAGTGCCGCCTGCTGTTTTCGATACCGCAGCGAAGACCACAGCGACACCAGGATGAAGGTCACGCCGGACAGGCCCGTGAACCACTCCGGTATATGGTACTTGACGGAGGCGAACATGATCAACGCGAGTATGCCGATCGCGTAATGCGCGCCATGCTCCAGGTAGACGAATTCGTCCAGGGTGCCCTTGTGCACCAGGAATACCGTCATCGAGCGCACGAACATGGCGCCGATGGCCAGGCCCAGCATGATGATGACGACATCGTTGGTGATGGCGAAGGCGCCGATCACGCCGTCGAAGCTGAAGGAGGCGTCCAGTACTTCCAGGTAGAGGAAGCCGCCGATGCTGCCGCGCGCCACCGTCTTGATCAAGTCGCCATTGCCGTTCCTGGCCGGCGCCGCATTCTCTTCGCCGTCTTCGTCTTGCAGGTCCGGTTCGTTTTCTTCCAGCAAGCCGCTGATCCAGTTCACGCCGATATACACGGCGATGCCGACGATGCCTGAGGCCAGTACGCTGTATTTTTGTTCGGCAGGTCCCATCGCCACGCAGGCGGCGACGGCGCCCATGGTGATCAGCACAGCCAGGCTTTCGGTGCCCAGTGCGTTGACTTTTTCCTCGGCCCAGCCCAGCCAGTGCAATTCTTTTTCATCGTCGAACAGGAAGTTCAAAAATACCAACAGCAAAAAGGCGCCGCCGAAGGCTGCCACTTGCGCGTGGTTGTTCGTCAGGTGCTGGGCATAGATGTCGGGCGTGGTGGTGGCCATGGTCCACACATCGACCAGGCCCAGGCCAGTGGCGACGGACACGATCACCAGCGGGAACAGCAGGCGCATGCCGAACACGGCGACCAGGATACCTACCGTGAGAAACAGTTTTTGCCAGAACTCATTCCAGTGGCGCAACACCGAGGCATTCACCACGGCGTTGTCGAACGATAGCGAGACTTCCATCACGCCCAGCACGCCCGTGATCCACAGCGCTTGCAGCAAGCCGGACACGCCGCCATGGCTGTAGCCCCACCAGCCGGCAATGGCCATCAGGAGGATGGTAACTAAAAAAGAAACTCTGAAATGCCGCATGGAGACCCCGTTTGCGAGTGTTGAGACCAGGTGTGGATGACCGGTGTTGAGGCCAGTCAATTATTCTATTCGCCATGATTTTATAGTATCGCGGCAGCCTGGGGCATTTTTATCCGTGGGGAATCCGCCGGTGTTGCTTGCGCCGCCGATCTGCGATAATTCCCCTTTGCTTCCCGCTACCCTCTTATATATAGAACAAAGGAATACCCCGTGGATATCGCTTACCTCGTCACTCCCCTGATCACCTGGATCCTGGTCGGACCGATCAAATTCCTGATCAATAGCGCCCGCACGCGCCAATGGGCGTTCGGCCTGGTCGGCAATGGCGGCTTTCCCAGCAACCACAGCGCCGTGGTGTCGAGCATGGCGACCCTGATTGCCCTGCGCGAAGGCATAGGCCATCCGGCATTCGGCGTGGCCGTCACCCTGGCCTTCATCGTCATCATCGACGCCAACAGCCTGCGCCAGCACGTGGGCAAGCAGGCCGCCGCCATCAACCGCGTGGCAAAGGAAACGGCCAGCCCGGCGCACACCTGGTTGCGTGAACGCATGGGCCATACCCTGGTGGAAATTGCCGGCGGCCTGTGCACCGGCGTGGCGATCGGCTTTTTGATTAATGCGGTGTTCGGCCGTTAAGCGTCGCCGCCTGTCTCCACAAAACCCCGCCGCAAGGCGGGGTTTTGCGTTTCAGGGCGTAAAAACTACGTTTCATCCCCGGATTCCCGCATTACAGGAAGCCGCCGATTGACATCGCCAGAGGCGCTCATGGATACTCTGCGGCTTGTGGTTTTAATAAAAATAACGCCCGTACACCCAGCCGCCACTCAAAAAGCTGTCGGCCAGGCAGGCGGTACTATCATTCGGAGAAATACCCATGTTGCGCAAAACCCTGTTAGTTGTGGCGATCGCCGCTGCCTTGACCGCTTGCGGCAAAGAGTCCAAAGACCCCGGCAAGGGCAAGGAGGCCACTGTTGCGAGCAACTTGCTGATTTCTCCTGAAGACGTGCTGACCATACAAAGCAACGCGCTGTCGTCCGGCCCCGTGATCACCGGTTCCGTGCAGCCCGAGCGCAATGCCGACCTGCGCGCCGAAGTGTCGGCCGTGGTGGTCCAGGTCATGAAGGAAAATGGCGAAGCCGTCAAGCGCGGCGACGTGCTGGTGCGCCTGGACGAGACAGCCATCCGCGACAGCCTCAATTCGGCCGATGAAGCGACCCGTGCCGCGACCCAGACATTAGAGCAGGCACAGCGCATGTTCGAGCGTATGAAAACCCTGCGCGCCTCGGGCATGACCTCGACGCAGGCTCAGGAAGACGCAGAAATCCGCCGCAACAATGCCCAGAGCGACCTGTCGGCCGCGAAGAGCCGCGCCGCCCAGGCGCGCCAGCAATTGCAGCGCACCCTGGTGCGCGCGCCGTTTGACGGCATCGTGAGCGAGCGCAAGGTATCGAATGGCGATACGGCGCAAATCGGCAAGGAATTGATCAAGGTCATCGATCCGACCAGCATGCGCCTGGAAGGCCTGGTGTCGGCCGACAAGATCGGCGTCGTCAAGGTGGGGCAGACCGTCTTGTTCCGCATCAATGGTTATCCTGGCCTCGATTTCACGGGCAAGGTGCGCCGTGTCGATCCGGCCGCCAATGCCGTGACCCGCCAGGTGGCCGTGCTGGTCGATTTCACGGGCAAGGAACAGCCGCGCGTGGCCGGCCTGTATGCGGAAGGCCGCATCGAAGCGGAAAGCGTCAGCGCGCTGATGATACCGGAGTCGGCCATGGTGAAGGCGGGCGACCAGACCTATACCTGGACCGTCAAGGACAAGGCCTTGCACAAGACCACCTTGCGCATCGGCGCGCGCGACGTGCGCACGGGCCAATGGGAAGTCACGAATGGCCTGGCCAGTGGCGACAAGGTGCTGCGCACGCCTGGCTCGACCTTCAAGGATGGGCAGAAAGTGGACCTGGTGCCGGCCAAGGCGCCGCCATCCGCCATGGCCAGCACCGACGTGCCAGCTGCTGCTAAAGGAAACTAAGCCATGTTTCTTTCCGATTTCAGTATCAAACGGCCGACCGCCACCATCGTCCTGATCCTGGCGATGATGTGCGTCGGCTTGCTGGCGCTCAAGAAATTGCGCGTCAACCAGAATCCCGATGTGGAAGTCCCGTTCATCGTGGTCAGCATTCCCTATCCTGGCGCCTCGCCTGACACGGTCGAGCGCGAAGTGGTCAACCGCTTGGAAAAGTCGCTGCAAAGCATTTCTGGCGTCACGGAAATCAATAGCAGCGCCGATGAAGGCGCGGCCACCATCTTCCTGAAGTTTTCGTTCAAGACCAACTTGATCGAAGCGTCGGACGATATCCGCAACTCGATTGCCGCCGTGCGCTACAAGCTGCCGCTGGAAATGCGCGAGCCTATCCTGCAGCGTATCGATCCGGCCGCCGACCCCATCATGCAACTGGCGCTGTCCTCGGATACGCAAAGCCATGCGGAAATTTCGCGCCTGGCCGAAGACGTCTTGTCGGACCGTTTCCGTGCCGTCGATGGCGTGGCGCTGGTGAATGTGGGCGGTTCGCTGAAACGTGAATTGTCGGTCTTGCTGCGCGCTGAAAAGTTGCGTGAATACAATGTCTCCGTCAGCGACGTGGTCAATGCCTTGCGCAACCAGAATACCAACGCGCCGGTCGGCAAGGTGCGCGGCACCATGGATGAGAAAAGCATCCGCCTGGTGGGCCGCATCGAGTCGCCAGCCGACTTCGAACAAGTGGTGGTCAAGCGCCGTGGCGAGGAAATCGTGCGCCTGGCGCAGGTGGCGACTATCCAGGATGGTTTTGCTGAGGTCAACAGCATGAGCATCCGCAGCGGCAAGCCGAACGTGGGTATCTCGATTACCCGCGTGCGTGACGCCAGTACGGTCAGCGTGGCCAACAAGATCCGCGACATGGTGAAGGAAATCAACAAGACCTTGCCCAAAGGCACTTCCCTGGAAGTGACGCGCGATGGCGGCGAAAACGCGCAGCATAGCCTGAACAATGTGATCGAATCGCTGGTGCTGGGCGCCGTGCTGACCATTTTCGTGGTGTATGCTTTCCTGAACTCCTGGCGCTCGACCCTGATCACGGCGCTGAGTTTGCCGACGTCCGTGATCGCGGCCTTTATCGCCGTCTGGCTGTGTGGTTTTACCCTCAACTTCATGACCCTGCTGGGCCTGTCGCTGGCGATTGGCGTGCTGATCGATGACGCCATCGTGGTGCGTGAAAATATCGTGCGCCACATGCAGATGGGCAAGGACCGCCGCACGGCGGCGCTGGAAGGCACGGCCGAGATCGGCCTGGCCGTGGCCGCAACGACGTTCTCGATTATCGCCGTGTTTATTCCGGTAGCCTTCATGCCCGGCATTTCCGGTGAGTGGTTCCGCCCATTCGCCCTGACGGTGACGTGCTCGGTGCTGGTTAGCCTGGGTATTTCCTTCACGCTCGATCCGCTGCTGTCGGCGTACTGGGGCGACCCGGCCGACCACCATACGGCGCCGAAAAAAGGCTTGAGCGCCGTGCTGGAACGTTTCAACAACTGGTTCGACCATCAGGCCGACCGCTATGGCAATGTGATTGCCTGGGCCTTGCATCACCGCCGTTCGATGGCCCTGATCGCCGTCGGCAGCCTGGTGGGCGCCGTGTATGTGCATATCAATCACGGCGGCACCAGCTTCTTGCCGGCGTCCGATTCGGGCAACCTGATGATCAATGTGCGTACGCCTTCGTCGAGCAGCATCGAGTATTCGCGCCTGAAACTGGAAGCGGCGGCAGCCCTGGCGCGTACCTTGCCTGAAACCAAGGAAACCAATAGCTCCATCAATGTCAGCGGTGGCCGCGTGTATGTCGATATCGGCAAGCGCAATACCCGCAAGCGTTCGGCCAAGGAAATCGCGGTCGAGCTGCGCGAGAAGATGTCGCGCCTGGTGGGCGCCGAATATGTGGTGCAGGATGACTTGAGCAACGGTTCGCAAAAACCGATCCAGGTGGAATTCACGGGCCCGGATTCGCGCAAGCTGATGGAAATCACCAACGCCTATATGGACAAGCTGCGCCAGGTGCCGGGCGCGGTCGACGTGGGCCTGTCCGAGCAGGATCCGAAGAACGAGCTGAAGATTGAACTGAACCGTGGCCTGGCCAACTCGATGGGCATTTCCGTCAACGATGCGGCGCAATCCCTGCGCGTGGCGTTTGCCGGCGTGGAAGTGGGCGACTGGGTCGATCCGACCGGCGAGACGCGCGACGTGGCCGTGCGTTTGCATCCCGATGACCGCGTGGCGTCCGAGAATATCGAACGCCTGCCGATCAGCGTGACGGGCACCTCGCAAATGGTGCCGCTGGACCAGATCGCCACCATCACCATGGGCAAGGGTCCGTCCGGCATCGAGCACAAGAATGGCAAGCGCACGATTACCGTGTCGGCCAACGCCCAGGGCCGCTCGAACGGCGAAGTGACGTCGGATGCGATGAAGCTGGCCAACTCGATGGATTTCCCGCCAGGCTACGGCCTGTCGCTGGGCGGCGCCGGCCAGGACCAGCAAGAGCTGTTCACGGAAATGCTGATCGCGCTGGTGATGGGTATCGGCCTGATGTATCTGATCCTGGTGATGCAGTTCGATTCGTTCACGGCGCCGCTGGGCGTGATGATGTCCTTGCCGCTGAGCTTGATCGGCGTGATGCTGGCGCTGGTGTTGACGGGCAATACCATCAACCTGATGAGTTTTATCGGCATCATCATGCTGATGGGGCTGGTGGCCAAGAACGCCATCCTGTTGCTGGACGCGGCGCGCAAGCGTGAAGAAGAGGGCTATGGCCGCGAAGATGCGCTGATGTATGCGGGCCGCATGCGTCTGCGTCCGATCCTGATGACCACTTTCGCGCTGATCGCCGGCATGTTCCCGGTCGCGCTGGGCCTGGGCGAGGGCGGCGAGTTCTACCGTCCACTGGCGATCGCCATCATCGGCGGCACCATCACGTCGACGATTCTGACCTTGCTGGTGGTGCCGACGTTCTACGACAGTATCGAGATTGCGCGTGATGGCGCCGCCGCCAAGTTCCACCGGCGCCACGAGCGCATGCATGTCGCGTTCGCCTTAATCCTGACTTTCATCGAGTGCGTGCTGACCTTGCTGCTGCTGCGTTTCGCCTACCGCATGCTGAAAAAAGTCGTCCTGTTCCTGGCGAAAGGCCGTACCCCGCCGGGCACGCCGGTCGGCCTGAACAAGTAAAGTAAAAGTTACTGCAAGTTACTGTCGGTATGTTTTTTATGCAAGAAAAGCCTTCTTCGGAAGGCTTTTTTTTCGCCAGGAACTTTTTAATCATGGTGTGAGCACGGACGATATTTGATGCTAGAATAAACTCGGCCAGCGCATGCTTGCATGGCTAGTACGGTTTCAAGTCTCCCGCAGCGCCAGTTCTATACAGTCCGGTTTTAGTCAGTCCCGTTTCAGTCGCGTCCAGTATCCCAGCAGCTTCCCAACGTTGTCATGATGTTGCAATGCAAAGTATCGGATAAGAATAATGGTCACAAGAACCCGGCTGTCCAGTATCGGCTTGCGCGTCAGGAGTAGCGCTGCGCCACGTCCCTTGCGTTTCCTCTTCCCCATGTTGATGGCCAGCCTGCTGGCTGGCTGCGCCGTGGGGCCCGACTTCAAGCCGCCCGCGCCGCCTGGCGGTGGCGACAGCTATACGCCGTCGCCCCTGCCCGCACAGACCGCGTCGGCACCGGGCCCGGCTGGCCAGGCGCAGCGCTTCGTGCCGGGCCAGGACATTCCAGGCCAGTGGTGGTCGCTGTTCCAGTCGCCGGCCCTCGATCAATTGGTGCGCGACGCCCTCAGGCGCAGCCCCAGCCTGGCCTCGGCCCAGGCGGCCTTGCGCCAGGCGAATGAAAATTACCGTGCCGAAAGCGGCGAACTGTTGTATCCCAGCGTGAATGCCCAGCTGGGCTTCAACCGCGAAAAAACCAGCCGCCTGACGGGTGCCGGTGGTGTCTTCAATTTATACAATGCCTCCGTCAATGTGTCTTACACCCTGGACGTGTTTGGCGCCAACAAGCGGCAGCTGGAAGGCTTGTCGGCCCAGGTTGACTATCAGCAATACCAGCTGGAAGCAGCCTACCTGACCCTCACGTCGAACCTGGTGACGACGGCCATACGCGAAGCGTCGCTGCGCGCCCAGCTGCAGGCGACGCAAGATATTCTCGATGCGCAGCAAAAACAGCTGGACGTGATCGAACAGCAATTCAAGTTTGGCGCGATCGGCCGCGGCACAGTGCTGCTGCAACAAAATACGGTCGCGCAAACGCGCGCCACCGTGCCGCCACTGGAAAAGGCCCTGGCCCAGACCCGCCACCAGCTTGCCGTGTATGCGGGGCAGTTGCCCAGCGAGGCGGGCTTGCCCCAGTTCGAACTGGCTTCATTGCAGTTGCCGCAAGACTTGCCCCTGTCGCTGCCATCAAATCTGGTACGCCAGCGCCCCGACGTGCGCGCCAGCGAAGCTTTGCTGCACCAGGCCAGCGCGCAGATCGGCGTGGCCACGGCCAATCTGTATCCCCAGCTGACCTTGTCGGGCAGCTACGGTTCGACCGCCACAACTTTCCCTTCGCTGTTACGCAGCAGTTCCGCCATCTGGGGCCTGGGCGCCGGGCTGGCCCAGCCGGTTTTCAATGGCGGCGCCCTGAACGCCAAGCGGCGCGCCGCCATCGCCGCCTATGAAGGGGCGGCCGCCGATTACCGCGCCACGGTGCTGCTTGCCTTCCAGAATGTGGCCGACAGCCTGCGCGCGCTCGATAGCGATGCTTCTGCACTGAAAGAGCAGGCCGAGGTGGAGGCGCTGGCGCGTGCATCGCTGGACTTGAATACCCAGCAATTCAAGCTGGGCGCCATCAGCTACCTGACCCTGCTCGACGCCCAGCGTACTTATCAGCAGGCCAGGGTAGGGCTGGTGCAGGCGCAGGCGGCCCGTTATGCCGATAGCGCCGCGCTGTTCCAGGCGCTCGGTGGCGGCTGGTGGAACCGGCCCGCGCTCGATGCGGCCAGTACCAGCACGCAGTTGCCGGTGACGGCCAGCGCAGACTAATCATCCTTATCCGTTCGGCAAAACCCGACAAGACGAAGAATAACAAGGAGTGTATCCATGACGAAACGCATGCTGATCATGCTGGGGGCGGTAGTGTTGCTGGTCGCCTTGCTGGCGCTGGGATTTTTCCTGCATATCCGCCAACTGATGGCCAGCGCGCCCAAGCCGGGGCCGCAAACCGTATCGTCGACCATCGTGCGCAAAGTCGACTGGCAACCGCATTTGTCCTCGGTGGGCACCATGGTGGCCGTGCGCGGCGTCGATGTGACGACGGAAATTGCGGGCCTGGTGCGCACGATTAACTTCAAGTCGGGCCAGGACGTGGCGGCCGGGAAATTGCTGGTGCAGCTCAATGCCGACGCCGATATCGCCCAGTTGCGCGCACTGGAAGCGGCAGCCGAACTGGCCGCCTCGGTGCTGGCGCGCGACCGGCAGCAGTTTGCCGTGCAAGCCATCAGCCAGGCACAGATCGACAGCGACCTGGCCGACCTGAAAAGCAAGCAGGCGCTGGCCGCCCAGCAAGCTGCGCTGGTGCAAAAGAAAACCATCCGCGCCCCATTTGCGGGCAAGCTGGGCATCACCACCGTCAATCCGGGCCAGTACCTCAATCCGGGCGACAAGATCGTGACCCTGCAAACCATCGATCCCATCTACGTCGATTTTTATATTCCGCAAAAGAACCTGAGCGGCCTGCAAGTGGGCCAGGTCTTGAACCTGTCCAGCGATGCGTATGCCGGCGTGGCGTTTGCCGGCAAGGTCAGCGCCATCAGTTCCAAGGTTGACCCTACCACCCGCAATGTGCAGGTGGAGGCCACGGTGGCCAATCCCAAGCGGCAGTTGCTGCCGGGCATGTTTGCCAATGTGAATGTGGAAGTGGGCGATAAAAAACTGTACCTGACCCTGCCGCAGACGGCGATCACGTACAACCCTTACGGTTCCACCGTGTTCGTCGTGTATCCGGCATCGCAGGCGCCCAAGCCCGCGACGGCCTCTGCGCCTGCCGCGTCCGCCTCCGCCCCGGCTGCGCCGCCACCGAAGGCGGGCGACCTGGTGGTGCAGCAAGTCTTTGTGACCACCGGCGAGACACGCGGCGACCAGGTGGCCGTGCTGACGGGCTTGACCGAAGGCCAGCAAGTCGTCACCAGCGGCCAAATCAAGCTCAAGAACGGCAGCCCGGTAGTGATCAGCAACGTGGTCCAGCCGCTCAATAATCCGCGGCCCACGCCGCAGGAACAATAAGGCGCCGCCATGAATTTCACCGATATCTTTATCCGCCGGCCCGTGCTGGCGATGGTGGTGAGCATGCTGCTGGTGGTGCTGGGCTTGCGTTCTTTATTCAGCCTGCCCATCAACCAGTATCCCAAGACGCAGAACGCGGTGGTGACGATTTCGACTACTTATTACGGCGCCGATGCACAGACGGTGGCGGGCTTTATCACGCAGCCGCTGGAATCGGCCATCGCGCAGGCGCAGGGCATAGATTACCTGTCGTCCTCGTCCAGCAGCGGCGTATCGACCATCACGGCTACCTTGCGCCTGAACTACGACGCCAACCGGGCCTTGACGGAAATCAATACCCAGGTCAGTTCCGTGAAAAACCAGCTGCCGGTGCAGGCGCAGGCGCCCGTGCTGACGGTGCAGACGGGCCAGACTACGGACGCCATGTACCTGGGTTTCTACAGCAAGAGCTTGCCGACCAATAACGTCACCGATTTCCTCAGCCGCGTGGTCAAGCCCAAGCTCGATTCCATCACCGGCGTGCAGACTGCCGAACTGCTGGGCGCGCGCCTGTTCGCCCTGCGCGCCTGGCTCGATTCATCGAAGATGGCGGCGTTTGGCGTGACGGCGGCCGATGTCAGCACGGCGCTGGGCAACAATAACTACCTGGCGGCATTGGGTTCCAGCAAGGGCCAGATGGTGACCATCCCCCTGACGGCGGGCACCGACCTGCACTCGGTGGAAGAATTCAAGAAGCTGGTCGTCAAGCGCAGCGGCGACTCCATCGTGCGCCTGGAAGACCTGGCCACCGTCGTGCTGGGTTCGGAAAACTATGATTTCAACGTCGCCTTCAGCGGCGTGCGCTCCGTCTTTATCGGCATCAAGGTGGCGCCGGAAGCCAATATCCTCGACGTCGCCAAGCGCGTGCGCAGCAGTTTTCCCGAACTCCAGTCGCAGCTGCCGGCCGGCCTGACGGGCGAAATCGTGTATGACTCCACGGTGTTCATCAATACCTCGATCACCGAAGTCATCAAGACCCTGGTCGAGGCGCTGCTGATCGTCACCATCGTGATTTACCTGTTCCTGGGCAGCTTGCGGGCCGTGATCGTGCCCGTGATCGCCATGCCGCTATCCTTGATCGGCACGTTTTCCATCATGCTGGCGCTCGGCTACTCCATTAACCTGCTGACCTTGCTGGCGATCGTGCTGGCCATCGGCCTGGTGGTCGATGACGCCATCATCGTGGTGGAAAACGTCGACCGCCACATGAAGGAGGGCAAGTCGCCGTTTGAGGCTTCCTTGCTGGCCGCGCGCGAACTGGGCAGCCCCATCCTGGCGATGACGGTGGTGCTGATCGCCGTCTACGTGCCGATCGGCTTCCAGGGCGGCCTGACGGGGGCCTTGTTCACGGAATTTGCGTTTACGCTGGCCGGCGCCGTGGCCGTCTCGGGCATCGTGGCGCTGACCCTGTCGCCCATGATGTGTTCGCGCTTTTTCAAGCCCGAGCAGGACAGCGGCCGCTTCGTGCAGGCCATCGACCGCGTATTCGAGAAAGTGCACAATCGCTACCAGCGCATCCTGCATTCCTTGCTCGATACCTGGCCGGTGCTGGTCGTGATGGCGGCCATCCTGATGCTGATCCTGGGGCTGATGTTCAAGATGTCGCAATCCGAACTGGCCCCCGAGGAAGACCAGGGCGTGGTGCTGTCGCAAGTGGTGGGCGACCCCACGGCAACGTCCGATCAGATGCAGGTGTATGCCGACCAGGTGTACAAGGTGGCCAAGGCCATGCCCGAATACAGCCAGATGTTCCAGATCACGGGCGTGCCCACCGTCAATGCCGGCATCGGCGGCATGCTGACCAAGCCCTGGGACGAGCGCACGCGCAGCGCCAAGGAAATACAGCAAGACTTGCAGGCGGGCTGGAACAAGATCGCTGGCGCCCGTGTCGCCGCCTTCCAGTTTCCCGCCTTGCCCGGCTCGTCGGGCTTGCCCGTGCAATTCGTCATCACCACCACCGAGCCGTTTGAAAACCTCAATACCATCGCGCAGCAGGTGCTGGACAAGGCCAGGTCATCGGGCAAGTTTTATTTCATCGACACCGACTTGAAAGTGGACAAGCCGCAAGCGACCGTGGTGGTGGACCGCGACAATGTGGCCGCGCTGGGCATGACGCAGCAGGACGTCGGTTCCGCCCTGGGAGCAGCGCTGGGCGGCGGTTATGTCAATTACTTTTCCATCGCGGGCCGCTCCTACAAGGTGATCCCGCAAGTGCTGCAGACGGACCGGCTGAATCCATCCGAGGTCTTGAACTTTTACATCAAGACGCCGGACGGCAACATGATACCGGCCAGCACCGTGGCCCACATCAAGTACGACGTGGTGCCGGAATCGATCAACCGCTTCCAGCAATTGAATTCCGTCACCTTGTCCGGTGTGTCCGGTTCTTCCCAGGGCGAGGTGCTGGGCTTCATGCGCGATACCCTGGCTGAAGTGGCGCCCAGCGGCTACACGGTCGATTATTCGGGGCAGTCGCGCCAGTTCGTGCAGGAATCGGGCGGCTTCGTTGTCACCATGCTGTTTGCCGTGGTGATCGTCTTCCTGGCGCTGGCGGCGCAGTTCGAGAGTTTCCGCGACCCTGTCGTGATTCTCGTCTCGGTGCCGCTGGCCCTGTTTGGCGCCACCATGTTCATCTTCCTGGGCTTTGCCTCCATCAACATTTACACGGAGGTGGGGCTGGTGACCCTGATGGGCCTGATCAGCAAGCACGGTATTTTGATCGTGGAAGTGGCGAACCAGCTGCAAAAAACGGGTTTGAGCAAGCGTGAAGCGGTAGAAGCAGCCGCTGCAGTGCGCCTGCGTCCCATCCTGATGACGACGGCCGCCATGGTGTTTGGCGTGCTGCCGCTGGTGATCGCCTCGGGCGCCGGCGCGGCGGGCCGCCACGCGATGGGGCTGGTGATCTTTACGGGCTTGTCCATCGGCACTTTGTTCACCCTGTTCGTGGTGCCGGCCATGTATCTGTTCCTGGCGGCCGATCACCAGGCGATCAAGGCGCAGGCACCGAACAAGGATGATCCGAAAGAAGCGAAGGAAGCATCCGCGCATTGACAGGCAAGCGATGGTCTTGCTCAAAAAAGAGCCTTCCGTGGAAGGCTCTTTTTATTTTTCATCATAACCGTTTGACGTTTAGCTGCCGCTCTGCGGCGGCGTCGTTGTTCCTGTTGCCGGCGTACTGTTGGGCGTGGCGGGCGGCGTAGTCGTGCCATCGGGATTGACGGTGCCTGGCGTTGTTGACGGCGTGGCGGGCGGGCTACTGTCTGGCGTGGAAGTACCGTTGCTGCCCGAGCCTGGCGTGGTGGCGGGCGTCGCGGCCGGGGGCGTGTTGGCGTCGTTGTGCTTGTTGCAGCCGGCCAGCAGCGCACACGCGATGGCGGTGGCCAGGACTAGTTTGCTGCTGGTAAAGAGTGGGGCCGTCATAATGGTTCCTTTCTCGTTGGAGTGCTGTCGTGAGAACTCGTAGATTGCCAAGCCGTGTGCTGGAACACAGGCAGCTATAACAATGCTGGCGTCGCTTGCAGAAATTAGAGTGGCGGGACGGCCGCAGGTTCACCGGATTTATCGATGATGGCAGCGCTATGGTTTGCGCTGGCGCAAAAAGAAGAGAAAGGCCAGGATACGGTCGTCCCTGGCCGAAGGAATTGCAAGCCAAAGATTACTTGGCGGTATTGACCTTGCTGACTTCCACTTCCCAATCCACGCCCGACTCGATATGGTGCTTGGCGGCAAAGTCGCCCTGGCTGATGGCGACGGCCACGTCCAGCAGGCTGTTCAGGTAGACCAGCGGCTTGCCCTTGGCCACGCCGCCAAACGTGTGTTCGAACGGCGCCGTGACCTTGGCCACTTGCTTACCTTTGTGCAAGATGCGTACTTGCAGCGGGTCGTGCAGTTTTACCTGCAATTCATCGAGCAGGGCTTTCGGGATATTGGTCCAGACGTTGCCATACTTGACGTCCAGCACGGGCACGATGCCGCGGATGGTATTGCCGTCGCGCACAGCGTGCTGGTAAGGAATCTTCACCACCGATTCGCTGGGCAAGACGGGGCCGACCTGCTCGTAGCTGATGGTGCCCGAGGCCAGGCGCGCGCCCACGTAGGCGTACACGTCGCGGCCGTGGAAAGTGTAGGACTCGCCGGAACCGGCCAGGCGGTTGACCTTTTCATCGATTTCACGCAGTTCGGCCACGCCATCGCGCTCGGCGATCAGGGTGAACAAGCCATTGTCCGGGCCGACGAAATAACGGCCGCCCCTGGTTTTCAGCACCACCGACTTGCGGCTGGTGCCCACGCCCGGATCGATCACGGAGACGAACACCGTGCCTTGCGGCCAGTAATTGGCGGTCTGGTATAAACGGTAGGCGCCCAGCCAGATATCGTAGTCGGGAATCTGGTGCGTCAGGTCCGAGACATTCAGGTTTGGATCGACGCCATAAGCCACGCCATGCATGGCCGAGACGGCGCCATCGGCCGTGCCGAAGTCCGTCATCAGTACCAGCGGATTAGCAGCCTGGGCGGTTGACAGCATGACAGCGCTCAGGCAGACGCCGGCGACAAGTTTGGAGAGATGTTTGCGAAGCATGTTTTTCCTTGTTTTACGATGATAGGTGGTGCTTAAAATGTGTAGCTGAGCTTGCCATAGAAATAAGCGCCGTTGACCCCGATCGGGTTGATAAAGTTGTAGGGCAGGGCGCCGCCATAGGTGGCGTTATTGGTTTCCCGCACTCTTTGCGGATAACGGTCCAGGATATTGTTGCCGCCCAGGCTCAAGGTCAGTTGCTTGCTCAGCTTGATTTGTCCTTCCAGGTCCAGCGACCAGACGGCGCCGAAACGCTGGGCGGGGATGCCGTCGATCAGCGGCGCATCGCTGTCGTACGAGAAATCTTTCAATTCGCCGAAACGCGTGGCACGCACTTGCAAGCCCCAGCCCGCCGTTTGCCAGTCTGCGCCCAGGATCAGCTTGCTGGTGGGCGAGGCATTCTTGATGCGGAACAGACTGGTATCGGTCAGCAAGCTCAGGCTCGGGTCGATGGCCGACAAGGCGGAGGAACTCTGGCGTACCTTGTCCAGGGTGGTCTTGTTCAGGTTCAGGGCCGCGTTCAGGTTCAGCTTGCCGTTGGCAAATGGCAAGTCATGGTTCAGCACCACGTCCAGCCCCTTGGTACGCGTGTCGAGCAGGTTGGCCAGATACGCCACCGACTGGATATCGCTGCGGCCCACCGATGCCAGGTAAGCCGTGACGGCATCGCTTTGCAAGTCGCTCGACCGCGTGATGCGGTCGCGGATGCGGATCACGTAAGCGTCCACCGTCAGGCTGGTGGCGGCTGCCGGTTTCCAGGCCAGTCCCAGCGACAGATTGGTCGACTTTTCCGGTTTCAAGGCTTGCGCGCCGAAGTTGCGCGCCAGCGGGTCGCTGGCTGGCAACAGGGCCGAGGTTTGCAGGGCCGTACCGTCGCTATTGAAGTTCAGGGTAGCGAAACGGAAACCCGTTTGCACCAGGGCTGGCGCGCGGAAGCTGTTCGACAGCGAACCGCGCAGCAGGAAGTCGTTCGTCACCTTGTAGCGCGCCGACAGCTTGCCCGTGCTGGCACTGCCGAAATCGCTGTAGTCCGAATAGCGGGCGGCCGCGCCCAGCAGCAGGCGCTGCGTGATATCGCTTTCCACGTCCGCATAGATGGAGCGGATCTGGCGGCTGCCGTCATACGCGTCCGATGGGCGCAAACCGGGGCCGGCCTGCGCGCCCGGTGGCGCGTCGGTGATGCTGCCGGCCGCATACGACGCCGGGTCGCCGGCCGAACTCGTGTAGGTTTCGCGCATCCATTCGGCGCCTACCGCCAGGTTCAGGGGCGCTGGCAAGCCGATCTCGATACTGTGGGTGGCGTCCAGGTTCAGGGCGTTCTGGCGGAAGTCAAAACTGGCCAGGTGGAAACTGGTGGGGCTGGCCGCACCCAGCGAAGCGTTGACGGAATGGCTGACGCCATAGTCGAAACGGTCGCCACCGTGGCGGGCGCTGGCATCCCAGTTCCAGTCGCCAGCGGTGCCGCGCGCGCCGGCCACCACGCTGATGTCGCGCTTGTTGCCATTGGTCACGGGGCGATAGCCGTTCGGGTACAGGGCCAGCACGTTCGACGGGTCGCCCGGGTAGCGGAAATAGGCGCTGCCATCGGACTTGCGGTCATTGGCGGTGGCAAACGAATACAGGTCGATGCCATTGTCCAGGGTGAACTGCGTGTTGTAGAACAGATAGTTGTTGTGCTGGCGCGAGTCACCGGACTTGAACAGGACTTTGCCATCGAGCGCCAGGTCGGCCGGCGTGGCATTGTACGAGGTCCAGCCCGCGTCGCTGGGGCCGGCGCGCTCCGTGGGCGAACGGCGACGCGACTCCGCGCCGAAGCGGAAAAAGCCCGTATCGCCCAGCGGCACACCGTAGTCGGCGTTGACGATCACCGTCTGGCCATCGGTCAGGGTTTGATTGGTCGGATCAAAATGCGTGTGGTTGGCGCCATAGCTGACGGAAGCGGAACCGCCCGTGCGGGCTTTCTTGAGCACGATATTGATCACGCCAGCCACCGCATCGCTGCCGTACTGGGCGCCCGCACCATCGCGCAAGATTTCGATGTGGTCGATGGCGTTGGGTGGTATTGCATTGATGTCGACCGGCACCGTGCCGGCAAAGCTGCTTTCCGTATCGAGCACGGCGCTGGTATGGCGGCGCTTGCCGTTGATCAATACCAGCACCTGGTCGGGCGCCAGCCCGCGCAACTGGATGCCGCGCACGGAGTCCGATGCGCCGCTCGATTCGATGCGCGGGAAGTTGATCGATGGCGACAGCGCCTGCAGGGCCGCGCCCACGTCGCCCGAGGCCAGCGCATTGTCCACCTCGCGCGCACCGAAGCGGTCGATCGGCACGCTGCTGTCGAACACCGTGCGGTTGCGGGCGCGCGAACCGACCACGGTGACCTGGTCGATATTCGATGCTGCTTCGGCAGCGCTAACAGGAGTGTCATCGGCCCAGACAGGGGCGGCGCCCAGCATGGCGCAGGCCAGGACGATGGTGCGCAGGGGCGTGGCGGGGAGGTGGCGGGCGTAGGGGGATGGCAAGGTGTCCTCAATCTCGGTCTGGTGTTTATAGAAACTTTGACACGAGCTTAAGGCAGGCCATTGCCAGGGCTAACGATTCTTTATGGATATGCTTATGGTGTTGTCGGATTGCATCACCAAATTAAAAGGGCGCCCGGTTGGGGCGCCCTATGTACAGATTAGACCGAATGCTCTGCCTCATCGAGGTCTGGAGCGTCATCGCTGTTATAGACATCGAGATCAGTTTGCCCCATCACGCGGCTGGTGACCGTGCCGGCCGTGATCGAGCCGCTGACGTTGAGCGCCGTGCGGCCCATGTCGATCAGCGGTTCGACCGAGATCAGCAAGCCGGCCAGGGCGACCGGCAAGTCCATCGCCGACAGCACGATCAGCGCGGCAAAGGTGGCGCCGCCGCCCACGCCGGCTACGCCCACGGAACCGATGGTGATGATGGCCAGCAGCGGTAGCAAAAAGCTGATGGTGAACGGATCGACGCCGACGGTGGGCGCGATCATGACGGCCAGCATGGCGGGGTAAATGCCTGCGCAGCCGTTCTGGCCGATGGTCGAACCGAACGAGGCGGCGAAGTTGGCGATGCCTTCCGGCGTGCCCAGGCGCTTGGTTTGCGTCTGCACGCTCATCGGGATCGAACCGGCGCTGGTGCGCGAAGTGAAGGCAAACGCCAGCACGGGGAAGACTTTTTTCACGAAGCGCACCGGGTTCAGGCCTACGCCGCTAATGATGGCCAGGTGTACCAGGAACATCAGGAACAGCGCGCTGTAGGACGCCACCACGAAATTGATCAGTTTCAGGATGTCGGCTGCGCTGGAGCTCGACACCACCTCAAACATCAGCGCAAACACGCCGTACGGCGTCAAGCGCAGCACCAGGGTGACCATGCGCATGACGATGGCGTGCGCCACTTTCATGAAGTGTTCGAACGAGGCAAAAATTTCCGGTTTTTTCGCAGCGATGCCGGTGGCCGAGACGCCGATAAAGATCGAGAACACGACCACCGCGATGGTGGAAGTCTTGCGCGCGCCCGTCATGTCGAGGAAGGGATTGGTCGGCACGAAGCTGACCAGCAGTTTTGGCAGGGACAGGGCCTTGGCCGTTTCCAGCGAGCCTTGCAACTGTATGCCACGCGCCACTTCGGCAGCGCTCGAGGTGAGGCCGACGGCCGTCAGGCCGAACAGCTTGGCCATCAGGATGCCGATGGCAGCCGCCACCGTGGTGGTAATCAACAGGGTACCGATGGTCAGCGCACTGATCTTGCCCAGCGAACTCGCATCCTTGAGTTTCAAGATGGCGGAAATGATGGACACCATGATCAGCGGCATGATGATCATCTGCAGCAGTTTTACATAGCCATTGCCGATGATGCCCAGGTATTCATTGGTGCCGGCGATGGCCAGCGAGTCGATGCCGTAGATGGCCTGCGCCGCCGCGCCCAGCAGCACGCCCAGGCCCAGGCCCGTGAAGACGCGCACGGTAAATGTCGCGTGGCGGCTTTGCTGGCGGAACATGAAGCCGATCACGACCAGTGCGGCCAGCAGGTTGAGGATAATGTTGATTGCCATAAGGGGCCTTATCTTGGTTTTATTGGGACTGCAACGGGCATTCTATAGAATTTTGCCTTTGGTAACATCACGCCAGCCCTGGGCGGAAGGGGCAAGCACTCTACCGTACTATGGGGGCGGACTGCGCAATATGGCTGAGAATATTACCTTATAAGGATATTCCTCCTGGATATAAAAGACTGCCATGGCATTGCCGATTCGCCTGTTTCATGCCAGCATGGCATGTTGGGCCGCATCCCGTGGGCGGCTGTATTTGAACAGAAGGAGAAAATGGATCATCGTTCTAAAGGGCAACTTATCGAAGCCGTCATCGCGGCCGGTCCCGCCACCCTGGCCATCACAGCCGCTTACCCGGTGCTGTTCTACAACCTGGTGCGCACCTATGCCGACGCACCCGGCGCCAATGGCCTGGCTGCGCTGTTGTTGATTGGCGGCCTGTGGGCCTTGCTGGAATTCTGGCGCATCGTCCTGGCTACCGTCGCGCGCAAATCGTATGCCTTCAACTGGCGCTTCTGGCTCGCCCTCGCCGGCTTTTTTGCTTGCGCCGTGCGCTTCCTGCCCGATATGCCAGCCGGCATGGCGCTGCTGCTGATGGTGCTGCCGGCATTGGCCTGGATCCATTTCATCGTGTTGCAGCGCATCGCCCTGGGCAAGGCCAGGGCGCGCCGCTAGTACCTCTGCCTTATCTACGCTGCTGCAGCCTTCCATGGCTGGCAGCAGTGTCCGCCTCCCGTTTGACTTCCCTCCGATAACACCCGCCGTCCCCCGGACTGCCTGCCACGGCGCCCTCCAGCAGGCGTCCATTCGTCAAAAACCGTGCTAACGAAAAGTAATAAGACGCGTCAAAAAGATTCGTTTTCGTCGAGAAACGCTGTTGATATAGTCAATTGGCCTACCAATTGTCACACATTATCACGGGAGTTTTGCAATGCCGCTTACGTCAGTCGCAACAAAAAAATCGCAGACCAGTGCACCGCGTTTATCCTTGTTAGCCATGCTGATCGGCGGCCTGTGTGCGGGAGCGCCGGCGTTCGGGCAAGCGGTCGCAGCCAGCGATGCCGCGGCGGTGCAGGCGCAGGATGTAGTGGTCGTGACGGGCGCCCGCGGCGAAGCGCGCAGCATTTCCCGGAGCCTCTCGCCGATCGACGTGGTGGGCGCCAAGGAACTGGGCGCAACCGGCAAGCAAAACCTGCGCGATGCGCTCGCTACCTTGTATCCCTCGTACAGCAATACGCCCGGCTTCAAGGGCCAGACCGGCATCGCCGTGGCGACGGCAACCCTGCGCGGGCTCGACGCCAACAGCGTGCTGGTGCTGGTCAATGGCAAGCGCCGCCACAAGACGCCGCTGATCATCAATGGCCAGTCGCCGACCGACCTGGATTTGATACCGATGAGCGCCGTCGACCATATCGAAATACTGCGCGACGGCGCCGCCGCGCAGTATGGCTCGGACGCCATCAGCGGCGTGATCAACATCATCCTGAAGACCAATGGCAATGGCGGCAGCCTGAGTTATCTGTATGGCCAGTATGGCGACACGGTCGGCGATTTCGATGGCAAGGGCAAGACCAATAACCTGCTGTTCAACCAGGGATTTGACCTGGGCCAGGATGGCGGCTTTATCAGCCTGAGCGCCACCGCCGACGCGCACCGCGCCACCAACGACCAGGGCCCGATCCCGTTGACCACCAAGCTGTATTTCGGTAATGACCCGCGCGAAACGAGCCAGTCGCGCTACAAGATGATCCTCGGTAAACCGGCTGGCGAAACCTATAACGTGGGCTACAACGCCGAACTGCCGGTGGGGCCGAACGTCACCTTGTATTCGTATGCCACGGCGGGCGACCGGCGCTCGCAAGGCTGGGGATACTACCGTCCCGCCAATTCGCCGCAAAACTATGTCGACGTGTATCCCGATGGTTTTATCCCGAAGTTTGAAACCCGCGAAAACGACTACCAGCTGGTGCTTGGTGCGCGCGGCACCGATCTGCTGGGCTGGAACTGGGACCTGAGCACCAGTTATGGCCACGACAAGGCCGACATCTATACGCGCGATTCCCTCAACGGTTCGCTGGGGCCGGTCTACCAGAACCAGCACGATTTTTACGATGGCGCGCTGGTGTCCGGCGAATGGGTCACCAACCTGGACCTGACGCGCAATGTGCAGACCAGCTGGTTTGCCAAGCCGCTGTCCGTGTCTACCGGCTTTGAGCACCGGCGCGAACAGTTCCAGCAGCAGGCTGGCGAGTGGGCTTCGTATGCGAATGGCGGTTATGCCTTCCCGTCCGGCCCGCTGGCAGGCCAGCGGCCCAACTCGGGCGCGTCCGGCATGGCCGGTTTTTCGCCCGATGTGGCAGGTTCGCATGCGCGCACCAACGATGCCCTGTACGCCGATTTCAGCCAGGCCTTCACGCAAAAGTGGAGCGGCGCGGCGGCGGCCCGCTTCGAGCATTACAACGACTTTGGCAATGTCCGCACCGGCAAGCTGTCGACCCGGTATGAAGTCAGCGATACGGTGGCGCTGCGCGCCACGCTCAGCAACGGCTTTTCGGCGCCAACCTTGCAGCAGCAGTATTACACCACCAAGGTCGGCGGCTATACCACCGATCCGCTAACGGGTCAGCTGCGACAGTCGTTTGCGCTGTCGGCGCCGGCCGGCAGCGTCGTTGCCAGGGCATTGGGCGCGCAGGATCTGCAGCCGCAACGCTCGGTCAACCAGAGTGTCGGCATCGTGCTCAAACCGTCGCCATCGACCAATATCAGCCTCGATGCCTACCAGATCGCGATCCGCAACCGCATCATCTCGACGCCGACCCTGCAAGGGCCTACCGTCAACAATATCTTGAACAGCGCGGGCCTGGGACCGCAGGCGATCACTTCGGTCACCTATTTCACCAACGCGGCCAGCACGGTGACCCGTGGCCTGGATCTGGTGATCGACCATCGCACGCAGCTGCCTGCCGGTTACGGCAAGATCGACTGGATCTTCACCAGCAACCAGAACCAGACCAAGGTCAACAGCCTGGCCGGCATACCGGCGGTGCTGGCCAATAGCGGCATCGCCTATAACCGGGCCACCATCAGCGCGCTGACGGACAATAATCCGAAAAACATCACTTCGCTGAGCGCCTTGTGGAAGGTCGATAAATTCGACCTGACGATCAAGGAAACCCGCTATTCCAAAGTGAGCAATGCCAATTCGGTGTCGGCTGCGCGCGACGAAGTGGTCGATGCCGCCTTCATCACGAACCTGAACCTCGGCTACGCCCTGAACAAGCATGCGCGCCTGTCCATCGGCGCCGACAACCTGTTCGGCAAGCGGCCCAATGAGCTCAATGCGGAAGCGAAGAAATTCTTTGCGATTCCCGTCACCAGTCCATCGTACAGCTGGTACTCGCCGTACGGTATCGACGGCGGCTATTACTACGCCCGCCTCGATGTGAGCTGGTGATGAGTGGAGCAAGCATGCTGATATCGCGGCGCAGTTTTATGGGCGTACTGGGGGCTGGCGCGCTGGCCCGGCCGGTGTGGGGCGCATCTGAAAATGCCACGCCGGCGCGCGGCGGCACGCTGGTGGTCGGCGCCAATCCGGAACCGACCACTTTAAGCAGTGCGATCACCTCGGCCGGTCCCACGCAGCTGGTGTCGACCAAGATTTTCGATGGCTTGCTGACGTATGACCTGGCGCTGCAGCCGCAGCCGCAACTGGCCACCGCCTGGAAGGTCAGTCCCGATGGCCTGGCGATCCAGTTCACCCTGCGCGCCGGCGTGCTGTGGCATGATGGCCAGCCCTTCACGTCGGCCGACGTGGCCTACACCCTGATGAAAGTATGGAAGGTGTACCACAGCCGTGGCCGTGGCACGTTCGCCAACGTGCAGCGGGTCGAGACGCCGACACCCTTGAGCGTGGTGCTGCGGCTGTCGAAACCGGCGCCCTACATCCTCAGTGCGCTGGCGTCGGCTGAATCGCAAGTGCTGCCCGCCCATTTGTATCAGGGTGGGCCGGACGGCGCGGTGCTGGGCAATCCGGCCAACAACAAGCCGGTCGGCACGGGGCCGTTCCGCTTCGTGCGCTGGAACCGGGGCAGCGATATCGTCCTGGAACGCAATCCGCATTATTGGCAGCCAGGCCAGCCTTACCTGGACCAGCTGATATTCCGCTTCCTGCCTGATGCGGGTGCTGCTGCCGCTGCGCTGGAAACGGGCGCCATCCAGCTGGCGACCATCATGGCGCCGGCCGACATCGTCCGCCTGCGCAAGAACAGCGCGCTGGTGGTCGATACGCGGGCCACCGGCTTTTCATCGGTGATCAATTCTTTTGAATTCAACCTGGACCGGCCGGTGCTGCGCGATGCACGCGTGCGCCAGGCGATCGCGCATGGCATCGACCGCGATTTCCTGGTCAGGAATATCTGGTTTGGCGACGCCGTGGCGGCTACGTCTCCAGTGCCGTCCACCTTGCCGGCCTTCTTTGGCAGCGGCTTGCCTGCCTATCCCCATGACTTGAAGCGGGCCGCCGAACTGCTGGACCAGGCGGGCCTGAAGCCCGATGCACGCGGCATCCGCCTGAGCTTGTCGTGCGATCCGTATCCGAGTCCGCCACTGGTGCAGTCGGCGCAATACCTGCGCAGCAGCCTGCGCCGCATCGGCGTGCAATTGAACGTACGCCTGCAGGACGCCGGCGAATTCGTCAACCGCATCTATACCCGGCGTGACTTCGACACGGTGCTGTATGGCGCGGCGGCCGGACCCGATCCCGCCATCGGCAGCCAGCGCTTTTATTCCTCGAAGACCTTCCAGCCGGGGATCGCATTTTCCAACGGCGCGCATTACCAGAATCCCCAGGTCGACAGCCTGCTGGAGGCGGCCCAGGTGGAACTCGATCCTGCCCGCCGCCGCGCGCTGTATCTGCAATTCCAGCAAATCGTGCAGCGCGACGCCGTCACCTTGCCGCTGGTGGAGTCGAGCATGCCGGTCTTGCGCAGCCGGCGGCTGCGCAATGTGATGGTCACGGCCGATGGCGCTCTCGGCAATTTTGCGTCGGCCTGGCTGGGCAAGAGTTAATGATGTATCACCTCACCACAAGGAAACCACCATGAGTCAGCTACAGTCCCGCTACGGCTGGGACGCCACGTTTGAAAACGGCTTGTTTAACGAGGTGATCGCCGTGCAGGCGCCACACTTGCCGCCAGCGCCGCCCGGCCCCGGCCAGACCCGCGAACCGCAGACGACCGAGGAAATCGCCGAGGTGGTGGAATTCACGGCGCGGCTGGCCGCGCATGACACCTTCATCGTGCAAGCCGTGTCGAAGGCCATCGCCCACCTGGAGATCGACACCCATTTCCAATTGAAGCTGGCGCGCCAGGTGGGCGACGATGGCCATCACGCGGAACTGGCGCGGCACCGCTTGACCACCCTGACCGGCAGCGACCAGTTGCCCGTCATTGACACCTACATCGATGAACTGTGGCAGGCGCTGGGCGACATTCCCTACCGCGACGTGCACGGTTTCCTGGCGTTCCAGCTGCATTACGAGCTGCACATCCAGGGCCGCCTGAAAGCCGAGGGCCGCACTGCGAAGATCAAATACGGGCGCAAGAAGGACGAGGTGCTCGACTACGCGGCCGGCAACGAGGCGGACGATGAACTGCTACACCGCATCAATATCGTCGACTGGGTCAAGCAGCAGCTGGCGGCGCTGCCGACGGAGCAGGAACGCCGTGAATGGGTAGCGAAGGTGATCGCGGCCGATGACGACATGCAGCGTCGCCTCAACCCTTATCTGCGGCACCGCATCGCCAACGCGGGCCGTGCCTGGCAATCGGACTTGAGGAACGTGACCGCCATTTACGATGGCTACCGGCGCCGCGTGCTCAGTCATTTGCTGGAGACGCCGGAGCAGGACTTGCCCCAGCTGACCAGCCTGGCGGCCTGACGCATGGATATTAAACTGGATCTGGACTTCACCGCGCCGGGGGACATCGCCGGCAGCCCCGTCGCCGAGGCATTTCGCCAGCCGCTGCTGCTGGGCGTGTTCCTCAACCTGCAGGACATGCGCCGCTCGACCCTGCCCAATACCTCGACCTGGACCTTCGACTACAACGCCGAAGTGGTCAAGACCGCCGATGCGCTGGGCTTCGAGCTGGCCTTCAGCCGCACCCAGTGGCTGCCCAAGGGCGGCTACGACGGCGAAGCGTCGCTCGACGCCTTTATCGCCCTGGGTGCGATGGCCGCCATCACCCGCAAGATCTTGCTGATATCGACCGTGCACGTGCTGTATGGCCCGTGGCACCCGCTGCACTTCGCCAAGTTCGGCGCCACGCTGGACCATATCTCGAAAGGCCGCTGGGGCGTCAATATCGTCACCGGCCACCGCGCCGTCGAACATGAAATGTTTGGCGCCGGGCGCATCGAGCATGACCGCCGCTACGAACTGGCGGGCGAATTCTTCGACGTGGTGCAGCGGCTGTGGGCAGAGACCGGGAATTATTCGTTTGAAGGGCAGTCGCCGTGGCGATTGAAAGATGCCTACGTGACGCCGAAACCGCAGTTTGGCCGGCCGCTGCTGGTGAACGCCACCGGTTCCGACGCGGGCATCGACTTCGCTGCCCGCTATTCCGACCTGGTGTTCATCACCAGCCCGGGCGGCGCCCATATCGATAGCGCCCTGGATACCTTGCCGGCGCATATCGCCAAGGTGCAGCGCGCTGCCGAGGCACGTGGACGGCGCGTGCGCACCCTGATCAACCCCGTCATCGTCTGCCGCGAAACGGAGCGCGAAGCGCATGAGCATGCGCGCCAGATCGTCGCTACCTCGGTACGCACCGGCAAGCACGATTACGACAGCGACGCCCATGCCTGGCGCGGCCGCAAGGACGCCAGCCACAAGCAGGGCCTGGGCGTGGGCGGCAATATTGAAATCATCGGCAGCCCGGAACAGGTGGTCGATCAATTGATTGCGCTGAAAAAGACCGGCATCGATGGGGTGCAACTGAGTTTCAACGACTTCCAGCCTGACCTGGAACACTTCGGCGCACGGATTTTGCCGTTGCTGAAGCAGGCGGGCCTGCGGCTTTAATAACGCTGCACGCTTGTCGGATTACGTGCTGCGCACTAATCCGACCTACGTCTGACATCGGCATATTATTTTTTGAAGCAGCGAAAGGTAAACATGAGCGAGTATCAAGGATTCAAAGTCATCGTTATCGGCGCAGGCCCGGGCGGCCTGCTGCTGGCACAGGGATTGAAGAAGCATGGTGTCAACGTGGCCGTGTATGAGCGCGACGTGGCGCGTACCGATTATTTGCAGGGCTTCCGGCTGCAAATCCGCAGCCGCGGCATCGACGCGCTGCAAGCCTGTTTGCCGGAAACGCTGTATCAGTCGTTTGCCTCGACCTATGCCGCTGCGCCGGGCGAATACGCGCTGCTGTCGGAGCAGCTGCAGGAGCTGCCGCGCCGCGATCCCGACCCTGAAGTGGAGCATAGCGAACGCGAAAAATCGGTCAGCCGCATCACCTTGCGCCAGGTGCTGCTGTCCGGCCTGGACGATGTGCCGCACTACCAGAAAACCTATGACCGGTATGAAGAGCGCGACGATGGCAAGGTGGTTGCCTATTTCACCGATGGCAGCAGCGTGGTGGGCGATGTGCTGGTCGGGGCCGACGGCGCCAACTCGCGCGTGCGGCGCCAGCTGCTGCCGCACGCGCGCTGGGTCGATACGGGCGCGCGCCGGCTGGCCGGCAAGATCGAACTGACGGATGCCGTCAAGCGCAGCGTGCCGGCACTGTTTTATCAAAAAACCGTGTCGGTGAAATCGGACAGCGGCTATAACCTGTTCTTTACCAGCCATGAATTCCGTCCCGGCCACGAAGCCATCGGCGCGATCGGCGGCGAGGATGCAGCCGCCATCGGCGAGCATGGCGGCCTGTTGTTCGACAATGCCAAGAGCTACATCATGTGGGCGCTCAGCGGCTTGCGCGAGCAATTGCCGCCCGATGATGAACTGTTCAGTTACGACGGCGAGCAACTGCGCAGCTTTATCAACCAGGTGGTGGCAACATGGCATCCGGCCTACCGCCAGTTGTTTGACCTGAGCGAGACGGCGACCCTGGGCGTACTGCCGATCCGCACTTCGCTGCCGGTCGATCCGTGGCCGACGCGGGCCGTGACCCTGCTGGGCGACGCCATCCACAGCATGACGTATTTCCGCGCGCTGGGCGCCAACACGGCGCTGGCCGATGCTGCGCTGTTTGTGCGGCAGATACTGCAGCACCGCGATGGCGGCAAGGACTTGCTGGCAGCCTTGCACGACTATGAGGCGCAGATGCTGGAACAGGGTTTTGACGCCGTGCGCAAGTCGATCGCCGCCTTTGAACAGGGCCATGCCGCCACGTCCCGGCACGACTGGCCCGATGTGCGCAGCGCGCCGGGCCAATCCCTATGGGTGCAGAGTCATAAAACCCGCCAGGCCGCTTAATTCTCCAGCGCTGGATACCACAGCAGCCGCAGGAAGCCGGACCGTATCAGCAATTCCAGCAGTTGCTGCTTGTCGGCCTGGGCCAGGCTGGCGAAGCGCTGGTAAAAGTCGCCCGCGCTGAAGGCCGCCTGCGTGTCGGCCAGCCAGTCGAGTGCATCGGCCAGGTGGCCGGGCACTTCGGTGTCCAGGGTGGTGCGGGCCACCCAGTGCCGGTCGAGTGCGCTGACGCTGAGTTTGAGCCGTGGCGGCAGGCGCTGGTACGCCAGGCTGGCCTGGGGGACCTGCTGCAGGCGGCTGCCGGCCTTGAGCGGCAATGGCGTCTGGTCGGGCTGCAGCAGGTCGGCGCCATGGATTTGCTGCAGCAGCTTGGGTAGTTGTTCCAGCAGCCCGTCGAGGCGTGTTGCCAGTGTTTCGCGCCCCGTTGCCTGATTTGCTTCATACAGGGGGCGGCGCCACTCGGCTTGCTGCAGCAGCAAGTCGTGCACGCGCTTTAATAGCCGATCCATCGCGGGCGGCGGACGGATGCCGATGCTGACCGAGAAGGAATCCTGTTCGGCCACGCTGCGGTGCCAGGTGCCGCGCGGCAGGAACAGCACCGAGCCGGGCGCCATGGCGATGGACTCAAAACTGGCATGGTCCGGCGTTGGAAAACCGGCACCCGCTTGCGGATACAGTTCGTCGCCGGGCAGCATGCCGGGACCGAACTGCTGGCCGCTAGGGTAGGGCAGGCCATCGACCTTGGCGATATCAAATATCTTGTGCCCTTGCAGCTGGATCGAGATGACATCGTCCGCGTCGAAATGACAGGAAACGCCATCGCCTCGAGGCGAGGCAAACGCGCCCACGGTGGTGCAAGCAGCCGGCAAGCCCAGTTCCTGTTCCAGCGTTTGCAGCCAGCGCGCCAAAACAGGCAGGAAGCGGGCGATATCGGGCAGGTACACCGTCAGTCCCAGCTGGAACAAATGGGGCGCATGGGCGTCGACGTTGACGGTGCGTGCGTCGCGTGTGCCGCGCCCGAACGTTACCGGCCCCTTGTAAATCCTGGCCAGCGCCTCCAGGCTGGCCAGTTCCGGCACGCGCAGGGCTGGCGGCAGCGCGCCAGCAGACCGGTGCACCGCATAGTGGCGCTCCGGCCAATGCGCGAGGAAATCGCCGGCGTGATCGGCGCCGAATAGCGCGGCTATTGTCGGTCCAGGCAGAAGGGACATGTATGGACTCAGGCGGCGGCCAGTGCATTTGCCAGCTTGTGCGCCAGTTCCAGCGGTTCGCGCACGATCCAGCTCGCAAAGTCGATATCGCCGGCGAGAAAACCTTCATCGCGGAAGAAGTTTTTTTGCAGTTCCAGCGCATGGACGTAATCGTCGCTGAGCCGGGGCTCGAAGCTGCGGTGCAATGCAGGCCCGTAGCCGCGCCGCACGGCGTCTTCGCCTGACGCTGTTTCGGCCGCAATCGCGCCGACCACTTCATCCGGATGTTCACGCGCCCATGCTGCGGTGCGCAGCAATACCGCCAGGTAGCGCGCCACCAGTTGCGGGTGTTCCAGCGCCAGCGTGCGGTCGACCGTGATCGGGCGCGGCGTGCCGGAATTGATGCGCACCAGCGGGTCGGCATACTGGTTGAAGTCGACGATGACGCGCAAGCCGTATCTGGCGATCAGGCTTGCGCTGACGGCGCCCTTGGCATAGATCGCATCGACCTGGCCAGCCAGCAAGGCTTCGCTGGTGGCGTGGCGCCGCACGGACGCGTGCTCGACCTGTTCGCGCAAGCCGCCGCTGTCATCGGTGGCGACATCGATGAACTGCACTTCGTCGCGCCGCAGGCCAGCCAGCGACAGGGCCGTCAGCAAGCCGCGCAAGTCTTGTGCGCGGCCCACGTCGATATGCTCGCTGGTGATCTGTTTGGGCAGACCCAGGCGGCGCCCCTTCAAGTCGGCCAGGGTATGCACAGCGCTGTCGGGGCGTACCAGGATCACCTGCTCTTCATCGACCCAGGTAATGCCGACGACGGCGGTGTTCTGGCCGTTGGCACGGGCCCAGATCGGCGGCGCGTTGCCGCCTTCGCGGAACATGTTTGGATGGGTATGGTCGAAGTGCGACTGGCGCACCGCCGGATCGTCCGAGGCGCGTATCGATGCCAGCGTGATGCCTTGCCGGGCAAAAGCCTGGTGCAGCCAGCCGAAGTGCTGGGCGATGCCGGAGGTGGTCGGCACCGGGCAGCGGGTGTACCATAACTCGGTCGGTGCGGCGCCTGGGACAGGAGCAATGTGGGACATATGGGGATCCTTGGAAAGCGTTCATGTTGCGGCGACGAGACTCAATATAGTCAAGCCGCAGCACGCTTGAAACGAATCATTCGGCATATGTTTATGACTGTTCGGCGCCGCGCAATGACAATTTGATACCGGCTCCGGAGTGTCATAAACAAGCGTGAAAAAATTCGTTTGGGTGGAAATTTTTTGCCGATATAGTCAGCGCAGCTGAAGCGGCGGCTGGCCGTTTCGCCCATTCATACAACAGGAGCGTAGTCCATGACGTACAGAAATTTGGGACAGACCGGCATCAAGGTGTCGTCCTTGTGCCTCGGCACGATGATGTTTGGCGGCCAGACCGATGAGCAGGTCGCGCGCCGTATTACTGACAAGGCCTTCGAGCAGGGCGTCAATTTTATCGATACGGCCAACGTCTACAACGGCGGCCAGTCGGAAGAGGTGGTAGGGCGCTTGATCGCCGAACGGCGCAAGCAGTGGGTGCTGGCGACCAAATTCGTCAACCAGAATCCCGGCGCCAGCGGGCCGAATGACAAGGGGGCGTCGCGCAAGAATGTGATCCAGTCGGTCGACGCCAGCCTGAAGCGCCTGGGCACCGATTACATCGACCTGTTTTATCTGCACCGCGAAGACCATGAAACGCGTCCCGAAGAAACCGTGCGCGCCCTGAGTGACCTGGTCCAGGCTGGCAAGCTACGCTACTGGGGCGTGTCGAACCACCGGGCCTGGAAACTGGCTGAATTCGTGCGCACCGCCGATTTGCTGGGCGTCGACCGGCCTGCCGCCACGCAGCCATGCTACAACCTGGCGAACCGCCAGCCGGAAGCGGAGCATCTGTCGGCGGCCGAATACTATGGCGTCGGCGTGGTGTCATTCAGCCCGCTGGCGCGTGGCGTGCTGACCGGTAAATATGATCCGTCCCTGCCGCCGCCCGAAGGCAGCCGCGCCGGCCGTAACGACAAGCGCATCCACCAGACCGAGTGGCGGCCCGAGTCGCTGCAACTGGCGCAGCAGATCAAGCAGCACGCCGAGGCGCGCGGCATCAGCGCCGGGCAGTTTGCGCTGGCCTGGGTATTGAACAACCAGCTGGTTACATCGGCCATTACCGGCCCGCGCACGGAAGAACAATGGGATGACTACCTGCCCGCTTTGCAGTATCAATTTACTGCTGAAGACGAGGCGCTGGTCGACAGCCTGGTGGTGACCGGCCACCCATCGACGCCGGGCTTCAATGACCCCAGCCATGTGATTGTCGGCCGCAAGCCGCGTTTTGGCAGCTAAGCATTAAAGAAGGCAGGCGCGCGGCGCCTGCCAGCCGGTTTGCTACAGACGCAGGCCCGCCTGCTTCATCAGCGGCAGCACCCGCTCGCCGAAAAATTCCAGGTCCGGCTTGAAGTCGAAGAAGCTGCACTGGATGCCGTCGATGCCGGCCTCCTTGAGGGCGACGATCTGTTCGACGATCTGTTCCGGGCTGCCGATCAGACGGATATTGCCGCCCACCGCGCGCGCCGCATCCTGGCCATTGTCCTTGCGGCCACGCCAGGCGTGCGCATCGCTATTAAAATTCTGCATGCTGGCGACCGGGTCGACATGGGCCACGATCGCGTCATGGTAGGCCCATGCTTCCTGTTCCGTTTCGCGGCAGACGATCATCGGGTTGATCAGCGTGCGCAGCTTGCGGCCGACGGCGGCGCCGGCCGCCTTGACCTTGGCCGTATGGGCCGGCAGCGAAGCCAGCGCTTCGGCAATCGCGCCGCCGCCCGGGCTGGTGATGAATACCAGGTCGGAATGGCGGGCGGCGAAATCGATGCCGGCGTCCGAGCCGGTGGCATTGACCAGCAGCGGCCGGCCGTACTGCGGCCGCGGCGTGACGAAGGCCTTGTCCAGCTTCCACGACGACAGCGCCGGCGTGACCGAATAATTATCGTCGGCTGCCCACAGGTGTTGCGCGGCGTCGAGGAATTCGGCCGCCATCGCATAGCGGTGGTCGTGTTCGATGCGCTGCCAGCCGAACATCTCATGCTCGACGGCGCGGTGGCCGGTGACGACGTTGATGCCCCAGCGGCCTTTCGAGACGTGGTCCAGCGTGGCGCAGTATTTGGCGAAGTGCAGCGGGTGCCATGGACCGTACAGCACGTGCGTGGTGGCCACCAGGATGATGCGTTTGGTGACGGCCGTCATCGCTGCCAGCGAGGTAAACGAGTCGATTGCCTCGCCATTGAAAACGCCGCCGTAGCCGCCCTTGGGCAGCCATTGCGACAGCGCGAACGCCAGGTCGAAACCGAATTCCTCGGCCCGCTGCACCAGCGCCAGGTTGTAATCGAAGCTCCAGCTGGTGCTGCGCTCCAGGTGCGAAGCGCTCCAGCCGCCGGCCTGGATCGGCAAAAACAGGCCCAGCATCATCGGCTGGCGCAGGATTTGCGATACCGGGCTGTCGGGGAAGTCGGCTGGCGCGGCAAAGCTGCTGGCAGTGGAGGGAGTGGTGGCGGTGGCAAGCGGCATGAGGTTTTCCGTAAGATGGGGGTGGATCACAGTGCAAAGCGGTAAAACGAAAATGGCAGCGATGCTTCGCGCGCTGGCGGTGACTGCTGTTGCTGGCCTTGGCCTATGCTGGCGGCAAAGGCCGAGGTAGGGACGGCGGCGATCAGGCTGCGCGTGTAGGGATTGACGGGGTTGCGCCAGATGCTGCGATGGTCGCCGCTTTCGACGATTTTCCCGCCATTCATCACCAGCACGCGGTCGGCGATGTAGCGCACCACCGATAAATCGTGCGAAATGAACAGGTAGGACAAGCCCAATTCCTGCTTCAGGTCGACCAGCAGGTTCAGGATTTGCGCCTGCACCGACACGTCCAGCGCCGACACGGGTTCATCGCAGATCAACAGCGACGGTTGCAGCACCAGCGCGCGGGCGATGCCGATGCGCTGGCGCTGGCCGCCCGAGAATTCATGCGCAAAGCGCCGCAGCGCCGTGGCCGGCAAGCCGACCCGGTCGATGATGCTGCTGGCGCGCCGTGCGCGTTCGGCCCGGTCGGTCACGCCATGCACGCGCAGCGCGCTGTCGAGGATATCGGCCACGCTGTGGCGCGGGTTCAGCGAGGCATACGGATCCTGGAAGATCATTTGCGCCTGGCGCCGGAATGGTTGCAGCTGGCGCTGGCCCAGGCGGCTGATGTCGCTGCCCTTGAACAGGATCTGCCCGGCCGATGGATCGATCAGGCGCAAGATGGTTTTGCCCAGGGTCGATTTGCCGCAACCCGATTCGCCCACCAGGCCCACCGTTTCGCCGGCGGCGATATCGAAGGACACGCCATCGACGGCCCGTACCAGGCCGTGCTCCGATGGGTAGTGCGTTTCCAGTTTGAGCAGTTGCAGCAGCGGCTGGCCCTGGGTTTCCGCTTGTGCCGCTTGTGCCGGCGCAGGCTTGCCGTGGCTGAGGCTAAAGCTGCGCTGGCCACTGCGCGGGTCGGTGCCGGCATGGACTTCCATCAGCCGCTGCTGGCGGTAGTGCAGTTCGCGCTCCAGGGTCAGCGAGGCGCCCAGCAAGCCGCGCGTGTAAGCGTGTTGCGGTTGGGTGAAGAGTTGTCCGGTGGTGCCCTGTTCCAGTTTTTCGCCGCCATACATCACGGCCACCCGGTCCGCCCATTGGCCGACCACGCCCAGGTCGTGCGTGATCAAGAGCAGCGCCATGTCGAATTCGCGCCGCAAGGTATCGAGCAATTCGAGTATCTGCGCCTGGATCGTGACGTCCAGCGCGGTGGTCGGTTCGTCGGCGATCAGCAGGCGCGGGCGGCAGGCTACCGCCATCGCGATCATCACGCGCTGGCGCTGGCCGCCCGATAACTGGTGCGGATAATCGTCGATGCGGCGCCGGGGTTCGGGCAGCTTGACCAGGTCCAGCAATTCGATCGCGCGCTGGCGTGCCGCCGCTGCCGATTGCCGCTGGTGCAGCCGCAGTACTTCGGTGATTTGCTGGCCGATGGTCAGCACCGGATTGAGCGAGGTCATCGGCTCCTGGAATATCATCGAGACCGCGTTGCCGCGCAGCGCGCGCAGGGCTGGCGGCGACAAGGCCAGCAAATCCTGCCCTTCGAACAGCACCTGGCCCTGGATGCGGGCGCTGGCCGGCAGCAGCCGCATCAAGGCCAGCGCGGTGCTCGACTTGCCGCAACCCGATTCGCCCACCAGCGCCAGGGTCTCGCCGGCGGCGATGGAAAAATCGAGGCTGCGCACGGCGTGGTGGGCGCCAAAATGGACGTCCAGCTTGTTTACTTCCAGCAGCAGGCTCATTCGGACCGGCTCCGCAGGCGTGGGTTCAGCGCGTCGTTCAAGCCGTCGCCCACCAGGTTCAGGGATAGCACCGCGACGATGATCGCGCTGCCGGGAATTGCCGTCAAATACCAGGCGCTGCGCAGCATCTCGCGGCCGCTGCCGATCAGGCTGCCCCAGCTGACCCGGTTCGGGTCGCCCAGGCCGAGGAAGGACAGCGCGGACTCCATCAGGATGGCGGTGGCGATCATCACCGAGGTGGCGACGATCACCGGCGGCAGGGCATTGGGCAGGATTTCGATAAAGATGATGCGGCTGTCGCCGTAGCCGAGGCTGCGCGCGGCCAGCACGAAGTCGCGCTGTTTCAGCGAGCGGAATTCGGCCCGCACCAGCCGCGCCACCGTGGTCCACGACGTGATGCCGATGGTCAGTGCGATCACGGCGATGGTGGGCGGCACGATGGAAATGATCACGATCATCAGCAAAAAGGAGGGCGTGGCCTGGAACAGCTCCATCAGCCGCACCAGCACACTGTCGACGCGGCCGCCGAAATAGCCGGCGCAGGCGCCGATCAGGGTGCCGATCGACAGACCGATGGCGGCGGCCGCAACGCCGATCAGCAGCGAGGCGCGGGCGCCATGCAGGATGCCGGCCAGCATATCGCGCCCCAGCGAGTCGGTGCCCAGCCAGTACTGGGCATCCTGTCCCGGCCACAGCAGTGGCTGCGCCACCATGTCGAGCGGATCGCCCGGATACAGATAGGGCGCGGCCAGCGCCATCAGCACGATCAGCAGCAGCAGAACGGTGCCCGTCATCGCAGCCGGATTGCGCAGGTAGCGGCGCAGGGCCGGGTACGACCGGCGCTGTACGGCTGGCGCAGCTGGCGTATCGGGCGCTGGCACTGCTTGCGGCGCCGTTCTTGGCGGGGCGATACGGATGCGCAGATTATGCGGATTCGGCGGTCTGATTGGGCTTGCCGATGCTATTGGCTGCGGGGGATTGATAATCGTCGTCGGTTCCATCGTTTCAAGCCTTGATGCGGGGGTCCAGCCAGACGTGCAGCACGTCGACCAGCAGGTTGGCGAAGATCACCATGAACGAGGACAGCAGCAGTACGCCCAGCGATACGGCGTAGTCGCGACCCTGCACCGCTTCGAGCGCCAGCCGGCCCAGTCCCGGCCAGCTGAAGACGGTTTCGATGACCACCGCGCCGCCCAGCAGATTGCCGAGGTGGATGCCGGCCACCGTGGTCACGGGAATGAGCGCGTTGCGCAGCACGTGGCGCAGCTGGATGACCAGCGGATGCAGGCCCTTCGCCTCGGCCGTGCGTACATAATCCTGCGTTTGCACTTCCAGCATCGCGGCCCGCGTCAGGCGCGCATAGATGGCGATGAAGACGCTGGACAGGGCCAGCGCCGGCAGCAGCGCGTGGCTGATGCGGTCGCGCAGGGCGTCCCATCCGCCCAGCGCGGCGCCGATGGTGACGCTGCCGTCGCTGGGCAGCCAGCCCAGGTGCACTGAAAACAGCACTACCGCCATCAGGCCGATCCAGAAGCCTGGCGTCGAATACAGCAGCAGCGACAGGAGCGACAGCACGCGGTCCGGCCACCGGCCAGCCCAGGTTGCCATCACCACGCCGCACAGGATGCCCAGCACGACCGAAATCACCAGCGCGCTGGCCATCAGCAGCAAGGTGTTGGGCAGGCGGCTCCAGATCAGCTCCATCACCGGCATATTGAAGCGCGGTGAAAAACCGAGGCTGAAATGGGCCAGGTGATTCAGGTAGTTCAGCAACTGCTGCCACAGCGGCAGGTCCAGGCCGAAGTGATTGCGCATCATCGCCATGGTTTCCGCCGTGGCCGAACCCGATTCACCGGCCAGCACGTCGGCTGCGTCGCCCGGCACCAGTTGCAGCAGCAGGAAGTTGAGGATGAGGATGCCGAGCGCGGTCGGCAGCGCGTACAGCAGCGCGCGCCGCAGGGCCTTGAGCAGACGTGGCAGGCGGTTCATGGTGTGCAATTCATGGTGTCAGATTCATGGCGATAAATACAGCGTGGCGAAATTGCCATCGAGGCCATTCGGCGTCGGCGTATGGTCGTGCACCCGCTTGTTAAACAGCGTCGCCTGCTGCGGCCCTACCAGGTTGATGTCGGGCAGTTGCTGGCCCACGATCTGCTGGATTTGCGTGAACTGGGCCAGCCGTTTGGCCTGGTCCGTTTCCACCGCCGCCAGCGCGAACAAACGGTCTACCTCGGCATTGCTGAAGTGCGAGGCATTGGTGAACGGCACGCCCTGGCGGTAGCCTTGCGACCAGTACAGCCGCTGCACGCCGACGGTCGGATCGAACAGGTTGCTCATGCCGTTGACGACGAAATCGAACTGGCGGTCGGTATAGACGCGCTTCAGGTAGGCTGGCAAATCCTGGGCGCGGATGGTGACGGCGATGCCGATGCGCGCCAGTGCCGACTTGACATAGCTGGCCGTGCGCGCTGGCGTGTCGCCGATCGGCAGCGGGTCCAGGGTCAGCGTGAAACGGTTGCCATCGGTCCGGCGCGGATAGCCTGCCTGGTCGAGCAGGGCATTGGCTTGCTTCAGGTCGAAGGGATACGGTGACGGCGCAGCGCTGAAGTAGGGACTGCCGGGCAGGATGGGGCCGTGGATCACTGTGGCGTAGCCATAAAATACGGCGCTCTTGATGATTTCGCGTTGCAGCGCGTGGGCGATCGCCTGGCGCACCGCCAGCTTGGCCAGTATTGGCTGGTCGAGATTGAATTCCAGCCGCAGCGGACCGGCCTCGAACTGGTAGCCCGACGTTTCCACACCCAGGGTCGGGTTGTTTTTCAGGCGCGCCAGGTCGCCCAGCGGCACCGGTGTGTCGCCGCCCAGGTCGACGCTGCCATTTTCGAAGGCGATCGCGCGCCCGGCCGCATCGGGAATGAACTTGACGATGATCTTGTCCAGGTAGGGACGGGGCTTGTCCCAGTAGTCGGGGTTGCGCACATACTCGATATAACTGCCGCGCACCCATTTGGAGAATTTGAACGGGCCGGTGCCGATCGGCGCGATGTTATTGGGATTCGACAGCGCGTCGCCATGCTCGTAAATATGCCTGGGGATGATGGGCGACTCGGATGCGGCAAAGGCCTTGATCAGGTAGGGCGCCGGCTGCGACAGTTCCAGCACCACCGTGTACGGGTCCGGCGTGCGTACCGCCGTCAGATTGGCGAAGGTGCTCTTGCCGCGCGGGTGGATTTTTTTCAGCAGCTCCAGCGAAAACGCCACGTCGGCCGACGTGAACGGCTTGCCGTCATGCCATTTGACGCCGCGGCGCAAGGTGAAGGTATAGCGTTTGCCATCGGGGCTGATGCTCCAGGCGGTGGCCAGCTGCGGCGTCGGGTTGAAGTTGAAATCGTAGGCCAGCAAGCCTTCAGTGACCTTGCTGCTCACTTTCAGCACGGGCACTGCGCTGGTGGCCAGGTTTACCAGCGATGGCGGTTCCGGCGTGACGACGAAATTGAGCGTGCCGCCGGCGACGCGAGCGGCCGATGTTGCTGGTGCTGCGCTGCTGGCAAAGGCCATGCAGAATAGCGCGGTGGCGCAGGAGCGGCGTAAATAGCGGGGCATGTGCGGTGGGCTCTTTCCGGTAGCAGGAATGAATCAGGCGGCCAGTTCGGTTTTGACACCGTCACGGCGGGTTTCGAGCAGTTGCAGCGCTTGCTGCAGCGGTTGCGGGTCTATCCACGCCTGCAGGTCGAAGTCGGCCGGCAGGTAGCCGCTGCCATGCAAAAATTGCTTGAAGTTGTCGAGCGCCGCCACCGATTCCGGCGCCAGGTCGATATGCAGGTGGTGGTGCAGCCTGGGGCCATACGCATGGCGCACCCACAGTTCGGGGCTCTTGGTTTCGCGTGCGATATAGGCAGTCGTTTCGGTGGGATGCGCCTCTGCCCAGCGGCCGGCGGCGATGGTGCGCGCCAGCACCCGGGCCACCAGGTCGGGGCGTGCGTCGAGCAGCGCCTGGTCGACGGTCAGGGGGCGCGGTGCGCCGTTATTCGCATGCAGCAAGCGATTGGTTTGCTGGCTGATGTCGACGATCACGTCCGCCTGCGCCAGGTTGGCGGCGGCCAGGCCGGTCGCGCCCTTGGCAAACACCACATCGACTTCGCCGCTGATCAGCGCATGCACTTCGCGGCTGAATTCTTGCTGGCCATGCGTGCGCAGCAGGCGTGCAAAACCCTGTTCATCGACCGGCTTGGCATCGGCCAGCCCCAGTGGCGCATAAGGCAGGTCGACCAGTTTCACATCGTCGAGCGTCAGGCCGGCCACGTCGAGCAGGGTGCCGAAGCCGCGCAGGGCGGTGGCGCGGTGGAAGTCGACCACCCCGGAGGAGAGGTTTTTCGGCAGGCCGAAACGTTTGCCGCGCAATTGCTCCACGCTGGCGATGCCGCTGCCGCGCAAGGCCAGCAAGCCCTGGAATTCATCGACCCAGGTCAGGCCGATCACGCGCGTGGCCGCGCCCGAGGAGCGCGCCCACAGCGCCGGGATATTGCCGCCCTGGCGGAACGAATGCGGCTGCGAGTGGGTGAAGTGCGAGCGCCGTATCTGTGGGTCGTCGGCATCTTGCAAGGCCTTGATATGCAGGCCGTCGGCGGCGAATTCCTGCGCCAGCCAGCCTTGCTGGATGGCGATGCCGAGTGGCGTAGGGGCTGGGCAGCGGGTGTACCAGAGCGTATCGATGGTGGTGGACATGGCAGGTGCTCCTGTGTAGATGGTCGGTGATTGGGGTGGGCGGTGGATGGCTGCCGGGGCGCTGGCGTCGCTGGCCAGCGCGGCATCGCGATGCAGTTCCCGGTCGATGGCCTGGCGTGTCAGCTGCGGCGCAAAATGGCGGATGAATTCATAGGTGTAGCTGCGCAGGTAGGCGCCGCGCCGCACGGCCAGCCAGGTGGTGCTGGCGGCGAACAAATGGCCGGCGTCGAGCGCCCGCAAGCCGGCGTCGTGTTCGGCGTCGAACGCCACCGATGCCAGCACGCCGACCCCCAGGCCGAGCCGCACATAGTCCTTGATGACGTCGGAATCCATCGCCGTCAGCGCCACATCGGGGATCAAACCGCTGGCGGAAAACGCCTGTTCGATATGGCGCCGGCCGGTAAAGCCATGGTCGTAGGTCAGCAGCGGGAATTGCACCAGGGCGCGCAGGGTCAGCGCTCCCAGTTCCAGCAGCGGGTGGCCGTCCGGCACCAGCACCAGGTGGCTCCAGCGATAGCAGGGGAAGGCGGCCAGTTCCGGATAGGCCGCCAGGCTTTCGGTGGCGATGCCGATATCTGCCTTGCCCGCAATGACCGACTTCGCGATATCTTCCGGCGTGTTTTGCTGCAGCGCGACGCGTACTTCCGGAAAGGCGCCGCGGAACCCCAGCATCGCCTGCGGCAGCGCGTAGCGGGCCTGGGTATGGGTGGTGGAAATGGCCAGCACGCCGCTGGCGAGCGTCGTATAGTCGGCACTGGCGCCCTGCAGCTTGTCGGCTTCGACCAGCAGGCGCTCCACGATCGGCAAGATGGCCCGGCCCGATTCGCTCAGGCCCGTGATGCGCTTGTTGCTGCGTTCGAAAATGGCGAATCCCATCTCTTCTTCCATATCGCGCACATGGCGGCTGATGCCCGGTTGGGTCATGCCCAGGGCGCTGGCCATCTGGGTCAGGTTGAAACTGTGGCGTGGCAGTTCGAGGATGGTCCGTAATTGTTGAAAATTCATCGAAGTTCTCATATCGCGCCCCTGTCGGAAGCACGGCTTGCCTCTATAAAATTTGCCACGCAATGCGCTCCTGCCGTGATGCTGGCGGCGCCGCAAGGCTTTCAACACACAAGCCTAAAGCGGGGTACAACAGATGAGAACGAAGCTTTTTGGCGCCGCATATCTGTTTTTGTCATGGTGTGACGGCCGTATTGCCAGGGCGCCTGAAACACATATGCATATGCGCCGGGGCGCTGTTTTTTTGAAAATGAACACGGTATTTCAGGCCCGCCAACGTCGTTTCCTGGTGTAATTGGCAAGCATCTGGCCCGCCTCTTTTTTACAAAGTGGATGAAGATAGTTGCAGGGGGCATGTGGACGCTTGCCAACAGATGTGTTGTTTTTAGAGGCGGGAAGCTTGTGGCGTCTGCCGGATATCCGGCAAGTGGCCGGATTGCCAGCGCTGGGCCGGATATTATTGCAAGTAAGTCAAGCCAGGCTGCTGTGAACCACAGGCAGTGGCAGCTTGACGATATACTCACATTTCCATGGCGAAACTGGCCTACTTACTTAAATCTTGAAAGAGTGTCGATGAAAGCTTTGTTTGTGTTGCTGTTCGTATCCGGTGCGGCCCTGGCGGATGATGCCGCTATGTTGCAATGCCGTTCCATCGCTGATGTTGCTGGCCGCGTGGCATGTTATGACGCTATTCCTTTGGGCACGGCTGCACCTGCCGCCGCTGCAGCCGTGGTGGCGCCGACGCCTGCGCAGCGCGAACAGAGTTTTGGCATGGAAACGATCAAGCCTGCCAAAGCGGCCGTGGCAGAAGACAATTCGATCAGCAGCACCATCGCCGGCAAGTTTGACGGCTGGAGTGGCAATGCACTGATTAAGCTGAGCAATGGCCAGGTATGGCGCATCGTCGACGGCAGTTCGGCCGTGTTATCGCCGATGAACAATCCGGCAGTGACGGTCGAGCGCAACTTCGTCGGCACCTTCTTCCTGAAGATCGAAGGCACGAATAATTCGCCGAAGGTGCGCCGCGTGCAATAAATTAGTCTGGGTCTGCTGCATCATGCCAGACGATGCGTCCATTGCCCGCTTCGTCCAGGCGCGCCAGCAGGGCGTCGGCGGCGTTGTCGGCCAGGCTGAAATCGAATAGCACGGCCTGACCATGCTGGACTTCCAGCAAGGTGGCGCCGGCCGCGTCGAGTTCGCGGCGCAGCATGCCTTCCATGGCGTACGGCAGCGCGCAGCGTAGCGCGCGCTGGCGCACGATGGCCGTTTTTTCTGCCTGCAGCAGCGCCTGCGCCACGCTGTCGGTATAAGCGCGCACCAGTCCGCCCGCCCCCAGCTTCACGCCGCCGAAATACCGCACCACGGTCGCCAGCACGCCTTCCAGGTCCTGGTGGCGCAGCACATCGAGCATGGGCCGCCCGGCCGTGCCGCTCGGTTCGCCATCATCGACGGCTGCCGATTGTCCACCGGCCAGCAGCGCCCAGCACACATGGCAGGCGCCCGGATGCTGCGCCTTCAGGCCATTGACCACCTGTTGCGCGCTGGCCCGGTCCGTCATGGGCTGCACGCAGCCGATAAAACGGCTTTTCTTGATGATCAGTTCGCTGTGGACAGGCGTGGCAATGGTGGACGGCATAAGGGACAGAGCGGAGGGCAAAGCAGCATGATAGAGGAAATGCACGCGGCGGACGAGGCTGGACGGATTACGCTGCCGGCCTTGACACCAGTTCGCGCAGCTTCGCATCGCGCACCTGCAATAGATCAAACAGACCCAGCGCCTGCAGGGCCGGCAGCGCCTCGACGATGTCGCGCTCCGCATCCTTGCGTTGTTCCGCATTGCTGGCCGGATCCAGCCAGGCGCGGGCGTTAAACAGGAAAGCACCCACCGTGCCCTTGCGCACGCTCACGCCATTGAATTGCCCCTGGTTCTGTTCGTCGGGTAAAAGGTCTGTTGCACGCATGATGGACTCCTGTGGTGGTTGAAAGACTCCACTGTATGATGTGGTGATTGTCTTGTCTGCCTTGTTTATGTCTATCGATACGCCAAATCAGCCAACGCTGCTGCCTGTGCCACTGTATGCCATGCTGATTTCCCAGCCGCAGGAAAGGCTGACGCCAGCGCATCGCCATGCCAGCGGCCAGCTGTTTGGCGCCGTGCGGGGCTTGCTGTCCATCGGCGCCGAGACGGCACAGTGGGCGGTGCCGGCCAGCCACTGCGTGTGGATGCCGCCCTATCACGTCCACTCCCTGCGCTCGCATGGCCCGTTTGCGGGCTGGAGCGTGTATATCGACGAGGCTGTTTGCGACGGCTTGCCCGCTGGACCCTGCGTGCTGCGCGTGTCCGAGCTGTTGCGTGCCGCCGTGGCGCGCGCCGCCAGCTGGAACGGTCAGGCGCCGGACGAGCGGCAGGCCAGGGTGGCGGGTGTGATCCTCGATGAAATCGCGGCCGCGCCGCAAGAAGCGCTGGGCTTGCCGCTACCTTCCGACCCGCGCTTGCTGCGGGTGGCGCGTGCCGTGCTGGACGACCTGGCGGGCGAACACAGTGTAGCTGCCCTGGCGGCCTGGGCCGGCCTGTCGCCGCGCACCCTGGTGCGCCGTTTCACGGCCGAAACAGGCTTCCACTTTTCCGCCTGGCGCCAGCGCGCCCGCATCCTGCGCGCCCTGGAATTGCTGGCCGCCGGCCAAGCCGTCACCCGCATCGCGCTGGACCTGGGCTACGACAATGTGAGCGCCTTCATCGCCATGTTCAAGCGCGTGATGGGCGTGACGCCAGGAAAGTACGGGGAAGGGCGGGAGTAGGCGGCTTGCACGGGCGGTACAACGAAAAAAGCCAACCGCAGGCGGTTGGCTTTTTCTTTACTGCAAATTCTTGGTAGGCCGTGCGGGATTCGAACCTGCGACCAACGGATTAAAAGTCCGCTGCTCTACCAGCTGAGCTAACGACCCAAGGGCGGCTATTATGACGGAAGCAAGCCGGTTTGGCAAGGTGTGGCTGCTGCTTTCGTGCCCCGATTTCTTCTTCGACATTTGTACTGCCCGCCCGACCACGACTCTTGAAAAGTGACACATTGCCGCTGGACCGCATGTCCAGTTTGCCGTGTTTTAGGTATCCAGGTTGGCTTGATTACGCACCCTGCCGGCGCAGGTCAGCTATCCGCCCTGAGTTGCCCTGCCATACCACTATACAAAGACATTAAATTGGTATGGTCTGCCCAAGCGGATATCTACGGGGCCGCTCCTCCAGGAAATGTGCTTGAAGAGGCTACTGGTATGCTCAGATCAATGACTTTATGAAACCACTTGACTGGCCATTGTTAGACTTGCATTCTGGCAACATCACTGATTTGTTTTTTTGGAAACCGCGCGATATCGCAGTGAACGCCACGCCTGGAGCGCCGGTACTTGACCTGCCGTCCGCTCGTTTTTGATATATCAACACCTTGAATATGGAGTCAGCTTTGAACCGAACGCTAATGAATAGTCTTATCGCCGGACTGGTGGGGGGCTCGCTGCTCGCCTGCGGCGGTGGCGATACGTCCTCGCCAGCGGGCACAACTGCATTGCTCGCTACTACAGCGGTATGTTATGCCGCCTGGTCGCCTGCCACTGCCTACAGTGGCGGCGCGACGGTGAGCTACAACGGCGTTAATTACAGGGCCGCGTATTGGACGCAAGGCAGCAATCCATCGACAAATAATGGTCCTGTTAACAGTGGCCAGCCGTGGATCGTCGATTCTGTTTGCGGTGGCGACACTACGCCGACGCCGACGCCTACTCCCGACCCGGGAGGCAGTTTTGCCGGCCTGTCAAAAGCTCAGTTCGAATCATGGTTCCCGAACCGCAGTTCGTTCTACCAATACGCCGACTTCGTCGCTGCAGCAGCTTACTATCCCAGCTTTGGCAAGTCGGGCAACGCGACTCTGAACAAGCAGGAAGTGGCCGCCTTCTTCGCCAACCTGCAGCACGAGTCGGACAACCTGAAGGCAGTCAGGGAATACAACACCGCCAACTGGCCCTTGTACTGCGATGTGAACTGGGTACAAGTCCCCTGCAAGAGCAATAATGTGGGCGACCAGTATTTCGGTCGTGGCCCGATCCAGATCAGCTGGACCTCAAATTACCGCAGTCTGGGCAACGCCATGGGGCTGGGCGAGCAACTGGTGAACAATCCGGAATTGTTGGCCACCAACGCCACCATCGCGTGGAGAAGTGCGATCTGGTACTGGATGACCCAACCTGGCCGCGCCGGGAGGTCGGCGCATGATTCGATGGTCGGCGGATACGGTTTCGGCCAGACCATCAATGCCATTAACGGCAATCGCGAATGCGTAGGCGGCACTGCGTATCAGGGGCCGGCCCAGATGCAGACCCGGGTGAATTACTACACGACCTTCACCCAGAACCTGGGGGTACCCACCGGTCCTAATCTGAGTTGCTGATAGGCACGGACTGAAGCTCAGGCCTGGAAAGTCAAAGGCGGCATCGCTATCCTGATGCCGCCTTTTTTCATATTGCTATCTTCGGACCTGGAAAGTTTCTCGATATCGATGCGAAGCGGCCCTGACCGGACATTTTCCGAAGCGGCCAGCGAACGACCGGAAAGAAAAAAGCCCACGAACCGAAATTCGTGGGCTTTTTCTTTGCTGCGTATTCTTGGTAGGCCGTGCGGGATTCGAACCTGCGACCAACGGATTAAAAGTCCGCTGCTCTACCAGCTGAGCTAACGACCCAAGGGGGCGCATTATGCAGGCTGGCGGGCGTTTTGGGAAGGGCTGGGCGGGCAGATGGGGGAAATTTTCCTTGCCTGTCTGCCAGACTATGTTTAATATGGGTAGGTAGTCTACCTATTTAGGTGATCCCATGTCCGACCATTCCCTACCTGATACACCGATTCCGGAGCGCGCGCTGGCGCTGTCCGACGAGCTACGGCTGGCCTTCAAGGGCTTGCTGCGTTCCATGCAGCGCGAAGGCGGCGAGATGGACGCCAACGTGTCGCTGATGCAATACATGCTGCTGGGCCTGATCCACGAACAGCCGGGCATCGGCGTGGCCGCCCTGGCGCGGGTGCAGAATGTGCGCGGGCCTACCATCAGTGCGCAGGTCAAGTCGCTGGAAGAGGCGGGGCTGGTCGAGCGCAGCGCGCCTGATCCGCAAGACCGCCGCCGTTCTGGTTTGCAAGTAACGCCGCAGGGCATGCACGTGGTCGAGACCTTGCGCGCACGCCGCCGCGATGCGCTGGCGCGGCGGATTGCCCGCCTGTCGCCGCAACAGATGGATGCGCTGGCCGCCGCCATGCAACCCCTCCTTACGATTGGACAGTCATGAGCAAGCAACTACACGCCGGTTCGGAAGAGCCCGTCACGCCGCGCGAAGTACGCGCCGTCTTTTTTGGCCTGATGGTCGTGATGGGCCTGGGCGCCCTGGACCAGAGCATCGTTGCCACGGCCTTGCCGCGCATCGTCAGTGATCTGGGCGGCATGGCGCATTTGTCGTGGGTGGTCACGGCCTATGTGCTGGCCTCGACCGCCACCATGCCCCTGTATGGCAAGCTGGCCGATCAATATGGCCGCCGCCCCATGATTTTTACCGCCCTGCTGACTTTCTTGCTGGGTTCGGCCCTGTGCGGGCTGGCGCAGAACATGACGGAACTGATCATTTTCCGCGCCATCCAGGGCCTGGGGGCGGGCGGCTTCATGCCGCTGGCGCAAATCATCATCGGCGACCTGGTGCCGCCAGGCGAGCGCGGCAAGCGCCAGGGCATGGTGCCCATCGTGTTTGCCGTGACCAGCGTGCTGGGCCCCGTGCTCGGTGGGGTCATCACCGACGCCCTGTCGTGGCACTGGATCTTTTATGTGAACCTGCCGATCGGCGTGGTGGCCTTCTTCATCATCGCGCGCGCCATGCGCAAACCGGTGCGCATGCATGCGCACAAGATCGATTACCTGGGATCATTCTTGCTGACGGGCACAATCACGGCGGCCCTGCTGGTACTGGCGCTGGGCGGCACCGAGTGGCCGTGGGATGCGCTGGCGATCAAGGTATCGATCGGCATTGCGGTGGTGATGGGCGGCTGGCTGGCCATGCATGTGGGCAGAGTCGATGAGCCCGTGCTGCCGCCGGACCTGTTCGAGAACCGCACCTTCAATATCGCCAGCCTGGTGATGGCGATGACTTTCATGGGCCTGATGGGCGCCAGCGTATTTTTCCCCCTGTTCTTCCAGCTGGTGATGGGCACCAGCCCGGCCGAATCGGGCGTGATGACGGTGGCGATGATGGTGGGCCTGGTGGTGTCGTCGATGTTCAATGGCCGGGTGCTGTCGCGTTCGGGCAAATACAAGATGGTGCAGGTGGTGGGCCTGGGCGGGGCGGTGCTGGCGTTTGCCGTGCTGGCCTGGGCCATGGAAACGGCGCAGGGCTATTGGGTGATCGAACCCGCCATCTTTTTGCTGGGCATGGGCTTGGGGCTGGTCATGCCGAACATGACGGTTGCCGTGCAGAATGCCTTGCCCCTGGCGCGGCGCGGCGTGGGCACGGCCATGCTGGCTTTCTTCCGTTCGCTGGGAGGCTTGCTGGGCGTGACGGGCTCTGGCGCCATCCTTGCGCACCAGCTGCATGCGCATGGCGTGCAAGCCGTATCGACCCTGGGGGCGCACGCGGCGCAGGCGCAAACGGTGGAAGTGTATCGCCACGCGATTGCCAGCGTGTTTGGCGCCGGCGCAGTCCTTCTGCTGCTGGGCCTGGTGGTGCTGCTGTTCTTGCCGGAATTGCCGTTGGAGGGGCATCCGGCGAATGCGAAAAAACCTGCTGCAGCAGGGGCTGGCTGATGTCTTCCAGCCGCCCGCAACGGGGAAGAGTTGCCATAACACTTGAATAGAGTGCTATTTGCCTGGCTATTTAATTAATGCTTTTGGGCAATTTTCATGGAAAATGTCTTTTCTTCTAATGTGAGGAAATAACATGAAAATTGATAGTGGAGCCAACACTATTTTCGCCGGCCGTGCCCAGGCCGGCTATCCCGCTGCCCGCACCGATGGTGCCGCCTCGTTCGCCGCCATGCTGGCTGAAAAAACATCGGCGGCGCCGAACGCGGCAGCGGGTTCGGCTGACGCCAGGCAGCCCAATTTCAGCAACATGACCCGCCAGGAAATGCGCGACTGGGTAAATGGGCAAATCCGGAGCGGACAAATGACGTTCGATGAAAGCACGCCATTCATGCTGATGACCATGAAGATACCGGTAGACGGCAGCCCCGAAGTGCCTGCCGCCAGCGATAGCGAGCGTATTGATTTCACGCAAAAGGCGCGCCTGGGTATCGAGGGCGCCTTGTTCCGCAACGACCCGCAGGCCGCCAGGAAATTGCAGGCCGCCCTCGATGTCATGCTGCAGAAGCAGAGGCAGCAGAACGGTGTCGATGCCCGCGCCTGATCAGTAACGTTCGAGCCAGTGTGCGTATTGCGCCGGCAAGGTCCACGAAGGGCGCTCCACCCCCAGTTCCTTGGCGGCAGCGTACGGCCAGTGCGGGTTGGCCAGATGCGAGCGGCCCACCATCACTACGTCGAGCTGGCCATCCTTGACGGCCTGTTCCGCGATGGCCGGCGTGCCGAAACCCCAGGCCGATGACACGGGCAAACCTGCTTCGCGGCGCACCCGTTCAGCGATAGGCGCCAGGAAAGGCGTGCCCCAGGGAATCGCCGCGCCAGGAATCGAAAAGCCCACGCTGACGCTGAGCATATCGAGGCCGGCGGCCTTGAAATCGCGCACCAGGGCTATCGATTCCAGCAAGGTTGCTTCATCGCGGCCATCGTATTCGATCACGCCAAAACGCACGGTCAGCGGCAGGCTTTCCGGCCATACCTCGCGCACGGCTTTCAATGTTTCCAGCAGGAAGCGGGCGCGGTTTTCCACGCTGCCGCCATAGATATCGTCGCGCTGGTTCGAGTGGGCGGAAAAGAAGCTTTGTCCCAGGTAGCCGTGGGCAAAATGCAGCTCCAGCCATTCGAAGCCGATTTCACGGGCGCGCAGGGCGGCGTCGACGAAATCCTGGCGCACGCGGGCGATATCGTCGAGATTCATGGCGCGCGGCATTTTTGGCAGGCCGGGGCCAAAGGCGAGGGCCGATGGCGCGATGGTGTCCCAGGCGCGGGCATCGCTTTCCACGATATGGTCGTCGCCTTCCCATGGCCGGTTCGAGCTGGCTTTGCGGCCAGCATGGCCGATCTGGATGCCGGGCACGGATCCGGCTGCCTTGATGGCTTTCACCACGGGAGCAAACGCTTGCGCCAGGTCATCATTCCAGATGCCGGTGCAGCCCGGCGTGATACGGCCTTCTGGCGACACGGCCGTCGCTTCGACGATCACCAACCCTGCGCCGCCGCGCGCCAGGGCGGCATAGTGCGACAGATGCCAGTCGTTGGCCTGGCCATCGACCGCCATGTACTGGCACATCGGTGGCACGGCGATACGGTTACGCAGGGTAATATCTTTGAGGGTAAAGGGCTGGAAGAGGGCGGACATGGTGGCCTTGGTTCGTGAAAGTGAGGAATAGGGTTAAGTTCCATTGTTCGAATGTATTCGAACAATGGATGGAGTATAGCCGATGGTGTATGATTCTGCACATGCGCCCCCATAAACACCCTCCCGCCAGCGATTTCGTCCTTGAACGTGTGCTGTATGCCTTGAGCGATTCGATCCGTCTCGACATCGTGCGGCGCCTGGCTGGCGTGGAAGCGGCCACTTGCGGCGAGCTCGACGGCGGCCGGCCCAAGTCCACCGTCTCGCACCACTTCAAGGTCTTGCGCGAATCGGGCCTCGTTTTCACGGAAAATAGCGGCACCATCCACATGAACTCGCTGCGCCGGCTCGATATCGACGCGCGCTTTCCCGGCTTGCTGGACGCCATCCTGGCGCAGCATCCCGTATCGGTATTTCCGGACACCGCGGCCAGCAAATAAGCTGCGCGGCGACCCCATCCTTCAAGCTCGGCTATCATATCGGCCGGTCGGCAAAATCATCAGCAATTCGCTTGCTAGGGATTGTGTTGTTGAAATATCGCTGTGTAACAAAGGTTGGGCATGAAGGTAGTGGCAGTAACAAGAGCGGACGAGGCCGTTCGCGCGCAGTTTGGCTGGATCAATGTCTTGAAAGCCGGCGCGGCGCAACTGATTGTGCTGCATCATCTGGCGTTTTACGGCCCCATGTCCGATCACGTACGGCGCATGCTGCCTGCCTTGCTCGACTGGCTGGGCGGCAGCGCCCGCATCGCCGTGCAAGTCTTCCTGGTCATCAGCGGTTTCCTGGTCGCCAAATCGCTCTCGCCGGCCGGGCTGCCGGGCCTGGCCTCGCCGCTGCGCGCCATCGGCCGGCGTTATGCCAAGCTGGCGCCGCCATTCATGGCGGCCACTCTGCTGGCCGCCGCCGCGTCCATCCTGGCGGCCAACTGGATGACCCACGATTCGATTTCCGCTCCCGCCACCCTGGACCAGCTGGGCGCCCACGCGCTGTTGCTGCATAGCGTGCTCGGCTATGAATCGCTGTCGGCTGGCGCCTGGTATGTGGCCATCGATTTCCAGCTGTATGCACTGACGGCCTTGCTGTTATGGCTGGGCGGCCATATTGCCGGCCAGCGCAGCGCGCCCTGGCTGATGCCCTTGACCGTTACCCTGGGGATTGCTGTTTCCCTGTTGCACTTCAACCTCGACGCCAGCTGGGACAACTGGGCGCCTTATTTCTTTGGCAGCTATGGCCTGGGCATGCTGGCCTGGTGGGCCAGCGACGTGCGCCGCAAGGCTGGCGCCATGAGCATGCTACTCGTCATGATCACGGTTCCGGCCGTACTGGCGCTGGCCATCAACTTCCGCAGCCGCATCGCGCTGGCCTTGATCGTTGCCTGCGCCCTGTTCCTGTTCGGCCGTTCGCGCACGCCAGCCCAGGGGCAAACCTGGTCGGTGGTCAATCGCCTGGGGCAGATATCGTATGCCGTGTTCCTGATCCACTTTCCCGTCTGCCTGCTGGTCAACGCCGCCTTTATTCATCTTGTGCCGCTGGAGCCGGAATGGCAGGCGCTGGGCATGCTGACCGCCTGGGGCGCCAGCCTGGCTTGCGGCGCGGCCTTCCACCGCTGGGTGGAAGTACCGCTGGGCCGCGCCGTTCAGCTGGCTATAGAACATTTCATGATGCGGCCGGTGTTTGCGTAGAGCCGGCCTTAGGGAGCGGCAGTGATTCGATGCACCATCGCCATGATGGCCGTCATCTGCGGCGCTGACTTCAAGGCGTAGTCCGCGCCCGTATAACCCCACCAATCCCAGCAACCCTCAGGATTGCGCGGCTGCGCGGGGGAGGCGATCGCTTGTGGATACAGCACCAGGATATTATTGGTGTCGGCCCATTCGTTGATGCCAGCCTGTTGCACAAAAGTGTTGCCGATATACGATTGCCCTTGCTTGCAGCCATGCAAGGCGACCACCACCTTGCACGCTTGCGTGGCGCAATTGTCGGGGACATACAGCCATGCCGTGTTATCCATGCTGATGGCGGCGCAATTGTTGCCTGAACAAAAGGCGTTCTGGTTGATCTGGGCATAACTGCCTTGTGGCGTCGTTGTCGGCGCATGCAGATTGCCATAGAACATGGTCAAGAAAGTCTGCTCGGCATTCACGTTGCAATTATTCATGAATGGCGCCCCCAGGTGGCCGCAGTCGCTGGCGGCATCGGGCGTAATCCACGCGTGCTGCGCCGGCGTCGTCTGGTTGTAGACGATATTGCTGGCGCTGGTGTAGTTTTGGTAATACGTTTGCAGCTGGTCCATCACTTGCTGGGCCACCACCGTATCCCTGGTGCCGCTGAACATGTAGATCGGTTTGCCACCGATATTGCTGGTCGGATCGATCAAGCCGCTGCTCGCCATGCTGTCGGTATAGGCCGTCAGTGTTGCCAGCGGGATGCCGCCATTGGCGCAGGCGGTTTTCCAGCTCGACAGCGCATCCTGGTTGCAATAATACGGATCGCCGGCAAAGATGGCCGCGCCATGGAAGCTGGCGGAATTGGCGATCTGCAATTGCACCGCCATCGCGCCGCCGGAAGAAATCCCGGCCACCGTCACGCCGGCCGGGTCGGCACGGTAGGCGCCCAGCGTAACCGGCGTTGCCGAGGTGGCGGCAAAACTTTGCCCTGCTGCCGTGGCGCTGCTCAGTTTGACGGTCAGGCTGGCCGGCGAAAATGCGCTGATGCCTTGCATGCTGGGGGTGACGGTGTAGCTGCCGGTGGCCAGGCCGTTGAAGGCATAACTGCCATCGGCGCCGGACACCGTGGAAACGCCGTTTGCAAGGGTCAAGGTCACGCCGGCCAGCGGCGTATTGGCGCCTGCCAGGGTGACTGTGCCGCTGATGCCAGCCACGGCGGAGGACGACTGCGCCTGGGAGGACTGTTGCGGCAATGCTGGATTGCTGCTGCCGCCGCCGCAGGCGCTCAGGGTGGCCGCGCAAGCGAACGCCACGAACAAACGGGAAAATCCGTGCATGAGAATATTTCTTTCTGATTAAAATCAGTTGATGAAGTGCTGGCGGGTCAGCCATAGCCGGAACAGTTCAGGCCAGGCTTGCTCTTCGGGCATGTCCGTCGCCAGGCCGACGCCATGGGCGCCGTGCGGGAACAGATGGATATCGGCTCGGATGCCGGCCGCTTTCAGCGCATCGCCGAAGATCACGCTGTTGTGCGGATCGATGCGCTGGTCATCCATGCTGACGAAGAGGAATACCGGAGGCGTATGCGGGCCGACATTATTTTGGCCGGACAGACGCTGTTCCAGTTGATGCAATTGCGCACCGCGATAGTCTTTCAGCAAGTTCTTGCGCGTATTCGACGTGCCATACACGGCCGGGTCCATGGAAATGACGGGGTAGCCGAGACCGAGCGTATCGACCTTGCCGGAACTGCTATCGACCGCGTCGTGCACCGGCAAGCCGAAATCATCGTCCGGATGCAAGGCCAGGGTGGTGGCCAGATGGCCTCCGGCCGAAAAGCCGAACACGCCGATGCGCTTCGGATCGACATGCAGTTCGCGGGCGCGATGGCGGATCAGCTTGAGCGCGCGCTGGCCATCCCACATCGGCACCGGATAGCGATACGTGCCGTCAGGGCGCACCAGGCGGTAATACAGCACGAAGGTGGTGACGTTCAGGCGCCGCGAAAAATACTCGGCCACCGGCGTCTGTTCTTTCTTGTTCGTCAGGTGATCGTATCCGCCGCCGGCCAGCAGCAGCATGGCCGGTGCGGCCGGATCGCCATTGGCAGCCGGGAATACCCGCATGTAAGGAATGTCCTGGCAGGCGTCATCGCCGGCGGCGCCGGGCGCGGGGCCATCCCACAGGCGGATTTCGCCGGCGTCGGCGCTGTCGTAGCAATTTTCCGCCGTCGCGCTGGCGGTGGAGTGATGTGGCCGCGCGCTTGCTTGCTGACCGATAGTCAGCGCCAACAGGGACAATAAAACAGTGATTCTACGCATACAAGCCTCTGCCTATGATGAGATGGTGACCGGATTTCGCAACAAATAGTCACAAACGGTCATATGCTCGGATCATAGGGCGGTCTCGCCGGGCTGTAAAATACAATAAAGTCGCCCTCACCATACTTCCTATATATAGCCCGCCCATGGAACTTCGGCATTTGCGTTATTTCGTCACGGTGGCCGAGGAGGGGAACTTCACCCGCGCTGCACTGCGCCTGCACATGCAGCAGCCGCCGCTGAGCCAGCAAATCCGCACGCTCGAAGAAGAGCTGGGATTCGCGCTGTTCCTGCGCCATCCGAAAGGAGTAGACCTGAGTCCGGCCGGCAAGATTTATCTGCAGGAAGCACGCGCCATCCTCGACAAGGTGAAACGGGCAGGGCTGCGCGCGGCGCTGACGGCCTCGGGCATGGAAGGCCTGGTGTCGGTCGGTTTTACCAGTTCCGCCGTGGCGCACCCGCTGATACCGCAACTGCTGCATACCCATCGCGAGCAGCGTCCCCAGGTGGACATCCGCTTTAGCGAGGGCAATGCGGCGACCCTCACCACCGCCGTCGCCAACGGCCGCATCGACCTGGCGTTCCTGCGCATGCCGGTCGAACGCCCGCCCGGCTTATTGTTCCACCGCCTGCTCGATGAGACCATGCTGCTGGTGCTGCCCGCCTGGCATACGCTGCTGGCGCCGGCAGCCGGACAGGAGCAGATGCCTGGGATCAGGCTGTCAGCCTTGCGCGATGAAAAATTCATCCTGGTGCGCAAACCCGGCGCGCCCGGCATGTATGCCGCCCTGATCGACGCCTGCCTGGCAGCCGGCTACACGCCGCGCATCGCCGCCGAAGTCGACAACATGCTGACCAACATCAGCCTGGTCGCCGCCGGTGTCGGCATCTCCGTGGCGCCCGCCTCCATGGTGGGCTTCCATGCCCACGCCGTCCGCTATTGCCGCATCGCCGACAGCGCCGCCGGCCTGCACGCACCGTTGACCTTGGTGGTGCGTGAAGACAACATGATGCCGGTGGTGGCGCACTTTATTGATGAGGCAAAGCGCTTGGCGGGCTTGGCGGAGTATTGCTGAACTTTATTCCTGCTTGAAATAAGACTGGCTTCCCCCATTATTTGTTACTACGATAAATAAGGGATCACTTTTGATGCTGCCAAGCGTGAAAAGACGCTCATGGGGCGCGGGCTGGACTTTGCGCGTGCGACAGAAGTGTTTGATGGGCTTAGGATTACGCTACCGGACCAGAGGCAGGATTATGGCGAGTCACGGCTCATTACGATGGGCTGGCTTGATGAACGTCTCGTCGTACTGGTCTGGACGCAGCGTGGACTGGCACGCAGAATCATCAGCATGAGGAAAGCAAATGAACGTGAAATCGCAAAATACAGCCAAAGCCTGGCTTGACCCGGACGATGCGCCTGAACTGACGGACGATTTTTTTGAACAAGGCGCCTGGCAAGTCGGTGATAAACCCGTTTCCCATCCCGAAGCGCAACAAGAATTGGCCCGCCGCCGCCGCGGCCGGCCTGCCGGCAGTGGTAGCAAGGTCAGCACGACCATCCGCTTCGACGCCGAAATCCTGGACGCCTTCAAGGCGACCGGTGAAGGCTGGCAAACGCGCATGAATGATGCGTTGAAGGAGTGGCTGCGGGCGCGGCAGGCTTGATAACTTGCTTCGGGCAAGCCAAGGTTGAGCGCGTGCAAGAGTGGCATACCTCCCCACGGCTCCGTTTTTATCCCCAAAGCAATCCCGGGGTCGGACCCGCCGGGTCCGACCCCAGCACTTTTGGTGTAAGGATGAATGGAACTTTATTGAGTGGTAATTGCCGTTTGTAGCTAGCTGTGTTGATTTGCAGCGAAATCTGACCCACTTTGCAGCATAATTTGCAAACGAATCTGACCCACGTTTAAGACACAATCCTGCTCATGACATTGAGCGGGGAATCGGAGTGATCGACGTGGCACTACTAGGCATTATTCGACGCTGGCACATTCGCGAGCATATCCCATTGAGAGAGATATCCAGGCGGTTGGGCATCTCCAGAAATACCGTCCGGCGCTACCTGCGCTCGGAAACCATAGAGCCAGCTTACGCTGAGCGGCGCTCCACCCGCGCCATCGACAAATACGCGTTCCAGCTTTCAGCGCTCCTCAAGACCGAGGCGGCCAAGTCGCGCAAGCAGCGGCGCACGCTGAAACAGATCCATGAGGACCTAAAAGAATTGGGGTTCGAGGGGTCTTACGACAGGGTCGCGGCGTTCGCGAGGACATGGAGGGAGGGTCAATCTGAGAGGGTCAATCCGGCCAGCAAACGAACAAACAGTTCAACTCAGCATACAGGAAAGGAGATCAGGCATAATTTAACCTCTGCTTAAACATAAAGATATATCGAAGAGCGGGTCAGAATTCGATGCAAATTGTGGGTCAAGATTAAGCGCAATCTAACAGATAACTCTCTGGGCTGTGGTGGCAAGACCGGTACAGCAGATTTAATCATTTCTGCTGTGGCGTCTGGAGAAGCTGGGAAGTCTACTTCGCCTTTAAGCATGCGACGAATGTTGTTAAGGGCGGCTTTTGCCGTTACCCGGCTTGTTGGCGTGTCGTCCTCATTCTGAGACATGAATCCCTCCGTGGCTAAACTGGAAGCACGATTTTATACTTGTTTGAGTGTGTTCAGTATTCCAGTATTTATGACGCCAGTGTGTTGAGGCAATATATGCTTTTGGTAAGTGCAGGTGGTGAAGGGCTTTAAGCATGAATAAAAGCTGCCCCAAAAACAAAAAAGCCAACCGCGAACGGTTGGCTTCTCTGACGTATTTGGTAGGCCGTGCGGGATTCGAACCTGCGACCAACGGATTAAAAGTCCGCTGCTCTACCAGCTGAGCTAACGACCCAAAAACTTTACAACAACTTCGGTAACACTGTGCACTAAAAAAATGCTTGCTATAACAACTCGCAAGCAAATCATTACTGCGTATTCGTGGTAGGCCGTGCGGGATTCGAACCTGCGACCAACGGATTAAAAGTCCGCTGCTCTACCAGCTGAGCTAACGACCCGAAGAAGAAAGATTATAGGGGGTGCCCGTGATTCTGTCAAACGGGACGGGCAACTTTTTCCCCCTGTCGCTGGCCGGCTGTCTTGAACGTCTGACAAAGCCGGCACGCAGCAAGCTTACTTTTTGCCGCCGCGCTCTTTCGCTGTCTGCGCCGCGCTCGAGTCAGGATAGCGCGAGATCAGGGCGTTCAGCGTCTTGGTGGCGTTCGGCTTGTCTTTCAGTTCCGTGTAGCAGCTGGCGATGTTGAGCATGGCGTCGGCTGCTTTCGGGCTGTCCGGGTAGTTCTTCACGACGGCTTGCTGGGCCGTGATGGCGCTCTTGCAGTCGCGCTGGGCGTAATAGGCGTTGCCCAGCCAGTATTGGGCGTTGGCCGCGTAGGCCGATTCCGGGTAGCGTTTCACGAAGGCGTCCAGCGAGGTGGCCGCGCCCTTGTAGTCGCCCGACTTGAACAGGCCCAGGGCGGCGTCATACGCGCCTTGTTCGGATACGCCCACGGCCGCTTCCTGGCCATCGATGGTGACCTGGCGCGGCTCGAGCTTGCGCAGGCGGGCGTCGAGGTCGGTGTAGAAATCTTTCTGGCGTTTTTGCGTGTTGGCCAGGTCATTGCCCAGTACTTCGATCTGGCCGCGCAGGCGGGCGATCTCTTGCATGGTCTGGTCGTGCTGGTTGATCAGGCTCAAGGTGCTGGTCTTGTCTGCCTTGGTGTCGATGCGGTTGTTCAGGTCCTGCGCCAGTGCGTCGACCTTGGCGCGCAACTCCAGGATGGCCTTGCGGGCTTCGTCGTCGTCGAACAGGGCTGCATTGGCGTGCAGGGGCAGGTAGGCGAATGCGGCCATCAGGGCGGCGGCGAGGCTGGCTTTCGAGAATGTCATCATGGGTCGGGCTTTCAAAAGTTACGCAAACATGCAAACGGGGCAGTGGGCGGTTATCTACCGCGCACCGCCCCATTATTATGCCTCTAAGTCAGCGCGAAAAACGCGCTGGACCGCGATATCGGCAAGATATCAATAAACGATGTCAGCGCGGCGGTTTTGTGCCCATGCTTCTTCGTTGCTGCCTTGTGCTTTAGGCTTTTCTTTGCCCAGCGACACGGCTTCCATTTGGCCTTCTGGTACGCCCAGAGCCGACAGGGATTTACGCACTGCTTCAGCACGTTTTTGGCCCAGGGCCAGGTTGTACTCAGCGCCGCCGCGTTCGTCGGTGTTACCTTGGATCAGGATCTTGCGGCTAGGGGTTTTCACCAGGTAAGCAGCGTGGTTTTGCACCACTGGGGTGTCGGCTTCGCGCACGACGTATTTGTCGAAGTCGAAGTAGACGCTGCGGTTAGCCAGCACGCCTTTTGGATCGTCCAGTGGGTCGACCGATGCGGTGGTCACTGGCTGAACTTGACGGTTGTCAACGACTGGAGGAGGAGCAACCACTTCTGGTGCGCGCTCAACCACTGGGGTTTCTGCCAGTTTCACTGGGGTGCTGCAAGCCGACAACAGGGCGGCGGTAGCGGCGATGAAGGCCAAGCTTTTGATATTACTCATTTTTATTCTCCGGGTCATGGTTAAGGGTGAAACTATACTGCTTTACTTCATAAAAGGACCCCAGGTGGGCTCCTTGATATTGCCAGCTTGCGTAGTCAAACGCTGTTTGACGCGGCCATCCACCGATACCACTGCCAGCGACTTGCGTCGTCCGGATTCGGTCGCGTACATGATATATTTCCCGTTGGGCGAAAAGCTCGGTGATTCGTCGTTGGCGGTGTCCGACAGGCGCAGTTCCTGGCCGCTGGCCAGGTCGAGCACGTAGAGCTGGAAGTTACCGTCGCGACGGGAAATATAAGCGAGTGTCTTGCCATCGGACGAGATCCGAGGGCTGATGTTGTAGGAGCCGCCAAACGTCACGCGCTTGGCTTCGCCGCCGCTGGCCGGCATGCGGTAGATTTGTGGTCCGCCGCTACGGTCGCTGGTGAAGTAAATACTTTGGCCATCGGCCGAGAATTGTGGTTCGGTGTCGATGCCGCTGCTGTTGCTGATGCGGCGCAGGCCGCTGCCGTCGGCATTGACGACGTAGACTTGCGTGTGGCCGTCGCGCGACAGGGCGACCGCCAGGCGGGTGCCGTCAGGGCTCCAGCTTGGCGCCGAATTGCTGCCTTTTTCATTCGATACGATGGTGCGCTGGCGGGTTACCAGGTTTTGCACGTAGACGATAGGCTTTTTCTTTTCAAACGAGACATACGCCACCTTGGTGCCGTCCGGCGACCAGGCTGGCGAAATGATCGGTTCATTCGAGCGCAGTGCGACCTGGATGCCTTCGCCATCGGCGTCGGCCACTTCCAGGCGGTATTCGCGACCCGTTTGCGTGACGTAGGCGATACGGGTGGAGAACGCACCTTTGACGCCGGTCAGCTTTTCATAGATGTCATCGGCAATCTTGTGCGCCAGCAGGCGGTTGAATTGCGGTGCGGCGGCATTGTTCATGCTCGACAGTTGCACGCCCTTGATGGTGTCGAACAATTTATAGCGCACGTCCAGGCGGCCATCGGCCAGTTGCTGCACGCTGCCGGCGGCCAGTGCATCGGCGCCACGGCCTTTCCACTGGTCGAAATTGATGTTGGCGGTTTCCGCGACGGCCGTATCGGCATCGATCAGCTTGAACGCACCGCTGCGGGCCAGGTCGGCCTTGATGATGGACGACAGCGGTTGCGGCGCCACCGATTCCTGGTCGAAGTTGGCAATTGCCACCGGAATCTGGTTGCTGCCGACGCCGGTAATCTCGACGCGCAACTGGGCCTGGGCGCCGCTGGCTCCCAGCATCAAGCCCGCGCAGAGCACGACGTAGCTCATTTTTTTCATGATCATCATTTAGGCAAATCCTTCATATCGAATACTGCTTCAATCTCGCGTTCCACGGTGCCGTCTTTTTTCTTCGGCAGTGGCGACGATTTCTTAATGGCGTTTTCTACCGCGTTGTCATACGCGGGCAGGCCGCTACTTTTAATTTTCCGGACTGAAATAATTTCCCCAGTTGGCAATTGATCGATCTTGTACACGGCGCGCGGCGCGCCTGGAATGTCGGTGCTGCCGCTGTACGCGATATTGCTCTTGATCTTGGTCGTAATGGCGGCGACATAGCCGCTATCCATGCGTGGCGCCGTCGCTTTCGCTGCGGTGCCGGTCGTGCCTGAGCCGACTGCGCCCGTGATGCGGCTCATTTCGTCGGCACGTGCCTTGTCTGCCGCCTTTTGCTCTGCCGCTTTTTTCGCCTTGGCCGCTTTTTCAGCCGCCGCTTTTTTCTCGGCCTGTTCTTTCTGTTCCTTGTCTTTCTGCGCCTGGGCCTCAGCTTTTTCTTCCGCCAGTGCTTTTTCCTTGGCCTGCTTGGCTTTCTCCAGCTTGTCGGCTTTTTCCTTCTCCAGCTTGTCAGCCTTCTCTTTTTCTTTCTGTTTCTGCTTGTCCTGCTCGCGCTTGGCGTCTTCGCGGTCCTGCTGCTCCTGCTTCTTGCGTGCTTCTTCCGCGGCTTTTTCTTTCTCTTCCTTCAGCTTGGCCTTTTTGCGCTCGAGCGCAATCTCTGCCTCGCGCAGGTCGACTTTCGGCTCAGGAGCCGCTACCGGTGGTGGTGGCGGCGGAGCAGGCTCTTCCACCGCCGGTTGTGGCGGCGGCGCAGGCTGCGGATCAGGCTCGGTCGCCACCTCCGGCGGCGGCGCGGCCGTCTGCACCTTCAAGTCCCACACTTCCGCTTCCACGGCGACCGGCTCCGTACTTTGCCAGTTGACGCCTACCCACAGGAAAAACAGCAGGCCAAGATGCATCGCCAGCGCCAGTCCAAGCGAGGGCCAGCGGCTGCGTTCACGCGGCACGCTGTAGGGCACGCCGTGTACATGGTCGGTTTGTTTGTTCTGCAAGGTCAAGTCTATCTAAAAACGGTGAAGTCTGGTTATGTACACGCGTGCGCTTACTTATTCACTTACTGATTCACTTACTTGGTCGCCAGGCCCACCCGGTTGATGCCGATCTTCTTGGCTTCCGAAATCAGCTGGATCACGTCGTCATACTTGCTTTCCTTGTCGCCTGCGATCAGCACCGGATAGTCCGGGTTGGCTGCATGCAGGCCGCGCAGATTGCGCAGCAGGGCGTCGCGGTTCGGTTCCGTTTCCGGCGCCAGCTGTTCTTTGCCGATCACGCCGATCGACAGCGAGCCATTTGGCTTCAGCACGATCTGGATGTAGTCGTCGGGCGGTTTCGCGGTTTTTTCCGCGTTGGGCAAATTGACCACGCTGGGATTATTGGACGACGGCATGACCATGAAAATAATCAGCAGCACCAGCATCACGTCGATATACGGCACGACGTTGATTTCCGACTTGAACTTGCGGCCACGGCCACCGCGCATGCCGCCACTATTGAAGGAACCCATCAGCAGTGCTCCCTCTTAGCGCGACTGGCGCTGCAAGATGTTGGAGAATTCCTCGACGAAGCTCTCGAAACGGATCGCCAGGCGGTCGATATCGTGCGAAAAACGGTTGTAGGCAACCACCGCTGGAATTGCGGCGAACAGGCCGATGGCGGTGGCGATCAGCGCTTCGGCAATGCCGGGCGCCACGGCGGCCAGGGTGGCTTGTTGTACGTTGGCCAGGCCGCGGAAGGCGTTCATGATGCCCCATACGGTGCCGAGCAAGCCGATATACGGCGAGACGGAGCCGACCGAAGCGAGGAAGGCCAGGTGCGATTCCAGTGCATCCATTTCGCGCTGGAAGGCAGCGCGCATGGCGCGGCGGGCGCCATCGAGCACGGCGCCGACGTCCAGCGCTTCGCGTGGGCTGTAGGAAGCCTTGCCCTTGATGAATTCGCCCATGCCGGCGTCGAAGATGCGGGCCAGCGCGCCGCTCTTGTCGCGGTTGCCGCTGGCGCTCTGGTGCAGCGCATGCAGGTTGCCGCCGGCCCAGAAGCTGCGTTCAAATTCGATCGTCTGGCGGCGCGCCTGGCGCACCGCAAACACCTTGCGGAAAATATAGGTCCAGCTGGTCAGGGAGATCAGCAACAGCAGGGCCATGATCAGTTGCACGATCAGGTGGGCATTGGTGATGAGCGCGAGGAAAGAAAGATCTTGTGAAACGTTCATTGGCTGTCAGTCTGTTGGTGAATTATCCGGAAGGTGGGAGTGCTTCAGGCGTCGCGCATGCGGGCGCTCAAGTCATTGGGCAAGGCGCGCGGGCGCAGTGCCGCATCGACGCAGCCGATCTTGACGCGGGCTGTGTTGAGCAAGGTGTCGCCGCACCAGGCCTGTTGCAGGAAAACGATGGAAGCGCGCCCCAATTTTTCTATACTTAATGTTAATTTTAACGTGTCATCGAGCTTCGCTGGCGCATGATAGTCAGTGCTGATGCTTTTGACTACCAGCGCTGCGTCATGCTGCTGCTTCAATGCCTGATGGTCAATCCCCGTGGCGCGCAACCATTCCGTGCGCGCGCGCTCAAAGAATTTCAAGTAGTTGGCGTGATAGACAATGCCGCCGGCGTCGGTGTCTTCGTAGTAGACACGTACATTCCAGGTAAAGACTGAAGGCATGTTTATTGCGCCATATTAATGAGATTGAGCAACATTTTACGCGATTTTTCTTATCACAAGGAAAGGCGCTTGCCGAAATGCCATGCTTAAAGGGGCCACAAGTTGCACCGCAGCATTGTGTGAGAACACTGGCTGTGATGACAAGCCTCGTAACATACGCTTACAAGCCATTTTCAGGTTTAAGTCCAGCTTAAGAAGCGCCCCCTTGACGCCGGAAATTCCCGGCATTTCTGCCCGCCTTTCCGGGCGCGCGGCGATTATAGCTGCACAGTTGCATTCCTTGCTCAATTTGAGCACTTAACTTACAATTTGTGTTCCATTACGTCTCACGTGACTGGCGAAAAGTCGGGATGATCTCCATAGGTGGCGGTCGGTTTCCGGCGAAAGGTGGGCATCCACCGGGAAACGTGAGATTTCATCAGCCGTTCGCCTGGGCAGCCACTATGGAAATGCACGAAGAGGCTGCCTGCTCAATGTTGTTTTTCACTCAACTCCGGCTCCCCTCATTCGATCCAACCTGCCAGTACAAGCACCCTCATACTTGGAGTTTTTACATGTTTGCAAAAGATCACACCCTCGCCAACGTCGATCCTGAATTGTTCGCCGTTATCCAGAAAGAAAACGTGCGCCAGCACGATCACATCGAGTTGATCGCGTCGGAAAACTATACGTCGCCAGCCGTGATGGAAGCACAAGGCTCGCAGCTGACCAACAAGTATGCCGAAGGCTACCCAGGCAAGCGCTACTACGGCGGTTGCGAATACGTCGATGTGGCCGAGCAACTGGCGATCGACCGTGTCAAACAATTGTTTGGCGCCGAAGCCGCCAACGTGCAGCCTAATTCCGGTTCGCAGGCGAACCAGGGCGTGTTCTTCGCCATGCTGAAACCGGGCGACCTGATCATGGGTATGTCGCTGGCCGAAGGCGGTCACCTGACCCACGGCATGCCGCTGAACATGTCGGGCAAATGGTTCGAGGTGGTGTCCTACGGTCTGACGGCCGAAGAAGACATCGACTACGAAGCCATGGAGCGCCTGGCGCGTGAACGCAAGCCCAAGCTGATCATCGCCGGCGCGTCGGCCTTCTCGAAAAAGATCGACTTCGAGCGTTTCTCGAAAATCGCCAAGGAAGTCGGCGCCTACTTCATGGTCGACATGGCCCACTACGCCGGCCTGATCGCCGCTGGCCTGTATCCGAATCCGGTGCCATTCGCCGACTTCGTGACCTCGACCACGCACAAATCGCTGCGCGGCCCACGCGGCGGCATCATCCTGATGAAGGCCGAGCACGAAAAAGCCATCAATTCGGCCATCTTCCCTGGTATCCAGGGCGGCCCGCTGATGCACGTGATCGCCGGCAAAGCCGTTGCCTTCAAGGAAGCGCTGAGCCCGGAATTCGTGGAATACCAGAAGCAAGTCGTCAAGAACGCCGACGTGCTGGCGAAAACCCTGATCAAGCGCGGCCTGCGCATCGTGTCCGGCGGCACCGAATCGCACGTCATGCTGGTCGACCTGCGCGCCAAGAACCTGACGGGCAAGGAAGCCGAAGCCATCCTCGGTTCCGCGCACATCACCTGCAACAAGAACGGCATCCCGAACGACCCGCAAAAACCATTCGTCACCTCGGGCATCCGCCTGGGCAGCCCGGCGATGACCACGCGCGGTTTCAAGGAGGCGGAAGCCGAGCAAGTGGGCAACCTGATCGCCGACGTGCTGGACAATCCGCATGACGCCGCCACCATCGAACGCGTCAAGGCGGCCGTGAAAGTACTGGCTGATGCGCACCCTGTGTACGCTGCATAATTGTTTGTCCAGAATGTGTCATACAGAGTAAGATTCTGCATGACACATTCCAGTCGTGCCCCAGGGCGCCCGGAGTGTATCCTGGCGCCCTTGTTTTTAAGACGCCTTGACATAAAACCACTATAAAGTTGTATCTGCCCCATGAAATGTCCATTTTGCCAGCACGGCGACACCCAGGTCCTCGATACGCGCGTATCGGAGGAGGGCGATGCCATACGGCGCCGCCGCCGCTGCGGCAAATGCGACAAGCGTTTTACGACCTACGAACGGATTGAACTTATCATGCCGGCCGTCGTCAAAAAGAATGGCAGCCGGACGGAGTTCGCTGCGGATAAGTTGCGCGGCAGTCTGATGCTGGCCTTGCGCAAGCGCCCCGTCGCGGCCGCCTCCGTGGATACGGCCATCGTTTCCATCCAGGAAAAACTGCTGACCAGCGGACTGCGCGAAGTCGATTCCGGCTACATCGGAGAATTGGTCATGCAGGAACTCAAATTGCTCGACAAGATCGCCTATATCCGCTTCGCTTCCGTGTACAAGAATTTTGAAGACCTGGCGGAATTCCAGGATGCGATCGCCGAAGTGGGCCATCCGCGTAAGCCTTAATTTACTGCATGTTTTGAGTCTGCCTGGCAAGCGGACTCTTCAATTCTAGCCTCGTTTTTCTCCCTCATTTCCCCCTTATCGCTGCGCTGTTTGCGCTAGCTCATGTTTGAATTCTGCTGTCGACCTATCGTTTAGCTGGGCCGGGCGTATTTGCGGTTCTTCTTTCTTTGTCAGGGGGAGTTGGCCATGCATAGCGGCAGTCATGGCAGTAGCCTGGTCGAAGTGCTGGTGGCGCTGTTGCTGCTGGCAATCGGCGTGCTGGGCGGCAGTGTGCTGCACCTGGCGTCCTTGCGTGCGCGTCACGAATCGGTCTTGCTGTCGACGGCGGCGCAACTGGCGGCGGGCATGGCCGAGCGCATGCGGAGCAACAGCGGGCTGCCCGATGCCGGCAATCCCTATCTTGGACTGGACTACGATGCATCGCTTGACGCCGGTGCGGGCGATGGCGGCCAATCCGCGTGTTTCGGCGCCGCAGCGTGTACCGGCGCGCAACTGGCGCAATTCGATATCGCCGAATGGAAACAGCAATTGCGCTCTGCGCTACCCGGCGCGCGGCTGCTGATCTGCCGCGACCTGCAAGCCTGGGATACGGCAGCGCACGGCTTGCACTGGACCTGCAGCGGCGGCAGCGGCGCGCCCATCGTTATCAAGCTGGGCTGGCGCGGGCGGCCAACTGACCGGCAAACCGCTGGGCAAACTGCCGAGGCCTTGCCCAGGCTGGCCATGCAACTGGGCGGAGGCAGCCCATGAGGACGCTTCTTCAAAGAGGCATGAGCCTGGTCGAACTGCTGGTGGCGCTGGGCCTGGGCGCCATGCTGATATTGGCGGCCAGTGCCATGCTGCTGGCCGCCAGCGCCAGTTATGCAGACCAGGCGGCCAACGCGCGTTTGAGCGACAACGGCCGCTATGCGCTGGACACCATCGCCCGCGCCGTACGCCAGACGGCGTACGTGAACTGGGACGCCGGCGCCGCACCCCTGATGCACGCTCCCTATGGCAGCGCCAATATCGCCGGACTCGATGCACGCAGCCTGGGCAAGAACAGTGATGGCATTTCGCTGCCTTTGACGAATGCCGTGCATGGCAGCGATGTGCTGGCCTTGCGCTATGACGGCGCAGGCAAGGATGCGGGCGGCGACGGTTCCGTGCTCAATTGCGCCGGCTTTGGCGTGGGTGCCGCAGATACACAGGCACAACGGGGCTGGAGCATATTTTATGTGGCCCGCGACGATGCGGGCGACGCTGAATTACGCTGCAAGTACCGGTCGGCAAGCGGCGGCTGGGGCGCCGACGCCATCATCCGTGGCGTCGACAGTTTCCAGGTCTTGTATGGCCTCGATACGGATGCTCCGCCCGATGGCGTACCGAACCAGTACGTAAATGCCAGCGAACTGGCTGCGCGCGATGCGGCTCTGACGCTGGTGGGCGCGGACGCAGCGGCACGGCAGCGCGACTTGCATCAGCGCACGCACTGGAAAAGGGTGGCCAGCGTGCGCGTGGCCTTGCTGCTGCATGGTGAAACGGGGAATGCATCTGCTGCGCAGCTGGGGCCGGCGCAATTCGACCTGTTCGGCGCGGCGTACGCCGACGCGTATGGCGCGACCGATGCTGGCGTGCGCATCGTGCGTGCCAGCTTGCCGCTGCTCCAGCAGGGCCGTCACTATCACCTGGTGCAGCTGACGATCATGCTGCGCAATATGCCGACGTAGTTGAATATGGGAAGCGTGATGCCTGTCCACCAGAACGCGTTGGCAAGCAGGCCAGGGCAACGTGGCGTGGCGCTGGTGTTTACCTTGTGTTTGCTGCTGGTCATCCTGTTGCTGGGCGTATCGGCGGCGCAAATGGCCTTGTTGGGAGAGAAGGCTGCGCGTGGCGAGCGCGACCGGCATACTGCTTTTCACGCCGCAGAGGAGGCGCTGATGGATGCGGAACGCGACATCGAAGGCCAGCCGGCCGCACCGGGCCGCAGCGCCATGTTTGCACCAGACAGCGCAGCCGGTTTTGCAGCGGATTGTGGCGAACAGCCGGGATTGTGCTTGCCTGCGACCGGATCGGCGCCACCCGTATGGCTAGTCAAGGATCTCGCTGCAGATGATGAGGGTGTGGGTACCACAGTCGCGTATGGCCGCTTTACGGGCGCAGCCATGCAAACGGGGCAGGGATTTTTGCCATTTCGGCGTCCCCGTTACCTGATTGAATTGCTGCCGTTTCATGCGCCGGGCGAGGAGGCGGGAGCCGCCGCACCTGCCAGTTATCTGTACCGCGTGACGGCCATCGGTTTTGGCGCCAATGGAGATACGCAGGTCGTGCTGCAAACGTATTACCGCAAGCAGCCGGCCGGGGTGGCGCCATGAAATCGGTGCTGCACACCTTGCTGCTGGCAGCTTGCCTGTGTTGTCTCAGTGTATATGCTGCTGCACCCACGGTGGCCCTGGACCGCTCCGATGTCGGCTTGCAAGGCGCCCGGGTGCTGCCCAATGTGCTGCTCAATCTATCGTTTACGCACGCGGCCGCCGCCGCTGCCTATGCCGATGAGTATGCGCCCACACGCGAATACGCCGGTTATTTTGACGTGCGCTCTTGCTATGTTTATCCCTATCGCAGCCAGGGTGGCGCCAGCGTACCGGACTTGCGCGTAGCGACCGCTTACTTCTCCGTGCTGAAACCGGCGGATGGACAACATGGCTGTGGCGGCGATAGTTTCAGCGGCAACTTTTTGAACTGGGCCGGCACCAGCATGCTCGACATCGTGCGCTATGCTTTTACGGGCGGCGACCGGGTGATCGATGAAGTGCGCAAGACGGTAGTGCAACGCGCTTATCTTCCCGATGGCAACACAGGTATCGACTTTTATGCCCATGCAGCGTATTTTCCCCGCAAGCTGTTGCGCCAGGGTGTGCAAACGGTCACGCCATTTTCAGTGGAGCAACTGTCCATTGTTTCTTGCCGCAACCGCCTGCTGTTTGGCGCTGGCGCGCTGGCGCAGGGCGGCAGTTGCGAATCGCCCGGCATGGCCGCCAGTTTGGGCATATTCCTGGCCCGCGTGCGCGTCTGCGATGCGCTGGAAGGTCCGCTGCGGCCCGATTTGTGTATGGCTTACGGCAAGAATTACAAGCCGGTGGGCGCGATACAACGCCATGGCGGCAGGCTGCGCATCGGCGTTTTCGGCCACGTGAACGCGATGCCATCGACGGATGCCCACGTGTACGGCGGCGTGCTGCGCGCGCCGCTGGCGCAGTTGGGAGCGCAGCGCTTGATGTCGCCCGATTTCTTGCCGCAAGATTCTCCCGATGCCGAATGGTTTGCGACGACCGGCGTCTACACGGGTCGTGGCGGCGGGGTGACCACTTACATCAATACGCTGGGTCGCAGCGATACACCGCACCCGGGCGCCTATGCCAGGGCGGCCCCGCTGGCGGAATTGCTGTATGAATCCTTGCGCTACCTGCAGGGGCGGCAAGCCAGCGCCGCCATGGCGCAAGTGGCCGATGATGGCTGGCCTGTTATTACGAACTGGAATGATCCGCAAGTGGCCAGTTGCCAGCGCCATATCGTGATCAGCCTGGGCGACGCCGGCATGACGGCTGATCGTTATGTGCCGGGAAATCTGCCCAATAGCGGGGCCGACCCCGGTGACCGCGCGCGTGGTGTCGATGGTTTTGTTGCACCGCCGCTGGACGTGATGGCCTGGACGCGGGCGGTCGGGGCGCTGGAGATGCAGCGCGGCAGCAATCTGGCGGGGTTGGAATGGATGAGGGACGGCATGGGCGGCGCCAGTTTTCATGCGGCTGGCCTCGCATACTGGTCGCATGTGTCTGCGCTGCGTCCGGGCGGAAGTGTTGGCTCGCTGACGCACTATGCGGGGGAGTTGCTGCCCGCCAATCATGTCGCTGCCGCCACGACACCGCTGGTATTGGCCGCCAGGCATGGCGCTGATCGTGATAGTGATGTCGATAGCGGTTTGCCCAGCCATTATTTGTCGGGCAGCGACCCTGTGGCCCTGATCGCCGGCGTGCGCGCCGCTTTCCTGGCGGCCGACCATGGCGTGCCGTCTACTGCGGTAGCAGGCCCTTCGTTGATGGCCTTGGCCAGCGGCGCAGAAGGAGCGTATCTGTTCCAGTCGCAGATGCAGTTGTCTGATGGCAGCATGACCCTGTCGCGCCTGCCTTTTACTGTGGGTGCCGATGGTGCCGTGATTGCCGGCAAACCGCTGTGGGTGGCTGGCCAGGCCGCGCGGCCCGTGTTTACACCCGCTGCGTCAGGCGCATTGATTCCATTGTCATGGCCGCGCCTGGATGCAGGGCAGCGCAGCATCTTCGATGGCGAGGATAGTCAGGATGGTTTGGGCGACGCGCGCGTTCATTATCTGCTGGGGGAACGGATGCGCGAGGTGGGCCAGCCTGGCGGCGTCTTGCGCCGCCGGACCGGCACCCTGGGCGCGGCGCCTTACGGCAACCTTGTGTATGTGGGCACGCCATCGTTGGGGCTGGCGGGCGCGGACTATGCGCTGCACCGTAAATCGTTGCAGGTGCGGCGCAAGATGCTGTATCTGGGCGCCAATGATGGCTTGCTGCATGGTTTCGATGCGCGCACCGGCAGCGAGCTGTTCGCTTATTTGCCGCACGCCCTGCTGCATGGGGCTGCCGCCAGTGCGAGCACCCACTACGGAGGCGGCCCGCTGCTCGATGGCGCTGCCGCCAGCGCAGAAGTGCTGGTGCAGGGGCGCTGGAAAACGGTGCTGGTGTCCGGCATGGGCGGTGGCGCGCAAGGCCTGTTTGCGCTCGACGTGACGGACCCGGAACGTTTCGCGCAAGCAGGAGCGTTGTGGGAATTTACCGACCGCGATGACAGCAGCATGGGCAATCTGCGCGCGCCGCCCGGCTTTGCCAGGCTGAACATGAGCAGCAAGGATAGCTTGCCCGTTTACCGCGATTTTGTGATCGTCTCCAGCGGCTATAACAATACGGTGGATGATGGGCATGCAGTCGGCAAGCCAGCTGCCGCCATTTTCCTGTTGGCGCTGGACAAGGCGCCCGGCGTGCCGTGGCAGCTGGGTAGCAACTACTATCGCCTGAAAGTGCCGCTGGTACAGGTCGATAGCGCTGATGGTGATACGGGCGTGGCGGCGCAGGCCCTGGCGCCGCCCGCCCTGGTAGCCGGCAACGATGGCGCGCTTGGCCTTGCCTATGCGGGTGATTTGCAGGGCAATCTCTGGCGCATCGATTTTACCGGCGGGCCACCATGGAGCGATGGCGGGGCGCGCAAACTCGTTTTTGTCGCGCGCGATGCAAAAGGAGTGCGCCAGCCGATCTCGCAGCAAGTCAAAGTGGCGTATGCAGCGGCTGGCGGTTATCTGTTGCTGTTCGGCACCGGCAAGTTGGCCGAGGCGGCCGACACCTGGCCCTCGGCCCTGCTGTCGCAATCGTTTTATGCCGTGCACGATGACTTGAGCGAGCTGGCGCCCACGCGTAGCCGCAATAGCCTGGAGCAGCGCAGCCTGGGCGTGGCGACGGATGGCTATGTCGTCACTGGCGCCGAGCTGCGCTACGCCGGTACGGCAACGGACGACGCGGGCGCCAGGCATGGCTGGTATCTGGATTTCAATAATACGGCGCAGACGGGCGAACGCAGCATCCATAGCCCCGTGCTGGCTGCTGGCCAAGTGTTTTTCAATACCGTCTTGCCGGGGCACGATGCCTGCGCCAGGCCGGCCACAAGGCTGTATGTGCTTGATGCGCTCGGTGGCTTTGCCGCCGATGGTCTGGGCTTGATACAGGCGGATGCGATCACGGGCCGCTTGCTTGACGGCCTGGCACGTGCGCCGCCGCTGGTACTGGAAATCAAGAGCAGCGTCGCTGCGGCAGGGGCGACCGGGCGGGCCGAGGGGCGCAAGCAATTTGCCGTGTTACAACCCGGCTTGCCGGGCGCCGCCGTCAAGGTCGTCAGTGCGCCGCTGCCGGCCAGACGCCTGAGCTGGCGCGAAGTGGCGAACTGGCGCGAATTGCATGAGGCTGCCAAGAAATAGCTGTCACCATCGAAAGGAGGGACCATGCCACGCACGCTGGAGTTTTCTTCGATCAGGCAGGGTTTCAGCCTGATCGACATGATGGCCGTGCTGGTGATTCTGTCGCTGTTGCTGGCGCTGGCCTTGCCCGCCTACTACGGCCATGTGCTGCGGGCCAAGCGGGTACAAGGGCAAGCGGCCTTGCTGCAGTTGATGCAGCAGCAGGAACGTTATTACTCGCAAAATAATAGCTATCTGCTTTTTTCGGCGGCCTCAACCGACCCGGTAGCCAAACAATTCCAGTGGTGGTCTGGCGAGGGTCCCGAGGGCAATGCTGGCCGCAGCGCGTATGAAATCGAGGCCATCGCCTGTCCTGGCGTGCAGATCAATCCATGCGTGCTGCTGCGGGCCTTGCCAGGCACACCCAGGGTAGACCAGCACTTCCGCGATCCCGATTGCGGCGTACTGAGTTTGAATAGCGCCGGTGTGCGCGCCAGCAGCGGGCCGGCTGCCCATTGCTGGCCTTAGCCATGGTGGTCGAAAGCTGCTTATGGAGGGAGGAAATATGCTTTCAAGCAGGCTTGCCGGTCACACCATGCTGGAATTGCTGGCCGTATTGTCGATCGCCGGCGTGCTGGCGGCGGCCGCCTTGCCCAGCCTGCAGCAGATGCTGGAGCGCCAACGCTTGCGGGCGGCGTCCACGGATTTGTTTTCTGCCATCGAATTGACGCGGGCGCAGGCGATGGCGCGTGGCCGGCGGGTGCTGCTGATGCCGGCCGGGCCGGGCGGCATGGATTGGCGCACGGGCTGGCTGGTGTTTATCGACCGCAATGGCAACCTGGTGTTCGATGACGGCGATGAGCTGCTGTTCCGCCAGGGCCCGCTGGCGGCGGGCATCAGCGCACAGTTTGCTTTTACGTCGGGCGCGGCGCCGTTTTATATTGCCTATAATGGAGCGGGCCGCAGTTGCAGTGCCAGCAATAGCCTGGCGGCGCGCTGGGGCACGATGTCCTTGATTTCAGGAAAACAGGTACGACATATTAAAATCAATATGCTGGGCAGGGTGCGCACGTGCGATCCGCAGCAGGTGGCCAATTGCAGTGGCGTGGCGGAAAGTTAGCCGCTGCGGCAACGCCAGGCAAGTCATGTTCTTATTTAATCGTCTTATTTGGTAACCTTATTCAGTAACCTTATTCAGCAACCTTATTCAGCAACCTTCAAGCAAAGTAGCCTGTGGAAATACTCAATGATGTAGATGGCATGCGCCTGGCGTTGGCATGGGCGGCGCGCGGTTTGTATGTGACCTCGCCCAATCCCCGTATCGGCTGCGTGATCGTCAAGCATGGCCTGGTGATCGGCGCCGGCGTGACGCAGGCGGCAGGGCATGATCATGCCGAAGTGCAAGCGCTGGCCGATGCCAGGGCGCGCGGCAACGACGTGCGCGGCGCTACCGCCTATGTCACCCTGGAGCCGTGCAACCACCATGGCCGCACGCCGCCGTGTTCGGATGCGCTGGTGCGCGCCGGCTTGGGCCGTGTCGTGGCCGCCATGACGGACCCGAACCCGCTGGTGGCAGGGCAGGGCCTGGCCAAGCTGGAAGCGGCCGGTATCGCCGTCACCACCGGGGTGCTGGCCGATGAGGCGTACGAAATGAATATCGGCTTTTTTTCGCGCATGCAGCGCGGCAAGCCCTGGGTGCGTTTGAAAACGGCCGCCAGCCTCGATGGCATGACGGCCTTGCACAATGGCCAGAGCCAATGGATCACGGGACCGGAAGCGCGCGCCGATGGCCACGCCTGGCGCGCGCGCGCCTGCGCCATCCTGACGGGCATCGGCACGGTGAAAGCCGACGATCCGCAATTGAATGTGCGCGCCGTGGAAACGCCGCGCCAGCCACGCCGTATCGTGATCGACAGCCGGCTTGAGATCAGCCCCGATGCGCGTATCTTGGCGGGCGGTGGCACCTGGATCGTGGCGGCTGTGCCCAACCCTGAAAAGGAAGCGCAGCTGCGCGCGCTGGGCGCGGAAATCATCCTGCTGCCGAATGCGGCCGGCAAGGTGGATTTGCCCGAGCTGATGCTGGAACTGGGCCGGCGCCAGATCAATGAAGTGCATGTCGAGGCGGGCGCCAAGCTGAACGGTTCGCTGATACGCGAAGGCTGCGTGGACGAACTGCTGGTCTACCTGGCGCCGACCGTGCTCGGCGACGCACAGGGCATGTTCAGCTTGCCCGCGCTGACGGATTTGAACAAAAAATACGCCTTGCAATTTCACCAGGTTCAGCAGGTCGGCGCAGATGTGCGTATCCTTGCAAGATTCACCGAACGCAATTCATAACTTTTTACTTTTTACAGGTCGACCATGTTTACAGGAATTGTTGCCGCGATTGGCAAAATTGAAACCGTATTGCCGCTGGAAGGCGGCCTCGAGGCCGGCGTGCGCCTCTCCATCCATGCGGGCGGCTTGCCGCTGGCCGACGTGGCGCTGGGCGATTCGATCGCCATCAATGGCGCGTGCATGACGGTGGTGGAAAAAACGGACACCAACTTTACCGTCGACGTTTCGCGCGAAAGCCTCAATTGCACCGTCGGTCTCGATACCACCACGGAAGTGAACCTGGAAAAAGCGCTGACCCTGGCGGAACGCCTGGGCGGCCATCTGGTCTCTGGCCACGTCGATGGCCTGGGCATCGTGCGCAAGTTCGAAGCCGTGGGCGAATCGTGGGAACTGGTCATCGAAGCGCAGCAGGAACTGGCGAAATACCTGGCTTTGAAAGGTTCCGTGGTCGTCAACGGCGTGTCCTTGACCGTCAACCGTGTGGAAGACCTGGGGCCGGGCGCCGTGAACGGCTGCCGTTTCTCGATTAATTTGATTCCCCACACCATCGCCATGACCACCTTGAAACATTTGAAGGTTGAAGCCAAAGTGAACCTGGAAATCGATTTGATCGCCCGTTACGTGGAACGCATGTTGTCGCTCGATAAGTCTGCGGCTTAAATACGGCTGGCTTACCCCATTCTTTGAGGTAAGCCACTGTCAGGCCTATTTTGCTTTTTCTCCAGGCTTTGCTTTTTCTGTAGAGACGCATACTATGAAGCTTTCCGCAGTGGAGGGCTGTCATGGACCCGATTTCGCGCGCGACTCTGCCTAATATTATCCCGGCCACGCCCAAGGTAGGGCCGGCGGGCGCATCAGCGCCGCTGTCTTCCACGGCGGCTGCCCATCTGGCCATTCCCCTCATTTCTTCCACCCTGGTCGATATTTCGCCGCTGGGACAGTTTTTGTCTGGCGTGGCCTTGTCGCGCCGGCAGTTGCTGGCCTTGCAGGGGGCGACCGATGAGGCCAGCCAGGGCGCGACACCTGTCAACCGCGATGCCGACCTGGTGGCGCTGGCACAGCAACTGACGCAATCGTTTGCCCAGCTGCAAACCAGCGGCATCGACGCCAGCCAGTTGTCGACCGGCGATCCGCAAGATAACCTGGCCCAACGTTACGATTTGCTGGCCGGCGATCGCAGCACGGATACGGCGGCCGCGCTGGCCCAGGACAGTTCCCTGCTGACGCAGGCAGATCTGGCCAATATCGGCATCGACTTGCGTAACGAGCAAGTCGATGCCCAACTCCTGCAGGCGGCCTATGCGGCCGATAGCGCGCGAACGCTGGGCGCCTTGCAGCAGGGAACGGATGTGCTGGCCCAGGTGGGCGCCGTACTGGCGCAGCAGCAGGGTGCGCTGGCGGCCACCACGGCGGCCGTCGAAGCGGATTTGAGTGGCGGGGCCGTGCCGGCCGTACCCTTGTCGGCAGCCCAATTGCAGGCACAAGTGCAAGCGCAGACCGATGCCCGGATTTTGAATGGCGAACAAGAGCTGCAGCAGGTCGATGCTATTGCACAGCGGCAACTGGAAGTACAGCAACAGCTGGAAACGGAAGAACTGACCCTGGGCTTGCAGGAAGCCCAGCGGCAGCAGTTGCAGCAGGCGGGTATATCCCAGGCGCCACTGCAGGCGCAACAGCAGAGCCAGTTACAAGATCAGCAGCAGAATCAGGTGCAAGTGCAGCGGGTCGATAGCGACCGGACCGACAGCCAGCGCATCGATACCGAACGCCAGGACCAGCAGCAGATATCGGCGCGGCAGGAGCAGGCGCGGCTGGACGATGTGCGGCAAACCCAGTTGCAGCAGTCGCAGCTGCAAGAGCAGGCGCAAGTGGCGGCTGATGAGGCGGCGCGCGCGCAACGGGCTGCCAGCGATGCGCAAATCGCGGCCCAGGCGGCCGCTGAGCGCGCACAAGCGCTGGCCAGCCAGCTGCAGTTGCAGGCCGATCAGGGCTTGGCGACGACGGCGCAGGCGCAGCAGGCGCAGCAAAATGCGCAAGTCCAGCAGCTCGCCGCCCAGAACGCGGGCCAGGCCGTGCCTTTGCCCTCATCGCAGGATCCATCCGTGGCGGCGGCGATTGCCGCCTATAACTTGAACAATATTGCCTTGAATCCCGGCTTGATGAACCGCTCCCTGCCTGCCAGCGAGTCGCAAAAGCCGCTGGTGGCGCCCGTTGCTCCGGTAGAGCCCGTCAAGCCGGTGCCGAAAATCTAGGGCAGCAGGGTGGCGTCCAGGGTGATATTGGCTTTCAGCAGTTTCGACACGGGGCAGCCGGCCTTGGCCTTGCCCGTCAATTCCGTGAATTTTGCCTGGTCGGCGCCTGGAATCTTCGCTGTCAGCACCAGGTGGACGGCCGTGATGGCAAAGCCGTCGTCAACCTTGTCGAGCGTGACTTCGGCCGTGGTCTCCAGTTTTTCCGCCGTCAGGCCCGCTTCGCCCAGGATCAGCGACAGCGCCATGGTGAAGCAGCCTGCATGGGCCGCGCCGATCAGTTCTTCGGGGTTGGTGCCGGGCTTGCCTTCGAAGCGGCTGGCAAAGCCGTAGGGATAGTCTTGCAATGCGCCGCTGCGGGTGCTGATGGCGCCCTTGCCGTCCTTGATGCCGCCTGACCAGATGGCCGAACCGTTGGTTTTCATGCTGCCGCTCCTGTGTGTGGGGTGAAAGAAATCAATGGGGGAGAGTGCGGGAAGCGCCGATGCTGCCTGGCTGGCCCATCTTAGGCCATTTGAGCGGACCGCGCCGCGCGCGTGGCTTGCGCAGGATCGCAGCAATGGCATGTTGCCGGGTCGGCACGATATTGGCGCAAGTGCGGTCTATTTCAGGTTTGCAATCGCCAAATCCTTTAAAATAGCAGGTTATAAGAAAATTCCCGGAAAGTCGCGGAAGTTTCGCAGAGGCTGTTCCAGTTTCAATGTCCGTTTCACTAAGAGGATCAAAGATGTCTATTTCCAGCACCGAAGAGATCGTCGCCGAGTTGCGCGCCGGCCGCATGGTGATACTGGTCGATGAAGAAGACCGGGAAAATGAAGGCGATCTGGTGCTTGCCGCCGATTTCGTAACACCTGAAGCAATCAATTTCATGATCACCCACGCGCGTGGCCTGGTCTGCCTGACCCTGACGGAAGAGCGTTGCGACGAGCTGAACCTGTCGATGATGACCTCGCGCAATGGCACCGCCTACGGCACCAACTTCACGGTCTCGATCGAGGCGGCCGAAGGCGTGACGACCGGCATTTCCGCCGCCGACCGCGCCAAGACCATCGAAGTGGCCGTGGCCAAGAGCACGCAGCCCAGCGACATCGTCCAGCCTGGCCATATTTTCCCGCTGAAAGCACAAAAGGGCGGCGTGCTGATGCGCGCAGGCCATACCGAAGCCGGTTGCGACCTGACGGCCATGGCCGGCCTGACGCCCGCTTCCGTGATTTGCGAAATCATGAAGGACGACGGCACCATGGCGCGCCTGCCGGACTTGCTGGTGTTTGCCGAGCAGCATGGCCTGAAGATCGGCACGATTGCCGACCTGATCCATTACCGCAGCCAGACCGAGTCGCTGGTCGAGCGCGTGGCCGAACGCACCCTGCGCACCGCCCATGGCGATTTCCGCCTGATCGCCTTCCGCGACAAGCCCAGCGCGTCGGCCCACCTGGCGCTGGTGCATGGCGACCTGGCGCCGGGACTGGAAGCGCTGGTGCGCGTGCATCAGCCGGTTTCCCTGCTGGACGTGCTGGAAAGCGAAGCGACCACCCACTCGTGGACGGTGGCTGCCTCGCTGGCTGCCATTAAAAAGGCCGAGCGCGGCGTGATGGTGCTGTTGAACTGCGGCGAAACCTCGGGCGAACTGTTTGCCCAGTTCGCTGCGCTCGATACGCCGCAAGCCAAGCCGAAAGGCCGCGCGGCCAGCATGGACCTGCGCAGCTACGGTATCGGCGCGCAAATCCTGCGCGACCTGGGCGTGAGCAAGATGCAATTGCTGGCCAGCCCGCGCAAGATGCCGTCGATGGTGGGTTTTGACCTGGAAGTGACGGGTTTTCAGTGCCATCCGGCCGGCAGCAAAGAAGCGTGCTAAAGAAGTTATTTAAAAGAAATTACTTGATACCGTAGCAGCGTCCAGGCCAGGCCGGCGCTGATCAACCAGATAAAGAGGATCATCATGACCGTAGGAACATACGAAACCAATTTTGCCGGCGAAGGTTTGCGCGTCGGTATCGTCCAGGCACGATTCAATGAAATCGTCGGTGGTGGCTTGCTGTCGGCATGCCTGGGTGAGTTGAGCAAGCTGGGCGTGGCCGATGAAGATATCCTGCACGTGACCGTGCCGGGCGCCCTGGAAATCCCACTGATTCTGCAAAAGATGGCAGAAACCGAGCAATTCGACGCCCTGATCGCACTGGGCGCCGTGATTCGCGGTGAAACCTATCACTTTGAGCTGGTATCGAATGAATCCGGCGCGGGCATCACCCGTGTCGGCCTCGATTACGGCATCCCGATCGCCAACGCCGTGTTGACGACCGAAAACGACGAGCAGGCAGAAGTGCGCATGCTGGTCAAGGGTGCGGAAGCAGCCCGCGTGGCAGTGGAAATGGCCAATCTGGCGCAAGCGCTGGAAGAGTTGCAAGACGTCGACGAAGATTAAGCGCGTGTGATAAGCACGCCATGGCTGCGTTGCAAGGTCTCGCCGTACAATCGTACTGTCTTCGACCTTGCGCCTTGCCATGGCATGCTTCTCGCGCCCGCTTGAGCTGTTGGCTACGGCAGGTTTCAATACACCGTGGCTTATCGTCGGCATATGTAGTGAACAAGTAATTAAGAACAGGTAACAACATGACTGAGAAAAATTTGCTCGCCAATCCCAGCAAGAACCGCACGCCGCGTCACCGCGCGCGCGAGTTTGCGCTGCAGGGACTGTACCAGTGGCTGCTGAACAATGAAGACGCGACCACGGTCGTCAATCATATCCGCGCCGCGCACGGTTTCGACAAGGCGGACGGCGATCATTTCACGGTGCTGCTGTACGGCGCCATCAAGGATTCGCTGGCGCTGCGTGCCAGCGTGGCGCCGTTGATCGACCGCGATATCGCTGAACTGTCGCCGATCGAACACGGCATCCTGCTGATCGGCGCCTACGAGCTGAAAAACAACGTGGAAATCCCTTACCGCGTCGTCATCAACGAAGCGGTGGAACTGGCCAAGTCGTTTGGCGGGATCGACGGTCACAAATATGTGAACGGCGTACTGGACAAGCTGGCCGTGACGTTCCGCGAAGAAGAAGTCAACGCGAATAAACGTAAGTAAGCAAGTAATTGCTGTAAAGCCTGTGGCGATGCCACAGGCTAATAAAAAAGCCACCGCACGCAAGTGCCGGTGGCTTTTTTACTGAACGCCCCTGTGAGGGCTTTTAAAGGGTCACAGGCCGGCGATATTATTACTAGGCACAACTTTGATGGTCAGCGAGCCGGTGTCCTTGGCTGGCATGATGGTTGGTGCCGGGGTGCTGGAGGCCAATACCGGGCCGCTGGTCGGCACGCGCTGGCCGGCCGAGACCTGTTTCAGACGGCGGTATTCGGCCAGTACGCGCGAACCGTAGCCCGAATCGGTGGCAAAGCCTGCCGCGCCCACGTAGGTTTTCAGGCCGGCTTCCACCGAACCGCCACGCGTGACATAGTCTTTCAGGATCAGCGAGCCGACACGGATGTTGGCCACCGGATTCAAGGCAGCTTGCACGCCGCCCATGTCCTGGAATTTTTCATGGTGTATCTTCGACATCACCTGCATCAGGCCTTGTGCGCCGACCGGGCTTTCCGCGAACGGGTTCAGGCCCGATTCAATCGCCATCACGGCCAGGATCAGCAGCGGATCGAGCTTGATTTCACGTGCCGTCAGATATGCCGTCGAGACCAGCATATTGGTGGCGTCGTTGGCAACGCGGTAACGTTTCGACAGCCAGTTGGTGACCCATTGCTGTTGGCGTTGCGTGCCCAGCAAGGCTTTTTCTTCCTTGCTCAACGGCGCTTCGTTGGCGGCTGTCTGTACGGAAGCAGGCGCTTCCATCAGGGCCGACAAGTGCGGTGCTTCAACGGCCTGGGCTTCTGCCATCGGCAGCGGGAACAGGCTGTGCGTCAGTTGCTTGCCCAGGTCGGGGCGGAACATCAGCAGGGCGATCAGTGCAAGTGCGGAAATACCGAAAACTGTCAATGTATGTTGTGCCGTGGCCAATACGCCACGCGCTGAAATGGCCTTTGCGCGCGCACGTAATTGCGCTAACGCTGGCTGGCCCGCCACGGTTGAAGCATCAGACGATGCTTCGGTGCTGCGATGAGTCATAGAGTTCCCCTGAAATGTCGCGTCAACAGGCAGTCCCTCCGCGGTCTCGCGGTACGGTACTGCCAATGCCGTGCATCAGAAATATCACCGTCTGTCGCCGCGTGTAGGGTGCGCGCGAGAGACGCCATCATTGTTTGCCTGAGCTGACCGGTCCCTGTGGTATTGGGTCAGTTGCAATACAACTTCTTACCGGGGGTAAGGCAGACGCCTTTTGAAAACACTCCTTAAAATGTCATGTGGAGCCCCGACTCCGTGAATGAATGAGAGACGCTAAAATCAAGCCTTGGGCCGACGTCCTCTTCAAGTTGGGCGAATTGTAGAAGCCGTTTTATATCAAGTCAATACTAACGAATCGATTCTTTATTACTTTTATGTCTTACTATTTGTCTTGCATTGTGCCAAAAGCCAATAAAATCAATTACTTGGCATAGATCCTTCAGCAACGGCGTCCGACGTCAAAAAAAATTAAAAACACATGAAATATTCAGATTTGCGAGATTTTATTTCTCAGCTGCAAGAAATGGGTGAACTTAAGACCATTTCCACCCCTATTTCACCATATTTGGAGATGACGGAGGTCTGCGACCGCACGTTGCGTGCGGGCGGACCGGCCTTGCTATTTCAAAATCCCACCGGCCACAGCATCCCCGTGCTGGGCAATCTGTTCGGCACGCCGCGCCGGGTCGCGCTGGGCATGGGCGCCGAAGATGTCAGCGAGCTGCGCAAGATCGGCCACGTGCTGGCGCGCCTGAAAGAACCGGAACCGCCGAAGGATTTCAAGGACCTGCTGGGCCTGGGCTCGCTGGTCAAAGCCGTGTGGGATATGTCGCCCAAGGAACTGCGCGGCGCCAAATGCCAGGAAATCGTCTGGGAAGGCAATGACGTCGACCTGGCGCGCCTGCCGATCCAGCATTGCTGGCCGGGCGATATCGCGCCCCTGATTACCTGGGGCCTGGTGATTACCAAGGGACCGAACAAGAAGCGCCAGAACCTGGGCATCTACCGTCAGCAGGTGCTCGGCCGCAACAAGGTCATCATGCGCTGGCTGGCGCACCGGGGCGGGGCGCTGGACTTCCGCGAACACGCGATCCAGAACAAGGGCAAGCCGTATCCGGTCGCCGTCGCGCTGGGCGCCGATCCCGCTACTATATTAGGGGCCGTCACGCCGGTGCCGGACAGCCTGTCCGAATACCAGTTCGCCGGCTTGCTGCGCGGCAGCCGCACGGAGCTGGTCAAAGCCATCGGCAGCGAGCTGCGCGTGCCGGCCTCCGCTGAAATCGTGCTCGAAGGCCATATCTATCCCGATGAAAACCATCCTAGCGGTTATGAACATGCGCTGGAAGGTCCGTACGGCGACCATACCGGCTATTACAATGAGCAGGACAGCTTCCCCGTGTTTACCATCGACCGCATCACCATGCGCCGCGATCCGATTTACCACTCGACGTATACAGGCAAACCGCCCGATGAACCGGCCGTGCTGGGCCTGGCGCTGAACGAGGTCTTCGTGCCGCTGCTGCAAAAGCAGTTCAGCGAAATCACGGATTTCTATTTGCCGCCCGAAGGCTGCAGCTATCGCATGGCCGTGGTGCAGATCAGGAAGCAGTACGCGGGCCACGCCAAGCGCGTGATGTTCGGCGTGTGGAGCTTCTTGCGCCAGTTCATGTATACCAAGTTCATCGTGGTGGTCGACGAAGACGTCAATATCCGCGACTGGAAGGAAGTCATCTGGGCCATCACCACGCGCGTGGACCCGATCCGCGACACGACGCTGGTCGACAATACGCCGATCGATTACCTGGACTTCGCTTCGCCGATCAGCGGCTTGGGCAGCAAGATGGGCATCGACGCCACCAATAAGTGGCCGGGCGAAACCACGCGCGAGTGGGGCACGACGATCACCATGACGCCGGAGGTGAAGGCGCGGGTCGATACCATCTGGCAAGAGCTGGGCTTGTAGCCGGGCTGGCAGTGCCGAGCATATGCGGACTTCCCGTATTGGTTTTTAGCTAAATCCCTGCCAAAATCATGCCTGACGGCAATATTTTTTGCCGTCAGGTGGATAAAAACATTCCACCAGCGAGCAGACCGCCCAGGATCGGCCCATGCCATATGGGTCTGCGGGCGCTGCCTTTTCCCTATTGAGCCGGCTACTGCTGCATGCCACCTGGCATGCCTGGTCTTTGCATGTCAGCGCCGCTGGAGCGGCCCTGAGGCATGTGCACGCCCTCATGATCTGTCGTTGAATGGAATTGAACGCATGAAAAATTTGAAAATCGGTACCCGGCTTGCCGTCGGCTACGCTGTGGTCTTGTTATTGCTGGCGGCGCTGGTCGTGATTGGCCTCATGCGTTTGCAGGCGACCAGCGATATGACCTCAAGCATGGTGCATGGCACGGTCAGGAACCAGCGCCTGGTGGCGGACTGGGCGCAGCTGATCCAGGTTAATGTGACGCGCACGGAAGCCATGTGGAAAGCCGCCGATCCTGCCGATCAGCAAAAGTTTGCGCAACAGATCGAGCAAGCCTTGCCGCGCCTGGCGCAGTTGCAAGAGCAGATCGGCGCCGACCTGGTCAATCCCGAAGCGCGGGCCGCCTACGCCGACGTGGTCAGCCGCCGCAGCGCTTTTACGGCCGCGCGCGAAGCCTTGACCAGGACCGTGCATGCCGGTGACCGTGAACTGGGGCGGCAGATCTTCGATGGCAGTTTCATGCCGAGCGCGCTTGTATATCTGGAGTCCATCAAAAAGTTGTCTGAAGTGCAAATTCATGCGGGCGACCTGGTTGCCGACGGCGTGCTGGCCTCCTATCAGAACACGCGTTTTACCTTGCTGGCGCTGGGCTTGCTGGCCCTGGCCATGGGCATCGCGTTTGCCATCTGGATCACGCGCTCGATCACCGGGCCGCTGGCGCAGGCCGTCAAGGTGGCGGAAACGGTGTCGTCGGGCGACTTGAGCAGCCAGATCGCCGTCGACAGCCGCGATGAAACCGGGCAATTGATGCATGCGCTGAAAGTCATGAACGATAGCCTGGCCAATATCGTAGGCGAAGTGCGGGTGGGTACGGACAGCATTGCCAATGCCTCCAGCGAAATTGCCGCCGGCAACCAGGACTTGTCGGCACGCACGGAACAGCAGGCCAGTTCGCTGGAAGAGACGGCTTCGTCCATGGAAGAGCTGACCTCGGCCGTCCGGCAAAACGTCGACAGTGCGCGCAAGGCCAGGAAGCTGGCGGGCGATGCGGCCCAGATCGCCAGCCAGGGCGGTGCGATCTCGGAGCAGGTGATCGCTACCATGAATGCGATCAACGATTCATCGCGCAAGATCGTCGATATCATCGGCGTGATCGATGGCCTGGCGTTCCAGACCAATATCCTGGCCTTGAATGCCGCGGTGGAAGCGGCCCGCGCGGGTGAGCAGGGGCGCGGTTTTGCCGTGGTGGCCACTGAGGTGCGCAGCCTGGCGCAGCGCTCGTCGGCGGCGGCCAGGGAAATCAAGGGCTTGATCGATGATTCGGTGCAGCGGGTCGATGCCGGCTCCATCCTGGTCAACAAGGCGGGTGCTACCATGCAAGACATCGTGCAGAGCATTGCTTTTGTGACCGATATCATGGGGGAAATTAATGACGCCAGCGAGGAGCAAAGCGCCGGTATCGAACAGGTGAATCAAGCCATCCATGAGATGGATCAGGTGACCCAGCAAAATGCGGCGCTGGTCGAAGAAGCGTCGGCCGCCGCCGAGGCCATGCAAACGCAGGCAGGACAGCTGGCGCAGGTGGTCAGCGTGTTCAGGCTGGGTGGTGTGCGGGTTGCCGGACAATACGGTGGTATTGCACAGCTAGTATGATTGTGAGCAAGGCCGGTGTGAGCATAGACATCGTTGTTGTCCCGAACAGGCATATAATCGTCGGTATTGACGTATTGACGTATTGCGGTAGATGCCGGGGGAGCCATGGGAAGCAAATTAACTGGGCAAAATGCTGCATCTCGTGCGCCAGAGATGAATAGTGTCAAAGGTACAGAAATTTCCCCTCAGGCGCTGCAGGCATGGAGCCGGATACCGTCCGGTGCAAAGGTGGAAATTCTTGCTGCTGTAGAGCGGCCTTCGTCTGTGCGTGATGCCAGTGTCAAGGCGGTGAAAGTGGGTAACCAGATGCTCATGGTAAAGAAAATGACATCGGGGTTTAGGGTGCTCTACGAGCAAGGTCTTGACCGTAACACCATCGTTTCTGTGCTGACGCCTCGCGAAGCAGGTCTGCTGGCAGGTTGATCCTGGTGGTCGGCAAAACGAGGCGGCTGAAAACCATTGCGGCCAATACGTTCCACTCCTTCAATTTTGACGCCACAACACTTCCGCAATGGAAGGCCGACCTGGCAGCGTTTAGCTTGCTAATCTCAGCTGCGGCCGCTCCCCACGGTGTTGGTGAAACTGCCTTGCTACAATGGTTTGGCGCATCAGTGGAGCGGATTGCTTTGCTGGCATATGCCATACATTCTGGGAGCGCGCTTTTTGGGCGGTTTCGGACAGCTGGTAGACTGGTGTGCGTTCGGACAAGCCCAGGCAAAGTCTGATGCAAGCATTTCTCTGGTACTTGGGTTGCAGCATATGAATGCATCGTATGTCTTTGCACTGGTGGCCGGACATCGGCGTTTCTCCAGTGATGTGTTGTCGCAGACAAGGTTGCAGTGGTGGCGCGAGAACATGCAAGTAGGTCATGGTGCAACTACTGTGACGTTTGATCAGGTCATGCAGCTGGGTGAGCGGAAACTGCAAATTCTGGACAGCGCGAAGTAGCATGGCATGCTGTTGTGCGGGCCTGGTCCGGATCTTGTTCCAGTTTAACCCCACAGGCTAGCCCGGATCGGTTATAATTACCCCCGGCGGGCCCCTGCGCATCGTGGCATGGCTAACCTGGTCAGGTCGGGAACGAAGCAGCCACGGCTATTAACCATGAGTGCCGCAGATCAGGCTCGCCTCCTTCGGGAAACTAAAAAAAAGCTGCCATCGGCAGCTTTTGTTTTTTCTACATCGTTTTTCTAGTCCCTTTTTCTGCCTCACTCATCGCTGAGCTCCGCTTCAAACGGACGTTCGCTGAGCACCATCGCCGGATTGTCTTTCAGTAATGCCGAATCCGGTTTCAGCTTGATCTGGTTTTTCGCATCCGTGGTGAATACTTTGCTGCCCACCGTTAATTGCGCCGGCTTGGCAAACTTGAACACCACGGACTTGATCGTTGGCGCAAACATGCTCAATGCGCCGGCCATCTTCTTGATTGCCTGGTTCATCTGCTGTACGCTGCCCATCACGGGCGCGTAGGTCCACTGCGTGCCTTCCGGGACGGTGGTGGTGGCTTCGAGGTTGATGGCCGATTTCTCGCCCTTGGGCAAGCTGGTCATGATCCTGGTGTCGTCGCTCATCCAGGCCGGATTGAAGGGCAGCGCCATGCGGAAATCGGGCGACAGCGCCGGCAAGGGCTGGCGTTCCGTGCCTTTCACGGCTGTCAGCACCACATCCGACGGTTTGTAGCTCTTGTTTTCCGGTTTGACGGTGATATAGAGCTGCAGCCTGTCGCGCTCGGCAGCTGGCAGCGCATAGAATTTGTCGAGTCGCAACTGTTCGACCAGTTTTTTATAGGGCACCCATTCCCGCTCGCTGGCGTGCGCGGAAAGGGAGAGGAATAACAGGGGAAGCAGCAAGGTAGGGCGGGCAAGTTTTTTCATTTTTGTCAATTAAAGGAAAAGCAAAATTCTAAGTGATGGCTATGGTTTTAGCTAATCCCTGCGCAGCTTGTTACAATTCTCCTTTTGTAATCTCCTGGTCGCCTCTTGCCTGTTCTTTTTTTGTGGCTAGCCTTGTTCTCACGGGCTGGTGCAACCGAGGCCCTTCGCACCTGTTATCTACGGTAAAATCTCAGCATGTCCTATCAAGTCCTCGCCCGTAAATACCGCCCCAAGAACTTCGAGACGCTCGTCGGCCAGGAGCACGTCGTGCGCGCGCTCACGCATGCGCTGCATAGCGGCCGCCTGCACCACGCCTATCTGTTCACGGGGACGCGCGGCGTCGGCAAGACGACCTTGTCGCGCATCCTGGCCAAGTCGCTCAATTGCATCGGCCCCGATGGCACGGGCGGCATCACGGCCCAGCCTTGCGGCGTGTGCGAAGCGTGCACGGCCATCGATGCAGGGCGTTTTGTCGACTATATCGAGATGGATGCGGCTTCGAACCGTGGCGTCGATGAAATGGCGCAGTTGCTGGAACAAGCCGTGTATGCACCGAGCAATGCGCGCTTCAAGGTCTATATGATCGACGAGGTGCACATGCTGACCAACCACGCCTTCAACTCCATGCTGAAGACGCTGGAAGAGCCGCCCGAGCACGTGAAATTCATTTTGGCGACGACGGACCCGCAAAAGATCCCCGTCACCGTGCTGTCGCGCTGCCTGCAGTTCAACCTCAAGCAGATGCCGCCCGGCCACATCATCAGCCACCTGGACAATATCCTGGGGCAGGAGGGCATCGCCTTCGAACAGCCGGCCTTGCGCCTGCTGGCCCAGGGCGCCCACGGTTCCATGCGCGACGCGCTGTCGTTGACGGACCAGGCGATTGCCTATGCGGCTGGCGAAGTGACGCTCGACGCCGTGCAAGGCATGCTGGGCGCGCTCGATCAATCGTACCTGGTGCGTCTGCTCGATGCACTGGCGAAACAGGACGGCGCCGACTTGCTGGCCGTGGCCGATGAAATGGCGTCGCGCAGCCTGTCGTATAACGGCGCGCTGCAAGACCTGGGTACCTTGCTGCACCGCATTGCGCTGGCGCAAACCGTGCCCGCCGCCGTGCCGCAGGATTTACCGGAATACGCCGACATCGTGCGCCTGGCCGCAGCCTTCGATGCAGAAGAAGTGCAGCTGTTTTACCAGATCGCCGTGCATGGCCGCAATGAACTGGGCCTGGCGCCCGATGAATATGCAGGTTTCAGCATGACCTTGCTGCGCATGCTGGCCTTTCGGCCCGGCATAGGCGGCGCCGAGGGTGTGCCGGCGGCTGCGCCTGCTTTTTCTCCTGCTGCTGCGCCGGGCAACCGTCCGGCCGCCGCAGCCGCTGCCCGTGCCGCCGCCAGTACGCCGCCGCCAGCGCGCGCCGCCGCCAATCAGGTGGCCAGCCATGCGGCCGTGATTCCGCAGCCGGTGGTTGCGGCCGCCGTTGCCAGCGTGGCCCGCGCCGAGACGCCGCCGGCGGCGGCGCCAGCACCTGCAACATCTGCGGCACCAGCAGCCCCGGCCGCGCCCGTCAGTTCCGCCCGCGCCGCCATCAATGCGGCGCTGGAAGCGGCCCGTGCCGCCTCGAAAGGCCGTCCTGGCGCCAGCACGTCGGCGCCGAAGCCGGCCGCGCCCGAGCCGGTCGCACCAGCCGCGCCTGTGGCTGCCACGCCAGTCGCACCTGTCGCACCGCCTCCTGTTGCGCCACCGCCTGCTGCCGCCAAGGCGCCAGCGCCGTGGGATGATGCGCCGATGGAAGCGCAGGCAGTCGTTGCTGCGCCTGCACCTGCACCGCAGCGCCAGGCGCCGCCGCCAAAGCAAACCGAACCGGATGACGACTTGCCGCCCTGGGTCACCGAATTTTCCGACGATAGCGCATCAAGCGCCGTGCAAAACCAGGCGCCGCAACACCACGCACCGGCCGAACAGCCTGCCGTGGTGATGCCGCAACGCGCCGCCAAGCAGGCCGCGCCCAGCGCACCGTATGTGATTACGCCCGTGCCTGGCCTGGACTGGGATGGCAACTGGCCCGCCGTGGCTGCCGTGCTGCCCCTGCGCGGCGTGGCCCAGCAACTGGCGGTGCAGGCCGAGCTGATCGAATGCCTGCACGATGGTCATAGCACTACCTTCCGTTTGCGCGTGCCGATCGACACCTGGCGCAGTCCGGCCAATGTGGAAAAACTGGCGGCGGCGCTGTCCGAACGTTTCGGGCGCAAGGTCAATGTCGACACGGAACTGGGCGCTGTCTGGTACACGGCCAGCGCCGAAGCGCAGGCCCACCGCGAAGCGTGCCAGCGGCAAGCCGAGGAAACCATCGCAAGCGACCCGTTTGTACTCGATATGAAGCAGGCTTTTGATGCCTTCGTGGTGCCGGGCACGATTACGCCGGCGCCGGCGGGCGCTGCCGGACCGACGCTGCATTAATGAGTAAATTTTTTTTGAACTGACATGGAGTAATTCTTATGATGAAAAATCAACTGGCTGGCCTGATGAAGCAGGCGCAAGCAATGCAAGACAATATGAAAAAAGCCCAGGATCAACTGGCGCTGGTGGAAGTGGAAGGCCAGTCCGGCGCCGGCCTGGTAAAAATCGTCATGACCTGCAAGAACGACGTGAAACGCGTTTCCATCGATCCATCCTTGCTGGCCGATGACAAGGACATGCTGGAAGACCTGGTGGCCGCCGCCTTCAACGACGCCGTGCGCAAGGCGGAAGCCACCTCGGCCGAAAAAATGGCAGGCTTGACCGGTGGCATGAATTTGCCAGCCGGCTTCAAAATGCCATTCTGATGTTGAACCGCATGCGCCCGTTCAGCGCGACTGGAGCCGCTTGATCCATGTCCAAGTCGCTTGAATTCCTGACCGAGGCGCTGCGGCGCCTGCCCGGCGTCGGCCCCAAGTCGGCGCAGCGCATGGCCTTTCATTTGTTGCAGCACGACCGGGAAGGCGCGGCCATGCTGTCGCGCGCCCTGTTCCAGGCCGTCGATGCCGTGCATCACTGCGGCCTGTGCAACACCTTTACCGAACACGAAGTGTGCGAGACCTGTCTCGACGAAGAGCGCGACAAGCGCTTGCTATGCGTGGTGGAAACCCCGGCCGACCAGCTGATGATCGAACAGACCCTGACCTACAAGGGCCTGTATTTCGTGCTGATGGGGCGCTTGTCGCCGCTGGACGGCATCGGCCCGAAAGATATCCACCTCGAAAAATTATTGAACCGCGCCAACGATGGCGTGGTCGGTGAAGTGGTGCTGGCGACCAACTTTACCAATGAAGGCGAAGCGACCGCCCATTACATCAGCGAAATGCTCAAGGCGCGCGGCTTGCGCGTCAGCCGGCTGGCGCGCGGCGTGCCGGTGGGCGGCGAACTGGAATACGTGGATGCGGGCACGATTGCCCGCGCCATGCTCGACCGCAGGGCAACATGATATGACAGAAAAAACCCCTGCTGGCCCGCTCGCGGGCATCAAAGTGCTGGAACTGGGCACGCTGATCGCGGGGCCGTTCTGCGCCCGCATGCTGGCCGAATTCGGCGCCGACGTGATCAAGATCGAGTCGCCCGATGGCGGCGACCCGATCCGTACCTGGCGCGTGCTGAAAGACGGCACTTCGTTGTGGTGGTCGGTGCAGGCGCGCAACAAAAAAAGTGTCACCCTGAACCTGAAGTCCGAACAGGGCCGGGCGATTGCGCGCCAGCTGGCGCTGGAAGCGGACATCATCGTCGAGAATTACCGCCCCGGCGTGCTGGAAAAGTGGGATCTTGGCTACGAACAATTGAAGCAGATCAAGCCCTCTATCATCATGGTGCGCCTGTCCGGCTTTGGCCAGACGGGGCCGATGAAAGATTTGCCGGGCTTTGGCGCGATCGGCGAATCGATGGGCGGCTTGCGGTATGTCTCCGGCTTTGCCGACCGTCCGCCCGTGCGGGTGGGCGTCTCGATCGGCGACTCCGTCGCAGCCCTGCATGGCGTGATCGGCGCCATGATGGCCTTGCGCCACCGCGACGTGACGGGCGGGCGCGAGCACGGCGAAGGACAGATGGTCGACGTGGCCCTGTATGAATCCGTGTTTAACTTGATGGAGTCGCTGGTGCCCGAGTACGACCAGGCGGGCGTGGTGCGCGAGCGCACGGGCGGTTCCTTGCCCGGCATCGTGCCGTCGAATACCTATACCACCGGCGATGGCGAAAATATCGTGATTGCCGGCAATGGCGACGCCATCTTCAAGCGCCTGATGCTGGCCATGGGCCGCATCGACATGGCGGGCGACCCGCAACTGGCCCGCAACGATGGCCGCGTGGCCCGCACGCAGGAAATCGACGACGCCATCGGCGCCTGGTGCACCACGCAGACGATCGATAGCGCGCTGGCCGTGCTGAAGGCGGCCGATGTGCCCGCCGGTAAAATCTACTCGGTGCGCGACATGCTGAGCGACCCGCAATTTCTCGCGCGTGACATGTTTGAACAGCATCAGTTTGCCGATGGCACGCCCGTGAAATTGCCGGCCATCAGCCCGAAACTGTCGGCCACGCCGGGCAAGACCCAGTGGCTGGGACCGGAGCTGGGCCAGCATAACGAAGAAGTACTGGCCTCGCTGGGTTTCGATGCGGCCGCGATTGCGCAGCTCAAGGCCGATGGCGTGGTGTAGTCTGAGAGTCAGAACCGTCGGGGGAATGCTCCCCAATGGGGGGCATTCCGATCCTGAAGGACTGACCCCAGCTTTCCGCTGCCTCGCCAAAATGGCTGGGGCTTGTAGTTGCCTGCCCTTGTTGCGCCAGCATGGCCGTAATCGCCTCCTGCGATGACGGACGGCCCAAAAAGTAACCCTGCGCCATGTCGCAGCCATATTCTTCCAGCATCTGCAACTGTTCTGCTGTTTCCACGCCTTCGGCCACCACCACCATTTTCAAGCCATGCGCCATGGCGATGATGGCGCGCGTGATGGCGGCGTTTTCTGCATCCTGCGGCAAGCCGGCAATAAAGCTGCGGTCGATTTTCAAGGCCCGCACATCGAAGCGTTTCAAGTAATTCATCGATGAGTATCCGGTGCCGAAGTCGTCGATGGACAGATACACGCCGATGCTGCGCAATTGCTCCAGCGTCACCATGGTGGCGCCTGCGTCGTCCATCAAGGTGCCTTCTGTCAATTCCAGTTCCAGCAGGCGCGCGTCCAGGCCCGTGTCGGCCAGCACCGATAGCACGATCTGCGTCAGGTTTTCATCCTTGAATTGCTTGGCCGACAGATTGACGGCCATGCGGATGGTTTGCCCGCCTTCGTTTTGCCAGGCCTTGGCCTGCTTGCAGGCCGTGCGCAGCACCCATTCGCCGATGGGTACGATCAGCCCGGTTTCCTCGGCCAGCGGAATGAATTCGGTCGGGGAAATAATGCCCCGTTCCGGATGGCGCCAGCGCACCAGCGCTTCCACGCCCACGATCTGCGTGCTGGGCACGTCGATCTGCGGCTGGTACAGCAAATACAGTTCATTGTTTTGCAAGGCCTTGCGCAAACCGACCTCCATCTTGACGTGGCTCATGATTTCCATCGTCAACGATGAACTATAGAGCTTGGCGTTGTTCTTGCCGCAGTTCTTGGCGTGGTACATGGCCGTGTCCGCGTATTTCAGCAGCGAATTGCAATCCTCGCCATCTTCCGGATACAGCGAAATGCCGATGCTGGCCGTGACGAAGATCTCGTGCGCATCGATCATGAACGAACGGCGCATGGCTTCCTTGACCCGGTGCGCCACGTTGAGCGCGTCTTCCACCCGTTCCAGGTCGGGGATCAATATCGTGAATTCATCGCCGCCCAGGCGGGCCAGGTTGCTGGCCGTCTGGGTGGTGTCGAGCGCCTGTTCGGCGCGCAGCACCACGTCGCTGGGGCGCACCGTGTCGCGCAGCCGTTCCGAGACCATTTTCAGCAGATGGTCGCCCACGTCATGGCCCAGGGTGTCGTTGACGCGCTTGAAGGCGTCCAGGTCCATGAACAGCACGGCAAATTTCTTGCCGTGTTCGCGCGAGTGGGCCAGCTCGCGCTCCAGCGTTTCCAGGAAGGCCTGGCGGTTCGGGATGCCCGTCAGGCTGTCGCAATACGCCAGGCGGCGTATCTGTTCTTCGGTGCGCTTGCGTTCGCTGATGTCGCGCACCAGGCCCAGCACTTCATCGGCGCCCGTGCTGACCAGGCGCGCCTCGAAATGGCGCGTGGTGCCTTCGTGCGTGAGCGTGTAGTCGATCGAGGCGATATGCTGGGTGGACAGCACGGCGCGCATCTGCTCGAGCAGGCGCGCGGCGATTTCGGGCGGCAATACTTCGCTGATATGCGAGCCCACGCAATCGTCGATCGAAAAGCCGGCGCTGGCGTCCGGTCCCTGTTCGTAATCGAGATAAAAGCCGTCGCGGTTGAGGCGAAAGAAGGTGTCGGGGATGGCGGCCAGCACGGCGCGGTTATGCGCGTCGGCAATGCGCAGGCGGGCGATGGCGTCGCTGGCGCGCAGCACGTACAGCACGCGGTGGCCAAGGATCGGCCAGTTGATCGGCTTGGAAATGAAATCGGTGGCGCCCACTTCGTAGGCGCGCGTGACGGACGCCAGTTCATCGCCGCCCGTCACCATGATGATGGGCACGCTGCCGCTGGCATACGATTCCTGGCGGCGGATTTCGCGGCAGACGGCAAAGCCGTCCAGGGCCGGCATGTCGACATCGAGCATGACCAGGTCCGGCCCGCTGTGCTTGTAGCAAGCCAGGGCCTGCACGCCATCTTCCGCCTCGATCACGTCCAGCCCCACCTGGGTCAGCATTTGCCGCATCAGCAGCCGCATCACGGGATCGTCGTCGGCCACCAGCACCAGGCCGCGTTTGGAAGAGATGGGCGCTGTCATGTCAGTGTTCCTTTACCAGTATGGCGCTCAGCGATTCGCACACGGCGAGGAATTCCTGTTCCATCTCCTGCAGCATGCCGGCTGCGCCTTGCGTGCTGCCGGCGCGGCCCAGTTTTTCCATCTCCTTGCACAGTTGCGCCAGCGCGTCGGCGCCCACGTTGGCGCTGCTCGACTTCAGGCTGTGCGCGGCCTTGCGGATGGCTTCCGGGTTCGGCACGGCGATGGCGGTGCGCATGAGCTGCAACTGGCGTGGCGTGTCGCCCTCGAAGGCCAGGATCACGCGCTCGAGCAAGGCATCGCCGTCCGTGCTCGACAGGGCGCGGATATTGTCCAGCGCAAGCCGGTTCAGCTGGGCTGTTGCCACCGCCGCCGCCACTGCCGGCATGCTCTCGGCCGTTTCCGTGTGATGCACGGTGGCCGCGCGCGGCAGGGTGATCCAGCGGGCGATGGTATGCCCCAGTTCCTGCTGCGTGAACGGTTTGCTCAGATAGTCATCCATGCCGGCCGCCAGGCACGATTCGCGGTCGCCCTGCAAGGCGTTGGCCGTAATGGCGACGATGGGCAGCACGCGCGCGTGGCCGCATTGCTGTTCGTGGCGGCGGATTTCCGTGGTGGCGGCAAAGCCATCCATCACGGGCATCTGGCAATCCATCAGGACCAGGTCGAAATCCTCGGCCTGGGCCGCGCGCAGCGCTTCCTCGCCATTGCCGGCGCAGACCACGTCCAGGCCCAGGCTGTCGAGCATGGCGCGCGCCACTTCCACGTTGACGGGATTGTCTTCGGCCAGCAGCACGCGGCGGCGCTGGCGCCTGGCGGCCTGGCGCGGCGCATGCGGCAAGTGCGATGGATGGGTGCGCAAGGTTTCGCTGGCGCGCTGCGGTGTGATGAGGCAGTCGAACAGGTCGCAATCGCGGGCCGGCTTGATCAGCTGGTAGGCCACGCCCGCTTCACGCCGCTGCACCGGATCGGCCGCGGCCTGTTCTGTGCTCAGCAACAGCAGCTTGAGGTCGGCCAGCAGCGGATCGCTCTTGATGGTGGCGGACAAGGCCAGGCCGCTGGTGCGCGGCAAGTCCATGTCGAGCAGGGCCACCGAATACGGCGTGCCCGCCAGCGCGGCGGCGCGCAGCTTGCCCAGGCAATCGCTGGCCGAGATGGCGCTGTCGCTGACGATGTGCCAGCTGGCCAGCTGCCGTTCCAGTTCGGCGCGGGTGGCGGGTGTGTGGTCGACAATCAAGGCGCGTAGCCCTCGCGTGGTTTTCAGATTGAAAGACGGGTCGTCGCTGTCGACGCGCCGCTTATCGAAATTTACTGTGAACCAGAAGATGGAGCCTTGCGTTAAAGCATTGTCAACGCCGATTTTCCCGCCCATCAGCTCGACCAGCTGCTTGGAAATCGTCAGGCCCAGTCCCGTGCCGCCATGCTTGCGCGTGGTCGAGCCGTCTGCCTGCGAAAACGATTCGAAGATGCGCGTCTGCGCCTCGCTGGACACGCCGATGCCCGTATCCTGCACTTCGAAGCGCAAGCCCACGCTGGGGCCGTCTTCGCGGCACACGGTCACCTTCACCGTCACCTTGCCCGTTTCCGTAAATTTGATGGCGTTGCCCAGCAGGTTGACGATGATCTGGCGCAAGCGGTTCGGGTCGCCGCAGATGGCAATCGGAATATCGTTGGCGATCTCGAATTCCAGGCAGATATTCTTCGCTTCGGCCTGCGGCGCGAACACGTGTTCTATATCGTCGAGCAATTCGCGGAAATTGAAGCGGATGTATTCGACGCTGAGCTTGCCCGCCTCGATCTTGGAAAAATCGAGGATATCGTTGATGATCACCAGCAAGTTTTGCCCCGAACGCTGCACCATGCTGGTGTAATGGCGCTGCTGCGGCGTGAGGTTGCTGGCCAGCAGCAATTCCGTCATGCCCAGCACGCCATTCATGGGCGTGCGGATTTCATGGCTCATGGTGGCGAGAAAGGCGCTTTTCGCCTGGCTGGCCGCCTCGGCCGCATCCTTGGCCTTTTCCAGCTGCTCCGTGCGCACGCTCACCTGCCGTTCCAGCTGGTCGCGGTAATTGGCCAGGGTGGCGTCGCGGCCGTCGATCTGCGCCAGCATGTCGTTGAAGCTGTCGATCAGTACGCCGAGCTCGTCGCTGCGATGGTGGGTGATGCGGTGGCTGTAGGTTTGGCTGCTGGAGACTTTTTTGGCGGTATTGATCAATTTGGTAATCGGTTCCGCAATCACGCCCTTGAAACGCCCGGCCAGGAACACGGCCACCAGGAAAGACAGCAGGGTGGCGCCGCTGATGGAACCCAGATGGCGCGCGATATCGCGCCACATGTGGTTCAGGTCCGCCTCGATCATCACGGCGCCGATCAGGGTTTGCCCATCGAACACGGGGTGGTACAGGCGCATCGATGGCGTCAGGGTGCCGCCGGCCCCCTGCGTCACCGGTTCTTGCGCCATGTCGGCCAGCAAGGCTGGGTCCATGTCTTCCGGCGCCGGGCGTTCCGCCGGCTGGGTGGCGGAGCGGTACAGGGCGAACAGGCGTCCGCCACGGTCGAACAGCGCCGCCTGGGCCACTTCCTCGCGCACTTGCAGGGCGGCGAGCACCTGTTCCGCCTGGGCAGGCTTGCCAGCCTGCATGGGCGCCACGCTGGCCGCCGCAATCACGCCAGCCAGCGCCAGCAATTGCCGGCTTTCATCATTCTTGTGGCTCAGCACCGAAGTAGCGACAAAGGCCACGAACACCAGCAGCAAGGCGCAGCCCGACGACAGCACCGAAATCATGGTCAGTTTCTGGCTGATGCTGGAGCGGTGGAAATTGAACATGGATCTGGCGGTGCTCCGGTTATGCGGATTGCTGTTTTTTAATTAATTCCCGTTGGAAAAATATAAGCGTGAAGAAAGACCTGGATGTTGATGTGGGTCTAAAAGCGGAAAGGGGAGGGGAACTAAATGGAAGGGTCGGACCCTGCCGGGTCCGACCGCGGCTGTTGCCATTGGGGTGGGCGTTACTTTTAACCCGGGAAAGGCTGGGGTACGACCCGAAGGGTCGGACCCCGCAGTCAGCAGCCGCAGTCAGCAGCCGACGTCAGCAACACCCGCCGCGTTTGCCGGCGCCGCCGTAGCGGGCTTCCTGGCGTTCGCGGAAAAACTCTTCGTACGTCATCATCGGCTCGCCGGGGTGCGTCAGTTCCCGGTGGGCCACGTAGGTGTCGTACTCGGGCAAGCCGCACATCAGCCGCATGCTTTGCCCCAGATAACGTCCTGCCTTGACGATTTCGTCGAACATCATTGCACCGTTGGCATGGCCTGGAATGGCGTTTCGTGGGTGCTCGGCTTGTGGTCGGCGCGCGCCCTGACGATGGTGCGCAGGCCGAACACGAACACGCTGACCACCACGATCACGAAGAAGGCAGCCAGGCCGGCGTCCAGGTAATCGTTGAAGATGATTTGCTGCATCTGCGCCACCGACTTGGCTGGCGCCAGCAAGGTGCCTTCATCGAGCGCCGCCGAATATTTCCGGGCATGCGCCAGGAAACCCACGCGCGGGTTGGCGTCAAAAATCTTTTGCCAGCCAGCCGTCAGGGTGCACAGCAGCAGCCAGATGGTCGGCAAGATGGTGACCCAGGCGTACTGGCCACGCTTCATCTTGAACAGCACGCAGGTGCCGAGGATCAGCGCGATGGCGGCCAGCATCTGGTTGGCGATGCCGAACAGCGGCCACAGCGTGTTGATGCCGCCCAATGGATCGACCACGCCCTGATACAGGAAGTAACCCCAGGCCGCCACGCACAAGCCTGTCGCCAGCAGGTTGGCGTACACGTTTTCTGTCTGTTTCAATTTCGGCACGAAGCTGCCCAGCAAGTCTTGCAGCATGAAGCGGCCGGCACGCGTGCCTGCATCGACGGCCGTCAGGATGAACAGCGCTTCGAACAGGATGGCGAAGTGGTACCAGAAAGCCATCATGGCCTTGCCTCCCATCACGCCCGACAGGATGTGGGCCATGCCCACGGCCAGGGTCGGTGCACCGCCGGCGCGCGAGATGATGCTGTGCTCGCCCACGTCCTTGGCCGTTTGCGTCAGCATTTCTGGCGTCACATAAAAGCCCCATTGGGAAATCACGTGGGCGGCCGAGTCCGCCGTTGTGCCGATCAGGGCGGCCGGGCTGTTCATGGCGAAATAAATACCAGGCTCGATGGTCGAGGCGGCCACTAGGGCCATGATGGCGACAAACGATTCCATCAGCATGGCGCCATAACCGATGAAGCGGGCATGGCTTTCGTTTTCGATCATCTTCGGCGTGGTGCCCGAGGAAATCAGCGCGTGGAAGCCGGAAACGGCGCCGCAAGCGATGGTGATGAACAGGAAGGGGAACAGATTGCCTGACCAGACGGGGCCGGAGCCATCGATGAACTTGGTCATGGCTGGCATTTTCAGGTAAGGCGCAACCACGATGATGCCGATCGCCAGGCCCAAAATGGTGCCGATCTTCAGGAAAGTAGATAAATAATCGCGCGGCGCCAGCAGCAGCCACACGGGCAGCACGGACGCGATGAAGCCGTAGCCGATCAGCATCCACGTCAGTTCGGTGCCCGTGAAGGTGAACATCGGGCCCAGCACGGCGGATTCCTGCACATATTGGCCGCCGATAATGGCCAGCATCAGCAGCACGAAGCCGATGATGGAAATTTCACCGATGCGGCCCACGCGGATGTAGCGCGAGTAGACGCCCATGAACAGCGCGATGGGAATGGTGGCCATCACGGTGAAGCTGCCCCATGGCGAGCCGGTCAGCGCCTTGACGACGATCAGGGCCAGCACGGCCAGGATGATGACCATGATCATGAAGCAACCGAGCAAGGCGATCATGCCGGGAATCTCTCCCAGTTCAGCCTTGATCAGGTCGCCCAAGGAGCGGCCGTCGCGGCGCATGGAAATGAACAGCACGATAAAATCCTGCACCGCGCCGGCAAACACCACGCCCGCCAGGATCCACAGCATGCCGGGCAAATAGCCCATCTGCGCTGCCAGCACGGGGCCGACCAGCGGGCCGGCGCCGGCAATCGCGGCGAAATGGTGGCCGAACAGCACATATTTATTGGTCGGCACGTGATCGAGGCCGTCGTTGTGCTTGTAGGCCGGCGTCATGCGGTTCGGGTTGAGGCTCAGCACCTTGTCGGCGATGAACAGGCTGTAGAAGCGGTAGGCGATCAGGTAGACGCAGACGGCGGCGATGACGATCCAGATAGCGCTGATCGGTTCGCCGCGTTGCAGGGCGATCACGCCCAGGGCCCCGGCGCCGGCCAGCGCAAGCGCTGCCCAACCGAGCTGTTTGAATATGCGGTTCATGCTTCCTCCAAAGATTTGACGGGTGCTGCGCTGCGATCCCGGATACTGTTATTGATCTTGCCCAGGATGTTGCCAATGAGTTTCCAAAGAGTTGCCTATGGCGTGCGCACAGCTTATGGTGAGTATTCACGAACCGTATAATGATCGCAAGCGCATCACTACGCAGTAACGCTAAGTATTACTACGCAGATCATTTGTTACGCCGCCACGTAGAATGGCGGCTACACCAGAGCTATCACCCCTTGCACCTTGAGCGATTACCGCGCAGCGCCATGAAACTCCGACAGAAAGTCATCTTCCTGGCCATTACGCCGCTGATCCTGGCCATGTGCGCGATCGCCTATGCCGTGCGGCACCAGGCCATCACCCTGGCCGAGCAGCAGCGCGCCACCATCCAGCAAGCGTATCTGGCCAGCAAGGAAGCGGAATTGAAACACTACGTGACCCTGGCCAGCCACTCGATTGCCTATCTGTACCAGTCGGGCCGCAAGGATGCTGCCGCGCAAGAGGAAGCCAAGCGCGTGCTGGGCGCCCTCAGTTATGGCGACGATGGGTATTTCTTTATCTATGATTTGCAGGGTAATTCCCTGATGCATCCGCGCCAGCCCGAACTGGTGGGGCAAAACCTGTGGGACTTGCGCGACGCCAATGGCAACCTGACCATCCAGCGGCTGATGCAGCGGGCCAAGAGCGGCGGCGGCTTCGAGCGCTACAACTGGATCAAGCCGTCGACGAATAAATCGGCGCCCAAGCTCGGGTATGTGATCCTGATGCCGGAATGGGGCTGGATGATGGGCACCGGTATTTATATGGACGATGTGGACCAGGCGCTGGACAAGGTCGACGCCCAGCAGTCGGGCAATATCCGCTCGACCATGCTGTGGATCGCCGCCATCGCCATTCTCGGCTCGCTGCTGGTGGCCGGGTCGGGACTGGTGCTTAATATCAGCGAATTGCGGGTGGCCGATGCCAAGTTGAAAGTATTGGCGCAGCGGGTGGTCGAGTCGCAGGAAGAAGAGCGGGCGCGGCTGTCGCGCGACTTGCACGACGGCATCAGCCAGTGGCTGGTATCGATCAAGCTGCAGATCGAGGCGGGCATCGCGCGCCTGTGCGGCAATGCCGAGCAGCAAGCCAAGGCGCCCGCCACCTTCGAACGGGCCGCCGAACAATTAAATAAAGTGCTGGGCGAAGTGCGGCGCATTTCGCACAATCTGCGCCCGGCCATCCTCGACGACCTGGGCCTGGCCGCCGCGCTCGACCATCTGGTGCAGGAATTCAATGACAGCAGCAGCGCGCAAGCCAGCTTTGCAGCCAGCCCCGCCAATGCGGGCGAAGGCTTGCCCGACATGGTCAACACGGTGCTGTTCCGTATCGCCCAGGAAGCGCTGACCAATAGCGAGCGCCACGCCAACGCCAGCCGCATCGAAGTCAGCCTGCATGGCAGCGAGGGCGCCTCGGGCGCAGTGGGGCTGCGCATCGCCGATAATGGCGGTGGCTTTGACTTCGACGGCATCGCCCTGCATCCGCAGCGCGGCATCGGCCTGCGCAATATGACGGAACGCATGGAAGCCATCGGCGGCAGCCTGCATATCGCGTCCACGCCGGCCGGCACGGTGGTGCTGGCGCGGCTCGACCTTCAACCCTGACAGATGACTCACCTGAAGAAATCATGACTGACACAATACGGATACTGCTGGTGGACGATCATCCGCTGGTGCGCGACGGCTTGCGCGCGCGGCTCGAAGCGGTGCCCCATTTCGACGTGGTGGCCGAGGCGGGCGGCGCCGACGAAGCGCTGGCCCAGGCGCGCGCCCATGCCATCGACCTGGTGTTGATGGATATCAATATGCGCGGCATCAATGGCATCGAAGCGACGGCGCTGTTCAAGCAGGCGTTTCCGCAGATCGCCGTGCTGATCCTGTCCATGCACGACAAGCTGGAATATGTCTCGCAAGCACTGCAGGCGGGCGCGCGCGGTTATGTGCTCAAGGATGCGCCAGGAAAAGATATCGTGTTCGCCATCGAGACCGTGATGTCAGGCGGCATCTATTACAGTGCGGCGCTGGCACGGCAACTGTCGCGGCCGCAAGTACACGATTCCTTCCTCACCACGCGCGAGCAGCAAGTCTTGCAGCATATCGCGGCGGGCCAGTCGAACAAGCAGATTGCCCGCGAACTGGACCTGAGCGTGCGCACGGTGGAAACGCATCGCCTCAACATCAAGCGCAAGCTGGGCATCGAGGGGCAGGCGGAACTGATCAAATATGCGGTGGAGCACGCGCAATTCGATGGCGGTACGGCAAAAGTCGCTCAGTGACAAAGTTTTATTTTAGAATGTTTTTTTTGAACATTTATTGCCAATATTAAACCGTTTTCCCGGTGGGTTTCGGATAGAATGATTCTTGCTGTCGAAATTGCATGCTTGCCTGGCGCAAATTTGCAGGCGATGGCCCGTTTATCGACTATTGCGCCTTACCCACACTGAGATACCGATGTCCGCGTCTGAATCAAACCTGTTTCCTTTGGTGGGATTACAAGCAGTTGCCAATGCGCATAATGAATGGGTGGCTGTCACCCTGCATGTGCCGCAGCAAGCGACCAGCCCGCTGGCGGCCGCCTTTGCCGCTGCCGACGTGTATGCCTTGCTGGCGCCCCTCGATTGCATCATTCCGCTGGCCGATCCGCATGGCCTGGACGAAGCCCTGCTGGCGCAACTGACGCCGCAACGCACCATCTTCCGCCTGCCAGCCGCCCTGGCGACCGACAAGCCGATCCAGAAAAAATGCCGGCAATGGCGCGACGCCGGCTACCGCATCCTGCTCGACGGCCCCGACGCCGGCCCCGTGACGGCGACCCACGTCGATGCGCGCGCGCTCAGTGTCGACGCCGCCGGCGAATTGCCGGGCCTGCACCAGCTGCTGCCGCTGCCGGGGCCGCACCTGGCGTACAACATCGATGACGAAGCACAACTGGCGGCCGTGTCGGCACTGGGCGTGAGCTGGTTTGCCGGCGATTACGCGCTGAGCAGCGCCCGCCAGCAATACGATGCCGACGAAGGCACCTCGCGCCGCCGCCTGCTAGCGCTGCTGGGCTTGTTGGCCCGCGATGCCGACGCGCATGAACTGGAAGTACCGCTGAAGCAGGACCCGGCGCTCAGCTACCATTTGCTGAAACTGGTCAATTCGGCCGCCTTCGGCTACACGGCGCCGATCAGCAGTTTTAACCAGGCAATCACCTTGCTGGGCCGGCGCCAGTTGCAGCGCTGGCTGCAATTGCTGCTGTATGCGCGCCAGCAAGACGATGGCAAACTCAATGCGCTGCTGCCGCTGGCGGCCGTGCGCGCCGCGCAGATGGAAGCGCTGTGCGCCTTGCGCGGCGGCGACCGCGACCAGCAAGACCTGGCGTTCATGGCGGGCGTGTTTTCCCTGCTGGACGTGCTGCTGGGCATGAGCATGCAAGAAATCGTCGCCACCCTGAATCTCGACTGCAGCGTGAATGACGCCTTGCTGGCACGTGGCGGTGAACTGGGCGCCTTGCTGGTCCTGGCTGAAAGCGGTACCCAGCCACCGGCGGCCTTGCTGGCCAGCGCGGGTATCGATGGCGAAACCTACTGGCGCAGCTTGCTGCAAGCCTACCAGTGGGCCATCCAGGTCAGCCGGAACGTCTAGCATGACCTTGCTTACGGTGTCGGACAACCTCAGTGACAGCGCCGCCTTGTGCGATGCGGTCGTGCGTTTGCGTGGTGCGGCACTGGTGGCCGAACTGGGCCGTATCGCCGGCGCCGTGATGGCCAGCCCGCACGGCCAGTTCCTGCCCGCGCCGCCGCCGTCCAGCGGCGAGCCCATCCAGGCGCTGCCCGTCTTGCCTGGCGGCCGGCCAGGATTGCTGCAGGAAATCAGCTTCGATGGCCAGTGCTTCGGCCACTTTGCCGTCTCCGGCCGCGGTCCCTATAGCGACCATGACCGCCGCCAGCTGGCCAGCCTGGCCTCGCTGACGGCGGGCGTGCTGCAAGTCCACTCGCTGGCGCAGCGCTCCACGCATGCCTACGCGCAAGTCGAAGCCTTGCTGGCGCAGCAGACGCAAATCCTCGACCAGTTGCACGAATCGGTACTGACGACCGATTTGACGGGCTACATCACCAGCTGGAACAAGGGCGCGGAACGGCTGTTCGGCTATTCCTCGGTGGAAGCGGTGGGCCGCAACATCCTGTTTTTATATGACGAGGAAGAAACCGGTTTCCACGACGCCTTCCTGGAGCAGGGCGGGCGCCTGATGGAAGTGCGCCGCCGCAAGAAGTCGGGCGAAGTCTTCTGGGCCAGCCTGTCGCTGTCGCCGCTGCGCGACATGGATGAAAAACCGGTTGGCCTGATCGCCTACCTGACCGACATCACGGAACGCAAGCTGGCCGAAGAGCGCCTGCACCACCTGGCCTATTACGACCCGCTGACCAGCCTGCCGAACCGCACCTTGCTGACCAAGCTGGTGGACCAGGCCCTGAGCGTGGCCCAGCGCAGCAAGATGCTCGGCTGCGTGCTGTTCATCGACCTGAATCGTTTTAAACTGATCAACGACACCCTGGGCCGGCGCATCGGCGACGAATTGCTGCGCCAGGTTGCCCAGCGCTTCCGCCGCGTCTTGCGCGACCAGGACCTGGTGGCCCGGCTGGGCGGTGACGAATTCGCCGTCGGCCTGTTCGACATCGGCCAGCATTATGAAGCGAGCACCGTGGCGCAAAAGCTGCTGGCGTCGCTGGTGCAACCATTTTTGATCGAAGGCCACGACTTGCGCGTGGGCGCCAGCATCGGCATCAGCGTCTACCCGCAAGACGGCCACGACGCCGAAACCCTGCTGCGCCTGGCCGACATCGCCATGTACCGGGCCAAGCAGGACAGCAGCAGCGAAACGGAAAGCGTGGCCTTCTACAGCCAGGACATGAACCAGGGCATGCAAGCGCGCATGCGCCTGGAAACGGGATTACGCCATGCCTTGTCGGAGCAGCAATTGCTGCTGCACTACCAACCGAAATACGCGCTGGCAAGCGGACGCATCATCGGCGCCGAAGCCCTGGTGCGCTGGCGCCACCCCGAACACGGCATGATCCCGCCCGCCGATTTCATCCCCCTGGCCGAATCGACGGGCCTGGTGGTGCAAGTAGGCGAATGGGTGCTGGAAGCAGCCTGCGCCCAGGCGCAAGCCTGGAAGCAAGCGGGCCTGCCGCCGATCCGCCTGGCCGTCAACGTTTCCGCGAGAGAATTCACCTCGGCGCTGCCCGCCAGGGTCGCGGCAACGCTGGCCCGCTACGGCCTGGAAGCAGCCTGGCTGGAACTGGAAATCACCGAAAGCACCCTGATGCACAACATCGAGCGCGTGATCGGCATCATGGACCGCATCACGGCATTGGGCGTGGCCCTGTCACTGGACGACTTCGGCACCGGCTACTCCAGCCTGTCCTACCTGAAACGCTTCCCGATCGACACCTTAAAGATCGACCGGTCCTTCACCACCGGCATCCCCACCGACACCAGCGACTGCGCCATCGCCAGCACCATCATCAGCATCGCCCAGCAACTGCACCACAAAGTGATCGCCGAAGGCGTGGAAACAGCCGAGCAGCTGGCCTTCCTGAAAAGCTCCGGCTGCGACGAAGTCCAAGGCTACCTCTTCTCCCGCCCCCTGCCAGCAAAGGAATTTGAGCGCGAGCTACGGCAAAACTGGGGCATATAACGTTTGTTTTCCCTCAACCCACCCCCACCCCCATTGGTAAGCCCGCCCGCTTTATGTATAATGCTGCCATCTGGAAGCGTGGCCGAGTGGTTGAAGGCACTAGTCTTGAAAACTAGCGACGGGTTAAACTGTTCGTGAGTTCGAATCTCACCGCTTCCGCCAGAACTATGAAAATAAGCCCTTGATTATCAAGGGCTTATTTTTTTTGTGCAGTCGCTCGTAAATTCCCGCGTGTAAAAGTTCAGTTGGAACTTAGCGCTAATTTGCGGAAATGGTTTCCGCAACTTGCTGTTAGCGGGTAGGGCGGACAGCCTGGCCAATGCGCCTGTAGACCTTCTCCGTGATGACTTTTTCACTATGTCCCAGCAGCGAGCTGGCGGCGCCCAGATCGGCAATGTCACTGGCAGAGCGCGCTCGGATATCGCGGAACTGGAATGCTTTGACACGGCTGGCCAGCTCTTCGTCGCCAGCCTTTAGCGCCAGTTCTGCTGCAGTTTTCCGGGCGCTATCGAAGCGCAGGCGTAAATGCCACTTCTTGACCTGGCAACCATTTGGCAGCGCGACGATGAATGTGGTGTGCGGCCGGTGTGGGCGCGCGTGGATGCGTTCGATGACCTTGGCCAGCTCGGACTTGATGCCGTCATGTTCAAGGACGATGCGCAGCAGTTTGTTGCTCTTGCCCTGGCGCACCTGCAACGCTCCATCCTTCAAATCGCCGTCGCGCATCTTGAGCACGTCAGCAGGCCGCTGCCCGGTCAGGTAGTTCAAGTCCATGGCGTCCTGCAGTTCTTCACAGCCGGCGTTTCGCACCGCATCCCACACTGCCTTGTCGGCATAGAAGTCGCGCGGCGTCTCTTTGTTTTTGCGCACGCCCCGACACGGATTTTCGCGTTTGGTGTAGCCCCATTCCCTTGCCATATTGAACACATGAGACAGTAGCGCAATTTCGCGGTTGGCGCGCACCTTGGCGCTGCGGGCGTCGCGGTAGCGGGCAATATCCTGCGGCGTGATGGCGTCGATGGGTGCGCTGTCAAAGACCGGGCGTAGCTGGCTTAGCGAACTGGCGTTCTCTTTTTGTGTAGCGATTCCCTTTCCAGGGAGGATGTCGCGGATGTACTGCGCAAACACGTATTCCATGAGCGTGGCGTCGGTCGGGACTGGTTTGCACTCGTATTCTGCCCACAGGCGTTTGGCCTCGACCAGATCGGTGCCCAACGGGTATTCCTTTCGGTTGCCGGCGTCGTCCCGGCCGTTGTAGTAGTAGCCGGTCCAGGTATCGCCGGATTTCAGCTTGCGCACGCGCCGCAGCATGCGCGGCGGCAGTTTGTAGCCAGTGCTTTTAGGTCGCATTGTTTTCTTTCTAATCTATTAACGTACTTTGGACAGGTCCGGTGCCCAAGCCGGTGTGTTCACCAGGCTGGCGGGATTGATGCCGCTCAAGCGCAACCTGGCATACAAACGCCCGATGACGGGCGCGCCGGCGCGGTTCTTGATGAAGGTCCAGCCGTTTTGCTGTAGCCACTTGATTTGATCTACTTTGCGGCAGCAGCCTGAAATGGTTTCCAGCTCTTCCACAGTCAGGGTTTCTGACTGGATGGAGTTATCGAAAAGGTTATTCATTGGATGGCGCTTTCTTTATGGCTTGGCTGCATGCTTGGCATTTGGTCGCGGCCAAGGCGAACGCCTCGGCCTCGGTGTATTGGGGAACTTCGGCACCTGGCTTGCGGTAGTCACGTAGTCGGCAGAATTCTTTGTACTGATCCATTTTTTATGCCCCCTCTAGTCTGTGCAACCGCAATCGGTCAATGCATCATCGAAGGGGAACAATTCACCGTGATTCATCGCCATGTCATACATCGCCTGATAGCTGGGCCTATCTTTACGGAACCAGCCGCCAGCACCAGATCCGGCCGCCTGGGCGTTCTTTTCCTGCTGTATCCACCACAGGGCACGGCTTGGCTTTTCGCGGATCAGGGATAACACTTGGTTGCCGCCTTTCAGGAAGCACAGATCGCAGTTCCCGTGCATCGTTTTGCCGCTCATATTCGGCAAGCCCAGGTCAAAATCTTGAGCTGCCCAAAACGCGCTGACATCGGCCACGGTCAGCCCGGCTGCCGCCAGGGGCGCCTCCTTCACTTCGTGCTTGCCATAGTCCTGATTGGCCAGCCGGGCCACGCGCATGGGCTCGTCGGCGCGCATGCCGATAAACGTGGTCCACTCGACCAGTCCTATCGACTTCAAGTAGCGCTGCATCGGGCGCACCTTGAGTTCCGCCGTGCAAAAGCGCGCGACAGGGTTCGGGAGGAATTTTTTTTCGTCGTGCAGATTTGCGAATGGTTCGCCGTTACGGCTGGCCGTTGCAAAGTCCACGATGACAAATTCCTTACCGCGCGCCTCATTGCGAGGACGGTTTTCTATCCAGACGATGGGAACGCCCCAGCGCTCGCCACAGTCGCGCACGAATTCAAGCGTTGCTTCTTCTTCCTTGCCGGTGTTGGCGAAGCACACCACTACGTCAGCCGGCAGCGCGCCGCCGTAGGCTTGAAGCGTCATCCACAGCATCATGCCGCTGGTGCGGCCGCCGCTGAACGAAATAACACCCGGGCCGTCGAATAGGAATGGATTTTTCATACGGGTACCACATCGCTATTTATGGCGACGCTCGATGCGCACCTGGTCGCATCGCCACTTGTGGCGGGACTGGCCAGCATCGCCACTTCAGGATCTCGCATCGCCGAAAGCAGCGCGGCGCGTTCGATAGCCGGCAGTTGCTGCAATCGCCGTACCCAGCGACGCACCTTGCGCTTGATGCGCTCGCGCTCGCGGAAGTCTTTGCCCACATAGGCATAATCGGCGATGACTGCCGGCGCCTCGTAATTCATCCATACCGACTCGGTGCGCACGCCGCCCCGTGTCATGGCCTGGAAGTCGACGCGGCGCCAGCCCTGTTTGCTGGCAACCTCGTCATAGATGGCGTTGTGGTACCCGGACAGCATGAATTTCACGCCTGGCGGTAGCAGAGCCAGTACAGCCAGTAGCTCCCGATGCTCGTCATCGGTCATTTCGTGGGCGTAGATAGATTTTTTGGTGCGGGTATCGAGCACATACGGCGGGTCTAGGTACACGAATTCATCACCCACCCACGGCCAGGCGCGCAGCACCCGTACCGCATCGTCATTTATAACTATGGCGTCCGACTCTGCCGGAATACCGCCGAGTTCGGCGATGGTCGACCGCAAAATGGTGGCCTGCTTAGGGCAGCGCTCGATCAGATATGACGTTGCTGCAGGAGCCTTACGCTCATAAATGTTGGCGCCGCCTGCGAATGCCTCAATGTAGAGCCGATGCGGTGGAATCAGGTTGATGATGGTTTGGTAGACGCCTGCGCCGCCTTTTCCGCCTGGGTACTTCATGCCAGCACCTTTTCGATGGCGCCCAGCGGCACTGCCCGGAACATACCCGGCCACTGGTGATCCAGCTCCACCCACGCATGCAGCTCGCCATTGCCCACGTCGCGGCGCAGGTCGTTGACGGTGCCGGCCTGGTAGCCTTCGTCGGTATCGAATGTCACACGGTCGCCACGGGCGACTTGCCGCGGTGAATCGGTCAGGGTGGTCAGCATTGCGGGGTTCCTTTCAGTTTGGCGGTAACGCCGCACACGCCGAAGCGGTCGATGGCGGCCTGGATCACGTCACCGCTGGAAGCGGCAATCGCGGCATATTCAAAGCGTTCGGTTTGTGTTCGAACGATCACGGCAAAGGTGCTCATGTGGCATTTCCTTCATGGGATGGGTTGTCGGGTACGATCAGCCGGGGATACGGGCATGCGTTGACGGCCGCCCAGGCTGCAATCACTGCCGCTTTTGCCTCGTCAGGCAGATCGGGAGCGGGCGCCGCCGGCGGCGTGGCTGGGGCAGGGCCAACGGGGTGCGTACAGTTATTTACACGAGTCCGAGGAACGGCAACCCCAACAGCCACCCCGCGCCCGCCTGTGGCCTGTACGGGCGTCCAGGTATGGCGCACGGACTTGAAGACCACGCCGATCAGGTCGGCGCAGCGCACGCCGTATGGCGTGGTGCGCAGGGTTTCGCCGTAGCGGCCGATAACGGTCTTTTCATCCTTGGCTAGGGTGATGGCCAGTTCCTTGCGCGGCACCAGGGCGCCGCCTTGGGCGCGCAGGTATTCGGCCCAGCAGGCGCGCTTTTCGCCTTCGATCTTTTGCACGGCATCCCAGGCGCGGCGCATGGTGGCCGGTGCTTCGTTGACCATGCTTTCCTCGATCCGGCGCAGTTCGCGCCATACGGTGACGGGGGCGCCGCCCCATTGCTGGAATTGACGGATGCCCCAGGCCGCTGCCCACGCTTCGACGCGCGCCGATGGCGTCAGCTCGACGTCGCCTTCAGTGTCGGCCGTGACGACATAGCCTTCTTTAGTCTTGTGCTCGGCCACGCCGTCGATGTTCTTGGCCACGTACTTGGCGATGTAGCCGGCGGCGCTACCCTTGGCCCAGTCGATGCGCTTCACGTCCAGGCGGCGCTGGAAGGCGCCCGGTTCGCCACGGTCTACGCGCCAGGCGTAGCGCTTCATGATGCGGATGGCGCGGCCGGCCACGTCTTGCAGGTGGGCCGTCTTGTATTTCGCGGTCGGACGTACGAATAGCAGCAGATGCCAGTGCGGGCAACCGTCATGGTGTGGCTCGGCGATGCGGAAGCCGTATAGGCCGATGCCACGGCGCGCCAGCGCGGAGCGGCACAGCGAAGTCATCTTGCCCAGGTAAGCGTTTGCCTCGCGCGGCGTGGAGCCGTCGAACTTGTCGTTTGGCTTGCCGCTGTACTGCATGGCGTGAAAGCGCGATGGGCACGTCCAGGTGACAAAAATGCCCTGGTCGTTGCACTCGCGGGCGATTTGTTCAAAGCCGTTGATACGCAGCATCAGCTCGCCGCGCCGGATGGCCTTGTTGGCGGTCGTTTTCTCGGCCAGCTCGGCAATGCTGAATTGCTGGCCATTCTCGTTTTGCACCAGGGTGGCGGCCAGCGCTGCCGCGTTGCGGCGGTTTTGCGCCAGGCGTGACAGCACGGCATCGTTGCTGGCGTAAGGCTCGCCGCGATAGTTCACATAGCCCAAGCGGATATTGCCGGCCTCAAAGGCGCGCTTGACCCGCTTGCGCAGTTGACGGCGCCACCAGCGTGCATCCACCAGGCGGGCGATAGTGTCGGCCAGCTCGTCAAACTCGGGTAGCTCGATGCCATAGGAGGCGCATTCGTCTTCCATGATCTGCAGGGCGTGCGTGTCGGAAATTGCCGTCCACAGCATTTTCGTCACACCGGCCGCCGCGCGTTCGGCGGTGGCCACGATGTCAGCATCGCTCTGCGACAGATCGACGCCGGCCGGCACGTACTGCTCGGCGAATTCGCGCACAAAGCTGGTGGCGATGGATTCATAGACTTTGTACCAGGACGACCAGGCCATCTTGGCCATGGCGGCCGTGATGACACGGTTGCGCCATTTGTACGGAATACGGGCCAGCTCGGGCGCAAACTGTGCGGAGCGCAAAAAGGCTTCGTGACGTTGCGGGGTGGGCAGCAGGATTTGTTTAGATTGCATTCAACAGTCTTTCGTACACACGGATAGCGGCGGACGTGGCCGCGCGCAGTTCGATGCGCTCTTCTTCGGTAAATGAGTGAATAGGCGATTCCCAGCGGTCAGCGTCCAGGCCGGCAGCGATCAATACAGAGCGGCGCGCCCCGCGCGGCGACAATCCCCAGGCCTGCGCCATAAAGGGCGCCAGGTTGCGCGGCTTGATGCTGCGCAGTGTTGCCTTCGCCGTGGCAATGGCGGCCCGCGCATGCTCGGCGCCTGGTGGCGTCGGCATGTCCTTGTCGCGCACTGCCAGAATCTCGGCGGCAGGCTGGAAGGACAGGTGATTGTCGATAAGGGACGCTGGCATGGCTCAGTCCTTGATGACGCCCACGGCCTGCAGCACGGCAGGGGTAATGACGATCAAGAGCGACAGCAGCCAGATGCCGCAGGCTTTCACCAGGCGCAGCATTAGCGTGCTCCTACCTTGGAGAAATACTCGCCCCAATAGGGCAAGGTGCGTCCAGTTTCGCCCACGTAGGTGGCCCCGGCTTCGCTGGCAAACAGGTAGCGCAATTCGATCGGCAAGCTATCAACCAGGGCGCGCTGGTTATCAGCTGAGAAAAAGCCGGCGCGCTGCAAGGGCTGTGCGTCGCTGATGATGAAGGTCAGACTTGCCGCGCCATAGGCGTGATAAGTCCTGGCAATTTCGCGGATGTAGGCGGACAGCGCGCCGATGTCCACGCCAGCGCTGGCGTGCAGCAGAAAGCAGGTAGGCGCCACCGGCACCACGCATTTTTCCAAGGCTGGGCGGGCCGGTTGCTGCGCAGTTGATGGCGCGGATTGACTGGTGGCGTGCAGCATGGTTTCCATCGGTTTTCCTTATTTCAGGTTGAACGAATCCCGCACGCTCAAAAGGGAGCGCAGCAGGGCACAGCAAAAGAGGGGAACTACATTGGCCGGCTTACGGCGGCGCGAGGATAGGCATGGCGTTCATCAGCAGCCTGCCGTCAGGTCAAAGGCCAGCTGGCTGGTGGCCGCCGTGCGCACATGCTGGGACATCGGGATGCGGATATCCGGCTTGGGCATGGCGGACAGTGAGAGGGTGCGCAGTACTTCCAGGCCTGCCACGAAGGAGTGCCCACAATCGGGGTTCTGGCACATGTAGGTGATTTCCTTGAACATGGCGGACATCATGCGGCTTTTGACGGCGCGGACGGTGTTTTCGCAATGCGGGCAGGGCAGGCCGATGACTCTCATTTCAGCTTTCTTTCCACTTGGTAAAGGGCACGACCGCGACCGGTCATATTTTTTGCCTGCTTGCGCAAGCGCGACTTGACGAGCCATTCCGCCGCCTGATCAATACTGGCCAGCCCTTGGCGCTGGCGCACGATTTCCAACAGCGCGCGCTCGTCGTCATTGAGGTTAATTTGGTGGTCTGGCATGTTGATAGCTTTGCAGTTGCTCAAAAGTTACTATTCAGTGTCTCGGATTAAGCAGTGCGAAGCTGTACGCTGTCGGTGTTGGCTTCATCGGCGGCAATAACGGCCAAGGCTTCACGCATGACGATCTGGCGCACCAGCACCGCCAGCGCTTCGCCCTGGTAGTCGGCGAGTGAGGAAACGAGCTGGTGTTCGTAATCGTCCAGGCGAAGCATGACGCGGTGGCTGCGGATACGTTTTGCATCGGGGTACATGACGTTGTCCTTAGTGGGTGGATTTGGAGGCGATCTCGCGTTTGTAGTCGGCAAGGCCACGCAGGATCAGGAAGCGCAGAAACCAGGCGCGGGAGCGTTCCTGCTCGGCGGCGAACGCTTCGACTTCAGCCACTTCGGCAGGGGTCAGGCGAACACCCAAAGGCTGCGATGTGATGCCTTTGGCGTTACGCCCGGCTTTTGGCAAGTTTTTCATAATGTTATGATCTGTAATCGCTACGGAATGGCGTAACTATAGTGCACGAATGTGCACCTGTCAATGATGTTTGGTGAAAATATGAGCACTATCGGTGAAGCAATAAAAGCTGAGCGCCTGCGTTTAGGCATGAATCAGGAAGAGTTTGGAGCGGCAGGAGGCGTAAAAAAACGTACTCAAATTTCGTATGAACAAGACGAACGTTCACCGGATGCGGTCTATCTAAAGGCCATTTCTTCCATCGGTGTTGATGTCCAATTTATCCTTACCGGTGATCAAGCAACTGCGTCGTTGACCCAGGATGAAAAAGAGTTGCTATCTGGTTATCGCGGCTTAGATATTCGCGGTAAGGCCGGTGTGCTTGGAATGATTGACGGTATGAGTTCTTCGCCTGTGACCAAGCCTGAAAATGCTACACCCACGATTGTTTTCCACGGCAAAGTTGGTCAGCAAGTAACCGGTGATATAACCGGGAAGCAGACCTTTAACCTGGGAAGCAAGAAAAAATGAAAAATACGTTATTGGCGGCGGTACTGGCAGTGCTTTCTGTTACTGCTGCGCACGCTGACGAGTCAACAAAAGACCCTCAAAAGATTAGCGCCGCCTTGGCGAAGATCCCGGTTACTGATAAGGGTTTGAACTACAAGAACTTGGGGCAGCGCTTACCAAACCTCGGCATGTCTGTGCGATATGTCAAGTTGGGCAAGATTGGAAAGGGTGAGGACGAACCTCCGTACTTTCTGGCTGGCGACGAGGTGGTTGATATTTTTTTAACTGAACCAAACGAAGTAGTCAAGGCAATCTGCCCCATTTCTGGTGGTCGTGCATCGTATGTTATCCGTGGCAAAAAGATTATTCCTCAGACACGTACTGCTTACTGGTTGATGACTAATCGGTGTGATTACAAAGGCTAGATCAGCGAAGTTTTGTAAACCTCGCTCTAAGATTTAAGCTAGTTTTAGTTGTAGAAAGCAAAGTTGCAGATGTCTGAGAAATTTGAATTCAAGCGCGATGTTGGGCAAGTAGTTATGGGGAATGTCAACGAAGCGCCACGCCTTAGCAACGTCGTCACTCTGCATGTTGGCGATAAGGAAAAAGAAGTTGAGCTGATTACTCCTTTTCAGCGTAAGAATATCAAATTGCTTGTAGACAAGCTGGCTACTCTAGTTGGCGACAAGGGCGTTAAAATTTATCTTGGACTCATCACCGATTATGGTTTGCAGAAGTTCAAGGAATTGCCTCGCAGTAAATACCAGGAGGTCAAAGCGATCCTGGAGAGGCGCATAGAAGAAGCAACACCACAGCTTGCTGTATCTGTTGCTGATACCCACATTGCGACACAGCCCACTCATCCTATAGCGCATCATCCCCACGTTACCTTGCCGTGCATGGCGTGTTCAGATAAGGAAAAGAGCCTTGCGCGGTCGCAGCGCAACGTGCGCTTCTTATTGGTGGCTATGCTTGTATGCCTCACTGCTTGCGGTGGGCTGTTTTATTGGGGAAAAGCCCATGCTATCGAATATGCAGCTACTGCGCCTAAGGATGAAAAATGCTACATCGCCGGAAAGTCCTACTCGATAGGATATATCGAAAGGGTAAGGGGAAGCGTTCCGGTCGAGTGTGTTGCCAGTACTGAGGATATGCCAGCGATGTGGCTGCCGGCAAATCGGGGGCGCTAGTCCATCAATCTTGATCCGTTGAATCTGCTGTACCTGGCTTCCACGGTTCCTCGCTATTCTCGCGGATAATTTCCCTCATTTCCTTGATACGCTGCCATGCATGCTTGACTGCACGCTTGGCGGCCTGCCTGGTCTTGTAAAGATGCTCAAGCGTCTTGAGTTTCGTTTTGGTGCCTGCCATTTCCTGGCCCGTCTTTTTCTTCTTCGCCGCAACGTCCTTCCACTTGGCCACCACGCCCGTGATGCCTTCGTCAGGGTCTTTTTCTTCTTCCCGTTCGGCTTCAACCGCTTCTGTCTTCGTTTCAAACTCCACCCGTGTGGTAAAGCCGCTGCCGCCCAGGCTGTGCGTGACCTTGGTCGATAGCCATTCCGTGGCGTCGATCTCGGGCTTGAATCCCCTCACCGTCACAGGCGATTGCGGGAACACGGCCGGGTTGCCCAGGGCGAGCGACATTTCAAAGGTGGCCAGGCCGCGCAAGATACGCTGCCATTCGGCCACGGCCGCCGTGCGCGCGTCGGCTTCGTTGGCGAAGGTGGTGCGTAGGCGCTTGCTGTTGCCGGGCACGCCGGCCACCACGCTGCGGCGCCGCGCATAGCGTTCGTCGTGCCAGAAAGCGCGCACGCCCGTGTAGGAGTCGCTTTCGGCGCTGTGGTAGCGGTGGCCGTCGCCCAGGGCACGCGTGATATCGATCACGGGCAGCGCCTTGCCGCTGGCGGTGCGGCTCTGGTTGATAGGAATGAACAGCAAGGTGTCGTTCTTGACGGTGGCCACAGCATCGTATTTCTTGCCCAGCCGGCGCAGGAAGCCCGCATCGCTTTCGTGGGTCTGGTCGATGTGCTCGATGGCCGTATCGCGCAGGCGTGCGGATACGCCTGACGCCAGCTCATTGTTGAAGGCAATCGCTTCAATGATGGCGCCTAGGGTGGTTTTGTGAAAGCTGCGTTCCTGCGGTTGCTTGAAAGTGTCGATCAGGTTGGCCGACCTGGCGCGCAGGGTGATGGTGTCCGGCGCGCCGCTATGTTCCACCTCGTCCACCGTGAACTTGCCCATTTCCACCAGGCCGGTGGATTGCCAGCCCAGCGCCACGGCGATCTGCGCGCCACGGGGCGGCATGGCCAGCTTGCCGTCGCTGTCATCCAGCGCAATATCGAGCTGGTCGCTTTCATCGCCACGGCATAGCGTCAGGGTCAGATTGATCAGCCGCGGCGAAACGATGGCAGTGATGTCCTTGTCTTCGATGGTGACGCGAAAGGCGGGGATATGGTCACTCATTTAAGTTTGTCCTTGGCAGCGCCAATAGCGCTAGTGATGGCGCCATTGGCCTGGTCTTTTGCACTGCCGATGGCGCCGCTGATGCTGCTGCCGATCTTGTCTTTCATGTCGCTGACGACGCCGCCATATTTGGCCGTGATGCCACCGATGGCATTGCCCACTACGCTGCCGATGGCGTTTTTCGCTGCACCCGCGATACCGCTGGTGATACCGTCGATGCTGAGCATGTTTTTTAGGTCGCCAATATCACCCAGGCCGACCATGGCCAGCACGCCGTCGTCATCGCGCTTGAGCGCAATTGAGAACTCGACGCGGCGTGCGCCGCCGCTGCCGTCCAGGATGGTGCGGCCTTCAGTCATGCTGGTGATGCGGTACGAGCCGAGAATGCGGCCCGTGCCCTGGATCAAAATCCATGACTTGCCTGTGTCGGCCATCATGCGCAGCGCATCGAGTGAATACAGGGAGCCGGTCAGTTCTGGCGCCACCCAGCCCGACAGGGTAATGGTGTCATCGCCTGGGCCCACGTATTGATGCGCGTCACGCATGCCCACGCGGGCCGTGCTGGCGTGCTTCCATTCGGTTTGGCGCTGCAGTTCGTGATAGGCCAGCGTGGGCAGGCTGAAAACGAACATTCCTAAAATCATCATCATGATCTGCTTCCTTTATTCTCTGTCGTACAGGGCAGAGCGCATGCGTGCTGTCTTTTCGCGGTCGCGCTGTTCCATTGCTGCATACACGGCGCGCGCGATGGCTTGAGGATCGGAACCGGCTTGCGCCTGGATCGTGATTTCGATCTTGTCGCCCTGGATGATCATGCCGGCGCCAAACGCGCTCTGGGACAGCGGCGCGCGTGTGTCGAAGGCGCTGGCGGGCAGGGCGGCGGCCGTGCCGATGGCGATGCCCGCGCCCAATCGCGTCAGGCGCTGCGCCAGCCCCGATACCTTGGCAATCGGTGCATCCTCGCTGCGGTCCAGGCCCACGGCCAAGCCTTGCATGGTGTAGTCGCCCAGCTGGGCAAACACGCGGCTGGGGCTATGGATGCCTAGCTTTTCCTTAAACCAGGCAATGGTGCTACTGCCAGCGTTGCTGATCGCATCCTTGACGGCGCCCATCGATCCGGTAATGCCATTGACCAGGCCGCGCAGGATATTGCCGCCGAACTCGCTGAACTTGGCCGGCAGCTCGATGCCGAACCAGCCCAGCACACCGGCAAACGCGCGATAGAACAGGCCGATAGGCGACCAGTCAGCGATCAGGCCGACCACGCTGCCGATTCCACTGGCAAAGATCGCCTTGATCTGCGCCCACACACCCGAAAAGAAGGCCTTGATCGGCTCCCAGCATTCATAGATCACGTTAAATGCGCTGGTGATGCCGCTGGCCAGGCTGCGCAGCAATCCGGCGCCGAACTCGCTTAAGCTGGAGGGCAGGGAAACACCGAACCATGACATGACCCCAGCAAATGCCCGGTAGAACAGTCCAAACGGGGACCAATTCAGCAGCAGACTGGCAATGCCGCCGATACCATCCGAAAATGCCGTTTTCGCGTATTCCCATACGCCGACAAAGTAAGCCTTGATCGGGTCCCAATACTTGTAGATCAAGTAGGCGGCGCCGGCAATGAGGGCAATGGCTGCGATGGCCCAGCCGACTGGCGTTGTCAGCAGAGCTGTGCCCAGTGCCAGCACGCCACGACTGGCGAACATGAACGCGCCGCCCACGCCGCGCAAGATCGGCGTCAGCACGCCGCCAGCAATGCCCATCTTGGCAAACATGACGTGCAGCATGGCGTAAGGGCCGATCAGCGAGGCAATGCCCAGCATGATGGGGCCGAGTACCAGCAGCAGCCCGGCCAGCACGGTAAAGCTGGCAATCATCACTTTTGCCGTGGCGGGGTTGCGTTCCATAAAGCCATTCAGGCGCGTGATGGCGCTGATGGCCAGTTCCAGCCCCTGCGCATAAAGGGGCAGGATTTTTTCACCCATGCTCAACTTGAGGTCTGCCAGCTTGGATTGCGCCTCCAGCTCTTTGCCGCCGGCCGATTCGCGGCCCAGCTTTTCCAGCTGGTCGATGTTTGCGGCGCCACGGTTGAGTTTTTCATTCTTGTGGATCTGCGCCCGTTGCAAATACATCTGAGAATACAGGCTCGATGCTGTGCGGTTGGAAAAGATGCTGCCGATAGCATCCAGAACCTGATTTTTCTCGGTAATGCCTTTTTTTGCCAACTGGGGCAGCAAAACCTTTTCCATCCATTCGAACTGGTTATCTCGAAACAGATCAGACCCAAGCAAAGCACCAGGGTCCAGGTACGCGATTTGCCCCACTTTGTCAGGTCTGACTTTGCTTTTGTCCCCGATCAGGCCGAATTCATCCAGCTTGTTAGCGGAACGCTTGGTAGTGCGGCCCTGGTATAAGTTTTGATATGCACTCATCAACGATGTGCCGACGCGGTTGCCGCTCATTTCTTGTACCAGTGGTTCCATCTGGTAGTAAAAGGCATCATCTTTCAAGCCCTTGGCTGCGACGCCACCGGTCTTGATCATGTTAAGCCACTCGTTCGGTCCCACGCGCCCGCCGGTCGCAGCGATCACTTTTTGTACGATGTTGGCCTGTGCTTCAAACTTTTCCTTGCTTTCCAGGCCGCCGCGCAGCTCGATCACTTTAAGCATGTCCATGAACTTACGTTCATTGTCGGCGCCTTCTTCCTCGCCAAAGAAGGCATGGTTGGCAAATTTCATCTTGGCCAGGGTAGGGGCAACCATTTCGGCGTGATGCACGTCGGCAAAGGCGCTCATACCATCACGCATCAATTGCAGGTTGTCCAATTGGCTGGTGCCGTAGGTTTTCATGTTCCGCGCAAAGGCGACGGCCTCGGCAGAGACTTTATCGCCCAGGCCCAGTGCGTTAACGCGGCCAACTTCCGTTTGATAGTGTTTGGCTTCATTTAGCCCTTTGACCACGGGCGCGCCCATCACCGCACCTGTTGCCATTGCCCCTGCACCAGCCATGGCCAGACTGCCCGCCTTGTTGCGCAGTTTGTCTGCATGCTGGGTGGCATTGGTCACACGCTGTTGCTTGGCGGCCGAGTTGGCCAGCCTTTGCTGCTGCAGCGTCATGGTTTTGTTGGTGGCTTCGATCTCGCGGCGCAAGGTGCGCTCATGGTTGGCGAGGTCTTTGGTGCCGATGCCGGCGCCCGCCAGGCGTTCGCGCATGACTTGTAATTGCTGGGCCTGTTCCTGGCCGGCCGCCTTCAATGCGCCGGCAGCTTTGACAGCGGCGTTAAATTCGCGCGTCATGGCGCGCGTGGGCGTCTCGGCCTGTTTCATCTTGGCGGCCAGGCTGGCGACTTTCTGCTGTGCTGCGTCCAGCTTGGTGCGGGTGGCGTCCAGGCCACCATGCAGCTCACGGAATTTGCCGATGTTCTTTTGCTGGGCGTTCAGCTCGCGCAAGCGGTCGCTGGTGGCTTTCAGTGCTTTGCCTGTATCGCTGGCGCCACCGATGATTTTCTTGAGCGGGCCGGTGATTTTGTCCAGCGCTGCAAACACTACCTGTAACTTCAAATCCCGGCCAGCCATCTATTCCGCTCCGCTACGCAGCCTGGCGCGCTCGCGCCAGGCCATCAGTTCATCAATCGTAAAATCGTCCATTGCTGCCGGCGTCCAGTGAAAGACGCCGGCAATGTCGGCCATGGCGTCTTCTACTTCGCCGGGGATACCGAGAGGCGATCTGCTTTGCTCACCAAAAAAGCGCCGACCTCCGCGCCTACTGCCAGCAAATCGGCCGGGTCCATGTTGGCAATGTCGTGCGCGGTCAGGGTGGGTTCGGTGATACGCGGCAGCACGACTTGCAGGGCGGTGACGCTCAGGTTGGCCAGGTCGATCAGCGAAACGCCGCGCAGTGCGCCGGCTTTTGGTTTGCGCACGGTCAGGCTGGTAATAAAGCTGTCGCCGCGTTTGATCGGTTCGTCCAGTTCGATGACGGCTTGGTTTTGGGTATCGTTGTTCATGCTGTGTTCCTTGTATGGGGTGGTGGTTAAAAAGGGGGATTACAGGCCGATGGCCTTGCGGATGGCTGCATTGGTATCGCCGCCGCCGAAATTTTCGATACCGCTCATGAAGTCCAGTTCGATCACGGTGGCGCCATCGACCATCAGCTTGTAATAGCTGCAAGCCATGGTGTATTTGTGGGTGGTGTCGTCGCCCATCTTGGCCGTGCCCATGTCGATTTCCTTGTAACGGCCGCGTGCGACGACTTCGACGGCGGCAACGGTGCCGTCATCGTCTTCCTGGTAGGCGCCGGCAAAGCGCAGTTGCACGGCGCCGTGGCTATGCGCGCCGTACTGTTTCAGGGCTTCCACGATCAGGCCGCCCGCGCTCCATTCCAGCGAGATTGCCTCGTTGCCGAAGTCCACCGACACGGGGCCGCTCATGCCGCCAGCGCGGTACTCTTCCATCTTGCGGCTCAGCTTGGGTAAGGTGACTTCGGGCACCATGCCCATGAAGGACACGCCGTTTTGAAACAGGTTGAAGTTTTTCAGTTTGCGGGGCAGGCCCATTATTTTCTCCAGTTATTCAAAGCGCCCGCGCTGGTGCGGGCTGGGTGTTGCTGCTTAGGCGGCGATGCGCGAGGCGAAGTCGGCCAGGTAGCGGTCAGTGATACGCTGCTGGAAGCGCAGGTTTTCCAGGGGCGGCACGGGCGTATAGTCGTAGTCAATGGCGAGCTGGCCGGCCTTGAGCGTTTCTTTTCCATTGAACTGTTCGTCATACCAGGCGGTGCCGTCGATGATGTAGCCCTGGCGTTTGAGGTCGCGGAACTTGGCATTGATGCTTTCCAGCAGATCGCGCACCAGTGACGGATGCAAGGGCAGATCGACAAAGGCGAAATGCGCCTCGGCGATGGTGTCGGCAATCACCTGGGCCGTGCGCGTGTAGCTCTCGTAATAAAAGAAGCCACCCGGCGCCTCGCAGGTGCGCGAACCCCAGAAGCGGTAGCCGCCCATATTGATCAGGGTCGTGACTTCCTTGGCGTTGAGCACACCTGCATCGGTGTTCGGGTCTTGCAAGTCAAAAAACACATCCTTGGTCAGACCGGTCGGGCCGTTGACGACCACGTTGGACAGCGTCTTGTGCCAGCCCGTCTCCTCGTCGATCTTGGCGCGCAAGCCCATGGCATAGGCCACGGCCGACATACTGGCTTCGGCATCGGTGGCAGTATCCCAGTTCACGAAGTCGGGCCAGATGATCATCACTTCGCGCTGGCCGAACTGGTCGCGATAGGTGGTAGCCGCCACCACGTTGCTGCAGCCATAGGCCGATGCATACACAAAGCTGCGCAGTTGCTGCGCCACGCCTGCCAGGGCGTTGGTGACGGCCTTGGTGTCCAGACCCGGCGCGCCCAGGATGCGCGGCTTGACGCCCAGCTTGCTTTGCGCGGCCAGCAGCGCCTTGGCGCCCAGGTATTGGCCATCGGGCGACACGCCGCCCACGGCATTGGTGGTGGTTTCCGCTTCCGTTTCGCCTTCGGCCACGCGCACCACCACCGTCAGGGGTTTGGTTTGCGCAGCAATCGCTTCCAGCGCGCGGTACAAGGTGCCCTTTTTGCCGGCCTTGCCCATGGCGGCCAGCACGTTGGTGACGAGCACAGGCGTGTCGAGCGGAAAGGTTTCCGGGTCGGCGTCGTTGGCCGTGGCGATCAGGCCCAGCACGGCCGTCGATACGGTACGGATCGGGCGCGAACCCTCGTTAATTTCAATGACGCGCACGCCATGGTGGTAGTCGGTGGGCATGGTTGGCTCTCCTGGTGAGGGGTAAAAGTAGGGATTACTGGCTGACGTTGGCAGACAAGGCCGCTGGCAAGGCGGTGCCGGCTTCGGCAAAGGCGCGGCGGGCCTCATCCGGCAGCGTGTCGGCGATGCGGCTGTATTCGCGTTCGACGGCGGCTTGCAGGGCTGGCATGTCATCGGCAGCGCGCACCGCCGCGCAGGTGGTGATATCGAGCAAGTCGGCACGCGCCGTGCTGATCGCTTGCACGGTCGGCATGTCGGCGCTGGCCAGCGCTGCAAAGCCGATGCCCGCCAGGCGGTTCAATACGGCGTCACGGGCCAGGCGTACCTTGTCCATATAGTGTTCCGCCAAGGTGGCGAAGGCGGCAGGCTGCGCATCCGAGATGACAAGTTTGCCCCGCTTGAAGGAAAAGGTTTGACCCGGTTGCCGTGCCATCGCGCGTTCAAAATCGGCGTAATCGACATCAATAATGTCGTCGGGTAGGGTGGCGTAATCTTCTGTGTACGGGTAAAAGTTGCCCGTGGATTTGGAATAGCGAATGTTCATTTTTTAGTAACCAATGGCAAGAACGTCGATGTACATGGCAGGCTCGCTGCCTTTGATGTCCACATGGGACGCTGTTGGCGTGCCGTGCCATGCCGAGTACAGCTGCGTGCCGCCGTTGATTGGCGAAACAACCACGGTTGGCGTTCCCGATCCAGGGAACTGGATCGGGAAGGTGAAGCGCACAAACTCAGAGGGGGAATTGGTCAGCACCTGGCCTTTTTGGATGATCATGCCGCCGGCGATCTTTTGATATCCATTAATGGCAAGGGCAGAGGCAAAGTCGGCGTTGCGCCACATTTCGGCGGTGGAGTCGATGACTTGCCAAACGTTCGGCCCAGTCTCCATCAGGGTGAGGTATTGGCCGACCTTGATCGTGATGCTTTCCACCATGCCGACATCAAATCCAATATTCACACCTGGTGCAGCAACCAGTGTGCCAGCATTGAACAGCCCAAAAAATTTGACGCACTTGCCGGTATTGGGCGGAATGCCTAGCGATGCCGGTGCCGGAATGGTGAGAATCTTGCCGGCATACGGGAAGTACAGGGCACAGCCCATGTCTTGTGCGGTGAGTGTGCGGCTTTCCAATACATCGCGATATTGCGCCATGTTTCCTTGCGCGCGCTGCACAAATTCGGCATTGACCAGCCTGTTCGACTCGTCGAACTTCGGCGGTGTTGCCACGGTCTTCATGCTGTATTGGGGATGGGGATCGGCGCTGGCCTGGTGTCCGGCGAGTCGTTGATCGCCATACACGATGACATCATTGTCTCGCTGGTCCACATAGCTGCGCTGGGCAAGTTGCGGGTGCGGATTGGCAGCGTTTAAATGGCCGGCCAGTTGCTGATCGCCATAGGCGCGGGCGCTGGCATCCTGCTGATCGACATAAGCAATCTTGGCCAGCAGCGGATGTGGATCAGCTGCGGCCAGGTGTTTGGCCAGTTGCTGATCGCCATAGGCGCGTGCGCTGGTGTCCTGCTGATCGACATAAGCAGTCTTGGCCAGCAATGGGTGTGGATCGGCAGCGTTCAAGTGACCGGCCAGCTGCTGATCAGCATAGGCGCGTGCGCTGGTGTCTTGCTGATCGACATAAGCAATCTTGGCCAGCAGCGGGTGCGGATCGACGGCGGCCAGGTGCTTGGCCAGTTGCGCGTCACTGTAAGCGCGCACGGTAATGTCTTGATCATCAACATACTTGCGTGTGGCCAGGATGATGGACGGATCGATTTTCAGTTCGATGGCGGCCGTGCTGGCAACGATCAGGACGATACGCACCACTTGCGTGCGGCCGCTGCCCTCGGTCATCAATGGCTTGTAGCTGGGCGGGCAGTTGGCGACGGCGCACAGGTCGCCCGCCTCATCGTAGATGCCGATTTCGCGTATCCACCAGCCGCCCACGTCTTCGGGCAGAACCTGTTCGACAATGATCTGGCTGGCGTTGGCCGGATCGATCGTCAACTGGTTCAGGCCCGCGCGGCGCACTTCATGCACCAGCGCCTTTTGCGTGCGCGATGGCATGGGCAGATTGCCGTTGCCGTCGCCCACGGCAAGGTTTTTAAGTTTCAGGGTTTGGCCCAGGGCGATGGCATTGGCCAGCTTGGCCTCGCCCACCTCGGTCAGGATTGCGAAATAGGTGCTCATGGATAGATGGTCAGTGTGTCGATGGTATGGGATGCGCCGGCCTGCAAGAGCGTGCCGCGCACTTCGATGGTTTCCGCGATCCACGGATAGACGGTCATGGCGTCGCCGTGGTAGGCGCAAGCGCCCGCGTAGACCGTGCCGCGACTTTCCAGATAAATGGCCAGCCCCTTCAGGTGTCGGCTGACCGGCTTGGCATCGGCGATCAGCCGTTCCATTTCCTGGAACATTTCATCGGTGATGCCAGAGTCCAGCACGCCCACGTCAAGGTGGAACGTGCCCGGCATGCCTGGCGGCGTTTCTTGCCACCATTCGGTGATACGGATCAGGTAGCCCAGGGACTCCACCACACGGCGCACGGCGGCAATCGTGCCCTTGTGCTTGTGGATGAAGTAGGCCGCCTTGATGGCGCCGCGCTTGATCGATTCCGGCCAGTTGTCATCCCAGCGATCCAAGGAACAGGCCCAGGCCAGAAACGGCAGCAGCTTGACCGGGCAGCGGTCGGCGCTCCACAGGTCGCGCAGCGGCACGGGCACATTGACCAGTTCGGCGCAGGCCAAGGCGATGGCGCGTTCCAGGGCCGTGGAATTGGGCGGCAGGGTAGGCACGGTTTTATTCATCGCGCACCACGATATGCAGGGTGATGCCCGTGCAGCGCGCCGCTTGGGTGGCGTCCAGCTCGATGTCAAACGCTGGGCTGGTTAGCACCACCTTGCGCACGCCTTCGACGTGCACGGCGGCGCTGCAGGCGGAACGGTAGATGCTGTGGCCCAGCGGCCGGCGCGGCTGCGACACGCGTGCGGCATTGGCGCGCGCGGCATCGAGCAAGATTGGCACTTCCGGGCCGACGCCGATAAACAGGGTGGCTTCGATCTGGTAATCGATCACCTGGGCGGCTTGCACCGTCAGGCGGTCGCCCAGGGGGCGCACTTCTTCGGCGCTGAGCGCACGCGCCACGGTCGCCAGCAGTTCCGCGCTGGCGATACCGCTGGCATCGTTCGATAGTACCGTCACGGTGACGTGCGCCGGCGCGGGGCTGATGGCACTTGCATCCTTGACCTGGCCATCTGCGCTGCGGGCGTGGAATTCATAGGAGGCTTTCGGCCCGGCCACGGACAGGCCATCTGGCGCTTCCTGGATGCGCAGGCGATAGGCGTCGTCGTCTTCCATGACGGCGGCCACGGGCGGCATGGCGTCTGGCTGGGCTGGCGTGATCGTCAGGCGCGCTACATTGACGTTGGCGCCCAATTGGTCCAGGTCGCCTTTGACGGCGAACGCCAGCATGACGGCCTTGCCGGCATCGTTGACGCGGTTGCGCAGGATGATTTCTTGATAGCTGTTTTCTTCCAGCAGCTTGGTGGCCGGTTCCGATTCAAGCTCAAGCAAGGCCGTGACGGCATCGCGCTCGGCTTCCGGCAACAGGCTGACCAGGTGTTCTTTGCGGGTGGCCAGGATGGCTTCAAAGTCCAGCACTTCAACCACGGTTGGCGCCGGCAATTGGGTCAGGTCGATGGGCGTGCTCATACGATGCCGCCTTGTTTGACGGGCACGGCCAGGGTGATGCCCTGGCCATTGGCGGTGCCTTCCAGCAGCACCGCGATGGCGCCATCCGTATCACGCGTGAGCTGCACATTGGATAGGGACAGGCGCGGCTCCCAGCGGCGCAGCGCAAAGGCGGTAGCGGCGTAGATGCGCAGTTGCGTGGCCTCGTTCAAAGGCTGGTCGATCAGTTCGGGCACTTCCGAACCGTAGCGCCGGCGCCGGGTGCGCGAGCCGATAGGTGTCGTGAGAATGTCGGCAATTGATTGGCGCAAGTGGGCCAGGCCCGTCAGGCTGCGCCCGGTGCTGGCGTTCATGCCCATCATGATTGCGGCCCGCCCGACTTGTCGCCACCGGCCTTGACGCCGCCGTGCGTGTGTTTGGCCAGGCTGATGTCGCCGGCCAGTACGTCGCCGCTAGCCTTGACGCTGCCCTTGACGGTAGCACCCTGCATGACGATCAGATTTTTCATGACGGTCAAATCGCCCGTGCAGATGGTGCTGGGCGCGTTCGATGTGACCTTGTCGGCCGTGATGGTGGCGGTACCGCCGGGCAGGGTGGCAGTCAGTTCGTGGGACGCATGGTCGTATTGCACCACGGCGCCATCGGGGTAGTGGGTGGTGTGGATGCTGTCACTGGTTTCGGGCGCGTCAAATTCCTTGGAGTACAGCGCCGGCACGATGGTGCCGCGCGTCAGATCACCTCCAGGGGACAGCACTATTACCTGTTCGTCCACGGTAGGCGCTGACCAGGTGCGCGTGCTACCAGCGCGCGGCGTGGCCCATTTCAGCCATTCAGTAGTGAGATTCGGCCCGAGCTGGACGCGCGCCTTTGCGCCATCGACCTCGGCAATGGTGCCCAGGCGGATCAGGTTTTGCAGCAAGCGGAGGATGTCGGACAGGTCGGCGTTCATGCATGGCATGTTGCCGAAGACCGCGTACGGATGCACGCGGGGGCGGGTTGATATGGGGCTTAGTGACTATGGAAGCTCGTGGTGCAGGGAAGCATATTTTTGAGTGGTGGAGATGAAAGATGACTGACTGCTATCGCCCCTAAGCGGACGGTGCATGTGGAGCCAATTATCCTCTTGACTGTCCTGACAGATAAGATCGCGGGGATTGGGAAAACGCCGCCGCACGGGACGTGGCCAGAGCAGAAGCTAATGTAGTGCGGTCGGGTTGCAGCAGTGTCCGCGTGGCTGGATCGAAGAGTCGACCATTTAGCTCGCCTACAAAGGAGCAGACAGCATTAAGTTCTCGGTCAGTTGCTGATGCGTCTAAGCGAATGAGAATTTCTACTTTGTTTGAGTCAAAGAGAAGATCAACGCGGGTACCGACTTCACTCCCGAATACTATCCAGTCTTCCATCATCAGCCATGGATTACCCATTGAGCCAACCAAAGTTCGTTGTGCGTTTAGTGTTGATGCGGCAAGTAGTTGAGGAAGCTCCCAACCGTCATCCTTCGGAAGCGGCAGTGTATTTTCTTCGCCAACTAAGAACATATCATATTGCCAAATTGCCATTGTAAGGTGATCTCAGTTTTTTTCGTATGTCCACTTTTGGCCGAGTGCCGAAGTTCGCGAGTAAGCACGTCTTAAATGCACTCAAGACTTATATTCATCGAGTGGCCAGCCCTCTTTGAGTACAGCATCGTACAACCACATGATTAGTGGGTATGGTATTTCTAAACGATACGCGTTAAAGACGACGTAACCAAGCTCATCGTAAAAGAATGCCTCAGCCATTATGTCTCTCACGCCATCGGCAAGTTCTGACAGTTCGAGAAACACCCCGTCCCGAATCACATCACTGCCGAATAGCAGTTCGTATTGCCGACCTGCTATGCTGCGCACATCACTCATTATTTCCCCTAGTTCGCCACGGGCGGCGAATGTCCGTTACTGGCCGAAAGCTGCCAGTAGCGCGTGACTATAACTCATTTAGCAACTAATTTTGCTTGAAATTTTCACAGGTGTAAATCAACCTTTTTGTAGGTACTGCAATAGCGATTCACGTATCAGCGTTTTATCTTGCTCATTCAAGCCCAGCAGCGGCCGCTCAGGATATTTATAGGCGGGCCCTTTTTTCGACACGCGATCTTCCAGTCCAAACTGATGCACCCGCGCTACTCGGGCCACCCGACCAAGGAAGCCGACTTCAATCTGGTCACCGGTTGCCTTCACTTTCAGATATTTCTCGGTACGGATTTTGGCAAACATCGCCGCCTTCTGCCGCTTGATCCGCCCATTTTTACTTTTAAGCTCCTTGCGCCGCTTGCGCGCCGGATATGCCGCGCCGTCCGGCCCCTGCTGCGCCTTGATGCGCTGCGCCTGGCTGCGGCGCAGGTCGATGGCTACCTTGTGATTGATGGAGCGGCGCTGGGCCGGTTGCAGCTTGGCCAGCAGGGCGCCCGCCCAGGCTTCGAGCGCTTGCAGGTCCTCGCTCATGCGCTTGCCTGGGGCGTTTGCCATTCGGCCAGCAGGGTGTCACCGGCGTACAGGGTCCAGAACTCGTCTGCGTAGGTCGGCGTGTCCTGTACTTCGGCCAGGTGCTGGATATCGAGTCGGCCAGCCTCGCCGCGCTTGACGGCTACGCGTTCGGTCAGTTCCAGCTTGATCGAAATATCGACCGTTTCATGGTTGTTGAAATCGACTTCAAAGCTGATGCCGTGCTTGCGCCGCTCTTCGTTGGCCATCAGGTCGAGCTGGTGGACTTTCAGCCAGGCGATCAGGGCCACCATGATGGCGTCGGCGTCGCCCGCGTAGTCGGTCACGATCAGGTTCAACTTGAAGCGGTATTCGAAGGACAGCGAAGCGGTGGCACTGGCCACCACGTTACCCTCGTCGGCGAACACCAGCAGGCGGTCGGGATCGCGCTGCAGCTCGGGGATGGCGGCGGCCAGGTGCTGGCGCAGGCTATTCGGTTTGTACATGGTAGGTGTTCCGCACGGTGTTGTAGGCGTCGATACAGGCGTTTAGCTGGCGGGTGGCGTCGTCGCCGTCGCCGGCGATGGCGCCAAGAGCTGCCGTAGTCGCTGCGTCAAGTTCGGCTCGCGCTTGGTGGCGATTTCCATCGGCAGCGGGGGTATCTGCGGCTGCACTGCAGCTGCCGGCAATGGGGATTGACACGCGCACAGCACCGCTGCGCACGTCATCATTAAAGCGGTTACGTTCAGTTTTCGCATGGGTTTGATCCTGGGTGAGTTGGTCGGCGCGCTGCGTCAGGGCGGCGCTGGCGGCGTGCTCCAAGGTCAGCACGCGGGCGGTGGCCTGGGCCAGTTCGGTGGCGGCGGTAGCCGCCTGGGTGGCCGCTGCGCTGTGCAGCGCGGCGATGGCGGCATCTTTGCGCCAGCCCTGCGCCGTCCAGCCCGCGACAAAGCCGCACAGCAGGTAGGTAGCCAGCGGGCGCCAGTTGGGCGTAATCACATGGCCACCCGTTCCTTGATCCAGCCGAACAGAAAGCGGCGCTGGGTCTTGTTGGCTTCGGTGATGTCGAGGTAGCGCGCTGCCTGTAAGCCGTTCAGGGCGCGCAGCAGCACGGTGGCGCCGTCCTGGCCGCGCCACTTGAGGAAGGCGGCCAGCGCGCCCAGCGATTGCGCGCCCAGGCGTCCATCGACGACCAGCGCGGCATAGCGCGTACCGGTATCGTTGAAACCGTTCAGCCAGCGTTGCAGGAATTCAGTGGCCGCGCGCGGCCCCATGTTCACGCCCGTATCGATCAGCTCGGCGCCGATGCCGGCATGGATGGCCAGCACCTGGTCGAACTTCGGTTCCACGATGTAGCGCGCCGTGTAGATGGCGCGGGCCACGGCAACAGGCATGTCGCGCATCGGGCCTTGATAGCCGTTGGCGCGTGCCACTGCCACGGTGATGCCGAAGTTGGTTTCACCGCCAGCATCAAGCGGGTCGTTCACATAGCTGCCTTCGGCGCGCAAGATGGCGTCGATGGCGCGCGTGATCAGCGGGTTTTCAGTGGTGGGCATCAATGCTCCTTTGCGTCTTTGACCAGCTCGGCGATATCTTTATCGCTGCGGCGCTGGAACCACAGGGCCACGGCGCGCGATACCCACCAGCCAGGTGCGCCCACGATCAGATCGACAGCGGATGCGTTGACCATGGCGCCGATGGTGGGGAGCTGGGCGCACAGCAGCTGATACACGGTGCTGCCCAGTAAGCAGGAAAACACGCCGGCGCAGGCCAGGCGGGCGACGAACTCGCCCTTGTTAAAGGTGCCATCGGCATTTAACGGCGGCAGCACGATGTACAACATGGCCGCGCCGACCATGCCCAGCGCGGCCTTGAAGCCATACAGTTTGACCAGGGTGGCAAAACCACCAAACGATTCTGCGGACATTGCTTGATACTCCGAGGTGAGAGGGGATAGATTTTTCATGATGGATAAAAGGGGGAATGCCAGCGTTAATCCCATAACTGCACAAGATCGGCTGCGGCCACGGCGGCGGTGTTAGGCGCCGGTTCGGGCAGGGTGACGATCAGGCCAGATGGCAGTACGGCGCCGTGCTGCGCCAGGCCGGGATTGAGTTCCAGCGTTTGCTCGACGTAGCCGGCGCCATCGCCCAGGTAGCGCCAGATCAGCGCGTCAACCGTATCGTGCTGCTGGGTGCGTACCTGCATCAGATCAGCTCTACGGTCAGGTGCGTGCGGCCGATCATGTCGGCGATCGCCCATTGCGCATTGCGGCGCTGGGCGCCAGGCGCTTCGTCCAGCCACTCCATGGTTTTCTTGTCGCTCAATGAGGTGGCAGTGCTGTCGTAATCTCGGTAGCGCTCGATCAGATCGGCTTTCGCCGTGCTGTAGACGGCGCGCCGGTACTGCGCCACCAGACGGCTTTCACGGTTGATGCGCGTGGCGGGAACGTCCACCAGCGCGGCGATGCCCGCTTGCGCATGCTGGCTTTGCCAGTTAGCCAGCTCGCGGTTGACTTGCAAGATGGCGTCCACCACGGCTTGCACCAAGCGCGCATCAGTGACGGTGCCATCCAGGCGCATGGCGTCGCGCATGTCAGCCAGGGCAATATCGGGAAACCAGCCATCGTTCTCGATGACGCCAGCGGCTGGCGCCGGCGGCGCTGGCGTGGCCGCCTGCTGGTGCAATGGGGGATGGGCCATAAAAGACATGCGTGGCTTTCAAAAGTGGGGCGGTGGACGGGGTTCATCTGCTCGGCATCGTTGATGATGCATAGACCAGAATCCCCCCGTGCCGCCGTGCTGCGGGGGCTGCTCTTACTTGGAATCGACCGCGCGCTTGATGCGCCGTTCCAGCCGTTCCATATCTTTCTTGACGCCGCACGATTCCGACAGGGCGCGGGCGCGTTTCAGGTGCACCATGGCTTGCTCTGCCGATCCGACCAGCGCCGGGGCGATATCGGTATCGTCGGCCTGGTCCAGTACGGCGATCATGGCCAGGCCGATAGCCTTGTGCAGCTTGGCGCGCGCCTGGTCTGGCGCATCGTTGCTAGCCGTCAATTGCTCGACTTTGCCCAGCACCTGTGTGGCGTGCTGCGGATCGCTGGCCAGCTTGCCGTGCAAATAGCCTTCGGCAAACTCGTCCAGCATCAGGGTGGCGATGTCGCGGCTGTAGGTATCGGGCAGGGTGAACTTGTGCGCCAGCGCGTATTCGGCCATGACCAGTGCGCGTTCATACTCGCCCGTATCGATGTGCCATACCAGCAAGGTGGCAAACACGTCATCCTGTGCACCCTTGCCGCCAGCCAGCACGCCGTCGATCCACTGCGCATAGTCGGGCAGCAAGGTAGCCTTGACTTCGATCTTGCGTTCCACGGACTGGATGGACTTCAAGCGACGGCGATCATCTGCCAGCTTGTAGAGCATCATTTCGTAGGCCGTGCCGGTGGTCACGCCCTGCGGCGCGGCGGCGCCGGCCGTGCGCTCGGCCAGCATGCGCGCACGGTGGCGCAGTGCAGGGGATTGATTGCCCATCACTTGTCTTTCAGCTCGATGTTTTCCACCAGGGCGGCCAGGCCCAGGTCTTCGATCACGTAAGCGTCATTGGACGATTCGTAGTTCTCGATACGGTCGCGCTTTGGCACGTCTTCCACGCGGCGGCGGCGCGCGCCTTCCTGGAAATAGATCGACAGGTTGTCGAAACGCGTAATCAGGATGGCGTTATCCGGGAAGAAGGGCACGCGCGCGGCTGGCAAGCCACCGATGCGTTTCTGGCTGATGATGATGTCGGCCGCCAGCGTTTCTGTGGGTGCCTGCTTGGTGTTGACCAGCGGGAAATACTTGTCGTTCAACAGTTTGCGCCCGACGATGGCTACCAGATTGGTATCTTCCTGATACCACGGGTCCAGCAGATTGACGGCGTCCGTCACAGCCGCGTCCAGGTTGGCATAGTCGGCGCCGGCCACATCGCCGATGATGACCTTGCCCGGCATACCGCTGGCCACCAAGCCCAGCACGCGCTCGGGCGCCAGTTCACGCAAGTGCTGCAGCCAGCCCTTGTTCACATCTTCCAGCAAGGGATTGGCATCCAGATCGGTATCGGCCATGGCCTTCACGCCGTTAAAGCCGATAACGATGCGATCCAGTCCCTGGCGCGTCAGGATGGCATTGGCCACGCGCGATTGGAAGTCGGGGAACTTAGCCCAGGCGTCCAGCTTGGCGTATTTCAGGTGCGTATCGAAGTTGGTTTGCTCACAGCGGTATTTGGTGCCGTCCAGGGTTGACAGATCGCGCGTTTCGCGGTCTTTGCTGTTGGTGTTGGTACGGCTGGCAATAGGGCCGGATACGCCCAAGCCCAGCTTTTCACCTTCCTGCTCGGTCACGCCGATGATGTTCACTTTCGACAGGAATTCGCTCGATTCCTGCATCTTTGTTTCCAGCTTTTGTTGCACGCTGGGCGTGACGCTGAACGTCTTGGCCACGTTGTCCGTGTCGTTCAGTTGGCCCAGGCGGGTTTCGTACTGGCTAAAGACCTGGCGCGTTTGCTTTTTCATGGTTTGGTATTCCGTTGTTGATGGGAGTGTTGTTGAGGGGCGCAGCCGCTTAAAACTCGGTTTGCACGGCGCCGTCGTTGCCGGTGGCGGACGGACGGCGCGGGCCGTTGCCTGGCTCTGCATCCATCTGCGCCTTGAAGGTGGCCAGCTCGTCCTGGGTGGCTTTCAATGCCTTTTCCGTTGCATCGATGCGCTTGACTGCGGCGGCGTAGTTGTCGCTGGCGGTGACGACATGGCCGGCCAGCTCCTGCACCGCTTCGGTGATGTCGGCAAACTGCGCTGCATCGCTGCCGGTCTTGGTGGAGAAGCGCGCCAGCAAGCCTTTCACCGCGTCGGCGAGCTTGCCGCCTTGCTGCGGCTCGTCGAATTCCAGCACGACCTCGACGGCGGACGAGAACAGATTGCCGCTTTGCTGTTTGCGGTTGCTGGAAAATTTCAGCGCGTCGGTGCCCAGGCTGGCCGGGCTGTCGGTGACGCCCAGGCCGACCAGATAAGGCTGCGCCGAATCGGCAAAGTCTGGCTGGATTTCCAGGCTGGTGAAGAGCTTTTGTTTGGCCTTGTTGATGGCGACCAGTTCTGGCGTGGGCTCGATTTGCGCGAACAGGGCCAGTTTCTTGCCGCTGTCCGTGTCAACTTCCTCAGCCTTGACGGCGATCACGTCGCCATAGGCCTTGAATTGGCTGTCGGGCAGGATGCCGCGTATGTGTTCCAGCCAGATGCGGGCGCTATAGGTCTTCGGGTTGTAGGTGGCGGCGATTTGCTCGATGGTGGCGCGGTCGATGTTGCGGCCGTCCGTGGTGGCGCCTTCGGTGGCGACGCGAAAGAATTTCGATTGGGGCATGGTGGCGTTCTCGGTTGATCGGATAGCGCCATGGTCAACGTCTTGGCGCTTGCATTCAATGCCGCGCGGGTTGCTATGCGCCGTAGTGACTCGCGCACGCACCCGTTGCGCGCGCGCACCGCCTACGCTGGCGGCATGCTGACAATCGAGAAAACAAGCGAACAAATCACGGCCGAAAAAATCGCCGAACTGGCCGTGCCGGAAACCGAGCCGCGCCGCGTTGCGCGCGGCCTGTACTGGAAGGGCTGGCGCATTTCGTCCATCGCCCGGCACCTGGGGATCAAGCGCAGCACCATCAATAGCTGGAAAGAGCGCGACGAATGGGACAAGGCGCAAGCCATCGAGCATGTCGAAGCGTCGGCCGAGCTGCGCCTGGTCAAGCTGATCGAAAAGGAAGTCAAGAGCGGCAGCGATTTCAAGGAAATCGACTTGTTGGCGCGCACCATCGTGCAGATGGCGCGCGTGCGCCGCTACGAGCAACCGGGCGGCAATGAGGTCGATCTCAATCCCAAGCTGGCGAATCGCAACGCAGGCCCGAAGAAAAAGCCGACGCGCAACGACTTCAGCGAAGAACAGAAAATCCAGCTGCTCGACGCCTTCCAGGATTCGCTGTTCGATTATCAGAAGGTTTGGTATCGCAACGGCGACCAGCGCACGCGCGCCATTCTCAAGTCGCGCCAGATCGGCGCCACCTGGTATTTCGCCCGTGAAGCGCTGGCCGACGCCATGCAGACGGGGCGCAACCAGATTTTCCTGTCCGCTTCCAAGAGCCAGGCCCACGTCTTCAAGCAATACATCGTGCAATTCGCGCGCGAGGCGGCCGGCATCGATCTGACGGGCGATCCCATCGTCTTGCCGAACGGCGCCCATCTGTACTTCCTGGGCACCAATGCGCGCACGGCGCAGGGCTACCACGGCAATTTCTATTTCGATGAGTTTTTCTGGACGCAGAATTTCCAGGAACTCAACAAGGTGGCCTCGGGCATGGCCATCCACAAGAAGTGGCGCAAGACGTATTTCTCGACGCCGTCCAGCACCACGCACCAGGCGTTTCCATTCTGGACGGGCGAGCTGTTCAACAAGCGCCGCGCCAAGGCGGACCAGGTCAACATCGACGTGAGCCATGGTCGCCTGTCGTCGGGCTTTACGGGCGAGGACAAAATCTGGCGCCAGATCGTCACGATCCTGGACGCCGAGCGCGGCGGCTGCAACCTGTTCGACATCGACGAGCTGCGCAACTTCGAATACAGCCCGGACCAGTTCGAAAACCTGCTGATGTGCAACTTCATCGACGATTCGGCGTCCGTCTTCCCCTTGAACGAGCTGCAGCGCTGCATGGTCGATTCCTGGGTGGAGTGGGACGACTACAAGCCGCTGCTGGGCTTGCGCCCGTTCGGCAACCGCCCTGTGTGGATCGGCTACGACCCGGCCTTGAACGGCGACAGCGCCGGCTGCGTGGTGCTGGCGCCGCCCATGACGGCCGGCGGCAAGTTCCGCATCCTGGAGCGGCACCAGTGGCGCGGCCAGGACTTCAAGGACCATGCCGACGCCATCCGCCAGATGACCCAGCGCTACAACGTGGAATACATCGGCATCGATACCACCGGCATGGGCATCGGCGTGCTGCCCATCGTGCGCGGCTTCTTCCCGGCCGTCACGGCGCTGAACTACTCGCCTGAAGTCAAAACGCGCATGGTCTTGAAGGCCAAAAACATCATCAGCAAGGGACGGCTGGAATTTGATGCCGGCTGGACCGACATCGCGCAGTCATTCATGGCGATCCGCAAGACCCTTACCCCCAGCGGTCGGCACGTGACCTACGTCGCCGGCCGCAGCGAAGAAACCGGCCATGCCGACCTGGCATGGGCCTGCATGCACGCCCTCGATCATGAGCCATTCGAAGGCACCACCGAAAACAACCAATCTTTCATGGAGATTTATTCTTGAGTAAAGCACGACACTTGCGCGCGCGTGGCCGCCAGGCCCAGCCCGCACCACCAGCCACCGCGCCTGCGCCGGCCAGCGCCGCCGGCATCGAAGCGTTTTCTTTCGGCGATCCGACGCCCGTGCTCGAGCACGCCGATATTCTCGATTGCTTCGAATGCTGGAAGAACGGGCACTGGTATGAGCCGCCCATCAATCTGGCCGGCCTGGCCAAGTCCTTCAATGCCGGCGTGCATCACAGCAGCGCGATCCACTTCAAGGCCAACGTGCTGGCGTCTACCCTGATCCCCAGCAAATACCTGTCGCGCGATGCTTTCAAGCGCATGGCGCTGGACTATCTGACGTTTGGCAATGCCTACCTGGAAGACCGGCCCAGCCGTAGCGGCGTGAAACTGAAGTTTGAACACGCCCTGGGCAAGTACATGCGGCGCGGTGTCGACCTGGACACATATTTCTTTGTGAATGGCTACCAGGCTGTGCATGAATTCGACAAGGGCCGCATCTTTCACCTGATGGAACCGGACGTGAACCAGGAGCTATACGGCGTGCCGCAGTACCTGAGTGCCTTGCAATCGGCCTGGCTCAACGAGGCGGCCACCCTGTTCCGCCGCAAGTATTACAAGAACGGCTCCCATGCGGGCTTCGTGTTCTACATGACCGATGCCGCCGCCAACACGCAGGACGTGGACAACTTGCGCCAGGCCATGCGCGACAGCAAAGGACCGGGCAATTTCCGTAACCTCTTCATGTACGCGCCGAATGGCAAGAAGGACGGTATCCAGATCCTGCCTGTGTCGGACGTGGCTGCCAAGGACGAATTCTTCAACATCAAGAGCGTGACGCGTGACGACCAGCTGGCCGCGCACCGCGTGCCGCCGCAGCTGATGGGCATCTTGCCGAACAACGCAGGCGGCTTCGGCGCGGTGGAACCAGCCGCGCGCGTCTTCGCCCGCAATGAGCTGGTGCCCTTGCAGACGCAGTTCCTGGCCATCAATGAATGGGCCGGCGTGGAAGTGGTGAAGTTCGCGCCATATGAGCTGGGCCTGGCCAAGGAGGGCGCGTAATGAGCGATCACGTAGACAACACCGACAAGATCATCTTTGCAGAGGTAAAGCGCGGCCTGGCCGCCGTGCGCAGCCGTCCTGCCCTGGTGGCGCACGGCTGCTGCTATTTCTGCGACGAAGCACTGGCGCCGGCCATGCTGTTCTGCGGCGTGGAGTGCCGCGACGATTACGATAAGGAGCAAGCGGCCAAGGCCCGCGCCGGCTGCACAGGATGACCGCCACGCCGCGCTAGCTGGCAGGGCAGGGCCGCGACAGCCCAGCCGCGCCAGACTGCCCCAGCCACCGCACAAGCCGCCCATGAGGCGGCTTTTTCACGTCCTGATGATCGATGTTGTCTCAGGGGCAATAAAAATGATGATTTCGGCCCGGCGCGCGCAGTTGTCCCCGCTCCACACCTGCCCGCTATATAGGGGTCTTTTGACTCAAATTTGCGCCATGGCCGAAGGGGCATGAGGACTGGCGCGGCGGGGTGAAGAGGGGGTGTGCGATTTGACGCATTTTGATGCACTTTGAGCGGTTTTTCGTGCGAAAGGTGTTGCGCCGTGGGAACGGTGTTGTTTTCGCGCTGCACGGCGTCCTGGCGCTGTTCTGGCCAATGTATTGGCCTCTTGATTCTGGGCGTCATTCATCGGCGTGCCCTCGTATCATGGGTGAGTATTGCGACCTCAAGAACACTTGATATACTGTATAAATGTACAGTATTTTATTCAGGTGGCATGATGATTGTTAAAATGTTAAAGATGCGCCTTGCTGGCGTGGAGGTGCCCAAGCGACGGCTGCATGATCGCTATAACTCGGCACGGCCCGGCAGGTTGGAAGTCGTTGAAACCACAGACCAGGGCTTGCACCGTTTGGTAAAGCTGGCCCGTTTCACTTACGGAGAGCACGGCAACTACGTTGATACACTTTTCGATGTAAATTTGCTTTGGTATCGGGATGGGCGCATGGTGTTGTCAGGGTTTGAGCGCAGCAAGGTCGATATGCAGTTTTGCGACTATGCGCAGTCCTGGCTGTGCTTTGTTGGGACGGAGCCGCCGCCAATTCCAGAAGGCAGGTAGAATAAATTGCATGTGCGCCGACTATACCCCCAGCCGTAGCGATCAAATCGAACAGCATTTTGCTGTCCGCTCCCCGCAATTTGACCTGCCGCCTCAAGCCTGGCCAGGATACATGGCGCCGATCATTCGCGCGTCGCACGACGCGTCCGGTGAAATGGAAGTCGCGCCGGCATGTTTCGGGATGGTGCCCCATTGGGCCGATATGAAGCTGGCCCGCCAGACCTACAACGCCCGCACCGAAACCGTGGCGCAAAAGCCATCCTTCCGCAATGCCTGGAAGCGCAAACAGTTCTGCATTATCCCCGCAGATAACTTCTTTGAACCCTGCTACGAAACCGGGAAGCCAATCCGCTGGCGCATCGAGCGCGCCGACGGAAGGCCGGCCGCCATCGCCGGAATATGGGAATTCCGGCCGCAAGATTTGCTGTTGTCGTTCTCGATGCTGACGATAAACGCCGATGGCCACCCGCTTATGCAGCGTTTCCACAAGCCGGATGATGAAAAGCGTATGGTGATGATCCTCGACCCGGACCAGTATCACGGCTGGCTCGATGGTTCCCTTGTGACTGAAGAGGATTTGTTCCAGCAGTATCCAGCAGAACGCCTCGTAGCTGTCGCTGATCCGCTTCCACCGCGTGTGAAAAAATAAACACCTGCTTGGGCACTTGGGCGCCGTCTGTCCCATACCCAAGGTACTTTTTCCCCATAGTATGAGTCCATGACCAAATGGCAGACCTGTCCCCGGCTCTGCCTGCTAAGTGACTGCTTGGCATTAACTTAGTAAAGCAGTTTACGGTGATTCTCTTAATGCATTCCTAATTGAATTAATTTCTACTTTGATTTAAAGTGAATTTTTAACAATGAACGGACAGCAAGTGCCAATCCCTCACCATTACAATTCTGCATCGCGTCTGCTCCGGCACTTTGAGGCAATACTGAGCTCCCCAGATGGCATGACTGCTTTGGATGCATGGCTAAGAGTATTTGCTATAGACGAGGCGGATGCACACCAACAAGTATTTAGAGTTGCCGAACGCCTTTGTGTATTAAATTGTGAATTAAACCTGATGGAGGCAGCTCTGGTCGCAGGCGGAAGCCATGGCGCCGATCTTTACGCAACACCTATACAGGTTGCTCGGCGTGCAATCTCACCCGCGATGTTGGGGGGGAATATTAATCAAGCAAAATCATACCTCTTAGCAGAGGTTAGGACGCCATTTCGGTACATGGTTCCGGCATTAGAAACCGTGGAAAGCGAATTTGAAGCCGAAGACTTGGTTGAGTTGAACAGATTGCTTGCCCAACTGCAAGAGTCGATCGAGTCGTCTGCTCTACCTCCCCCACTTTTGCAAATTGTCAAAAATCACATAGCTTTGTTGCGTGAGGGCTTAGCTCGCTACCCAATCAGAGGTCCACAAGCATTAAGAGATGCTCTCAAGCAAATGACCGCAGATTTGTACGAGCACCGGAACATATTGCAGGAGAACCAAGACTCACCCGAAATCAGCAAGTTTGGAGCGCTTTTGAACAAAGCGCAGGCAATGGCGGCAAAAGTTAGCACTGCGAGCGATTTCATTGCTGTTGGAGCAATTGTGTATGAAGGCGGAAAGCTTATCATTGGATTTGGAGGCACTCCATAGCCCATAGTACTCAGCAAAGACTCGCTAAAATTGTACTATCCAGTTCTTTGGCACCTGTAAATTAAGGGTGTCTTTTCGGTCATTTAGCTGACGGATTGCCTGTACGCAAAGACTTTTTTATACTAATTTTCATGCGTAGGTAGATTGGTAGGTATGGCTGTTATTTTGACCCTATAGGCCCCATAAAGACTAGTTATTCGAATCTTACACGCAGGGCGCCTGCGCGCCCTGCGTGTGAGATTCGAAGGGCTGGGCCTACCGGCCCAGCCCTCCCCGAATCGCCCAACTGCTGCCGCTGCGCGGCAGCTATGCGCGCCTGCGGCGCGCTTCGTGGTTCTAATCAGGTTTCGACTGAGTTGGCTTCTACATCCCCAATGCATCAGCCCGTGTCCGAAAGGCAGAACTGGCCCTCGCATCCGGCCCTCGCATCCCCTGAGAAGTACCTCCCCATGCATATCTCTGTCTGTCTGACATAAATAGCAGGTTGTGATGTAATTGAGGAGCGAGCTGAACTAAATCAAATCCGCTGATAAGTTCTCAATAAGAAAACGACGTCCGGCCACCGTTAGACTAACGGCACTATATGTAGTATCGTTATCGTCGTCATCGGCGTCGTGCTCAGAAATGAAATCTCTTCTAACAAGCTCGTCAATATCATATTGAATTTTCAGGCGAGGAACAGATACCCGTTTAAAAATAGAGTTTTTCGAGATATTATCACCTCCAAATTCGTCGATTTTTCGCAACAAAGCTATCTGTGATTCTTGGAGATCCTTCGAGTGTGTGTCGGCATTTGTCGAGGACGGAGAAAGACTTTTTAGTTTCTCTTTCAGATCATCTACTTCAATCTTTAGTCTTGCGATTTCCTCTTGCCTACTTTTAATAACAGCGTCGTATTCCTTGTATGCGACCTCGCCGAGACTTCGTAATTCTCGTGCCTCCTCGGTGGAAACTGGTGTTTTATCCTCTATTTTTTGCCTGGATATTTTTAGATCTCTTTTCCTCATTAGCGAATATTCGAAAACTATTTTTTCCACCCAAGGCAATGCAAAAATATAAATTGCGGATGTGGCGAGCGGGAAAAAAATAAGGTGGGATGGCCAGTAAAACGTCTCATTATTCCAGGACAGACTGAGTAGGTCGAGCGCCAAAAATTTGTCCGATGGAGTGAGGGAAGATAAGAAAATTAAAACTGCACGGTAATTCCAAGCTAATAGCGAAAAAGCAAACGTGAATAGCAATGGACTACTTAGCCTATCGTAAAGCTGCGCTTTTATACCGTTAATTAGATCGTTCATTTTCTCTCCGAATTAGCAAAGATAAATTGTAATGCTAGATTGAGATTGACGCAATTTCATATTGCCGCCAAACAAAGAATTATTCCATTATTCTCTTTTTAAGCGCCCGTTCGCGTGAGTTAATATCCGATGAAGGATTATTGATTTGTTTGCCATCAGGTAAAAAAACATCTTCAGAAGGCATTTTTTGTACGTCGGATACTAAATAGCGTAACTTATAGCGTGGCCTTGTTAAATTAGCTTATATCATGCATAGGGGAGATGCACAGCTGCATCATTGGCGTGTAGCTTGGCGCCATGATCAAAGTGCGGCGCTCTAGTCTATGGCATGGGGTCTACAGATAGAAAAAGGCTGTCATTTTGTTGTCATTCCTAGGCTAAAACAGCCCAAAAACAACCCAAATAATGACAGCCTTCTTATTGCTAACTAATTGATTCTAAACAATTTGGTGATGGAGGCGGCGGGAATCGAGCCCGCATGATAGATGTTGCGAACCTGGTCGATCTAACGGCTAAGCGTTGGCTGTACTGACCACTCTTCCTCGAAAAAAACGTTTCCGCATCGCCGTTGTGGGGCGGTGAAAACAGCATGTTGCACGGTGGTAGAAAAACATTACGTGCGGAACGAAATTACACGTAGGCCGTTGAAGTGTATGAAGTATTTAGAAGACTTGAAAACTAGCGACGGGTTAAACTGTTCGTGAGTTCGAATCTCACCGCTTCCGCCAGGAAATAAAGAAACCGCCTTCGGGCGGTTTTTTATTGCCTGTCGGAAGCGAGCAGGGCGCCTGCGCGCCCTGCGTGTGAGATTCGAAGGGCTGGGCCTACCGGCCCAGCCCGCCCCGAATCGCCCACCTGCTGCCGCTGCGCGGCAGCTTTGCGCGCCTGCGGCGCGCTTCGTGGTTCTAATTAGGGTTTCGACTGAGCTGGCTTTTACGTCCCACGACTCATGAGCTCGTGTCTGAATGGCGGAACTGGCCCTCGCCTCCCTTAGCCGCACTTACTCAGCAAATTGGATTACTTCCTGAAAAGACCGTTCAGAGATTTTTGGACAAATTCCTTGGCTTGCTTGACGGCGCTCGCTTGGAGGTCGGAGTATCGAGCGGCACCACCGCAGCCGGTGCAGGTAACCATGTCATCGGGCCGTGGATCGCTGGGTATCTCGAACTTGCCGCTGCCGCAGCTGGCGCAAGTAAACGTAAGGTTTGATTCCATCAGGCGCTCTTATGGACATTCCGGCAGGCTTAGCAGATTGTTGGGTTGCTCTCCATCATTCTGAGTCTTGAGGTATTTGTTGCCAGCAGCACTGATGGCAACAATCACGCGAACACTTTGGCCATTGGCAGAGACATAAAAACTGTATTTGCCTGCCTCGATATCGGCAATGGCTTGCGAAACGGACAGTTTCCACGCGGTTCCGTCCGGATTAATGCCGCCGATACTTTGGATCCGTTCGTGCGCACTCGTCCTATTGGACTTGTTAATGCAAGAGATTCGATGTTCTGACATTCAGGGCCCCTTTCTTGATTGTTGGAACGGTAATGTTATAGGTTTATTTTCCTGTAACTCTATCTGATTGTCACCGGCGTGAAGTATTCCAGCGCTTGTTATTGCAGCCGTTAAGCATCCGTTGAGGCTCTGCTCGGCATATACCGCCAGCGTCGCCGCCCGGCTGGTACCTAAAACTACAGCTACCTGAAAGGCGATGCCATGCGCCAGAACAAGTCCCACAATGGCATTGAGTTGGTGCGCGGCAGTCAAGCACTTCAAGCTGTCGGCTAACACCTTGCCGAACATGCGGATGATCACTGGATTTGAAGAGGTGCTCGATCTGGCGATCAACATCGTACTGACCGCAGATAATCTCGCAAGCATCGTCGATCACTTCAGGTTTTCGACTGAGCTAGCTTGTACGGCGGAGAACGTATGAACCCGTATCCGAAAGGCAGGGCTGCCCCTCGCATCCTTGATTCAACTCCCCGTACGACGACGAGCCTTACGCCCCCCGATTAACAAAACGTCCTGCACGCCATCCTGCGTCAGTTCAAGAATGTCGCCAGTCTCGGGAGACACCAGGCTGGTTTTGCCAGTCGGCACCAGTCGGGTGGCGCCGATGTCTGGCATCAACATCGTCCAGTCCTTGCCGTCGAAGCGTAGTTCGTAGCGGTTGGCGAAACGGCCTTCGAAGTTATCGAGCTGGTAGGTGCCGACGTAGCGTGTGGCCGTTGCCAGGTCCAGCGGCGCAGTCTGGGCCAGGCGAGGTTTGAAGTCCGGCCAGTCGTAGATGGCGCCACCGCCTTGACGATCTCGCCGCCAAGATAGCTACCGTTGTCACCGTCGGTCATGACTACTACACCGTTGCCGCTGTTGAGATACATCGCGTAGTTGCTCTTGAAGCCGGTGTTGCCGCCGGAATGCATGAAGCGTTCGTGCTCGCCATCGCCGACCACGAACTGCGCATAATTGTTCAGCGCCAGCGTCAGCAGATCACGCGCCTCGGCGGTGCTCAGAAAGGCCGTGCCAGTTTTCCACGACTGCTGGACACCGATGGCGAAGCGCGTCAGGTCGCTGGCCGTGGTCCACAGGCCGGCGGCCGCCAGTTCGGGATAGACGAAGGCACCGCCTTCGACTTCGCTGCCGTCGGCGTAATGGCCGCGCGCGCGGTTGTGTTCTGCCGCCGGCAATGGCTGCGCGAATGTGCTGCGCCGCATCTGCAGCGGTTGCATACTTGCTGGCGCATCAACTCCGCAAAAGGCGTGTGCAAGCATTGTTGCATGGCAACTTGGGCGATGGTGTAGCCGCCACCGGAATACGCATGGGCTGCGCCCGGGATGGTCTGGATGGTGACCGCTGGCGTGAGCGACGGCGGTTCGCCCTTGGTTACCTGAAGGTCCGTAGGGATCGGTTGCGACGGTGGATAGCCGGGGAAGCCGGATACGGTTGCCCCTGCGGTGTGGTCGAGCAAATTGCGCAAGGTCACCGGATGCTCGGGGCTTTGCTGTCCGGCGGGCAGGGTCCACGGCCGCAGGCAGGCGTCCACCGGACTATCGAGTTGGAGCTTGTTGCTGGCCGCCAGCCGCTGCGCCAGTACGTCGGTCACACCCTTGCTGATGGACCCCGCCTGATACAGCGTGTCGGTGTCGGCCGCAGGTGCGGACGGTTGCCGGTAGACACCGGCCCAGGCGATCTTGCCGTCACGAATTACCGCCACGCTGACGCTGGAGACATTATAGCGGCGCAGGCGCTGCTGGATATCGAAGGTCTGCGCTGGCTCGCCTGCAATATCCACCCGCTGTCGCAGCACCCCGGCGATACGCCCGGCGATATCGGACTCGCCCGCGTGGACGGTGCCGCTACCTGCTGCCACCGCCAGCAAGACTCCCAGGCGTAGCGCGCGGCCTGAAGCATGGACTGGCAATAGCCATGGACGAATGCGCATAAGTTTCCCTTTCATTAGTTGAGTGGGCGAATCTTACCGAGTGTTTGTCGTGTGCTTACTTAAATGTCCTGAAAACCCCAACTACCTCAAACTGCCCCCCGCATCCCTGAGCAGCTGCTTTTATTTCCTGGAGGAAGCGAGCCGTATACCTGCACACCCTGCGTGCGAGATTCGAAGGTCTTGCGCCTATTGACGCTAGCCTCTCCGAATCGCTCAATTACTGGCACTGCGCGCTTCGTGATTCTAATCAGGTTTTCGACTGAGCTGGTTTGTATGTTACACAACGCATGAGTTCGTTTACGAAAGACGGAGCTGGTCCTCGCTCCAACTGGTCATCACGAAAGTCTAGGATGAAGAAATCAATGATGTGCGCGTTCGGCTTGCTGCTGTTTAACAGATCTACAAGCCAGCCCTCTGTGTAAGTGGTGGGCCTGCCGCCCCGACCGGGGCTGGTGGCTTCGAAGGAGGTGCTACTACTGATCTCGTCAGCGGGTTCCTTCTGAACACGGCGGCGCGAGATACTCAGACCCTGATTTTGATGAGTGGCAAGGCGGGAGTGTTACCTGGTTGTGCGCAGCGGCAGCTTAATGCCGTAAATTATCTTGGTGCTGATGCGTGGCCGGTCGCGAGTGCGCAACTATGAGAATGAACTTGAGGTGGCGGCTGTGGGCTGCTGATAGACGTAAAAAGTCCCGCACGAGGCGGGCCTAGTGGGAGATACTTAATCTAGCTTCAACCTGATGTTTTGCGAGGTTTTGAAGGTTTCTTTGGGGAAGCATTGGGACTTGGGTTTATTTTAGCCGCGTCAACGGCAATGGGTGACTCAGCGCCAGCGGATTGTATCCCTATACCTCCAATTCCGACCATGGCGGACGGAATGCGCTCCTTCTCGTTGGGCCCGGCCAAAGTTGCTCCCATACGGAACTCGATTGCGATTGCCCAGAATCCCTCGTTGATATCGTAATGCTTGATGAGCAGCTCAGTCAACTCTTGGTGTGTCAGCATGTGATGAATTGGTTCAGCCATTTTTTACCCTTTTACGTTAGTCACTAACGGCATAAACGAATCTAGAAAATTCATTTTGGGTAGTGGGGGAGCAATTACAGATTTAAGTTGGTTAAAATCAGTGCTAAAATTAATATAGGCGTTTAACACAGTTGGCGGCGTATTTAAACGTTCAAGAATAGTAGCTTCCAAAGTTTTTAAAGTAGTCGTTCGTCCAACGTATTCGGCAATTGCGAAAGTTAGAAGTTGATTGATGCTAGCATCCTCTAGCTCAGCTAATTCACAAACTTGTTTATGCAACCCACGAGGGATGCGTAGGGCAATCTTGCCGCTGGCGCCAATGAAGTCAACGGGGGGGCGGACGGATTCACCATTCGCCAAGTGTGCCACGATCCATGATTCCGCTGCGAGATTAAGATTTTGCAGAGCTTCATCAGCAGAGTCGCCCTCTGCTACCAATCCTGGAAATTCCATGATGCTTGCAGAGTAACCACCTTCTTCCTCAGGTATTAATCGGCGTGAATAATTATCTTGTAAAATTTTTTGCGCTTGCGCAATTAATGAATCTATTATTGTTGGCGGCGGATTAGTGCTTTGTGTTTTATTCATTTAAATATAACTCCCAAATATCGGCGTCATCAAAAAGAGTGCCTATGACGCTTTTGGCAGTGCCAGCTTTAAGAGTTGGCTTATGGTTAGGTATACTCAACGGGTACGGGAATGGAGGTGGATCCTTTTTTTCATAATTAGGCTCCTTGCCTCGATCCACCATACTTCTTCCCAGTTGCTTTGCAATGGACTGCAACTCAGATGGCTTAATGCTATGTTGCTTATTTAGCAAATTTTTCAGTTCAATTTTGATTTTGGCTAGTTTTTTTAGATCCACGATATTACCGATGATATCATTGTATGGTCAATCCATGGGATTGCAAGCGCAATATTGCTCTTGCCCAGGCATGAGGCGCTCAACTATCTGTAGACTTGAGTTAAATTTACAAATTCACCTAATGTGGCGATTATATGCAATATTGACAAGTGGAAATGTATCCAATTGTCACCTGTCGTAGGGGACGGCGTCAGTCGCTCACCCAGTGCTGATCGCACCTACAGAGCAAGGCGTCCTCTTCTAGTTGCAAACCTCGTCTTTGGGTTTTCAAGCTCTGTGAGGATACTATCTTTATATACAGTTATTTGGTGTTGTCGTTATGGGAATAAAGGCGACCAAGACGTGGAAGACTGGCGTAGCCGTCGGGCGGAGCATGCTGAATGACCTATGCACCGTAAGGCACTATAGGTCGCTGATGATAATGGGCTTGACCGATCAGGGGCTGCGTCGCCGGTTAAAGGTCGCACGCGTCAAGCAACTAGACAGTGATGGCCCTGAAATGGAGTTGCTCGATACCCACATCATATGGGCCAATAAAAGCAAGTTTACCCCTGGTGGACTTGGAACGAGTAAATAACGAAAAGGGCAGGTGGTGGAATTTACCCAGCCTTGGCTGTGCGCATTGGATTTTTGGTCGCCCGAAGAGCCGGACGAATTACGGCATGTCAGGGTGTCAAGGGCAGTTCTGCCATTCAAACACAAGCCCTTCCTTAACTTTATCGTTGGCATACTCACGCAGATAGTTCTTCGACTCAACAGGTGGGGGGGGCTCAGTTGAGTCCGTGTCTGAATGTCAGACCTGAGGTAATTCGGGTTTCAGGACATCTAAACCACCGCCCCCCCAACCCCCTCCGGCCTCTGCCCAAGCAACTCAGACACCCGTTGCAACCCCGCCCGCAAGCGCCCCCGGTCCTTGATACAGCCCAAAGAAATCCGAATCGCATTCACCGAGGAGCTGCCAGTGGCGAATGCCTCCGCCGGCGTGACGGCGATGCCGTAGCTGGCGGCGGCGTGGGCAAGTTGCGAGGAGTTCCAGTACGCCGGCAACTCGAGCCATACATGCAGGCCGTCGCCGGAGCCGCTGTAGCGCCCCGCCAGGATGTCGCGGGCCATGCGGTGGCGCAGGCGGGCTTCCTTGCGTATGCCTTCCATCAAGCCGCCAGCCGAACCGTCGAGTATCCACTGCGTGGCCAGTGCGGCTGTCAGGGGCGCGGCCATCAGCGCAAATGATCGTAGCGCGACCAGGAAACGTTCGCGCTCGATCGGGTCGCGTATCAGCACGAAGGCGACGCGCAGGCCGGGTGTCAGGCATTTCGACAGGGTCGAGATGTAGGCCACCTGTTGCGGGGCAAAGGTGGCAATCGGCGGCGGCGGGGCGTCGGCAAGCAGCCAGTAGGGATCGTCTTCGACGATGCGTACATGGCAGCGCTGCGCGATGCCGGCGAGCTGCTTGCGCCGGCGTTCCGGCATGGTGATGGCGGTCGGGTTCTGCAAGGTCGGATTCAGGTAGACCAGCCCGGGCTGGTGCTGGCGGCAGGCAGCCTCCAGCATCTCGGGCAGCATCCCGTGCTGGTCTGCTGCCACTGCAATCAGGCGCCGGCCGAACTGGGCCGCTGCGGTACGCAAGCCTGGATAACTGGCCGGCTCTGCCAGGATGACATCGCCAGGCTGCGTCAGCGCCAGGATCAGTGCGGCGATCGCCGCTTGCGCACCGGGACAGACAAGCAACTGCCCCGGATCGAGAGGTCCAAACATCGGCGCCAGCCATGTGGCGCCAGCCTTGCGGTCGGAGTCGCTTCCCCCGCCCAGGTGGTAAGTCATCAGCAATTCGGTATCTGCCCGCATCAATACTTGGGACAAACCTTGTTTCAACATGTCGTCGAAGTCCACGCCAGCCGGTGGCGGCGGGGTATTCATGCTCAGGTCGAGGATGGCGTTCAATTCCACTTTCGGCGCCGCGACATACGTACCCCGGGCGCCGCGGCCCTCCAGCAAGTTGCGGCGCCGGGCTTCGTCGTAGGCGCGCGTGATCGTCGTCAGGTCGACATCCAGCTGGGCTGCCAGGTGGCGCTGCGGGGGCAGGCGGTCACCTGGTTTCAACGATCCGTTTGCCACCGCCGCCTGCAAGGCATCGGCAATCTGCAAGAAACGTGGCCCCTTGTTGCCGGCCAGGCGTGGCAGCCAGATGGGAAAATGTTCATCTTGTATGGTTTTTAACTGGGACATTTTGTCTCAATGTATGGAAATTGTTTTCAAGTAGTATGCATCAGAACCTGCAGCAACAGCATCTTTGCATGGCTAGCTATAATGAAAGATTGAAATAGCATGCCTGGAGGGGGAGGGGGCTGGAACAAAAAATGTCGCTGCTGAAGCAGCGTTTTGAGGAAGTGCTTCTCACAATAGATAGCGTCAAGTAATAGACTGGAAATACTCAACATCATGGACTGGATCCCGATAGTCTTCGTGACATTCAAGGCGCTCGTGCTCTGCACAGGCATGTTCTTTGCCATCAAGTGGCATTACGATCAAGGGAAGAAGGGGCGGCAGCAGGAGCGGCGCGAGGTGCTGCGCGCGACCGGCAAGGCGGTCGCCATCTTCGTGCTATTGCTGGTGGGCCTGGGGTTCGTCACCTACGACCTTGTCAGGATGCTCGGTCTGGAAGTGGCCTTTTCATGATGGCGAGGAATGGCCGGCCGCTATCCGTTGATGCGGCGGCAATTACCTGATGCGGCTCGGGCAGCATCGGCAGGCGGGGCAGGGTTCGCTTTGGCAAATAGCATAGCCATCACTGCGGGACGATTAAGCGGCGGGTAGATGCCCGCTTTGGGCCGACAGCTGACAGCAAATTTTCCTTGTGGAAAACTCAGGTATTTTCATGTTGTGCGAAGCTGAGCAAAATCTCCAGGCTCATGAATTGCATCTCGTCCTCGCAGAGGGAAATTACGAGGATGCCGCCTAAAAATTTAGGTAGTGCGAAAAATCTGCACTTTGATTAATCGACGGAAGATGATTTCTGCCATCGGTTAACTGATGATGCCTAATTTGCTTAGGTAATGTCAGCAATGGCGACTGTTCCTGCGCGAACCAATTGCATGGTTAGATCTGCCATTCAGGCCAACGTCATTCTTAACCTCCACCGCTGCCGCAGGCGGGCGCTTAAATGTTATCAGGCATACCTATAGTCATGCTTATCCATACCTGGGGCCCAATATATAAATGACAGACTAGCACCCTGTGCCTCAGTCTGTTGCAATTAGCCCCCCAACCCTCACTACCCGCGCGCCATCCCGCAAATCACCCCCATGATATCGAGCGCCTCCTCAAGCACGGCACTATGAGGGCCGCCCCATTGATGTGGGCCAGCTTTACGTTCTCGCCAGTCGAACGACTTTGGCTGGAAGGCCAGGATGTAGGCGACTTCTTCGTTTGGTCCTTTGACTGTCACGGCAAAAGGATTGTCCTTGTTGAACTCGGCATGCGTCATGGGGAAGCCGATAACGATACCGGTGCGCTCATTGAAGGCGCGCGTAGACGAGACCAACATCGGGTGTATGCCCGGCATTTCCACACCAGCATGGGGGCTGTGCTGAATATAGATGATCTCTGCTCTTTCAGGTACCCATCCTGCAGCAGTCGCGATCATCAGATGATCTCTTTGCCAACCGGCGCAAATGCCATCGCTTCACCATGGTGGCGAACGGGATCAAAAGAAGTTAGCATTTCGTCTAGATTGAGACTTGGGGCGACGACTTTTTCCACCACAATCCGGCCTTGCTCGGCGGTAATGCGAACTTGCGTTCCCTCGGTGATACCAGCTGTTTTAGCAATCAACTTGTTGAGCCGGACGGCCAAGCCGTTGCCCCATTGGCTCACCGTTGCGTCTACTGCTGTCTGATTGATCATGATCATCTCCGTCTGGGCAAGTGTATACAATGTATGTACGAAACCTCAGTGTGTCAACGGTGTAGATACGCTTGTTGCAGGCCGTGCGTAATGCGCTTGATGATGCGATCTTGAAATAGCGCCAACAACGTGGGGATAAGTAAAAATGATGGCAGGTCCGCGCCTACGAGTGCCGTCTTTACCGAATGTGAAATCTGCCATCATCAAAAGCCAGCATCATTCATTAAGCATCTCGACATCACTGACTCAAATAATCGGCGCCTCGCCATGCTTTTCCCAGTTGCTGAGCAACCATGCGATGACATGAGCCTGGCTTCGCTGATCCGATGGCAGATAGCGCTGTATCAGCCGTTCCGCTTTCTTCGCCACCAAGGCGCTGCCTGTGCCGTATTCGTTTGCGAATTTATTGATGAAGTACAGTACTTCATACCATTCCCCTCGGTTCAGCAACACGTTATCTGGCGTGCCGCGCAAGGCAGGATTGTCGTTGCCAGTAGCGCCGGCTGGGTATCGGAACTGTAGATCGCTCTTCTGGAGCGGAGTGGTGCGATGATCGGCCATTGGGCCTCCTGAAAAGGTATTGGTCCGGACGGGTTCCGGCTCATCAATACTCATCACACATCATGGTGAAAAAGTTAATTTCAATAGTAATATTGAATTATTTTTAAGTTGTGTGCCAGTGATCTTTTATCTGTCACAAAACCAAGGTCAGGCTGCGCCTGCGCAAGATGGTCCCATCGACCGCAGGCGCTGGCAGCAAGCATTCCAGCCATGCTACGATAAATGCAATATCGCTAAGAGCAATCTCCCAGCGTCTGGCAAGAATATTAATCGAGGTCCCGAATCCTCATGCAACACTGCATGACAAACCCCACAACGCTAATCAAGGCACATCCATGGACCGCCAAATCGCCACTGAATTAATGCAGGAAGTGCTCAAGTTAAGCGCGCAGCTGAACGTCATCATCCACAAGGTGCAGGAAATCAGCCCCGAGTCTGAGCGGAAAGAGTTTGACAAGCACATGGGGCCCATGATGGCGGCGTGCGACGAGCATCTGTTCCGGCCCATCTTGCGGCATTACCCTGATCTGGAACCGCACTGGTAAGGCAGCCTCACTCCACTTAGCTGCCGACCGCATACTCCCGCAAATACCGCTCCAGCGTCAGTTCCCCCAGCACGCCCAGCACCGCCGCCTGCGAGCGGGCGCTGACGTCGTCGAAAATGCGGTCCATATTGGCGGTGACGAAGCAGCGGTGGGGAATGTCTTCGCGGCTGGCGAACAGTTTCCGGGCAGGGTTGATGGCGAGGTAGATGTCGGCCAAGGTAATCTGCGCCGGTGTTTTGCCCAGCCTGACGCCGCCAAATTTGCCCTTGACCGAGCTGAGCAATCCAGCCTGGGACAGCGGCACCAGCAATTTGCGCACGAACGAGGGATTCGAGTTCAGGCCGACCGCCAGCTGGGCCGATGAGACGATGTCTACACCCAACTGTGCCGCATTCGCCACGCTGAGCATGATTTGCAGTGCGCTCGAAAAGCGGAGGTCGACCATGCCATTATCCTATTGAAAACAGCGATGATACCCGTATTTGCGGTGGCAAGTGGCGCCCGCTATAAATGTATCAATGAAAGTCTCATTTAAAAGTATAATGTACTTTCTATTGATACCTTTAGGATGAACCTATGTCAGAATTATCCAGCCAGTCGCCGGCCTTGTTTGAGCCGCTGGAACTGGGCGCGCTGCGCCTGCCGAACCGCATCGTCATGGCGCCGATGTCGCGCTTGCGGGTGGCGGCGGATTTGTCGCCCGGTGCCTTGACGGCCCGTTATTACGCGCAGCGCGCAAGCGCCGGCCTGATCATCAGCGAATCGATCATGGTGGCGCCGTACGGCGACGGTTATCCCGCCTTGCCGGCGATCTGGACGCCGCAACAGCAGCAAGGCTGGTCCAGTGTGGTGGCTGCCGTGCATGCCGAGCAGGGCCGTATCGTGGCGCAACTGTCGACCATCGGCAAGGCGCGGTACGACACGGCCGGCAACTTGCCTTTTGGCTGGGCCATGGGGAACCCTTTGACACCGCAAGACTTGCAGCTGTCAGACATTGCGGCCATCGTCACCGCGTTCGCGACGGCAGCCGCAGCGGCAAAAGCCTGCGGTTTTGATGGTATCGAAATTCATAACGGCAACGGCTTCCTGCTGGACCGTTTCTTGCGGCCAGGCAGCAATGCCCGTAGTGATCAGTATGGCGGCTCGCTGGAGAACCGTTTGCGGCTGACCTTGGAGATTGTCGATGCGGCGGTCGCCGTGTGGGGGCCGGGCAGGGTCGGCATCCGCCTGTCGCCGAGCGCGCCGGTCAATGGCGCGGCCGATCCGGAGGGCCTGGTCACCTTTGGCCGCTTGCTGGAAGAGCTGGACCGCCGCGCGCTGGCGTATATTCATTTGACCCGCGTCAGCCCGGAAGACCGGCAGCAAGGCGCCGGCGATGGCATCGCCCTGAGTCAGTTGCGGCGCCATTTCAGCGGCAGGATTATCGCCGCCGGTGAATTTGACCGGGAAGGCGCGGCATCGGCGCTGGCCGATATGCAGGTGGACGCTATCGCGTTTGGCCGTCCGTTTATCGCCAACCCCGACTTGCCGCGCAGACTCGCGCTGGGCGCGGCACTGCAGCCAGCCGATCCGGCGACCTTTTATTCCGCCGGGGAACATGGCTATACCGATTATCCGGCAGTGGCTGTCTAGGAGATTGCCAGGACGGTGGGGGGTATCCTGCGGGGCGCATGCTGTTCAGCATAGCCCCGCACTTGTCCGCCAGCCGTCTCGGCTGCCCTGGATTCACTCGCCATGAGCTGCTGAGTGGCGCGCAAGATAAGCCTAGCGGCCTATCTTGTTCAGGACAAAGCGCGGCAGGCTGATGTTGATGCGTTCGGGCTTGCTGTCGAGCTTATCAAGGTCGATTTCGGCCAATGCCCAAATACCGCCGGCATATTCAGGCTGCTCCTGCAGGGCTGCGATCTTGCTTTGAGCATCTCTACAGGTTCGCCCAGCTCCAGCAAGGTCTCGATGTGGTTGGTAGTGGCTTCCCGCACGTTCTTCAGGGCATCTTCCCGCATGTCGCCCCAGGAGTGCACGCCTTTGATATTGGGGACTTTCACGCCGTAGACACTGTTTTTATCTTTAAAAATTACAACGGGGATATCCATTTCTAACATTTCTTATTCCTGGATTTTTTGTTCAGCCGTCCATAAAGTCGCGGAAACCGAAGGCGCTACTCTGGCGGGGCAGTGATCGAATCCGCTTCTGTTCTCGATTCATCCAGAAAATCTTGGGACCGCGAAAGTGTTGGCTTGCCATGGCACTTTACGACGTAGATCCCCCAATTTGTAACTGAAAATGCCTTTTTTGTAATGGATGCTAATATGAATCAGGGCTGTGGTGCTTCCCCAGCATCAGGCTGATGGTATCAGCTGATGCCCATAGGATCACATCCAGGCAATTACGGATCTGGCCATAGAGCGCGATGCACCGTTTCAAATTGATGAATTCCGGACCTTGAATCGCTGCCTGGACAATGCGATTGCGGACGCCGTGACAGAATTCAGCTATCAGCGCGACTCCGCGGCGGCGGCCAAGCTGGCAAAAGACAATAATGAACGCCTGGGATACTTTGTTCATGAACTGCGCAATCTGCTTGGTACGACGGCATTGGCATTTACTGCGGCAAAAGTCGGCAACTTGAATTTGTCGGGAGCGACGGGAACAATACTTGAGAAAAGTATTTTTAATCTAAGCAAGTTGATCGATACCTCCCTGGACGACATCAAGGAAATAGGGCGCAGGGAGGGCGAACTACTCTCTTTTTCCTTGTCTGCATTTATTGCAGAAGCGCAGGCGTCGGGAGAGTTGTCAGCTGAAAAATCAGGCTGCAAGTTCAAAGTGCAAGCCGTCGATACCGATCTGCAGATTTCCGGCAATCGGCCATTGCTGCTGGCTGCATTGGCGAACATTTTACAAAATGCGTTCAAATTTACCCAGGAGCATACTGAGGTTGTGCTCAGTGCCTACGCTTCTGCTGATCGGATACGGATAGACGTGACGGATCATTGCGGTGGCTTGCCGCCGGGAGCCGAGCAGTCCATGTTCTTGCCATTTTCCCAGAGCGGAAAAAATAGGACTGGCGCCGGCCTGGGGCTCACCATTGCAAAGCAAAGTGTGGTGGCAAGCGGTGGCAATCTCAGCGTTCACAATGTTCCTGAAGTGGGCTGCATTTTCACCATTTCCTTACCCCGTAGATCTGTTGCTGCCTAGCGCGGTATGCGGGTTACGGCCAGAGCAGTCTTGACAGGGTGCACGGCCGCACCCTCAGGGCAATGGCGCATACTGCATCTCGCCATTGCCGAAAGACCAGTTTTCGCGTGGCACTTCAACCAGGCTGATCCATACATCCTGGATGCGCAGCCCCGCCTTGGCATGGATGCCTTGCGCAATCGCCTGGTACAAGGCCCGCTTGACCTCGATGGTGCGGCCCAGATTCCAGGTGATCTGGATAAACACGATGCCAGGCGTGTAGTCGACGCCCAGATAGCCTGCCTGCGGGTACACCAGTTCATCGGCCGCATGGCGCGTGATGATCTGGAACTTGTCGTGCACCGGCACGTTGGCAACGCTGACCAGGGCGTCATAGATGACGTCGCTGATGGCGCTGAGTTGTTCCGGCGTGGCGTCTTGGCTGAGATTAATTCTGACTAAGGGCATGGCAAGACCTTTCAACGGTGAGTTGGCAGCGACATTGCATCTGGAGCGTCCCTGAAAAACCGCGTGGTTGGCGGTGCTGGTAGTTTAAGGAAAAAGCAAGGGGATGGCTTGACGTGCGCGGTGCGGCCCGCCTGTCCCTGTCATGCTCATGCCGCAGATTGCACAGAACTCCATCGCCCAGCCTCAGCGGCTGGCCGGTGCCGGCCGCAATAGCAGCCGGGACAGCAGGAAATTAATCCCCAGCGCTGCCACGGAACCGGCCGCCACCGCGCTCCATGGCTGGGCCCGCGCGTAGCTTGAAGCGGCAATGCACAGCGCATACACCGTGTAGTTGACCAGTGCGCCCAGGGCCATCAGGCCCACGTAGCGCAGCCATTCGGCGCGGCTGGCAGGGATGGCGCTGCGGAAGGTGAAGCTCCGGTTGCAGATCCAGGTGACGCTGGCGGCTGCCAGAAACGAGAAAATGCGGGCCGTGTAGGGATTCATGGCAACGCTCAGCAGCAGCAATTGCAGCATGCCGGCATCGACGATGAAACCCAGCGTGCCGACCAGGCAAAAGCGCAGGAATTGCTTCATTGCTGCTGACGCGGTGGTGCAATTTGCAGGTAGACCAGGCGCTTGATTTCCTGGCGTCCACGGGTGACGGTATCGAGTATCAGTCCGCAGGCGGCCGACAGCGCCGCCGTGATGCCCATGCCGGTCACTAGTACGGCGGTCGGGAAACGTGGCACCAGGCCGGTTTCCGCGTAGGTGATGAACAGGGGCAGGGCCAGCAAGGTGGCCAGCACTGCCAGCAGCGCGGCGATGCCGCCAAAGAACATCAGTGGACGCTCGGTACGGAAGAGTTTGACTATCATCAACAGGATGCGCGCGCCGTCGCGATAGGTGTTCAACTTGCTGTGCGAACCGGATGGCCGCGATTTGTATGGCGAGGCGATTTCATCGACCGACATGCGCAATTCCAGCGCGTGCACCGTCAGCTCGGTCTCGATTTCAAAACCGTTGGCGAGGGCAGGGAATGACTTGACGTAGCGCCGCGAAAACACCCTGTAGCCAGACAGGATGTCGTTGAAGGAGCGGCCGAACAGGCGCGCCACGCATTCGGTCAGCAGCCAGTTGCCGAAGCGGTGTCCGGCGCGATAGGCCCCGGCTTCGTCGGTGACGCGGCGCGCCACCACCATGTCGAGCTGATTGGCGAACAGGCTGTGCAGCATGGCGGGCGCACTCGCGGCGCAATAGGTATCGTCGCCGTCGACCAGCACATAGGCGTCCGCCTCGATGTCGGCAAACATGCGCCGCACCACGTTGCCTTTGCCTTGCAGCGGCACCCGATGCACTACCGCACCATGTTCTTCGGCGATGGCGATGGTGCGGTCGCTGGAATTATTGTCGTACACATGGACGGTAGCGCCGGGCAGTGCCGCCATGAAACCGCGGATCACTGCGCCGATGGCGACTTCTTCGTTGTAGCAGGGGATTAAGACCGCAATTTGCTGCTGGGAAATCATCAAGTTATTCCTGTCGGGATAGCCATTTGTCCTCATCGAATTGAGCCAACCCCGGCCCGCGCGCGATGCCGCCGGGATCCGGTGGCGCGCTTGACGCGATGGTATGCATCGCCAATAATTGTAGTTGATTATGTCAAAATATTGGTGAAATACGATGATCCAGCTTGTTGCGGCGCTTGAATGACGGACAAGATCGCCTATGCCGCGCTGCATTACCTGGTGCTATTGATTTTCCTGTTGTCGAGCTGGGGTTATGGCCATTACCTGATGCGGCGCCTGGCGCCGGCATCGCCGTGTGCGCCGGATAATCTTTTCTGGCACGCCTACAGCGCCATCCTGGGCACCGGTATCCTGATCTGTTTCTTGCAATGGCTGGCGATTGCCGGCCAATTGCATCTGGCGGCGGTGATCGGCATCGTGGCGCCGGGCGTGCTGGCCGGCTTGCTGCAACTGCATGCGCTGCGCCCGTTCGCCTGGCCGTCATGGCGCCAGCGCTGGCGTGCCGCAAGCTGGCCCTTGCGTGGCGCCGGACTGATCATCGCGCTGCTGCTGTTGCCGACACTGGTCGCTCCGCTGGGCCCGCCCCTGGCCTGGGATGAAGTGATGTACCACTTGCCGCACGCCCAACAGTGGGTTCTCAATGGCAAGCTGACGGTCAACACCTGGCTGCGCTATCCCTGGTTTCCCTACAATGTCGATCTGCTGTTTGCCGGCGGCATGCTGGTGTACGACGATGTAATGCCGCACATGTTCAATGCACTGGCCGGCTGGCTGGCCACCTTGCTGCTGTACCAGACCGGCAAGCGCCACGGCGGTGCCGGCCTGGCTTGCCTGGCAACCATCATCTTCCTGGTGCTGACGCGCTGGGACTATGACAGCGCCATGATCGACCTCAGCGTGACAACCTTCATGTTTGCCGGCTGCGTGGGCTTTTGGCGCTGGATGGAACAGCCGCGCGATGATGGCTGGCTGGCCAGCGCGGCCTTCCTGTTCGGAATTGCGGTGGGCGCCAAGTACCAGGCGCTGACGGTGCTGCTGCCGCTGGCCATTGCCTTGTTGCTGCGCACCCGCAAGCCGCGCGTCTGGCTGCTGGCCGGCGCCAGTCTTTTGTTGCCTTGTGTCTATTGGTACGCCCGGAATTACCTGATGACCGGCGATCCTTTCGCGCCCATCGGCGGCAAGCTGTTCGGTTTTACGGATTGGAACCTGGCCGATTATGCTGGTCAGTTCGCCGACCTCAAGGAGAAGGCGAACTGGCCGAACATCCTCCTCTGGCCGGCGCTGCTCGCGCCGCTTATCGCCAGCGTGCGGCAGATGCCAGGGGCCCGCCCGGCCATGCTGCTCAGTGCGTACGCGATGGTGGTATGGTATCTGACGTCGCATTACGAGCGTTACCTGATGCCGTATTTCCCGATGCTTGCCTTGCTCTCCGCAGCCGTGTGGCGCTATTTGTTCATGACCGGGATGGCGAAAATCGGCCAGCGGCTACCCGCCAGCGCCGGACTGCTGCAGCGCGCGGCGGCCCCGCTGATATTGCTGGCCGTGCTGGCGCTGATGCCCAATATCGCCAGAAAATGGATGGAGAACTGGGACTTGATCGCACCGGCGCCAGCGGCGCGCGAGGCGATCCTGGAGCGGAAGATTACCGGCTATGCGGTGCTGGCCTATTTGCGCCAGCATCCGATGCGGCAAACTTACCAGTTCGGCCTGGAAGACGCGCTGTATTACGCCCCCCTGCATACGGGCGGCGACCATTTTGGACCGGGACGCTATCGCGATCTCGCCACGCTTGCGCCGGCGGCGCTGGCCAGCACCTTGCGCGAGCGCGGCAACGACAGCCTGCTGGTCAATGTAGGGCGCTGGCCCGGCATCACCAGCCAGGCCGATTTCGATCAATCGTTCGCGCTGGTGTACCAGCAGGGGGCGGTGGCGCTGTACCGTATTTTATAAAGTCGCGTTGCCAGCAACATGGATAGCTTGTAATGCGATCTGAAGGCAGCATGATGTTTAATGACGACATCATGTCTGAAACGCAGGAGTCATATCCATGGCAACAATTTTCCGTTTGAATCAGCTCGCCCGCAGAGGCATGGTGTTTGCCTTGACGGTGGCGGGGGGGATGTCGGCGCCGGCGGCCATGGCGGCGGGTAATATCTGGCTCACCAGCGCAGACATCGGCTTGCTGCGCAGCCAGCCCGCCAGGACGGCTGCCCTGATGCAGCGCTGCGACAAGGAGATCGACGTGCAAGCGGCGCCGGTTGCCGTATTTGCGCCGCCTGCGCACTACAGCAAGACAGGCGTGGTCGAGAACGCGATGGCGAAGCGCTTTGACAGCGATGGCGGGGTCGCCTTCCGTGCCGGCTTGTGCTATGCCGTGTCGCAAGACATGCGCTACGCGCAGCATGCGCAAGCCATGATTTCCGCCTGGGCCGATACCTTGCAGTCGGTGCCCTCCGAACAGGGGGCGTCGGACATCAATTTTGATTTGCCACAATATGTGATCGCCGCATCGATGGTGCGCAATGTGCATGGCTGGAATGATGCGTCTTTCCGGCGCCTGCTCACGCGCATCGCCCTGCCACTGTCGCATAGCGACCGCAAGAACAACCACGCCAACTGGGGCGTTTTCCTCAATGCCTCGATTGCCGCCTATACCGGCGATGTTGCCCTGTTGGCCAGCAGCCGGGCCCGCTGGCTGGAACTGATGGACAGCGAAGTGGCGCCCGATGGATCGCTGCCGCTGGAAATTTGCCGTAGCGACAATAATAACTATTGCGGCGGCGACCGCAAGGGCATCAATGGGCTCAGCTATACCCATTACACCTTGCTGCCCACCACCGCCGCCGCACGCCTTTTCGACCTGCAGGGACAAGCGGTCTGGCATACGCCACAGGGCAATAAGCTGGCGGCAGCGTACCGGGCCGCCGCTGCCTGGACCTTGCGCCCTGAAACCTTCCCCTACTATCAAAGCAATGGCGGTCACCTGAACGGCGTGTACAACGCTGCCTACTTTACCTTGCTGCAACGTCAATTCCCGAATGCCGATGGCGGACAAGTGATTGCCAATGGCAAGCTGGGCATGAATGCGCTGGAGTGGGTGGCCGTGTTTCAGTGAGCACTGCAGCAGGCGAGGCAGTGCATCCACTCATCGCATGAATGCACTGTTCCATCGGCTCATAGATCCGTCCATCGCATGGGCTTAGCCGCTAGCGGGCGGCAATGCTATGTTGTGATCCTCTTCACTCATGCCAGCTTATTTTTATGATACTCCGTAAAATCAGTCTCTTCCCCGCTGTGTGCCTTGCCCTCGTTGCCCAAACGGCGGCTGCTGCAGAGACCGGCCAGATCGAAGGCCACGCCAGGCCCGGCGAACAAATTGTCATCATCAATGAAAAAACCGGCGCCATCAGCGGCGTGGTGGCTGATGATCAAGGGCATTTTGAAGCGGCCAGGATGGCGCCCGGCCAATACCAGGTGGTCTACCAAGGTGTGCCGCGCCATAGCAGTGGCGCCCCGGTGATCGCGGGGCGCACCACCGTGGTCGGGGAACAGGCCGGGGGCCAGGCAAGCCGCTGAACGCGCCAGGCCAGGGCCGGGTAGCCGTACTGCCGACGGCTACCCAGTCCACGCCAGCGCGGCCATTACTGCATCCCCGCACCCTATCTTTCCCTTGCAACCTCACTCAATCACAAAAAAAGCGTCGGCATTGTCCCTGGCTTGCCGATAATGGCCGCGCTGGTCCTGGCCTTGCGACTGGATCAGGCGCAGGGAAATCTTGCTTTTGCTGGCGGCTTGCCACTGGTCGACGATGATAATGCCATTGATGCCTTGCCTGACATACAAGGCGGCATGGTGGCCATGGCTGCCATGCCGCCCGCCGGCAAAGGTGGCAATCGCCGTGCCGGGTGTGAGCGTGGTATTGCCAGCCACCGCTGCGCCCTGGCGCCAGTGGGCGGTGGCGGGAGCGCCCGCATATTCCTGTACCAGCGCCACGCAATGGCGGCTGCCGACGACGGGCTGGTTTTTCAATCGTGCGGCTTTGGAATAAATGTAGGCCATGCCAGGTCTCCTCAAGTCAGGGGCAAGACTTTCAAGGTAGTTCCAATTGGTAGCGGGCGTCTTAAACAAAGACAAACAAAGCGCTCCTTGCACCGGCCTGCACGCCAAGACAGCGTCGTTGCCTGAGCCAGCTGCTGTGCTGTCTTATCACAATAGACACGCCGTGCGCGCAGACACAAACCCTCATTTCCGACGGCGCTGATGCCGATCAAGGGTGCGCCTTTCTCCAGCCCAACTGACAGACAGATGAAATAATATATAACGGTGTTTTTTAAAATTAATGTCGATAATTTTGTTTTATGTGCCATAGGCCTTCTTTTGCGCTAAAGATAATAAATTAAGTAATGTTTTTTGCTATTGTTTTCATCATTCTCTTGTTGCCTTATGGAAATCTGTTGCACTAGGAAACTATTCAGATAATAATGCCTTGTGGAAACATTTAACGTGCCGTAAAGGCGTTAAACATGCTTGACGGAGCGGCTGTGCACTGACGAGGTTGGTGAGTGCAGGTTCGTGACGTGCAAGTGCCTGGTGCCACGCCACGCGCTGCAACCCTGCACGCGGCGTGGTTCTTTTCTCTATGGTGACTAATGAAAAATAGTAGACCTGCAATACGGCCAAGTTTTTGGCTGTTCCTTGTACTATGCCTGCTGGCCAGCTTGTATCGGCCACCCACTGCCAGGGCGGCAGACTTGTCCTCCCTGGCGCCGCCATCGGAGCGCCTGAAGATCAATCTGGGCGCGACTCCGTGGAAATATACCAACGATGATCGTTTTATAGGCGATCCCAAAGTCACCGATATCGCTTATGACGATAGCGGCTGGACTTCCGTTGGCGTACCGCACTCTGTCAACGAACAGGACATGTTCGTCAACAATACGTCGGGCCTGGCCGGCATGCCCTACGGTACTGTCTGGTATCGCAAGCATCTGCCCTTGTCGACCGCTTATGCGGGCCGCAAGATCCTGATCGAATTCGAGGGCGCGCATACGGGCGCCCAGGTGTTCATCAATGGCGTGCAAGTGCAGGGCACCAGTGCCTTGAACCCGACCTATACCCACGTCATCGGCTTTGTGCCGTTCATTGTGGACGTGACCAATATGGTCAACCTCGGCAGCGATAACGTGCTGGCGGTGAAAATCACCAAGAACGGCTTCGAAGATCCGCATTTCGCGGGTGACGCCCGTTTCGGCCAGGGCGATTCAGGCCTGTTCCGTCCGGTGTACATGCATATCACCGACAAGGTGCATATTCCTGAAAACGTCTATGCCATCCTGAAGACCTGGGGCACGCATGTGTCCACCGTCAGCATTGCCAGCGACAACTCGTCGGCTGCGATCCAGGTCGAGACCAATGTGCTCAACGAAGACAGCGTGCAGAAAAACGTCACGCTGACGACCCGCATTTACGATGCCAGCGGCACCATGGTGGCCCAGGCGCAGGACGCACGCGTCTTGCAGCCGAATGCCGGTCCCGGCTTGACGACCAACAAGTTTGTTCAAAACATGACGGTCGACAAACCGACCTTGTGGTTCCCGAACAATAGCAGCCACGGTACGCCGTATATGTACCGCGTGGTGCATATCGTCAGCGTCGATGGCGCGGTGGTCGATACGGTCGAAAGCCCGCTCGGCATCCGCACCATCACCTGGAATAACGATTTCCCGATCATTAACGGTTTTGCCCATCATCTGTGGGGCGCTTCCGGCCGCTACGACTACCCGGCACTGGGCAGCGCCGTGCCGGAAGAGCAGCAATGGCGCGACCTGAAGCTGCTGGCCGATGCCGGCGGCAGCTTGTACCGTCCAGGCCATTCGTCGTCGAGCAAGGAATTCGTCGAAGCAGCCGATGCGCTCGGTATCTTCATCATCCAGCCTAGCGGTGAAGGCGAAGGCGCTTTCGACAAGTGCTACAACGCAGCCTTGAGCGATAGCTGTACCCAAAGCGAGCTCGATAAATTTGCGCTGAAAACGGAAATCCATACGGAGATGATCGTGCGCGACCGGAATAATCCTTCGATCCTGTCGTGGGAATCGAATAACGGTCCGATGGATACCAATTACGCGCAAGTGTTGAAAGCCGTAAACAACACCTGGGATCCGGTCAATACCCGCGTGGCAACCGACCGTACCCCGAACGACAAGAACGGCACCGTGCTGGGATGCACCCTGAACGGCTGCGAACTGGGCGTGAAGTCGGAATTCCCGAATTCGCCAGCCTGGGGCGCCGAGTATTGGGGCAAGGGGGATTACCGCTACAAATACGATCACGAGATCGAGCTGACCGCCGAGTTCCTGAACAACTGGCGCCGTGGCGTGGCAGCGAAAACCTTTGGTATGGTGCAATGGTATCTGGCGGAAACGCCGGGTGAAAACAATGTGTTCCTGTCCTCGACCGGCCCGGCGCCCGTGCCGACCGCCGACAATCCGAATCCGCCTGACCTGCGCAAGAATGAAGTGCGCTCGCTGGGCTCGTCGATGATGGACGGCAGCCGCTTGCCTAAACTGATGTATTACGCTTACCAGGCAGCCTGGGTCGATTACAAGACGCGTCCGGTAGTCAACCTGGCGCATCACTGGAACCGTTCCGGCATCGTGCGCGTCAATACCTTCAGTAATTGCCCGGCGGTACGTTTGCTGGTCAATGGCGTGAAGCAGGGCGACGATCAGACGCCGAATCCGCTGGACTTTGAAAATACCGACCTGACCCAGGACACCACCGGTCTGCCGCATCAGGCACACTGGGACAATGTTCAATGGCAAGCTGGTACCGTCACGGCCCAGTGTCTCGATGAAATCGGCAATGTGGTGCAATACAATGGCCAGGTTGTACAAGACCAGCGTGCCACCGCCGGCAAGGCCGACCACATCATCCTGACGACCGAGCCTGGCTTGAAAAAGCCTGACGGCAGCACTTTCCAGATCACCGCCAACGGCAGCGATGCCGCGTTCATCACCGCCAAAGTGGTCGACGCGAACAACATCCTGTTGCCTGAAGACAGCACCAACATCACGTTTACGGTCAGCAGCAACGGTAATTACCGTGGCGGCTGGAACAATGCTGTGTCGCAAGACAAGCCGACCAGCTACCACTCGCCGGGCGACCACGAACTGGCAGCCGAAGGCGGCCTGGTGCGTATCGCGGTGCGCAGCAAGTTTGAACCGGGTACCGTGACGGTGACGGCAGCTTCTACCGACGGCACCTTGCACAGCAACGTGGCCAGCTTTGAAGTGGTGCCAGTACCGCAACCTGCCGACGCCAGCCAGTTGCCGCCGGCATTCGTGGCGCAACCGCAATCGCTGACCGTCAGCGTAGGCCAGTCTGCGCACTTCGAGGCTGTCGTCTCGGGCGCCGCTCCGCTGGACTTCACCTGGTACCGCAATGGCGTTGAAATCGCTGGCGCCAAAGGCAGCAGCTATGACACGGCCCTGGCCGTCAATGGCGACAATAACGCTGTCTACACGGTCAAGGTGAAAAACAACTTCGGCGAGCAAACCAGCAACGACGCCGTCGAGACGGTGGTCGCGCCGCAAGCGCCTGTCATCGTCAGCGCTCCCGTGGCACTGAGCCTGGTCGAAGGCCAGTCGGCTACCTTCCAGATCGTCGCCAACGGTGCACCGCCACCGTCCTATCAGTGGTATCGCGACAATCAGAAGATCGATGGTGCAACGTCGAACAGCTACACCATCCCTGCGGTTGTCCTGGCGGATAACAATGCCTCGTTCTACGTGGTGGCAAGCAATCTGGTCAATAGCGTGCAATCGACGCCGGTCACCCTGACCGTGGGCGCCGCGACCGCACCGCATTTCACGCAGCCAGCCAATCAGGTGGCAGCGCTGAACAGCCATGCCACCCTGGTGGTGCAGGCGACTGGTTCCCAGCCGCTGACCTACACCTGGTTCGACAAGAACCAGCGCGTCGTCGGCAGCAGCGCCACCCTGGACTTCCCTGCCGTGCAAGCTGGTGATTTCGGCAACTACACGGTACTCGTGCACAACGCCGCCGGCGACCAGACCAGCGATCCTGTTTCGCTGCTGCAAGCTGCTCCTGGTGTCAACCTGGCGCGCGCCCGTACGGCCACGTCCGACACCACCCAGGATGCGATTGCCCTGGCGCCAGGCAAAGCGGTCGATGGCGACATCAATTCGCGCTGGGGTTCGGATTTCAAACCGACGGCCGAACTGACGGTCGACCTCGGTTCGCCGATGGACATGAACCGCATGATCGTGCGTTGGGATCCGGCGTATGCCAAGCAATATATCGTCGAAGTATCGAACGATAAGAAAACCTGGACCAAGGCTTACTCGCAAGATAAAGGCAATGGCGGCGTGGAAGATACCTCTTTCCCACTCGTCAACGGTCAATATGTGCGCATGACCGGCACCTTGCGCGGCAGCCCTGACTATGGTTATTCGATCGATGAGTTCGAAGTGTATAACGTTGCCCATCTGTCCAAGGACGGCAGCGCTCCCGAGCGTTATACCTTGGTACCAGGCAACAACAACGTCGTGACCGACAACAGCACCGGCTTGCTGTGGAGCCGCGTACCGACCAAGAATGGCATCGCCCAGTTCACGCAAGTGCTGGCTGGCCAGTATTGCTCCACCATCGGCAGCCGTTTGCCGACCAAGGAAGAAGCCTTGTCCATCGCTGGCGACAGCTTTAACGTCGACGCCTTCCCGGGCGGCTGGAGCACCTGGACTTCGGACATCTCGCCCGATCCTACGCGTGCGTTTGTGGTCTCGTCCAACGGCGATGTCACGACCCAGTTGTTCAACAACTTCCCGAACGACGTGCTGTGCGTCAGCGGTACGCTGCAATTTGCAGTGCCAACTATCGTTGCACAACCGTTGACCCAATCGGTCAAGTTGTCGGCCAGCGGTGACAAGCAAGCGTATTTTGCTGCCGTTGCCAAAGGTACCGGTCCGCTGACCTACACCTGGTTCCGTAACGACGTGCAAGTGGCTTCCTCGCTCAACCCGGTCTACAGCCCGGTCGTGACGAAAAGCGACGATGGCGCCAAGTACAAGGTGGTCATCAGCAATAGCCGCGGCAACAGCATTACCAGCGATCCGGCTGTCCTGACCATCGTCGCCGCAAACGACAATGGCACTGGCGGCGGCAACCAGCCACCGCAGCAGCAGGCGCCGGCCATCGTGTCGCAGCCGTTCAACCAGTCATTGGTGCCTGGCCAGACGGCCAAGTTCAGCGTGGTCGCCAGCGGCGCCGACAGCTTTACTTACCAATGGTTCCGCGACGACCAACTGATCGTTGGCGCCACCGGCAGCAGCTATGCCACGTCGCCTGTGACACTGGCAGACAACGGCCAGCGTTTCCGCGTCGATGTCACCAATCCGGCCAACGGTGCAGTGACCAGCAGTAACGATGCCAACTTGCTGGTGATCGACGGCGTGCCGTCCGATGCTGCCAACCTGGCGTTGAAAGGCACGCCAAGCTCCAGCTCCACGGAGAGTGCCGACTACTTTGGCCCGCAATATGTCAATGATGGTTTTGGCAGAGTGCGCGCCGACAATGGACTGGAAGGCACCCGTTGGGCGTCCTTCGTATTCCAGGGCGACGATGCGCAGTCCGACAATCAATGGGTCAGCATCGATCTCGGTTCCGTGCAGGAGATCAACCAGGTCGTACTGGACTGGCAAACCGCGTTTGGCTCGAAATACATCATCGAGACCTCGGTGGACAACCAGAACTGGACGCCGGTCTATACCCAGAACAGCGGGCAGGGCCGTGTGGAAAATCTGTTGTTTGCCATCACCAAGGCACAGTATGTGCGCATGCACGGTGTGAAACGCGGCACGCAATATGGTTATTCCCTGTATGAAATGCAAGTGTTCGCACCGGCACTGACCATCCGTACCCAGCCTGCCGCGCAAACCGTGGCGGTCGGCCAGTCGGCCCACTTCACGGTGGACGCAGTGGGTCCGGGCACGCTGACTTACCAATGGCTCAAGCAAGGCGTGCTGGTGGCAAGTACCGACGTACCGTCCTACGATACGCCGGCAGTGACCAGCGATGACAGCGGCGCGATTTACAGCGTCGTGGTGGAAAGCTCGAACGGTAGCAAACTGCCTAGCGATGGCGCAGTGTTGACCGTGGGCGTACCGCAAGGCATCGGCGCCGGTAGCGGCAACGATACCAATAATGGCGCGAACAACGGCACGGGTGCCGGGAATGGCGCCGGCAATGGTAGCGATGTGGTACTGGGCAGCAATCTGGCACTCGGCAAGACCGCGTTTTCCAGCCCTGTCGAAAATCCGCAAGGCACTACCGCCAACCTGGCGATCGACGGCATCGTCAGCCGCGACAGCCGCTGGTCGTCGCAGTTTGTCGACAATGCCTGGATGGCGATCGACCTGTACGCGCCGACCCTGATCTCGCAAGTGACTTTGCAATGGGAAAACGCCTATGGCAGCGAGTATGAAATCCAGGTATCGAACGATAAAAATACCTGGGTGCCAGTCAAGCACGTCACGGGCGGCAAGGGCGGCGTGGAACAGATCACGTTCCCGACGGTCTCGGCCCGTTATGTGCGCCTGCAAGGCTTTGCCCGCGCCACGCCATACGGCTACTCGCTGTACGAGTTCGAAGTGTACGGTCCGGCTAATCCCGGCCCCGCACCGCAGTTCTCGGCCCAGCCAGCCGCTGTGACCGTGACCGCAGGCCAGCCTGCCCACTTCGAGGCCAGCGTGGCCGGCAACGGTTCCTTCATGTATCAATGGAACCGCAATACCGACCTGATCCCGGGCGCGACTTCTGCCAGCTACGACATTGCAGCGGTGCAGAGCAGCGACAACGGTGCGGTGTTTAGCGTCAGCGTCACCAACGCGGCCGGCATCGGTGCAGTATCGGCCGGCGCCAAGCTGACCGTGAATCCGGTCGACAACGGCAACGGCGGCACCGGTAATAATGGTGGCACTGGTAACAATGGCGGTAACGGTGGCAACAACGGTGGCAACAACGGCGGCACTAATCCCGACTATCCGGTCATCCCGGGTTTCGTCACGGTCGATCTGAAAAACAATACCAATGGTAAATGGACTGATGATCAGATCTACGTGGCCGTGATTGGCCGCGATCCTGGCAACAAGGATAACTTCGCTTACCTGCAGGCCGATGGTACGATCTTGCCAATGTTGCTGAGTGATAACGATGCACCAGGTCATTTGACGAAAAATGGCGAGAACTTCAGCAACTACTTCTTCACCCTGGCGCAAGCCAAGAACCTGAAGTTGCCGAAGATGGATTCGGGCCGCATCTTTGTTTCGATGGGGTCGCCATTGTTCATCAAGATTAATGAAGATATTAATCATCAAACTGGTTTCGCCGGTCCGGATCTGAATAACCATAATGATCCGAACATCGATATCTATTTTGACTGGTACGAGTTCACGCTCAACGACAACTTGTACATGAACCCGACCCAAGTGGACCAATTCGGTTTCCCGCTGTTGATGGACGTATATGGCGATAGCCATAATTTCCACCAGCAAGTCGGTATTGCCGAATCGCGCGACAGCATCATTGCGGCTTACCAGAAAGAAATGCCGAAAGAGTTTCTGGTAGACGCAGTGCAGCCGCGCCGTATCCTGGCGCCAGGCAAGAGCAGTTTCGACACTGGCCGTGTCAACGCCGCTTATTTCGATGCATATATTAACGACATGTGGAATCTGTACCGCACCAAGCCACTGGTGGTAGATATGTACGACAATTCGCGCCGTTTCGTCGGCCAGGTCGCGGCCGATGATACTGTCGTGTTCCATGAAATCGACAAGGGCAATGGCGTGCTTGGCAGCACTGTCTACACGGTGCCAGGCAAGCCTAGCACCCAGGACATGCTGGAAGCCAAAGGCGTGCTGGCCAGTCCGCTGGCTGGCGAAACCGACGGTGCAGTCATTTCCATTGAACTGGCACTGGAAGCGCAAATCGCCGCCGCCTTGAACCGCCATATCATGGAAGACACCTCCCTGTGGGGCGCTCCGACCGCTGCGTGGTATGCAGCATCGCCAGCGAACTACTATGCGAAGTTCTGGCATGACCATAGTGTCGGCGCCAAGGCTTACGGTTTTGCCTATGACGACGTATCGGGCCAAAGCTCGAGTGTCATCGGCCCGAAACCGGAACACCTGGTGCTGGGAATTGGCTGGTAAGTCACCAGCTGATCTGTAGACAAGCAGAACAACGCTAGTCAACAATGAGAAGGCCGCGACGTGGTTGACGTCGCGGCCTTTTTTTTTCGCTAGTGCCTGGCTGGCTTGGCTTCAGCGCGCCAGTCCCACCGTGCGCTTGCGGTATTCGTCCGGCGTTTCCTGCGTCAGGCGGCGAAACATCGTGATGAAGGCCGAGGAGCTGGCATAGCCCAGTTCCAGGGCGATGCTTTCCACCGTGCGGCCTTGCGCCAGCAGGGACATGGCCTTGACCACCCGCAACCGTTGCCGCCATTCCGCCAGGGTCATGCCCAGGTCGCGCTGGCAGCGGCGCACCAGCGTGCGCTCGCTGGTATGGACGTGCGCCGCCAGCTCGGCCACGGAGCGGCTGTCGCCGGGATCACTCTCCAGCATGTTCAGTACTTTTTGCACCAGCGGATCGTCCGAACTGGGCAGGTAGCTGCCTGCCCGCTCGGCATGCGCCAGCAGATCGACCAAGACCTTCAGGAAGCGTGTTTCTGCTTCGCTGGGCGGTATGCCTGGCGGCTGCCGGTGCAGGTGTTCCAGCATCGCGCGTAGCAATGGGCTGACCGTCAAGGCCGTCACTTGCGTGGGCAGGGCTGCGCATTCCGCCACGCTGATGTACACGGAGCTATGCCAGGCTTCCCTGCGGTTCTGCGCCAGGTGTTCGGTATGGGGCGGCAGCCAGATGCCGTACTGGGGCGGCACCACATAGTGTCCGCCAGCATATTGCACTTCCACCACGCCGCTGACCGCCGAGACGAATTCGCCCCAGGGATGATGGTGCGGGGGATAAAAACCGTCGGCCGGCATGGGGGCGCTGCGGAAATAAATGGCGCCAGGAAGTTCCTGTGTGTAGGGGGCGAGCAAGACTTGCCGCGTCTTCTTTTGCACGAATGCGGTCCTATTTTGGGGAAGCGTTGAGGTTGGCCGGAAAGCACGATGGCTTGGCGGATATTCACTATATCAAGAAAATCTGCCTGTCACATAATGGGTTTTATTCAGGAAAGGTATCGCCCATGTACAAGAATATCGACCGGCAAGCGGTCGCCGCGATGACCATGCTGTGCCTGGTGTGGAGCATGCAGCAGATCGGACTGAAGGCGACGGCGCACGACGCCAGTCCGATCCTGCAGATCGCCCTGCGCTCCGGCATCGGCGCAATGCTGGTTGCCCTCTTCATGCTGTACCGGCGCGAAAAAACCAGCCTGGCCGCTTTACCATGGCGCGCAGGCGTGGGCGCTGGTCTGCTGTTTGCCCTGGAATATTTGCTGCTGGGCACGGGCCTGCGTTTCACCAGTGCCGCCCATGGCGTGGTGTTCCTGTACACGGCGCCCTTGTTTGCCGCCGTCGGCCTGCATTTCAGCTTGCGCTCCGAGCGCTTGAAGCCGCTGCAATGGCTGGGCATCGTGCTGGCCTTTGCCGGCGTTGCCATCACGTTTTTTACGCCGGCCAGCGGACCACAGCCTGGCGATGCCAGCAGTTGGTTCGGTGACGCGCTGTGCCTGCTGGCAGGCGCCGCCTGGGGCGCCACCACCGTGCTGGTGCGATGCTCAGGGCTGGCCAAGGTGTCGGCCGCGCAAACCAGCATCTTCCAGCTGGCCGTGGCGTTTGTCATCCTGCTCGGCGCGGCGCTAATGACGGGGCAGACCACCTTCCATGCCACGCCCTTGCTGATGGCCAACCTGCTGTTCCAGTCGGTGATCGTCTCGTTCCTCAGTCTGCTGCTATGGTTCGCCCTGCTGCGCCGCTATCTGGCCTCCGGACTCGGTGCGTTTTCTTTCCTCACGCCACTGTTCGGCGTGGCGCTGGGCGCATGGCTGTTAAATGAGAAAATCAATCCGGGATTCCTGGCTGGCGCACTGTTCGTCATCGCCGGCATCGTCTGCGTCAGCTGCCATGCATGGCTGGCGTCGCGCTGTGCACGGTAGTGGTAAAGTGCATCAAATCCAATCAAATTGACTGCCAATGTTGCTATGTTGATCGGAATGGTCAATTTATTCTGGTGGATGTTGCTTATAATTTTGTTTGTTCCCTCCACGATATAGCGAGCCAGTCCCCATGAAATTGAGCAGCCAGAGCTTTTCCGATAACGCCATCATTCCGGGCGAATTTGCTTTTGCGGTCATTGATCCGGTGACCCACGTGGCCTTATCCAGCAACCGCAACCCGCACCTGGCCTGGAGCGATGTGCCTGCCGGTACCCAATCGTTTGCCTTGATTTGTCACGACCCTGACGTGCCGGGCAGTGGCGAGGACGTCAACCAGGAAGGGCGGGAAGTGCCAGCATCGCTGCCCCGCGTCGATTTCTTCCACTGGCTCTTGCTCGATATTCCTGCTGCTGTCCGTGAGATCGCTGCCGGCAGCCATAGTGATGGCATGGTAGCGCGCGGCAAAGCCGGTCCCGCGGCGCCTGGCGGCTTGCGTCACGGCATCAATGACTATACCAACTGGTTTGCGGGCGATGAGCAAATGAGCGGTGACTATCACGGTTACGATGGTCCATGTCCGCCGTGGAACGATACGCTGGTACACCGCTATGTGTTCACGCTGTACGCACTTGATCTGCCGCAGATCGCCGTCAATGCCCCCTTGACTGGCGCTAATGTACGGGACGCGCTCGCCGGTCACGTGCTGGCGCAAGCCAGTCTCACAGGCACCTACACCCTGCATCCCCGTTTGCAAAAGAACTGAGATGCGTGCAGGTAGATGAACGATGACAGATAGCGGCCAGGGAGAAACGATACTGTCTTTGCCATCGGGCAATCTCGTCGCTCGCGGGGGCTTGTGCACGCTGGTCCAGCCGTGCTTGCGCCGGCCACAGCACGCCCGCGGTTTCAGGTTTTTTGACGTTACCTTGCTGCTGGTGACGTCAGGCCAGATGAGCATCGACAACGGTGAAACTTCGTTGGCCTTGCAAGACCCGTTGACGCTGGTGGCAATGGCGCAAAACGCGAGCGCGGACATCCGGAAAATCCCGGGTGGCGAGACGCAGACGTTTCAATCCTTGCTGCTGGCATTCGCGCCGGAAGTGGTGCTTGAGTTTCACCGGCGTCATGCGGACGCCATGCCGACATCGCCAGCCGTGGTACACGGCCGCCAGCTGGTGCTCGATGTGGACCTGGCCGATACCCTGGATCATTGCCTGCGCGGCATGTCTTCAACCAGCATCGGCGAGCGCGAGCAAATGCACAGACTGGTCGGCTTGCTGCTGGCCCTGGCCGAGCGCGGCTGCCATTTTTCCCGGCCCTCGACGCAACAGATTGCGGACCGTCTCAGGCGTATTCTTGCCGACGCACCGGCGTTTCCCTGGACGACTGCCAAGGCTGGCCGGGAGCTTGCCATGAGCGAAGCGACCTTAAGGCGCCGGCTGGCGGCTGAAAATTTACGTTTTGAAAGCTTGCTATTGGATATACGCATGCACCACGCGATGACCTTGTTGCAGACCACCAGGTGGAATCTGCAGCACATTGCTGAAGCGTGCGGATACCGCGCCAGTGCACGATTCTCCCAGCGCTTCCGCGAGCGTTTCGGATGCCCGCCTTCGCAGGTGCGCTGAATTGATGATGTAATTTGATGATGTAATGGAGATGGCAGAAAAAACATGACAGAAAACAAGCATTTTTATGAACCGTCCAAAGGCCATGGATTGGCGCACGATCCCTTCAACGCCATCGTGGGGCCGCGCCCGATCGGCTGGATCGCATCGCATTCAGCCAGCGGCGTGCTGAACCTCGCGCCCTACAGTTTCTTCAACGCCTTTAACTACACCCCGCCCATCATCGGTTTTGCCAGCGTCGGCCGTAAAGACAGCTTGAACAATATCGAGCAAACGGGGGAATTTGTCTGGAACCTGGCAACCCGTCCCCTGGCCGAGGCCATGAACCTGAGTTCCATGGCGGCCCCGCCCGAGATCAACGAGTTTGAACTGGCCGGCCTCACGCCTGTCCCCGGGCGTATGGTCCAGGTGCCGCGCGTGGCAGAAAGCCCGGTGGCATTCGAATGCCGCTGTAGCCAGATACTGCAGCTGGCCAGCGCTGACGGCGATGAAATTGCCACCTGGCTAGTACTGGGTGAAGTGATCGGCGTGCATATCGACCAGGCCTTGCTGAAAAACGGCAGCTACGATACGGCGGCTGCCCATCCTATCCTGCGTGGCGGGGGACCGGCAGACTATTTCGAAGTCACCAGTGAGTCCCTGTTCCAGATGCAGCGGCCACGCTAGGCGCTCTCATCTGGCGACAGTGTTGCAGATCATAAATCCTGCCCGGCCTCGTCCATCAACCGTTCCCGTAACCACCGGTGCCCCGCATCATTGTCGCTGCGCGGATGCCAGGCCATCGACAGGGTGAAGCCCAGCTTGGCCAGGGGCAGGGGGAAGATGTCGAGCGTGTCGGTAAAGCGGTTCAGCAGGCACAGGGGCAGGGCGCAGACGTAGTCGGTGCTGGCCAGCATCAGCGGCACCAGGTTGTAGGTGGGCACGGACAAAACGACCTGGCGCTGCATGCCCAGCGCGGCCAGATGCGCTTCGATGAAGCCATGGAAGCCGCCGCTGTTCGAGACGATCACGTGCTGCAGCGCGCAATAGCTGGCCAGGTCGGGCGGGGCCGTGCCGCGCGGGTGGCCCTTGCGCTGGGCCATCATGAACACGTCGCTGATCAGTTCACGGCTTTTCAAGGCGGGCGGCAGGAAACGCGCGCCGGCGATCAGCACGTCGATCTCGCCGCGTTCCATCTGGGCCACCACTTGCTCCGGGTCGGCATTGCGGAACGCCAGGCGCAGGCCGGCGTTATGCTGCGCCTGCAGGGTGCGCGCCAGGCCCAGCCCCAGTATCGCGGTGGCATTGTCGTTGGCCGCCACGGTGAACGTGCGCTGGGCGCTGGCCGGATCAAACACGGCTGGTTCGCGCACGGTTTTTTCCAGGCCCAGCAGCGCCTCGCGCAGCGGCACGCGCAATTGCCGGGCACGCTCCGTGGGCACCATGCCGCGCCCGCTCTCGGACGGCAGCAGCAGCGGGTCGCCCAGCAAGTCGCGCAGGCGGACCAGTTGTGCCGACAGCGCGGGCTGGCTGATGTTCAGGCGCGATGCCGCGCGGGTGACGTTGGCTTCTTCCAGCAACACGTCGAGCGACACCAGCAAGGCCAGGTCGGCGCCTCTCATATCGATCATGGTTATACCTCGAATATTAACAATCGATTTCAAATATACCAGTGATGGCGCCATCATGCTGGTATCGCGTCCTCCCTTCGAGATCATCATGACTGACCGTTCCACCGCACTCATCCTCAGATTGCTGAGCTTTTCCTTTTTTGCCACCGGCACGGCGTCGCTGTCGGTGGTGGGCGCCTTGCAGGAAATCGCCGCCTCGCTGGCCATGCCGCGCAGCGCCGTGGCGATGCTGGTGGCCGTGTTCGCCGTCACCTTTGCCATCAGCGCGCCCTTGATCCAGGTATTTGCCGGCCACTTGCCGCGCCGCAGCTTGCTGCTGGCCGGCCTGGCCACCGTGGCCTTGGGTGCGGCCGGCTGCGCGCTGGCGCCCAATTACACGGTACTGGTGCTGGCGCGCATCGTCACGGGACTGGGCATGGCGGCCGTCACGCCCGTCGGTTCCTCGCTCGGTTCGACCCTGGTGCCGCCCGAGCGCCAGGGCCAGGCGCTGGCCATCGTGTTTACGGGCATGACGGTGGCGTCGGTGGTGGGCGTGCCCTTGTCCGCCTGGATCGCCCATGCGCTGGGATGGCGGGCGATGTTCGGCTTGATCGCCTTGCTGTCCGTCATTTCCGGCGTGCTGCTGGCGCTGCTGCTGCATGACCGATCGGCAGGGCAGGCAGTGCAGCTGCGCGATTTGTTGACCGTGCTGCGCCGGCGCGACCTGGCCAGCGCGCTGGCCGTGATGGTGCTGGGCCTGGGCGGCCTGTTCAGCAGCTACACCATGATCACGCCCATCCTGCATGACAAATTCGGCGCCGGCCCGCAAATGGTGTCGATCGCCTTGCTGATGTATGGCCTGGCGGGTATCGCCGGCAACCAGGTGGCGCGCAAGCTGGCGATGCTGTGGTCGGCCGAACGTTCGCTGACGATGTCGCTGGCAATGATGATTGTTGCCTTCGTGGTGTTGGCCGTCACGCCAGGCTGGCTGCTGGTGGCGCTGGCCACCCTGGTGCTGTGGGCGCTGGCCGTCGATATTTTCTTGCCGGCCCAGCAGCGGCGCATGGTGGAGCTGGCGCCGCAGTGGCGCGGCCTGGTGCTGGCGTTGAATTCCTCGTGCCTGTTCATCGGCATGGCGCTCGGTTCCTCGACGGCCGGCAAGGTGGCGCCCGTGTGGGGGCTGGACGCCTTGCCGCTGGTGTCGATTGCCATGGTGGTGCTGGCATTCGCGGCGCTGGGCTGGTCGCGCTCTGCGCGTGCGTCACATCTGTCTGCCTGTACGCTCTAAAACGCCGGTGGCCCGCAGCTGGACGCTGTCGCGGCCCGGTGGCGCGCCAAATAAACGGCTGTATTCACGGCTGAACTGCGAGGGGCTGTCATAGCCGACGCTGTAGCCGATGGCGGCCACGTCGCCGGGCTCCTGCATCAGCCGCACGCGCGCCTGCTGCAAACGAATTTGCTTTTGATACTGCAAGGGACTCATGGCGGTCACGGCGCGGAAGTGGCGGTGGAACGATGACACGCTCATCGCCGCCAGCCGGGCCAGATCTTCGCTGCGCAGCAGTTCGGCATAGTGTTCGCGTATCCAGCGGATGGCCCGGCCGATGTGCGACAAGCGGCTGTCGGCCATGCCGATTTGCCGTATCGCCACACCCTGTTCGCCCGACAAGAGCCGCCAGTGGATTTCACGTTCGATCATGGGCGCCAGCACGGCGATGTCGCCAGGCTGGTCAGCCAGGTGCAGCAAGCGCAGCACAGCATCGAGCAGTGCGGGCGTGGCGTTGCTGACGTGCATGCCGGACATGCTGGCGGTGGCAGTGGTCGTGCTGTGCGGCACCTCCAGCAGCAAGGAGGCGATGATGGCCGGTTTCAAGTTCAGGCCGACGGCCAGGAAGGGCGCGTCCGCGCTGGCCTCGGTAATGCAGCCGCAAATCGGCAAATCGACGGAGGCCACCAGGTATTGTCCGGCGCCATAGTCATAGGTGCGCTCGCCCAGTATCGTTTGCTTGGCGCCTTGCGCCACCAGCGCAAAGACCGGTTCCGTCATATGCTGGGCCGGTGGCGTGGCGCCCTCGGAGGCATACACGTGTACGCCGTCCAGGGCCAGTGGCGCCGGCCATAGACGGGCTTGGCGCTGGATCAGGGCGCGTAGTTCGGTCAGTTTATCCATGCGTTGATGGTAGTCCCAGGCTGGCGCAAACGGCAAGCTTAAATCGCTGGCGCGGCGGCAATTGAGCGGATCGTGCAAGACTCTGCGCGTTACCGGCTAGTGCGCGCAGGCTGCCCGGTGGTTAGATGGAGGCTTCACCATCACCATCAGGAGTACACCATGTCGCTCGATTCCTATATTACCCTCGGCCATTCCGGCCTGCATGTCAGCCCCTTGTGCCTCGGCACCATGACCTTCGGCGAAGATTGGGGCTGGGGTGCCAGCCCGGCCGAATCGGAAGCCATCCTCAGCGCCTACCTGGAGCAGGGCGGCAACTTTATCGATACGGCCAACCTGTACACGAATGGGCATTCGGAAAAAATCATCGGCGACTTCTTTGCCAAACGCAAAGGCCGGGACCGCAGCGTGATCGCCACCAAGTTCTTCGGTAACCTGCATGCGGGCGACCCGAACGGTGGCGGCAATGGCCGCAAGGCCATCATCGAGCAGTGCGAAGCATCGCTGCGACGCCTGCAGACGGACTATATCGACCTGTACTGGATCCATAACTGGGAGCCGAGCACGCCGATCGAGGAAACCATGCGCACCCTGGACGATCTGGTGCGCGCAGGCAAGATCCGCTACATCGGCATTTCCGATGCACCGGCCTGGAAGACGGCGCAGGCGCAAACCATCGCGCAATTTCGCGGCTGGGCGCCGCTGATCGCGCTGCAACTGGAATATTCGCTGCTGCAGCGCACGGTGGAAGGCGAATTGATGCCGATGGCGCGCGAATTGAAGCTGGGCGCCATGCCCTGGAGTCCGCTCAAGGGCGGCTGGCTGTCCGGTAAGTATACGCGTGAAAATGCCGGCGTCAGCCAGTCCGAGCGTTCCAAGCTGGTCGGCGCTTCGCCGTCGGAACAGGAATTTCTCGTGATCGATGTCGTCAAGGCCATCGCCGCCGAACGCCAGGCCAGCCCGGCCGCAGTGGCGCTGGCCTGGGTGCAGGGCCGCGCCGGCGTGGCGTCCACCCTGATCGGCGCGCGCCGGTTAGAGCAGTTGCAGGACAACCTGAGTTCATTGACGCTCAAGCTCACGCCTGAGGAGATCGCCAGGCTGGACCAGGTCACCAAACCGGCGCTCAACTTCCCGGCCGACGTCAACCAACACCTGGCGCCGATGCTGGCGTTCGCGGGCGCCACGGTCGACGGCCGGCAAACCACGGCGCTGCCATGGCTGACGGCGAGCAGCACGCGTTATTAATATTATGCAATAACAGGTGCAGGGGCGATCTTTCCGATACGCCCCTGTTGCGTATTGCGACATGGCTGGTCTTGCTCTGCTTATTTTTTCATATTGTATTTGCCCATAATATTTCCATTGGGAAATTTTTAGAATTACAATATGGATATTATTTATGACGGAGCATGTATGTTTGATCAGTTTAAAAAAGCCATTGTTGCATCGGCCTTGTTGTATATCGCGGGTGCATCAGCAGTGCATGCTGCAGAAGAAAAGCAGTATTTGATGACGGCAGTGCCAGGTAAGGAAGTCTGTGCGGCAGATACGGCCAGTGAGGCAAAAGTGTGCGTTACGGGAGGAAGTTTCTCGCACGATGTCTATACCTTGAAAATCAAGGGCGCCACCGTACTCAAAGGAATTGATGACCAGTTATCGGCGGGATTGAGCGCTAGCCACCAAGGTCAAAAAATCGCATTTGTTTGTGAAGCCCAGAACGTTTATCCCAAGGACACTCCGGAAGCCACGCTGGCGGAAGTGCAAAGAGTGATGCCCAATTCGCCGGCAGAGAAAATCAAGGGTATCGCGGAGTTGCTTACGCCGGGCCCGATGGGCATGGAAATCGGCCGCTTATGCAAGGCCAGCAGCAATGGCCAGCCTTTGATCACCGTGCAAGTGATGTTTGACTGATGCGGATTGCCAGCCCTGATGCCACCTGATTCTTTCATATGGACGGGCTGTCATTATTTTGTCATAAGCGTGTCATGCTTCTGTTGCCGGCGCGCTTGCATACTGTCCTTACTCGCTGACTTATTTCAAAGCTCAACTCTCAAGGACACCATCATGCAAGCACGTTTTATTTCCGCCGCGGTTGCCAGCGCTGCCTTTCTCTTCGCTTCCACCAGCGCCATGGCGCAAGGTACCGCCACCGCGCCGACCGCCAATCCGGTTGTCGCCAAGAATGTGGTGCTGGTGCACGGCCTGTATGCCGATGCATCGAGCTGGTCGGAAGTGATTCCGCTGCTGCAAAAGGCTGGCCTGCACGTGACGGCCGTGCAAAACCCCTTGCGCTCGCTGGCGGACGACGCCGAAGCGACGCGCCGCGTGCTGGCGCTGCAGGACGGTCTGACCGTGCTGGTGGCGCACTCGTACGGCGGCATGGTGATCAGCGAAGCCGGCACCGATCCGAAGGTGTCGGCGCTGGTGTACGTGGCGGCGCGCGGCCCGGATGCCGGTGAAGATTACGGCGCGCTGGCGGCCAAGTTTCCGGCCGCGCCAGCCAGCGCCGGCCTGGTCAAGACGCCGGACGGTTATGCCCAGTTGAGCGAACAGGCTTTCCTGCATGATTTTGCAGGCGACCTCGACAGCGTCAAGGCGCACACCCTGTACGCCGTGCAAGGCCAGGCATCGCAAGCGATCTTTTCAGCCCGCACTACCCAGGCCGCCTGGAAGGTCAAGCCCAGCTATTACGCCGTCTCGACGGAAGACCGCACCATCAATCCGGACTTCGAGCGTTTCATGGCCCAGCGCATGCATGCGCAAACCATCGAAGTCAAGGGCAGCCACCTGGCGCTGATTTCCCATCCACAGGAAATCGCCAACCTGATCGAAAAGGCTGCCGGGCTGTAAGTGGCAGTCAGGGCTGGCCTCCTGATGCCCTGATGGCGACAGGAGGCAGCAACTTAATGCGCGGCATGGATGGCGGCGACCAGCTGGTCGAGCGGCACCAGGCCATCGCCATCCTTGGCCAGCGCGTGCACGGGCACGCGGTTAATTTCCCGCATGTCCGCTGCCTTGAAATACGCTTTCCCATCACGCATGAGCAACGGCGCCCAGGTCGCCACGCCATCGACGGCATGCACCAGGATCAGTTCTTCCTTGACGGGAAAGTTGAGCTTGCCCCATTCGCCCGTGCGCGACTTGAAGCTGAGCAAAGGTGTCTCGCTGGTTGCCAGGTAATCCGTTACCACCTTGACGGTGGCAGTCTGGCATCCGCCTGCGTTGGAAACGCAGACATGGCTGACGCCATTCTTGTCGGGGCCAGTATCTGCGGGGCACATCGGCGGGCAGTCGCCCACGCCCGAAGGCTGCAGCGTCAGTTGCTGTACCTGGCCGGCGAACAATAATTCTGTGGCGCCAGCGGGGGCGGCCAATGCCAATGACAGCGTGGCAAGGGAAAGCAGCTTCATGATGTGATCACCCGTTGGTGTTGTATCGATATTCCAGTACTTCATCATCGTACTGGTCCGTTTCACCGGTGGACGTCCAGCCCAGATGGCGATAAAAACCGTAGGAACGCGATTGCGGATCGCTGGAGCAGCCGAGGAACAGGCGCGCGTGGCCTGCTGCGCTCAGCTCGGCCATCACCTTGTCCAGCAAGACCTTGCCGATACCGAGTCCCTCGGCTTGCGGCAGCAGTGCCAGCACGACGATCTCGCCGCTTTCACGGTCGCCAAAGCAGTAGCCGAGCATCTGGCCGTCCTGATGGCAAACCTGTCCGGGCAGATTGCCGGATGCAATCATTTCTCCCCACGACGCTGCCGTGATGCCCAGTTCGGCCAGGCGCTCCTGGCCGATGGCGTTTTGCCGGGTCTTGCCGCGCAGGTTGATATAGGCTGGCGTGTCGTCGGCGCGGCCAGGGCTGAAGCTCAGCGATGCAGGGAGTATCGTCATATGCTCGTGTATGTGTATGTATCAGGAGGCTGTTAAGAGACCAATGCTGAACTTTGTCGCAGTACCGAACGAAGGCCATCCAGTACTGCGGGGAGGGAGCTGAAACGGGAAGTGATAGATTGCTGCCATGTCAGCCATCAAAGTTACATCGGCTTGCCCAATCTTTTTTAGCCGTTCTCTCTCGACATGCTTCTGTTTTTTCCTGTTTGGTAAACTCAAACTCTACATTGACAACCAACTTCTCGTTGTCAGACAGGTTGGCATAAATCCCTCTTTTTGTCCAAGAGACATATGGCTGCATATCGCTGTCATTGAAGCCCGATTTTTCAGGCTTGCCATATTTTGATATGTAGCGCTGCAATGGAATCGGAGATTCTGGAACCCAGCGCAACCACCGTACAGCAAGCGCGTTGTCGTCAGTTTGATCCGCAAGTTTTTTCCAGGTTGCAGATAATGGTTCTTTTTCAGATGCGTTCGTATTGGAAGACTCTTCTTCTCTGGCTTCCAACTCAAATTTTCTGAAGGTCGGACGATAATCGTTGAATGCAATGTACAGGGTGCCGGGGAATCCCTGCCCTGAAAGCTTGTAAAACCCATCTTCTTTGGTAACCCATGCGGCAGGAACTGTTTTTATGTCAGCCTTTGGAAATAATTCCTTTACCTTCGCGAGTGAATAACCATGTTTTATCCCCTGGAATACCTCCGCATTCGCATGCGCAAGAGCGAGAGACAACAGGGCCGCCAAAATAAAGCGAAATTTATTCATATCGAACTTTTATTATTTATTGAAAAACATATTTTATAGCCGCATTGATGTTTGTTCAAACGATAATAGGTGATTTGTGGCGTCAAGAATCGATCTGATTGGTATGGGCAGCGTATGCGCACGCTGCTTGATGGGGCGGGGACTCTGATGCGTCATATCGTTATGCAAGGACGTATTGTGTTTGGCGGTACAGGCTTGCTGTCGATGCTCATGTTTTTGCGTCCGGTTCCGCCAGCAATTCTTCCAGCACCGTGATGGCGCCGCCGATGCGTTGTAGCGTGGTTTGCAGCTCGCGTTTTTGCGTTTCCAGCTTCTGGAGCTGTTGTTCGCCTTGTGCCTGGTTGCGTTTCAGTTCGCTCAGGCGCTGCTCTATCATGTGTTTGTCCACTTGCTATTCTCCTTTGGTCTGGTGTTCAGGGGGAGGCAGCTTCTTCAGCACACCTGCCGCATCGAGTTCATAGGTGTCAAAATCGCGTGCCAGGAACAAGCTGCCGGTGTAGTGCTGCCTCGCTTCCGCCTCCAGTTCCGCCATGCCGGCCGCGTGGTGGTAGCGTGCGCTGAAATGCGTGAGGATCAGGTTCGGCAACTGGCTGGCGGCGGCAAATTGCGCCACCCGCTGCACCGAGCTGTGGGTGGGGCCGGGGCCGACTTTTTGCAGCATGGCTTCCGTGTAGGTGGCTTCATGCACCAGCAATTGCGCACCGGCGCAGGCGTCCGCCAGCAGCGAGGGCGTGTCGTTGTCGCCGCCGATGACGATGGTGGCCCGCTCGGTCTGCGCGATGCGGAAGTCGCTGGCTAGCAGGATGCTGCCATCGTCCTGTTGTACATCAATGCCTGCGTGCAATTGTCCCCAGGCCGGGCCGGACGGCAGGCCGCGGACCTGCAGGGCGGCCTTGTCCAGTTTCCACTTGCTGCTTGTCAGCGCAAAGCGGAAGGCCACGCTGTCGGCACGGTGCGACAGGACGTGGCGGCTGATGGTCAAGCCCGCTTCCTGGTGCACGGTTGCGCTATCGTTGACATCGATATGGATCAGGGGATACGTCAAAAACAGTTCCGTATGCAGCAAGGTGGCATCGATCCAGGCCTTGATGGCAGGCGGCGCGATCAGGATCAAGGGCCGCTTGCGGCCCGTCATGGACGCGCTGGCGAGCAAGCCCGGCAAGCCGTAGCTATGGTCGCCATGCACGTGCGTGATGCAAATGCCGGCCAGGTCATGCACGGACAGGGGAATACGCTGCAAGCGGTGCTGGGTGGCTTCGCCGCAATCGACCATCCACCAGTCGCGGCTGGTGGCGGGCTGCACGGCCAGCGAGGTGACGTTGCGGTAGCGGGTGGGCACGCCAGAAGAGGTGCCGAGGAAAGTCAGTTTGAACATGCCGCATATTATGCGGCAGGCGCTCGTACTTGGCTATCCGCCAACTGGTTGCGCGCCCAGCTTGTCCTTGTAGATGCGGCCGTTTTTCATGATCAGCAGCAGGTTTTGCTCCGGCTGCGCGAGGAAATCCAGGTTTTTCGTCGGATCGCCATCGGCCACCAGCAAGTCGGCCAGCGCGCCCACGGCCAGCTTGCCCAAGGGGCCGGCGTAAGGTGAGCGTGCTCCCGACAAAGCCAGCAGTTCGCCATTCTGGCCGGTTGCCTGGGCCAGCAAGGTCAACGGGTCGTAAAAACGCGTCAGCTTGGCCAGTTGCCGCCCCTGCGTGGGCGTGATCTTGGCATTGAACAGGATATCGGTGCCCCAGCCCGTCTTGATGCCGTATTTTTGCGCCAGCGCGTAAGCGTGCACCGTGCCCTCGGAAACGATGCGCTGGCTGGCCCTGCGCGCCGCATCGGGATAGACATTGCTGTCTTCGTCTTGCAGGAATGGCTGCAAGCTCCACCAGACGCCGCCGTCGCGCATCATGCGCGCGCTGTCGTCGTCGGCCAGCTGGCCGTGTTCGATGCTGCGCACGCCTGCGCGGATGGCGCGCTGTATGCCTTTTGGGGTGTAGACGTGGGCCATCACATAGGTGCCCCAGTCGGCAGCCGCGTCCACCCCGGCGCGCAGTTCGCGTTCCGAGTATTGCGTGCTGTCCAGCGGGTCGTACAGTGACGCCACGCCGCCGCCGGCCAGCATCTTGATTTGCGTCGCGCCCAGCATCAATTGCTCGCGCACCCGTCGTAACACTTCCGTTTCGCCATCGGCGATCATGGCCACGCCCACCGATTCCACCGTGCTCAAGGGGGCGTTGGCTGCGCGCGGCACTTCCGAGCGCAGGCGGAAGTCGCCATGGCCCGAAGTTTGCGAAATCATGGCGCCCGAAGGAAAGATGCGCGGACCGATTACGATGCCTTCATCGATGGCGCGCTTGAGCGCAAACGCGGGGCCGCCCGCATCGCGCACGGAAGTAAAGCCGCGCAGCAGGGTGCGCTGCGCTTCCTGCGCCGCCACCAGATACAGATAACCGACATCGGAAGTCATCGCCGTGGCCTGGTTGATGCCGGCCAGCATGGTGTGCCAGTGGGCGTCGATCAGGCCCGGCATCACCAGCTTGCCCTGGCAATCGATGATCTGCGCGCCTTCGATCTTTTCACCGGCCGGCGGCAGGGCGGTGATGATGTTGCCCGTCACCAGCACGTTGAGACCCGCGCGCGGTGGCTTGCCGCTGCCGTCGAACAGGCGCAGATTGGTCAGCAGCAAGGGCCGCTGCGGCGCCTGCGGTTGCTGGGCGATGGCATTGCCGCTGGACAACCCCAAAAAGGGCGCCAGCATGGCGGCCGTGCCGCCGAGGAACTGGCGCCGCCGCATGTCCGCCATCACCCGCTGGTACAGGATATTGAAGACGGTGCCGCCGCAATCGCAGGCGCGCGGTTTTAATCTGCCCGTCTGCCAGGCGCTGGCCAGTGCCTGTTCTGTTGTCGTCAATGCAGTCTGAATCAGTGCCATGGCGATCATCCCTTATGCCGGTGTATTGGAGCGCTCATTGAAAGCCGCACGCTAAGCGGAGTCAAGCGTGCACTTGCTTTACGAAAACAAATATAGAATTGACACGTGGTCCGCCATGCTGGACCCGCATGCCGTTTGCAGCAGAACGCCTGATGATGCTTAATCGAGGAGATCACGCATGTTCATGAAAAACTGTCAAAAAATTACCGCTGCGCTGTTGCTGGTCGCCGCCAGCGGCACGGCTGGCGCCGTGGGCCTGGGTTTTCTGGCTGAAACGCCGATGGCTTATCTGAATAAATACGACAGTCCCGCCCTGACCAAGGCGGCCACGCAGGCGCTCAATGAGCAGAAAGATGGTGAAACCAGACAGTGGAGCAATGAAGGCTTGCGCAATTCCGTGCGCATCCATGCCGACATCACGGCCAGCGGGACGGAAAAGACCGATACCCAGGTGTGCCGTACCTTGCAGCTGGCCTTGACGGCCAAGGGGCAGGACCAGACGCTGAAATTGAAACTGTGCAAATCAGGTAGTGAAAACTGGAAAGTGGCGAAAACCTGATCGTTCCCTTAGCTAGGCTGTTGTATCGGGAGGCTGATTCCTTTGCTGGCCTGGAGAGTTTCTTCTAGGGAAACCCCGCCACGCGTTAAAATCACGCTTTCCCTTTTACCATTGTCACCTCCATGCAGCAGAGCCGCCGATTGTTTTTCCGCCTGGTCAGCCAGTTTCGCCGTTACGGCGCGATTGTCGCCGCCACCTTGCTGGCCGTGGGCGTGGCGTCTGCCACCGACGTGCTGCTGATACGCCAGTTGCAAAACGTGGTGGACGCCATGCGCAGCACCGCCACGGTACACGCTGCGCCGGTGACGGGCATGATGGCCACGCTGCAAGGCTGGGTGGACCGTATCCTGCCCACGCATGCGGGGCAAACGGAGCTGTGGGTGATCCCGGCCACCATCCTGGGCCTGGCCGTCTTGCGCATGGTGTCGAGCTTTGCCGGCGACTACGGTTCCGTATGGCTGTCGAGCCGGGTGCAAGCCGATTTGCGCGAGCAGATGTTTGCCACCATCATGCGCTTGCCCAGCCGCTTTTTTGACACCACCACCACCAGCGTGACGCAATCGCGCGTGGCTTTCGACGCCAGCCAGGTATCGCAGGCGGGCTTGAACGTGCTTAACGTGATGGTGCGCGATTCGGTGGCCACCATCGGCTACCTGGTCTTGCTGTTCAGCATAGATGTCAAGCTGGCCATCTTTTGCATGGCGTCCCTGCCCATCGTCGCGCTGGTGGTGACCCTGGCCGGGCGCCGCATGCGCCATCTGAGCAAGAGCGCCCAGCAAGCCGTGGGCGAACTCACTTCCGTGCTGGACGAAAGCATCGGCGGCCAGCGCGTGGTGAAAATCTTTGGCGGCCAGCAATATGAAAAGAAACGTTTCCTGCGCGTCGTCAAGCTGAACCGCCAACTGGCCGTCAAGCATGCGTCCACCTCGGCCGTCAATTCCGGCTTCATCATGATGCTCGTTGGTATCACCTTGTCGTCCGTGATTTATTTCGCCATGCTGCGCGCCCAAAGCGGCGCCATCACGCCCGGCGCCTTCGTCGCCTTCATGGGTGCGCTGATGGCCATGCAGTCGCCCATCAAGAACTTGACCAAAATCAACGAACCGCTGCAGCGTGGCCTGGCGGCGGCCGAATCCGTCTTCACCCTGATCGATACGCCGGTCGAACCCGATCCGGGCACGGCTGCGCCAGTGGTGGTGCAGGGTAATCTGTCCTTGCAGAATGTGAATTTCCGCTACAGCGACGATCCCGATGCGCCAACCGCACTGAACAATATTGTGCTCGACATCGCGGCCGGCGAAACGGTGGCCCTGGTGGGCGGTTCCGGCGGCGGCAAGACCACCTTGCTGGGCTTGCTGCCACGCTTCTACGACGTCAGCAGCGGACGCATCCTGCTCGATGGGGTCGATCTGCGCGATTACGAATTGCTGGCCTTGCGGCGCCAGTTTGCCCTGGTCAGCCAGGATGTGATCCTGTTCAACGATACGATGGCGGCCAATATCGCGTATGGCGATCCGGCGCCGGACCAGGCCCGCATCGAGTCGTGCGCGCGCGCCGCCTATGCCCATGATTTTATCGAACAATTGCCGCAGGGATATGCGACGCCGGCCGGCCAGAACGGTTCGCGCCTGTCTGGCGGCCAACGCCAGCGCCTGGCAATCGCCCGCGCGCTGTACAAGGATGCGCCGATCTTGCTGCTCGATGAAGCGACCAGCGCGCTCGATACCGAATCCGAACGGCAAGTGCAGGCGGCGCTGGAAGTGCTGATGCGCGACCGCACCACCATCGTCATCGCCCACCGCTTGTCGACGATAGAAAGCGCCGACCGCATCGTCGTGATGCAGGGCGGCCAACTGGTGGAATCGGGCAGCCATGCCGCCTTGCTGGAACGCAATGGCGCCTATGCGCGCCTGCATGCCAGCCAGCTGTCGCGCGAGCCGGTTACGCCGGGCAGTGTCTGAGCCTGCGCTGGCGGGAAAAGTATCGGGCCGTGCGACCCCTTGATGCCGGTGCCATGCTCCTGAGGCAGCATTGCAGGTATCATGCGGGTTTGCGGCCCGGAGGGGCGGCATAATCTCGGGAGACAGTGGTGATAGAACGCGAAGCGTCGGCAACGGTCAATGTGGCGCCTGGTCCAGGCGAAGTGGAACGGGCGCGCAGCCTGGCCTTGCAAAACATGCGCGTGGTCATGCGCGCGGCGCAGCGGCACTCGGCGCAGATCGAGAAGCAGTGTGGCGTGTCCGGTGCGCAATTATGGGTGATGCAGGAGCTGCACGACCAGCCGGGCCTGCGCATGGGCGAACTGGCGACGAAAATGTCGCTGCACCAGACTACGGCCAGCAACCTGGTCGATGCGCTGGTAAAGAAATCCTATGTGCGCAAGGCGCGCGACCAGCCCGACCAGCGCGTCGTCACCCTGACCTTGACGGAGCAGGGCCAGCTCGTGATCGCCGATGCGCCGCAGCCGGCGCGTGGCTTGCTGCCCAGCGCGCTGGCCCAGCTCGATGCCGCCAGCCTGGCGCAGCTGAACCAGGGACTGACGGCCTTGCTGGCCGTCGTCACGCCCGATGACCGCCAGGCCGGCATGCAGCCGTTTACCTTTACGATGTAGTTTGCGATGTCGACGGTTGCGGCAATCGCTGCAACTGCAATTGCGCCAGCGCCCCATACAGCGGCGGGCTCAGCACGCGCGAGACCGTGCTGGCGACCACCGCGCAGGCCATCAGGCTCAGCACCATGCTGTGGCCATCGACCATTTCCATCACGATGATGAAGGCCGTCAGTGGCGCCTGCGTGGCGGCCGCCAGGAACCCCACCATGCCCAGCGCGATCAGGGCTGGCGCATACGGGTACTGTAACAATTGCGCTATGTCATGGCCGATGCCGGCGCCGATGGCCAGCGAGGGGGCAAAGATGCCTGCCGGCACACCCGACCAGACGGTCAGCCAGGTTGCCACATACTTGAAGCCGACAAAGGCGGCCGGCATGCTGGTGTCGCCCGCCAGCATGGCCCGCGTGGCGCCCGTGCCGCTGCCAAACGTGGCGCCGTGGCTGGCGATGCCGATGGCCGCCACCAGCAAACCGCAGACGGCGGCAAACAGTACCGGGTAGCGGCTGCGCCAGCCCGATAATTTGCCCAGCGGATTGCCGCGTGCCGAGGCTAGCAGCAAACGCGAAAACAGGCCGCCCGCCACGCCCGCCACCAAAGTCACCAGCAAGCCGGGCAAGGCCAGCGCCATGGCGATGGGGCCGGGGTGGATCACGCCGAAATGCGTGGCGTTGCCGCTAATCGACACGGCCATCAAGCCAGCCAGCACGATGCCGGCCACGATCAGGCCACTATTGCGCTGTTCCGGCGTGCGCGACAATTCCTCGATGGCAAACATGACGCCCGCCAGCGGCGTGTTGAAGGCGGCCGCGATACCAGCCGCGCCGCCCGCCACCAGCAGGGAATGGGCGCTGATCTGCGTGTGGCGCGGCAAGAGGCGGCGCGCCGCCAGCATCACGCCGGCCGCGATCTGCACGGACGGACCTTCGCGCCCCAGCGACAGGCCACCCAGCATGCCGCCCGCCGTCAGGACGATTTTGCTCAGACTTAATTTCAGCGAGACGAACAGGGAACGGTCGGCAGGGCTGACGGCCGGGTCCAGCGCCGCCATCACTTGCGGAATGCCGGAACCGGCAGCGCCCGCAGCATGGCGGCGCGTCAGGCAGACGAGTAGCGCTGCCAGGGCAGGCGTCCACAGCAGGACCAGCCACCAGGCCTTGGCATTGAAATGCAGGAACAGGTCGAGCGCGCTTTCTGCCAGCCAGGTAAAGCCGACCACCACCAGGCCGGCGATGGCCGCCATGCCGATCACGACGGCGCGCGTCCACCACAGGCGCGGGTTGGCAAACTCATGCTTGAAAGCAGAAGGGATATCGTGCAGGTGTTTCATTGCGGCAAGTCCTGAAGGAGGCGCGCTGGGCGTCGGGGAGACTTGCGATTATAAACCTATATTTGGGCAAATGTATTTTGCTGGGGCTACTTTATTACTTGGCGCTCAGGGATCCCGGCGGCTATCGCAAAGCCGTCAAGGCAGCGGTTTTTCAGACAGGGGCATGCCTTTTTGTCCCGCATAAAACACGATCAGCACCACCGGTTCGTCGCCCGTCAAGCCACGATGGACTTCGCCGATGGTTTCATTGACCACTTGCCCGGGCTTGAAGACCATTTTCTGTCCATTGTCCTTTTTTTCCAGCGTCAACTCACCGGACAGGATGTAGCCGGTATTTTCCATCGGATGGGTATGCCAGGGCAGTTCCGAGTGGGCGGGGATGGTGATTTTCAATACCGTGACTTCCGGCGTACCCGTGGGGTAGGCCGTGTATGCTTCGCCATCCCAGGCGCTGCTGGTCTTCGACAGGGTCTCGACTTTGACGGCGGGCGCGGACTCTGTTGCCTGCGCGGTGCCCATCGCCAGCCATCCGGCGATGACCAGGGTGACGACGGTTCCTGCTTTCGATATCAAGCGCATCATTCAGTTCCATGGTTGGTAAGGTTGCCGCGAGGCCATGACCGCGCCTGCTTGCAGCGATACAATCATATAGAAACTATTTTCCGTAAGAAATATCTGCTCTGGCAATAATCAGCCGAAAGAGTGCTTATTTTTCGATACTGCGCAACAGACTTCCCGCTTCGGCAAAAAAATCGATCAAGGCACGCACTTTCGGCGCCAGATGCGGCCCCGAAGGCCATAACAGCCAGCAACTGTGGGCTGGATGGTCGTGCACGGCGTAGGGCGCCAGCACTTCGCGCAGGCTGCCGTCGGCCAGCGCCGCGCGCACATGGAAGTGGGGCAGCCAGGCCAGTCCCAGGCCGCGCTGGGCGAAGTGCAAGCGCGCTTCCAGGTTGTTGCATACCATCGACAGGGGCAGTTCCAGCGGTGGCGCATCTTCTTCCAGGCGCAATTGCCAGGCTTCGATCTTGCCGCTGTGGCGGAAGCGGTAATGCAGGCAGGCATGCTGCTGCAGCTCGGCGGGGGTGAGCGGCGTGCCATGACTGGCCAGGTAGGCGGGCGAGGCCACCACGCAGGAATGGAACTGGGCCAGCTTGCGGGCGGCCAGGCGCGAGTTGCGCGGCGCACCGATGCGCAGCACGGCGTCGAAGCCGTCGCCCACCACGTCTGCCAGCCCATCGCTGAAGTCAAGCTCCAGTGCGATGGCGGGATGCTGTTCGGCAAAGTCGGCCAGCACGGGCAACAGGAATTGCCCCAGTTCCGGCAAGCCCAGGCGCAGCTTGCCTTGCGGCGTTTGATGGCCGGCCAGCTCCTGCTGGGCCGCCTGCATTTCAGCCAGGATGTGTTCGCTGCGTGCAAGAAATAGCTTGCCTTCCGCCGTCAGGCTCAGCTGGCGCGTGCTGCGCTGGAACAGGCGCACGCCCAGGCGCTGCTCCAGCCGGGCCAGGCTTTTGCTGACGGCCGAAGGCGAAATGCCCGCTTGCCGGGCCGCCGCGACAAAGCTGCCGGCCCGCGCCAGTTGCACGAACAGGGACACGCCGGACAAGTTATCAGTGGTATGCATTCATGACAGTTTGGTCAGTAGTAAAACGCATTGAAGCATATTTTTCTTTGTTGCGCAGCGGCTTACCATGGGTTTTTTACATGGAGATAGTCTTTATGAAGAGCATAGCTTTCAAGCTGGGTAGCAAGGTGGATGATCCCGATTGCCTGTTCGATACGACAGTCGACATACCTGTGCCCGGACCGCGCGACGTGCTGGTGCGCGTGCACGCCGTGGGCGTCAATCCGCTCGACGCCAAGGTGCGCGCGGGGTTGGTACCGGTGCCGGACACGGTGCGCACCTTGGGCTGGGATGCGGCGGGCGTAGTGGAAGCGGTCGGTAGCGAGGTGAGTCTGTTGCAACCGGGCCAGCGCGTGTATTACGCGGGTTCATTTGACCGCACGGGCAGCCATGCCGAATACCAGCTGGTCGATGAGCGCATTGCCGCCGCCATGCCGGCCAAGCTGAGTTTTGCGCAGGCCGCTGCCGTGCCGCTGGCGGCGCTGACGGCCTGGCAATTGCTGTTCGAGCGCTTTGAAATCAAGCCAGGCGACCGGCAGCAGCGTGCTTGCCTGCTGGTGCTGGGCGGTGCGGGCGGCGTGGGTTCGCTGCTGATCCAGCTGGCGCGCCAGTTGACGGGTTTTACGGTGATTGCCACCGCATCGCGCCCGGACAGCGCAGACTGGTGCCGCAGCATGGGCGCCCATCACGTGATTGACCACAGCCTGCCTCTGGCAGCGCAGGTCGCTGCCTTGGACGTTCCTGCTGTGACACATATTGCCGCCTTGTCGAATACGGCGCAGCATTATGCGGCGCTGGCCGAGATCATCGCGCCGCACGGCAAGCTGGCTGTCATCGATGATCATCAGCAATTCGATGCGGCTCCGCTGAAAGCCAAGAGCGTGTCGCTGCATTGGGAAATGGTATTTACGCGGCCCTTGTATGGCACGCCGGACATGATCGAGCAGCACCACATCCTGCAGCGGGTGGCGCGCTTGCTGGAAGAGGGCGTATTGCGCAGCACTCTGCAGCAGCGGCTGGCGCCAGGAGCCGCCAGCCTGGCGCTGGCGCACGGCATGATCGAACGTGGTGGTGGCTGCGGGAAAATCGTGTTGGCAGAAGAGGATTAAACCGGGATTAGTGGCACAATGCCGGCCGGTCAGCTGGCCTCTCGCGGGTGCGAGGGGCTTTGCTGTCGCTGCAGATCCGATTGATGCCACAAGACCATATGACAATGAAAACAGTATTCATCGCGACACTCGCACTCTTATCGCTGATGCAAGCACCCCCATCGCTTGCCGATAATGCCAATGGGAAAAAACTCTATATGCAGCGATGCGCCGTATGCCACGGAGCAGATCTCAGGGGAACCGGGCCCCTGGCGAACAAAAGCACTCCTCCGACCCCTGACCTGACGACGTCCGCCTTCAAAAAACGCCTGCATGATTATCCGGGCGTGATTGTGTCGTCAGTCATACTGCGTCCCAATGGCGACTTGATACCCAAAACCCTGCGCGAGAATGGCGTCAAGCTGGCGCCATACGCCTGGCGGGTGCAGGATTTTCGTGATTTGCATCAATACATGAGTGCCGTGATTGTAAAGAACCGGTGATGTCCCGCAGCCATTCCAGGCTTGCTTGCAAACAATCTATGCAAACAGCTCGCGCCGCGCACTCTGGCTGATGGCCACCGTGGCCGGGTGGCGCAAACGGCGCTCGGTGGTGATCGCGTACACCTGCTCCACCAGGCTGTCGACCTGGCCCAGCGCCACCACCGCGTATTGTTCGCAGACCTGGCGCGCGATCACGGTGGGAGCAAAGAACAGGCCGGCGCCGGACTGGCCAAACGCCTGCATCATGGCGCTGTCGTCGAATTCGCCAACGATGCGTGGATGCAAGTTGTTTTCGCCCAGCCACTGCAGCAAACGGCCGTAGATGGCATAGTCTTCGCCCGGCAGCAGCAGCGGGGCGCCATCCAGGCAGGCGGGAAACTCGCCCGGCAAGCTGGACGCCAGGGCCGCCGTGCCAAACACGGTCATGCCGCTTTCTCCCAATAAATGGTTAAAACCGCGCACGCTCAGGTGGGCCGGCATGGGGCGGTCGGCGATGATCAGGTCCAGCCGGTGCACGGCCAGGTCCGCCAGCAGGCTGGCCAGCCTGCCTTCGCGGCAAATCATGCGCAGCGGTTGATCCAGGCTCAAGGCCGGTTCCACCAGGCGGCAAGCGATCAGTTTCGACACGGAATCGGCACAGCCGACGCGGAACGTGGTGGTGCTGGTGCGCGACTGGTCGCGCACGATTTCCAGCAATTCATCGCCGGTACTGAAAATGTCTTCGGCATGGCGCAGGATGCGCCGGCCCGTATCCGTCAATTCCAGCTTGCGCCCGTTGCGGCGAAACAATTCCACGCCCAGGGTCTCGGCAAAGTCGCTCAGCTGCCCGGAAATCGATTGCGGCGTCAAATGCAACTGTTCGGCCGCGCGGGCGATGCTGCCCGTCCTGGCCACCATCCAGAAATAACGCAAGTGCTTGAAGTTGAGCGTCGACATGCTGTTCCCCCGGTTTTAATACATCGATATTTTCGATTTATGTCTTCATTATATTCGATTTGTTCGATGTGTTATTTGCTCCTATGATGGCTGCTTGATATGACTAAATAGAAGAGGAGGTGGTGGATGAACGGCCTGGAAAGTATTGCAACAGCGCCCGTCTGGGCCGGCTTTATCGCCTTCGTGCTGCTGATGCTGGCGCTGGATTTGTTTGTGTTCGGCGGCAACAAGGCGCACAAGGTCAGTATCAAGGAAGCGGCGATCTGGTCGCTGGTGTGGGTCGGCATGGCGCTGACTTTTAATGGTGGCCTGTGGTGGTATCTGAACGGCACGGTCGGGCCTGAAGTCGCCAATCAAAAGGCGCTGGAATTCTTTTCCGGTTACCTGATCGAGAAAGCGCTGTCGGTCGACAATGTGTTCGTGTTCCTGCTGATCTTTGGCGCCTTCCAGATCCCGGTCCAGTACCAGCGCCGGGTCTTGATTTACGGCGTGTTCGGGGCCATCGTGATGCGCGCCGTGATGATCATGGCGGGCGCCTGGGTGGTCAGTGAATTCAGCTGGGTGCTGTACCTGTTTGGCGCTTTCTTATTGATCACCGGCATGCGCATGCTGGTGGCGGCCGATGCCGAGCCGGACGTCGCCAACAACCCCGTGCTGCGCTTTGCCCGGCGTCATTTGCGGGTGGCCGAGGGCGATCACGGCGAACGGTTTACGGTGAGCAAGGGCGGCTTGCTGTATGTCACGCCGCTGTTCCTGGTATTGATTTTGATCGAGGTGACGGACCTGGTGTTTGCCGTCGATTCGATCCCCGCCATCTTCGCCATCACGACCGATCCGTTCATCGTGTTCACCTCGAACCTGTTTGCCATCCTCGGTTTGCGGGCCCTGTATTTCCTGCTGGTCGATGTGGCGGAACGCTTCCATCTGCTCAAGTATGGCCTGGCGATGGTGCTGGTGTTTATCGGCGCAAAGATGTTGATCATGCCGTGGTACCACGTGCCGGTGCAAGCTTCGCTGGTCGTGGTGGCGGTGCTGATCGCGGCAAGTTGTGTGGCGAGCGTATGGATACGCCGCAGTGACAAGTAAATGTGAACTTAACTGGAAGGAATGATGATGCGTACGTATGCGGTAAATAGCCCCCAGGCAGCGGGGCGGCTGCTGGCCTTGATGATGATCGTGGACGGCAACCTGGCCAGCTCGGAATTGCAGGCTTTGCAGCACAGCAGGATCCTCGACCATATCGAGATGGATGTGCCTGAATTCCAGCGTTTGCTGCAAGAGTTGTGCGACGACATGCTGACGGCGAGCGCCACGGTGAATGGCGCGGTACAGCTGAGCAACCCCGTGATCGACAACCTGCTGGCCGAGATTGCCGATCCGGATTTGCGCCGCAAGCTCTTGCACGCCATGTGGAAGATCGCCGATGCCGACGGCTGGCTGGCCGATGGCGAAGCGGTCTTGCTGACGCGCGCCAGCAATGCCTGGTCGGCGGAAACCAACTTCCACCGGCATACGCGTTGATCAGGCGGTCTTGCTGCCCAGGGCAATCACGGCCGAGCCAGCCAGGGCCAGGCCCACGCCGGCAATATCGGTCCAGGCTGGCGTGACGCCATCGACCAGCCACAGCCAGCCCAGCGCGGTGGCGATATAGATGGCGCCATAGGTGGCATAGACCCGGCCGCTGGCGGCCGGGTGCAGGGTCAGCAGCCAGACGAAGGCCAGCAGGCTGAGGGCGGCCGGCAGCAGCAGCCAGGCGCTGCCCTTGTTGCTGAGCCACAGCATGGGCAGGTAGCAGCCCAGCAGTTCAGCGATGGCCGTGACGGTGAAAAGGCCGAAGGTGCGGGCCAGGGAAGTCCATTCCAGGGTTGCTGACATCGTGTTCCTGTTATTAAAAATTAAAGTTAAAGCGTGATTGTAATTAATTGAGCTGCAGGGCGACATATAAGAGTAGCCGGTCATCCGTATCATCGAGGTCCAGCCCCGTCAGTTCGGCAATCTTTTGCAGCCGGTAATCGAGGGTGTTCCGATGGATATGCAAAGCCCTGGCGGTGGCCGTCGCGTGGCTGTGGTGGCGGAACCAGGCCGCCAGGGTACGCATCAGGGCGCCCGACTTGCGGTCGTGCTGCAATAAACGGGACAGCGTCTGGCGTAACTGCTCGGCTTGCCAACCGTCTTGCAGGCCCGACAGCAGCACCGGCAAGCTCAGGTCCAGGTAGGAAAACACGCGCTGCTCATGACTGCTGTCGCGCGCGCGGCCCACGCGCGCCGTCTGCTTGGCCGATTGATACGAGGCCGTGGCGCCGTCCAGGCCCGGCAGGGCCACGCCCATGGCCAGGGTGCACGGCGATTGCAGCGATGATTGCGCCACCTGCTGCAATTCCACTAGCCGCTTTTGCGCCAGCGCCGCGCGCGGCTGCTGCGGCCCGGCAACAGGAAAGGCTTCCAGTATTACCAGTTCGCCGGGCGAGACGACGGCCGTCAGCAGCTCGGGCCAGCGCTGCGCCAGCGCGGCCTGCACTTGCTGCAGCTCGCCCAGCACTTGTTCCAGGCGCTCGCCGAAGTCCTGTACTTCCAGCACGAACATGGCGCGCGCCTGACGCAAGTCCAGCGCCAGGCGCGCCGCCCAGGCTTGCATGCTGGTATCGGGGATGCCGGTGCGGTAGACCAGCTGGAACAGGAATTCCTCGCGATAACGTTTTTCATGCTGCAACTCGCTGACCAGCTGGGCTTGCTCAAGCATCATTTCCGCCATCACGCGCACCAGCTCACCGAACTGGCGCACGGCATCCGGCTCGCCCGTCAAGCCGACCACGCCGCAGATCTCGCCGCGCAGCATCAGCGGTAAATTGATGCCCGGCTTGGCGCCGGGCAGCTTGCTGGCCGCCACCGCATCGATTTCCACGCTGGCCCGCCGCGCCAGCGCCAGTTGCGCACCCGGATGCAGGTCGCCGATGCGTTCGGGACTGCCGCTGGCCAGGATCACGCCGCGGACATCGATCACGTTCACCTTGAAGGGCATGATGTGCATGGTGCGCTGGACGATGTCCTGTGCCAGGGAAGTATCAATGGTCAGCATGGTGTGGTTTTGGATTTTTTATGCGTTTGCACAATAATTTATCTGTATGAATATTCTTTTTCATGCATCTGCACGATGACGGTAAGTGACGGCGATTGTACGATGGCCTGAGCAGATTCCATAAAAAATACACCGGAGACACGCATGGCCCCCATTCAAGGCGCAGTCACAGCCACAGACCAGGTGCGCGCAGGCGCTTACCGCAAGGTCACCTTGCACCTGATACCGTTCATCTTCATTTGCTACCTGTTCAATTACCTGGACCGTGTCAACGTGGGCTTTGCCAAGCTGCAAATGCTCGACGCCTTGCAGTGGAGCGAAAGCGTGTACGGCCTGGGCGCCGGCATCTTCTTTATCGGCTACGTCGCCAGCGGCGTGCCCAGCAACTTGCTGCTGCACAAGCTGGGCGCGCGCAAGGTCATCGGCACCCTGATGATCGCCTGGGGCATCGCTTCGGCGTGTTTGATGTTCGTCACCACGCCGTCCGCCTTTTATATCTTGCGCTTTATCACCGGCATGTTCGAGGCGGGTTTCTTCCCCGGCATCGTGCTGTATTTTACGAACTGGTATCCGGCCTCGCGCCGTGGCCGCATCATGGGCCTGTTCATGTCGGCGATTCCCATTTCCGGCTTGCTGGGCAGCCCCTTGTCGGGCTGGATGATGGAATTCTTTGCCGACCATCACGGCCTGGCCGGCTGGCAATGGATGTTCTTGCTGCAAGGCATACCGACCGTCGTGCTGGGCTTGCTGGTGTATGTGCTGCTCAATGACGGCATTCCTCAAGCCAAGTGGCTGAGCACGGAAGAAAAGCGCTTGCTGCTGGCCGACCTGGAAGACGATGAACGCCAGCGCCGCGCCGGCGCCAATACGGTCGACAGCTTTGCCAGCGTCTTGAAAAATGGCCAGGTGTGGATGCTGGGCCTGGTGTATTTCTGCATCCAGATGGGTGTTTACGCGATCAATTTCTGGCTGCCCACCATCGTCAAGTCGCTCGGTTACGCCAGCCCCGTCACGGTGGGCTGGATCAGCGCGATTCCGTACTTGTGCGCCAGCATCTTCATGATCTGGGTGGGCCGTTCGGCCGACCGCCACAAGGAACGCCGCTGGCACTTGAGCGGCCCGCTGCTGATGGCGCTGTGCGGCCTGATGCTGGCCACGCAAGCGCATGGCAACGTGGTGATCGCCATCATCGGCCTGTCGCTGGCCACCATGGGCGTCTTGTCCGGCTTGCCCATGTTCTGGCCCTTGCCGACCGCCTTTTTGGGCAGCGCGGCAGCCGCCGGTGGCTTGGCCTTGATCAACTCGCTGGGCCAGATCGCCGGTTTCGTCAGCCCCTTCCTGGTCGGCTGGATCAAGGATGCGACGGGCAGCACCGACGTGGCCCTGTATATTTTGTCGGCCGTGCTCTTGCTGGGCGCCATGCTGGTGCTGCGCGTGCCGGCCAAGACCGTCAACCGTTAATCAGTGTCGCAGGGATCCATGATGAGCACTCCACAAGCCTTGCTGAAAGCCATGTTCAGCGCCGCCATCGAGGCGGCGCAACCGTCGCACTGCGTGCCGCCCCATCTGCCGCCCGTGCCCAAGGGGCGCCTGATCGTGATCGGCGCCGGCAAGGCCTCGGCCGCCATGGCGCAGGCCGTGGAGCAGCACTGGCCGGGGCCATTGTCGGGCCTGGTCGTCACGCGCTACGGTTACGCCGTGCCGTGCCAGCGCATCGAAATTGCGGAAGCGGCGCACCCGGTGCCCGACGCGGCCGGCATGGACGCGGCGCGCCGCATCCTGGCGCTGGTCAGCAATTTGAGTCCCGACGATACCGTGCTGTGCCTGATTTCGGGCGGCGGCTCATCGTTGCTGGCGCTGCCGCTCGATGGCGTCACCCTGGAAGACAAGCAAGCCCTGAACCGGGCCTTGCTGGTGTCGGGCGCCAATATCGGTGAAATGAATTGCGTGCGCCGTCACTTGTCGGCGATCAAGGGCGGCCGCCTGGCCGCTGCCTGTTATCCTGCAAAAGTGGTGACCCTGGCGATATCGGACGTGCCTGGCGACAAGCTGGGCGATATCGCGTCCGGCCCCACCGTGGGCGACGCCACCACCTGCGCCGATGCGCTGGCGATTGTGCGCCGTTATGGGATTGTGTTACCGGACAGCATACGCGCCGTGCTGGAAAGCGGCCGCGGCGAATCGGTCAAGCCCGAAGATCCGCGCCTGGCCAATACGCACACCACCCTGATCGCCACGCCGCAAATGGCGCTGGAAGCGGCCGCTGGCGTGGCGCGCGCGGCCGGCGTCACGCCCTATATCCTGGGCGACAGCCTGGAAGGCGAGGCGCGCGAGGTGGGCAAGGTGATGGCGGGCATGGCCCAGCAAGCGGCGCGCCGCGGCCAGCCGTTTGCGGCTCCCTGCGTCTTGTTGTCGGGCGGTGAAACCACCGTCACCGTGCGCGGCACCGGCCGTGGCGGGCGCAACGTGGAATTCCTGCTGGCCCTGGGCATTGCGCTCGACGGCGAAGCGAACGTGTTTGCGCTGGCGGGCGACACGGATGGCGTCGATGGCCAGGAAGATATCGCCGGCGCGGTATTGGCGCCAGACACCCTGCAGCGCGCCTGGTCGCTGGGCATCAAGCCCCGCGACAGCCTGGACGACAACGACGGCCACGGCTTCTTCCAGGCGCTGGGCGACGCCGTGATCACGGGGCCGACCTTGACCAACGTCAATGATTTCAGGGCTGTTTTGGTTACTGCATCACATTAAATAAGCAGAGTAAATAAGTTCATGGTCGTTTTTGCGCTTGGGGTTAAAACCCTTCCAGCACGATCTTGCCCTTGGCCGTATTGCTTTCCAATAGAGCGTGCGCGCGTTTCAGGTTGGCCGCGTTGATGGCGCCGAAGCGTTCGGCCACCGTGGTCTTGATGGTGCCCGCGTCGACCAGTTGCGCCAGTTCGTCGAGCAATTCATGCTGCTTGATCATGTCCGGCGTCTGGAACAGGGAACGGGTAAACATCAGTTCCCAGTGCAGCGAGACGCTCTTGCCCTTTAACTTGCGCACGTCGATGTGCTCGGGGTCGTCGATCAGGGCGAACTTGCCTTGCGGCGCGATCAGTTCCACGATCTGCTCGAAATGGCTGTCGGTCTGGTTCAGGCTGATCACATAATCGACGGGCGGCAAGCCCAGGCGCGTGATTTCAGCGGCCAGCGGCTGGCTATGGTCGATCACGTGGTGCGCGCCCAATTCCGTCACCCAGGCCGACGTATCGGCCCGCGAGGCCGTGCCGATGATGGTCAGCCCGGTCAGTTGGCGTGCCAGTTGCACCAGTACCGAACCGACGCCGCCAGCGGCGCCGATGACCAGCAGGGACTTGCCGGCGAGATTTTTGTCGCGGCTGATCTGCAGGCGCTCGAACAGCAATTCCCAGGCGGTAATCGCCGTCAGCGGCAGCGCAGCGGCGGGAGCGAAATCGAGGCTGGCCGGCATATGGCCGACGATGCGCTCGTCGACCAGCTGGAATTCGCTATTGCTGCCCGGGCGGTTGATGGCGCCTGCATACCAGACCTTGTCGCCCACCTTGAACAGGCTGACGTCCGGGCCGACAGCGGTGACGACACCGGCCGCATCCCAGCCCAGCACTTCCGGCTGGCCGTCTTTCGGCTGGCGGTTCTTGCGCACCTTGGCATCGACCGGGTTGACGGAAATGGCGTGCACGGCCACCAGCAAGTCGCGGCCCGTGGCGACAGGCGTGGGCAGCTCGATGTCGAGCAGGGCGTCGGCATCGGTGATGGGCAGGCTGTGATGGTAGGCAATCGCTTTCATGGGGGTGTCCTTGGCTAAGAGAAAAGTGTAGATGACGTATGATGGTTTCTTTTCTTTCAAAGAAAAAGATGGCACGTACCGAAACACTTTCAAAGGAATCCTGAAAATTGCTGAGACTCGATGACTTGCAGGTATTCGTCTGCACGGCCGACCGGGGCAGCCTGTCGGCGGCTGCGCGCGAGGTGGGCATTTCGCCTGCGCTGGCCAGCGCCGCCGTCAAGCGCCTGGAAGGGGAGTTGGGGCTGCGCCTGCTAGCCCGCACCACGCGTTCCTTGAGCCTGACGCCGGAAGGCACGCAATATATCGAGCATGCCAGGGAAGCGCTGCGGGTGCTGCGCGCGGGCCGCGACGCCTTGCTGGCGGACAAGGACAGTTTCGGCGGAACCTTGAAAATCGCCATGCCGTCGGACCTGGGCCGCAATACCATGCTGGGCTGGCTCGATGCGTTTCAGCTGCGCCATCCCAAGCTGCATTACCAGCTCAGCGTCAGCGACCGGGTGGCCGATATGGTGCGCCAGCAAGTCGATATTGCCCTGCGCTACGGGCAGCAAGATGATTCCACCATGATCGCCATGCCGATTGCGCCCGCCAATGACCGGGTGCTGGTGGCGTCCCCGGCCTATGTGCGTGAACATGGCCCGTTGCTGTCGGTGGAAGACTTGCAGTATCACAACTGCCTGTGCTTTGCGCTGGAAGACGGCTTGCATGACCGCTGGACGTTTTACCGCTTGCCGCAACGCGAGCAGGTGACCGTGCAAGTGCGCGGCAACCGCAGCGCCGACGATGCCGACCTGGTACGCCGCTGGGCCGTGGCCGGCCTGGGCATCGCCTATAAATCGCGGCTCGATTTGTCGGCCGACCTGGCCGCCGGCCGCCTGCAAGTGCTGCTGCCCGAGGTGGCGGGCGAGCCGACGCCCTTGCACCTGGTCTGCACGCACCGGGCACAGGTGACGCCGCTGGTGTTGCAGTTGCGCGACTTTTTGCGCGAACAGTGTGCTGCCGTGGCTACAAACTTGCTTTAAAAATATTATTGATTACATCTCGTTGCAAATGGCAATCATGCGCAGGTCAACCGGAGAGTACGCTCGTGCATTCTGGTTGAAACCGCTTGAAGGATCGCCATGTTCAACACCCGCCTGTTTTCCGCCACCCTGATGTCCTCGGCCTTGCTGGCCGGCTGCGCCACCACGCCGCCGCCGGCAGCCGTGCCTGTGCAGGCAGATAATCCTGCGCACAGTATTGCCATGTTGGAACGTATCAGCTGGGGCGTGAATGGCAGCAGCGTGCGCCAGATGCAGCGTGAAGGCTGGGATCGCTACTTGCAGGAACAATTGCATCCAGGTAAAGTGGTCTTGCCGGCCAGCATACAGGCGCAGATCGACGCCATGACCATCAGCCAGTTGCCGCTCGATCAATTGGTGATGAATATCGAGCAGCGCCGCAAGGATGCCAGCGCGGTGGCCGACGATGCCGCCAAGCAGCAGGCGCAGCAGGAATATCAGCAGGAAATGAACCGCCTGGCCCGCGAAGCGGCCACACGCTCGCTGTTGCTCGATGTGTATGCGCCGAATCAGTTGCAGCAGCAGATGAGCTGGTTCTGGCTCAACCATTTCAGCGTGCACCAGGGCAAGCATAACCTGCGCGCGATGGTCGGCGATTACGAAGTCAACGCCATCACGCCGCATGCACTGGGCAAGTTCCGCGACTTGCTGTCGGCCACCGTCCACCATCCCGCCATGCTGCGTTATCTGGACAACGAGGCCAATGCCGTCAACCGCATCAATGAAAACTATGCGCGCGAACTGATGGAGCTGCACACCCTGGGCGTGAACGGCGGCTACAGCCAGAAGGATGTGCAGGAACTGGCGCGCATCCTGACCGGCGTGGGCGTCAACCTGGGCAGGGATACGCCAAGGGTCAAACCGGCGCTGCAAGCGCAATACGTGCGTCGGGGCTTGTTTGAATTCAACCCTAACCGCCACGACTATGGCGACAAGCAATTCCTGGGGCAAACAGTGAAAGGGCGCGGCCTGGCCGAGCTGGACGAAGCGCTGGACCGCCTCAGCCGCAGTCCTGCCACGGCCCATTTCATCAGTGCCAAGCTGGCCCAGTATTTTGTGGGCGACACGCCGCCCGAAACCCTGGTGGAACGGATGGCGCAAACTTTCCAGCGCAGCGACGGCTTGATCTCCGCCGTGCTGCAAACCATGTTTTCCAGCAAGGAATTCCAGCAATCCCTGGGCCACAAGTTCAAGGACCCGATGCAATACGTGGTGTCGGCCGTGCGTCTCAGTTATGACGACAAGCCCATCCTGAATGCGGGGCCGATGCTGAACTGGCTGTCGCGCATGGGCGAATCCCTGTACGGACGCCAGACGCCTGATGGTTATCCCCTGATTGAAAGCGCCTGGGCCAGTCCGGGGCAAATGACGACGCGTTTTGAAATTGCCCGCACCATCGGTTCGGGCAGCGCCGGCCTGTTCAAGACGGATGGCCCACAGCCGCAAGAGAAAATGGCCTTCCCGCAATTATCGAACGCCCTGTATTTCCAGTCGCTGCAAGCCACCCTGAGTCCGGCCACCCGCCAGGCGCTGGACCAGGCGGCCTCGCCGCAGGAATGGAACACTTTCTTGCTGTCCTCCCCAGAGATGATGCACCGCTAAAGGATAATCATGAAACGCCGTGATCTGTTAAAAGCGCTGGCCGCCGCGCCCCTGTTCAGCCATGCGGGCAATTTATTGGCCGCGCCCGCCACGAATGCCAAGCTGCTGTTTGTCTTCTTGCGGGGCGGTTATGACGCCAACAACCTGCTGGTGCCGATCGGCAGCGATTTTTATTATGCTGCCCGGCCCAATATCGCCATTCCCCGGCCCGGCGCAGACAATGGCGCGCTGGCCCTGAACGCCGACTGGGCGCTGCATCCTGCCTTGCGCGACACCATTTATCCCCTGTTCAATAGCGGCGAAGCAGCCTTTGTGCCGTTTGCGGGCACGACCGACTTGACGCGCAGCCATTTTGAAACGCAGGACACGATCGAGCTGGGGCAAAGCCTCGATGGGCGCCGCGATTTCCGCTCGGGCTTCATGAACCGGCTGGCGCAAAGCTTGAATGGCGACAAGACCAGTCGCGCCATTTCCTTTACCGACCAGTTGCCGCTGATCTTCCAGGGCGGCGTGCAAGTGCCGAACATGGCGCTGCGCTCGCTGGGCAAGTCCGGTATCGATGAGCGGCAAAGCAGGATTATTGCCGCCATGTACCAGAACACCGCTTTGCAAAAGCCTGTCAGCGAAGGCTTTGTCGTGCGCGACGATGTGATGAAGGAACTGAGCGGCGAGATGCAGGCGGCTAACCGCAACGCCATCAGTACCAAGGGTTTCGCACTCGAGGCGCAGCGCATCGCCAAGCTCATGAAAGACAAGTACAACATCGGCTTTGTCGACGTGGGTGGTTGGGATACGCACGTGGGGCAGGGCGCCGGCACCGGTTACCTGGCGGGGCGTTTCGATGAACTGGGACGCGGTTTATCGGCGTTTTCGCAGGAAATGGGCAGCGAATGGCGCAATACGGTGGTGGTGGTGGTCAGCGAATTTGGCCGCACCTTCCGCGAAAACGGTAACCGGGGCACGGACCACGGCCATGGCAGCGTGTTCTGGGTGCTGGGCGGCGGCATCCGCGGCAAGCAGGTGGCGGGTGAGCAAGTGGCCATCAGCCAGCCGAATCTGTTCCAGAACCGCGACATGCCAGTGCTCAATGAATATCGGGCCGTACTGGGTGGCTTGCTGCAGCGCACCTTCAGCCTGAGCACGGCCCAGCTCGATCACGTGTTTGCGGGCGCCAAACCGGTGCAGCTGGGGCTGGTGTAGCATGCCCGTGTTACGCTACGCCTGCGCGATCGTCGCGTAGCATAGCTTAACTTTAGCCGGTTTTTTTTGGATGCCGGGCATGAATGGATGTATATGAGCGATACCCAGCGCGATATTCAGCGAGATATCGTCAGCGCAGGCTTTTCCCTGGCCCTGATCGCCTTGACGGCGTTTGTGATGCAGCGCTTTTTCCTGCCGCTGGTGTGGGCCGGCATTTTATGCGTGGCGACCTGGCCTTTATATGTGCGGATGCGCGCCGCGCTGGGCCAGCGTCCCATCATCGCGGCCGCCTTGCTGACCCTGGCCTCGGCCTGCATCTTCATCATCCCCGTGTTGTTCGGCCTGGCGCAAGCGGCGCGCGAAATGCCCGTGCTGGCCAACTTTGTCGTCAATGCCAATATGAATGGCTTGCCCGTGCCTGGCTGGGTGGCGAACATTCCCCTGGCCGGCAGCGCCATCAGTGATTGGTGGCAAGCCACCCTGAGCCAGCCGCATGGATTGGGCCATCTGCTGGCGGGCGGCGCCGTGGGCGGTTTTCATTCGGCGCGCGATATCTTGCGCGTCTTCGGCACCGACGTGTTTCACCGCCTGGTCGATTTCGGCCTGGCTTTTTTGTGCCTGTTTTTCTTTTACAAGGATGGCGAAGCGCTGACGCGCCAGATCACCGCCTTGGGCAGCCATTTCCTGCGTCCGGAACGCTGGGGCCGTTATGCGCAAAAAGTGCCGACCGCCATCCGCGCCACCGTCAATGGCCTGGTGCTGGTGGGTCTGGCCGAAGGCGCGCTGATCGGCGTGGCGTATGTGATCACGGACTTGCCATCGCCCGTACTGTGGGCGTTTGCCACCGGCATCCTGGCCATCATCCCCTTCGGCGCACCGCTGGCCTATCTGTGCGCCGCCGCCTTGCTGCTGGTGCAGGGCAGTGTGGGCGGCGCCATTGGCGTAGCCGTCTGGGGCACCGTGGTGCTGTTCGTGGCGGACCATTTCGTGCGCCCGGGGATGATCGGCAACGCTACCCGCCTGCCCTTCCTGGCCGTCCTGTTCGGTATCCTGGGCGGCGTGGAAACCCTGGGACTGGTGGGCCTGTTTATCGGCCCGGTCGTGATGGTGCTCTTCGTTACCCTGTGGTACGAGGCCAACGTGTTTGACCTGGCGCCAGTTGCTGCACATCAAACACCTGCCAGCCCGGCCGCACCGGAACGCACGCAGTAATGAGGGGTCGGTCATGCGCTGTTGCTGCTGACCGGTACTGGTGCGTGATGAAAGCGGCCGGGTGGGGGTGTGGCTTTCTCGATGAAAACCCGCTTAATGCGCCTTGGACAGGATGAGGAGCCAGCGGCGCATCAGCAGCACTTCAACATACCCCGGCTCGATGCCCGTGCCGCACTCGATCAGGGGATTGACCGTGTAATAGCGCTTGCGGAAGTCGCGGCAGACGAGGATTTCGCGCTTGCCCATGCGGACCAGGAAAGAGCTTGGAGCATATTCCAGGCCGAAACGTGGGCCAAAACCGCTATTCAATGTTGCCATGACAATTCCTTTGAGGGAGATGTGTTGAACGAGTCATCAGAATAGCATAACTACTGTATGAAAACACAGCTACTGTATGAATAAACAGTGCTTTTTTCTTTTTTGTGGTTTTTTCGATCCACCAGCAATCGCCAGTTTGCTGCACAAGCATGACATGGGAGTGACACGAGGATGACACAGACATGAGTGCGCGCTGGACCTTGCAGCTGCGCCGTTTCCTGGCCGCGCGCCTGTCGCCCGAAGGCGCACTGGGCTTGCACCTGACGGTCGGCGTGGTCCTGATGCTGCTCGCCATGGCGGTATTCCACGAGATTGCCGAAGCCGTGATGGGCGCCGAACAGATCACGGTCATCGATCTGCAGGTGGCGCACTGGTTCAACCAGCACGCGCTGCCCTGGCTGACGGCTTTCCTGCTATGTTTCACCAATCTGCATGGCGTGCTCGGCGCGCTGGTGCTGACGGCCTTGCTGGCCTGGTATTTTTACCGCCAGCGCGCCAGTGACTGGCTGTTGACCTTATTGATCTCCGTGCCGGGCGTCATGATCCTCAACGTCCTGTTAAAGTCGGTTTTCGGACGGCTGCGGCCCAGCTTTGAACAGCCGCTGCTGCAAACGGTGCTGGAGACCTACAGCTTTCCCAGCGGCCATACGGCCACCTCGACGGCGCTGTATGGCGTGCTGGGCGCCTACCTGATTTGCCGCACGGCGCCTGGCGCCTGGGGCCAGCGGGTGATGATTGCGCTGGGTGCGTTCCTGATGGCGGCGCTGGTGGGTTTCAGCCGCATTTACCTGGGCGCGCATTATCTGAGCGACGTGCTGGCGGCAATGGCCGAGAGTGCCGGCTGGCTGGCCATCTGCATTGCCGGCGTGTCGACGCTGCGTCGCCGCCGGGCTATTCGTCCAACCCAATAAGGAGAGTCATCCTGTCCACAGTCGCCGTCATCATCAATGCCGCTGCCGGTTGCGGTTATGCGCCCGATTGGGTCCGGCAGCTGGAAGGGCAATTCGCGGCCGTGGGACTCGACGCGGCCATCACCCTGGCCACCAGCGGCGCCGAAATGATGGCCACGGCGGAACAGGCGCTGGCCGATGGCGTCGAGATCGTGGTGGCGGGCGGAGGCGACGGCACCATCAACGCCGTCGCCTCCGTGGTGGTGGAGAAGGGCCAGGGCACGCGCTTTGGTGTCTTGCCGCTGGGCACCTTGAACCATTTCGCCAAGGATTTGCAGATTCCGCTCGATCTCGATGCGGCCATCGCCAACGTGGCTGGCGGCGTGGCCGTGCCCGTCGATGTGGGCGAAGTCAACGACCGCATCTTCCTCAATAATTCCAGCCTGGGCCTGTATCCCGACATCGTGCGCGACCGCGAAAAGCAGCAGCGCCGCCTGGGGCGGGGCAAGTGGCTGGCTTTCAGCTGGGCCTTGATTGCCGCTCTGCGCCGCTATCCTTTCCTCAACGTGCAACTGACACTGAATGGCGAAGTGCATGCACGGCGTACGCCGTTCGTGTTTATCGGCAATAACGAATACCTGATGCAAGGCTTGAATATCGGTGAACGGGAACGGCTCGATAGCGGCAGGCTGAGCCTGTACGTGGCGCAGCGCCCCGGCCGCCTGGGGCTGGTCAGGCTGGCCTTGCACGCGCTGTTCGGCAAGTTGTCGCAAGCGAAGGATTTCGATGTGCTGACGGCCACCGAGATGGACATCGCCACCCATCACCGGCGCCTGCGCGTGGCCACCGATGGTGAAGTGACGGTGATGAATACACCGCTGCGCTATCGCATCCGGCCCGCCGCGCTGCAGGTGATCGTGCCAGTTGCTTCCCTGAAAGCGGAGGGCTGAGATGCGTACCATCGTGCATTTGTCCGACCTGCACTTCGGCCGCGTCGATGCTGCGCTGCTGGCGCCGTTGCGGGCGCTGGTCGAGCGGCTGGAGCCGGACGTGGTGGTGGTCTCCGGCGACCTGAGCCAGCGCGCCCGCAGCGCCGAATTTATTGCGGCCCGTCACTTTCTCGACAGCTTGCCGGGGCCGCAGATCGTTGTGCCCGGTAATCACGACGTGCCGCTGTACAACGTGTTCAGCCGTTTTTTGACGCCGCTGCGCCAGTACCGGCAGCATGTGACGCACGACCTGTCGCCCGAATACGTCGATGATGAAATCGCCGTGCTGGGCATCAACACGGCCCGTTCGCTGACCTTCAAGGATGGCCGCATCAGCCATGAACAGATCGCTGCCCTGCGCGCGCGCCTGGGGCAATTGCCGCAAGGCTTGACGCGCATCATCGTCACCCACCACCCGTTCGACCTGCCTCCCAACTTCAACCTTAAAGACCTGGTCGACCGCGCGCCGCTGGCGCTGGCCATGTTTGCCGAATGCGGCGTCGACCTGCTGCTGGCCGGCCATCTGCACGCCAGCGTGGCCGGCAACACGGCCGAGCGCTACAAGATAGACGGCTACGCGGCCCTGATGGTGCAGGCCGGCACGGCCACCTCCACGCGGGGCAGGGGGGAATCGAATTCCTTCAATGTGCTGCGCATCGATTCCAGCTGCATACGCGTCGAGCGCTATAGCTGGAACGACGAGAGCCGCGATTTTGAAAAGGTCAGCACGGAGGCGTTTGCGCGGTCTGGCGGGGTGTGGGCCAGTCAAAGAGCGTTAAGCAATGCCGGCAGTGCCTGAACAATCACACCGCAACAACGCCATGGACTTTTTGGCAGGCACTCCTACAGCCAATAATTCATGAAACGGGCCGACCATTCCTTGATACGGTCCGACAGCGGCCGCGCTTCCCATTTCGCCTTGGTAATTTCTTCCGAGTCGCGCAAGTCTTCCTGAAACGCGTTTTCCATTTCGCGCCCGAAACTGTCGCCCAGCACCACTACGTTCAGCTCGCTGTTGTGCAGGAAGCTGCGCATGTCGATATTGGTCGAGCCGACTGTCGACCAGGCGCCGTCGATGACGGCTGTCTTGGCGTGCAGCACGGCCAGTTTCAAGTGGAAGATGCGGATGCCGCCGGCCAGCAGCTGGTCGTACAGGGCGTGGCCGGCGTGAAATACCAGGCCGCTGTCCGACACGCCGGGCAACACCACTTTCACGTCCACGCCCCGCTTGGCGGCGGCGATCAGGGCATTGACCGTTTGCTCGTCCGGTACGAAATAGGCGGAGGTGATGTGGATCGATTTCTTCGCTTCCTGGATCGCCAGGATATACGCCTTGTAGATTTCAAAGCCGCCGCCCGGTTCGCTGGCCACCACGCGCACCAGCTTGTCGCCTACTTCCGAGAGCACGGGGAAATAATTTCCATCGGGTAGGTCGGCCGCATCCTGCTGGGCCCAGGTGCGGATGAACAGCCACTGGAAGGCGGCCACGGCCGGGCCTTCGACTTTCACGTGGGTATCGCGCCAGCCCACGTCGTCCTTGTCCTTGTCCTTGGATTTGGAGCGGAACAGCGAACTCTTGGCGTAGGTGTCGCTGATATTGATACCGCCCGTAAAAGCCATCTTGCCATCGACGATCAGCACCTTGCGGTGGTCGCGGTTATTGATCTTCCATTCGTCGCCGCGCAGCTTGGCCGGGTTGACGGGATTGAAGGCGACCAAATGTACGCCGGCTGCGCGCATGCGATCGAAAAACGCTTGCGGCACGCCGATGGTGCCCACGCTGTCGTAGATCACGTTGACGGTCACGCCCGCCTGCTGTTTTTCGATCAGCATGTCGGCAAACTTCAGGCCCAGCGGGTCCTGGTCGAAGATATAGGTTTCCAGGTTGATGCTGCTCTTGGCCTCGCTGATGGCCTTGAACATTTCCGCCATGGTTTGCGGGCCGTCAAACAGCAGGGTGACTTTGTTGCCCTTGATCAGGGGCACGCCGGTGGCCGCCTCTTCCAGCGCGGCCTGGGTCTTCAAATCCATGCCGGACTTCGCCCAGCGCTTGTTGAGCAGGGCGGCCCGGCTGTTGACATCGAGCACGGCGCCCTTGCCCGTGATCACCTTGGGCGTGGCGGCTGGCGCCAGCTCGGTATTGAGGTTTTTAACATTGGGCAAGGAGGCGCATGCGGCGATGACCCAGCACAGCAGGATCAAGGGGAAATAAGATCGCATGCGCCTCTTTGTCATTTGTGGCCCCTGGGTGGCGCGGCGCCGGCCGATTCATCGGCCAGTGCCGGTGGCGGCGGATTCTTGCTGCCGAAGAAGAAGGTGATGGGCGACCTCAGGAAACGCTTGCCGAGGATTTTCAGCAACTGCACGCCATGCTTGAAGCGTACCTGGCGTGAACGCAGCGCCACCCACAGCGCCAGGCCGAAGCTGACCAGCAGGTTGGCCGTGCCGATGGCGAAAATGCCCGACAGCGACTTGACGGCCAGTTGCCAGCTCATGTGGTGATCGAGTCCCACCAGCGCCGTGGCGAAGTTGGCTGCCGAAAAGGTGATGTGGCGGATATCGATGGGCAGGCCGACCAGGAAACCCAGGGTGCCTATGGTGCCCAGCAAGATACCGAAATAGAAGTTACCCATCAAGCCACCGAGGTTGTTTTCCAGATACAGGCCCAGGCGCTGCAGCCTTTCCTGGCCGATCACGCGCCCCAGGCCGCGCAATTGCGCGATGCGCTGGGCCCAGCGCGTGTACAGGGCCTGGTTGTCATAATAGCCCGAAATCAGGCCGGCCACGAACAGGCACACGCCGGCGATCATGGCGTAAAACACGGCCGGCGTGCCGATCGGGTCTATATCGTGCAGCAAGTGCATGGCCTTGTCGGGCGACACCAGGTGATGGCCGGTGATGGCCTTGTAGCCGAGCGCAATCAGCCAGGCCGTGGGAATCGCCGTGGCCAGGTTGCCCAGCACGGCCATGTTTTGCGTGCGGAACACCTTGGTGATCAGCTCGGCCATGCTGTCGAGGTCGATATTCCGCCCATCCTTGCTGTGCAGGCCGGCGGCGATGCGCGAGGCGGTCATGGCCGGCTGCTTGGTGGCCACCGTGAAATGCAGCAGGTGGATGAACATGAAGCCGACCGAATAATTCATGCTGAACATGAAGGCTTCGACCAGCGGCGCCGAGCGCAAATACGACATCAAGATCTTGAACAGGGCCATGAAGCCGATGATCACGCCGGCGCCGGCCGACGACAGGAACATGCCGCCCATCTCGCGGCGGTTTTCCGCGATGTAGTGTTCGCCCGTGCGGCTGGCGTTTTCCGTCACATTGCGGGCTAGTAAGTTGATATTGTCGGAAAACAGGTCGCTGACCTTGTACTTGTTGTTGTGCGCGCTGATCAGTTCCAGCGCCAGCGAGACGGCGCCCGCGCGGCGCCGGCTGATCGGGCGGGCATCGATCAAGTCTTGCGTGGCGTCTACCGTCACGGCAGCGATGTCGACATTGGGCGAACCAGGCAGCTCGCCGCTGGTATCGACCAGGAACAGCAGCTTGCGCAATCGGTCTATGCTTTGCGCCAGGGCCACCAGCAAATAGGTGAGGGGAATGCTGGTGCCCTGGTACAAGGCTTTCTTGCGGATCTTGGCGATCACGGCGTCGCACTGGTCCAGCATCACCAGCAGATGGCGCGCATCTTCGATCGGCTCCGGGTCGCCGTGCAACAGTTTTGTGTAGGCATCGAGGTAGGCGTTTACTTCCGTGTTTTGCACCATGAACGGCGACTGGAAGACTTCGATTTCATTATGAAACCGCGTCAGTTCCGGTTCCAGCCCCATCGCGCAGACGCGGTAGGACAGGGTGCGGATGGCGTCGAGCATGCCTGGCAGCATGATATTGCCATCGCCCACGGCCAGTTCGATCTCGTCCGCCGTCAGCACGTCGAACAATTCCAGCCAGTCGGCGGCCGGCACGTTGCTGATCCAGATGTAGTCGGTCTTCAGGTACAGCACCTGGTCGAGCGCGTCGTTCAGGTATTCATCGCCCAAGGCGGGCGGCAGCATGCGGTAGGCGATGCGGCGTTTCAGTTCGGTAAAAAAGCCGCTGTTCGACAGCACGCCGATATCGGTGTAGAGGCTGGCGTGGCGGCGCGCGGCCAGCACGCGCAGCACGTATTCGTGCAGGGCGCGGGCCTGGGCGGGATTGCCTTTCAGTAGTTGGCGCAGGGTGCGCACATTGGCGATGGCGGTGGCGCTGTCGTGCGGTCGCTTGGGACGCAGTGAGTTAAATAATTCCACCAGCAAGTCGATGTTGCTGGTGTAGGGGTCAATGCGTTCGAGGATAGCTAGCATGCAGGAAAAACGGGCGAGCCGCTGTCGGTAAAACCAGTAGTGTACCGCCTGTGTCAAATCACGCAACGTTCGGCAACGAACCATGATGGAAGACAGGCGTTGCTTTTGTCCTTATTTTGCAGCAAAACACGCAATCATGGTCACTATTTGTCTGTTGTCAGCATGCGACGCCGTTCCAGGGGCTAGGCTGGGGTTTCTGTTGTACACCGCACAGATTGCTTGCCAAAAAGCGAGGATAACGTGACACTAAGGTCGTAATGCACAGCGTGCTTGATCTTGATCAATACCGGGAAGTTTTCTTTTCACCTCACCGAGATATTTATCATGAAGCCTTCGTATTTCGCGCTTGCTGTGATGGGATTCGGGCCTTGTGCGCTATCGGCGCAGGCCCAGACAGGCTCCAGCACGACCGTGTATGGCGTGCTCGACGCGGGCATCGTGGCCGAACGCGGTTGCGCCAGCGATTGCGCCAGCACCAAGGTCTCGGGCGGTGTCGCTTCCGGCTCGCGCCTGGGCGTGCAGGGCCGCGAAGCCCTGGGCAATGACGTGGCCGCCGTCTATACGCTGGAAGCGGGCGTGCTCAACGATACCGGCCAGTCGGACCAGGATGGCCGTTTATTTGGCCGCCTGGCCTATGTGGGCCTCGACAGCCGTTTGGGCGCGCTGACCCTGGGCCGCCAGTACAATCCGCAATACCTGGCCCTGACCGATGTGGCCGACCCGTTCAAGGGCGGCATGGCCGGCAGCGCCAGCAACCTGGCCGGCTACAGCGTGAAACGCTATGACAATACCGTCAAATACGTCACGCCAGCCTTGCGCGGCGTCAGCGCGTCGGCCATCTACAGTTTCGGCGAGACACCGTATAGCAGCGCGAATAACCGCGCCTATGGCGCCACCATCGGCTACTCGGCCGGCGCCGTGAATATCAGCGTATCGCACCAGCGCAAGAATAGCCTGATCCTGGCCACCAGCAGCGCGCCTTCGGTCGACATGTCGGCGCGCAACACGCTGGTGGCGGCCAATGTGGACCTGGGTGTGGCGACAGCGTTTGCTGCCGTCGGCGTCAACAAGGGGTATGGCAGTTCGCCCTGGGACCCCAGCAATGCCTACAGTTCGCTGGCCCTGTCGATGTCCTCGTCGGACAGCCGCGACACTTTATTGGGCGTATCCGTGCCTGTGGGCGGCTTCAAGCTGCTGGCCTCGTTCGTGCACAAGGATGACCGCGACCTGGCCAACCGCGACGCCAGCCAGGTCGCCGTGGGCCTCACGTATTCCCTGTCAAGACGCAGCGATTTCTATGCGTCCTACGCGAAGATCCAGAACAGGAACGGCGCCCACTACACGGTCGGCAATGCCAGCGATGCGGGCCGTGGCGATGCCGCTTTTAATATGGGTTTCCGTCACGGCTTCTGACAGCTGGCACTGAGCCACTTGCCCGTGCTGGCCACATTCACCTGTTCCGGCATGCCGCGTGCGCTGGTCGTCACGTTCAATTGCATGTTGAAAGCCTGGTCGCCGTTGAACACGACTTTTCCAGTGCCGCTCGACTTGGGATTGGTGCAGCTGAACGCTACCTGCATGCCGCCCGCGATGGGCTGATTGTTCGACTGGCAATTGCCGGGCTGGCCGGTCGGTATCTGCTGGCGCGCGGCCATGGCTGGCGTGACGCAGGCGGTCACCCGCACGGCGCCGTCGGCGCCCACGGTGGGCATGGCCACGCCGTTGCTGGCCGCCATCGCTTCGAGCTGCTTGCGCTGATCGGGCGGCAGGTTGCCCAGCTGCTGCAGCACCATGCCCATGGCATTGTCGGTGGCCGCATCGGGTGAACTCATCTTGTTATCGATTTGCCACAGGCCCGGCTTGATGACGGGCGCTGGCGTCTGGGCGTGGGCCTGGCCGGCCAGTACTGCACAGGTCAGCAAGGTCAGGCGTAGCGGGGATGGTTGCATCTGGAGTCTCCAAAGAATGGCAGACCCCAGCATACGGCATGGCAAGCGTGGCACGCTTGCCGTTTTGTTACAAGGTGTGATTTACAGCGTGTGATCGGGCGCGATGCGGCGCACGTCCACGCTGGCGATGCGGCGTTCGTCCGCTTCCAGGATTTCGTAGCGGAAACCGTCCAGCTCCAGCACTTCGCCCACGGCAGGCATGTTCTCGAAATGCGCCAGCAGGTAGCCGGCCAGCGAATTGTATTCGCCATCTTCGCTGACCAGGGTATCTTTCTCGAACACTTGCTCCAGATAATGCAAGTCGGTCGCGCCATCGATGCGCCAGTGGTCGGCGCCCAGTTTTTCCACGTCCGGCTGCTCGTCTTCGTCGGGGAATTCGCCGGCGATCGCTTCGAGGATGTCGATCGGCGTCAGTACGCCTTGCACGGTGCCGAACTCGTCGACTACCAGCACCAGCTGGCCACGCGAACGTTTCAGGGTTTCCATGGCTTTCAGCACGCCGGCCGCTTCCGGCATGACGATGGCTTCGCGCATGCTGAGCGGATCGATCTCGCCGTGCGACACCAGGTCTTCGATCAAATCCTTGCTGCGGGCGATGCCGACCACATTGTCCAGGTCATCCTTGCAGACGGGAATCATGCTGTGCGGCGTTTCGCGCAGCAGTTGCAGCATCTTTTCGCTGCTGTCGTTCAGGTTCACCCACGATACGTCGCCGCGCGGCGTCATCACCGAGCGGATCGAACGTTCGGCCAGGGTCAGCACGCCGCTGACCATATTGCGTTCTTCCACGCCGAAGGCCGAGGTATCGAGCTGCGCCTGCACTTCATGCTCTTCGACCACTTCGCGGCCCTTGCGGCCACCCAGCAGGCTCAGCACGGCTTGCGCCGTGCGGTCGCGCAGCGGCGTCGACGATTGCAGCTTGAGGAAGTTGCGGCGCGCCAGCTGGTTGAAGAACTCGATCACCACCGAGAAGCCGATGGCAGCATACAGATAACCTTTGGGAATGTGGAAACCCAGGCCTTCGGCGATCAGCGACAGGCCGATCATCAGCAAGAAGCTCAGGCACAGCACCACCACGGTCGGGTGGGCGTTCACGAAGCGCGTCAGCACCTTGGAAGCCGCCATCATGACGCCGATGGAAATGATCACGGCAGCCATCATCACGTACAGGTTGTCCACCATGCCCACGGCCGTGATCACGGCATCGAGCGAAAACACGGCGTCGAGCACGACGATCTGCGCCACCACCAGGCCGAAGCCGGCATACACCTTGGGACCGGTTTCGGCATGCGTGACGCCTTCCAGGCGTTCATGCAGCTCGGTGGTGGCCTTGAACAGCAGGAACAGGCCGCCGGCCAGCAGGATCAGGTCGCGCCCCGAGAATGAGAATTGCCAGATGGAAAAGAGCGGCGTGGTCAGCGTGACCAGCCAGGAAATCAGGGTCAGCAAGCCCAGGCGCATGACCAGCGCCAGGGTCAGCCCCAGCACCCTGGCCTTGTCGCGCTGGTGCGGTGGCAGTTTCTCGGCCAGGATGGCGATGAAAATGAGGTTGTCGATACCCAGTACGATTTCCAGTACGACCAGCGTCAGCAGGCCGACCCAGATTGTCGGGTCAAGTAACCATTCCATGTGTGTAACCTTGTAAATATAAAATCAAAAATTGTCGAGCTTGCCTGGTGGCGCAGTACCTCAGGCGCGAATCATGTCTGAACCATGCCGGTGTGATCAGTGGCGGACGCGCGGCGGCCGCATGGCCGGCCGCACGTCCGCTTCGGAAAGTGCGCCGGGTCCCGCTTGCCAGATGATGGCGTAAAAGGGCAGTGCCTGGCGCAGCGCGTGCGATGGTGTGACGGGATCGTGATCGTATTCTTCGGCGCCGGAAAGGTCGCCGGCCTGCTGGAAAGCTATGGGCGTAACGGTGTCGCCTGCCGCAGCAACAGGCTGGAGCAGGGCAGGGCTGGCGGTCGCCATGCTGGCGTATGCCTGGGGAAGTACGGTGAAAACAAGAAAGCAGAGCAGGACGAGAGCTCGTCTCATATACAGGCAGATAGTTCTGGAACGGTCGAGTATAACACGGGCATATGACGGCCCCGTGACCAGACCTTGCGCAATTGGCAAGCATGCCGTAAATTGTTGAATAGTAATAATTTCAATGATCGGCGAAGACGCAGCGCTGATGCCATGAATATTCTTTATTAACGTAGTGTTACCAGGAAGCTGACTTGAAACCGATTACCGCTCTTTTGCTTGCCGCTGGCCTGCTGTCGCCGGCACTCCTGCCATCGCTGGCCTTTGCCGCCACCCCTGCTGAAACCGTCAAGACCCAGAAAACCGGCACGCCTGCTGCTGCCGTCAAAGTCACCTCGGTCGAAGGCATTACCGAATACCGCCTGGCCAATGGCTTGCGCGTGCTGCTGTTTCCCGACGCCAGCAAGCCTACCCTGACCACCAACATCGTCTACCTGGTCGGTTCGCGCCATGAAAACTATGGCGAAACGGGCATGGCCCACTTGCTGGAACACTTGCTGTTCAAGCCCAGCGCCAATTTCGGCGTCAAGAAGGGGAGCAAAACCCCGGTCGAAGTGTTGAATTCCACGGGCGCGCAGTTCAACGGCACCACCTGGTACGATCGTACCAATTACTACGCCACCTTCCCGGCCAACGACGACAACCTGCGCCAGATCCTGGCGCTGGAAGCGGACCGCATGGTCAACGCCACGATCGACCAGAACGACTTGTGGAATCCGGCTACCCAGAAGGGCGAAATGACGGTGGTGCGCAACGAGTTCGAGATGGGCGAGAGCAATCCGATCCGCGTGACCACCCAGCGCATGCAGGCAATCGCCTACGATTGGCATAATTATGGCAAGTCGACCATCGGCGCCCGTTCCGATATCGAACAAGTCAATATTCCCCGTTTACGCGCGTTTTATCACAAGTATTATCAGCCGGATAATGCCGTGCTGATGGTGGCCGGCCGCTTCGACGAAGCCAAGGTATTGAAGCAGATCAATGATTTTTTTGGCAAGATAGTAAAGCCCACGCGCGTGATCGAGCCGACCTATACGGCCGAGCCGGTGCAGGATGGCGAACGCTCCGTCACCGTGCGCCGCAGCGGCGGCACCCAGTTCGTTGGCGCCGGCTACCATGTGGCGCCATCGGGCAACCCGGAAGCGGTGGCGATTGAAGTGCTCGGTGAAGTGCTGACCGATGCGCCATCGGGCCGCTTGCACAAGGCGCTGGTGGAAACCAAGCTGGCCAGCAAGGTCGAATTCAATTCGGTCAGCAACCTGGAGCCAAGCTATAACATATTCGGCGCGCTGGTGCCGGTCGGTGGCGACCTCGACGCGGCCCAGGCCGCCATGCTGGCCGTGCTGGAAGACATGAAATCGCATCCGGTCACGGAAGCCGAAGTGGCGCGCGTCAAGCAAAACATGCGCAAGCAGATCGAGCTGGCGACCTCGAATACGGCGCGGCTGACGATTGCCCTGACGGAATCGCTGGCGGCCGGCGACTGGCGCCTGTTCTTCCTGCAGCGCGACCAGCTTGACAAGGTGACGGCGGCGCAAGTGCAGGCAGCGGCCGAGAAATACCTGAAAACCTCGAACCGCACCCTGGGCCGTTTCATTCCGACCGATACGCCGGACCGCACCGTCGTGCCAGCTTACGCCGATGTGGCGTCGCAGCTGGCCGGCTACACGGGCCGCGCCGTGGTGGCGCAAGGCGAAGCGTTTGACCCCAGCCCGGCCAATATCGAAGCGCGCACCACGCGTTTCACCTTGCCGAATGGCTTGAAAGGCGCTTTGCTGCCGAAGAAAACCAAGGGCAATACGGTCAGCGTGGTATTGAAGCTGCAATTGGGTACGGAAGAGAGCTTGCGCGGCAAGGCTGCGGTGGGTGCCTACACGGCCAACCTGCTGGTGCGTGGCACCGATCAATTGTCGCGCCAGGAAGTCAAGGACAAGTTTGATCAGCTGGGTATGCAAGTGATGATACAGGGTGGCCCGGAAGGCGTAACAGCCACACTGGTGGGCAAGCGCGACAACTTGCCGGCGGCCATGGAATTGCTGGCGCAAGTGCTGCAAAAGCCTGCGCTGAGCGAGAAGGAATTCGCTGAACTGCAGCGTGAGCGCGTTGCCAAGGCGGAACAGGATTTGCCTGAACCGCAACCGCAGGCAATCAATGCCTTCCGCCGCCTGATCGACGCCACGCCGGAAGGCCATGTCCGCCACGTGGCTACGCTGCCGGCCGAACTGGCCAACTTGAAAGCGGTTACGGTAGCCGATGTCAAAGCCTTCCATGCTGCCTACTATGGCACTTCGAATGCCACTTTTGCCGCCGTCGGCGACTTCGATCCGGCCGCGCTGAAAGCGCAAGTGGCCAGCCTGTACGGTAACTGGAAAGCGGTCCAGCCCTATGTACGCATTCCCGCTGCCGTGAAACCGGTCAGCGGCGAGAAAATCACCCTGGAAACACCGGACAAGGCCAACAGCGTGCTGTTCGCGATACAGCCGCTTCCCCTCAAGGATGATGCTGCCGTCTACCCAGCCTTGCTGATGGCCAACCACATGCTTGGTGGCGGCGCGCTACGCAGCCGTCTGGCGGACCGCATTCGCCAGAAAGAAGGTTTGTCGTATGGTGTTTCTTCGCAACTGAACGTGCCATCGCGTGAACCGGCTGCTTACTGGATGGCTTATGCCATCAGCGCACCGCAAAATACGCCCAAGGTCGAAGCGGCCCTGCGCGAGGAAATCGCCAAGGTGCTGGCCGATGGCTTTACGGAAGCGGAATTGGTCGAAGCGAAGAAAGGCTGGCTGCAATCGGAAGAAGTGGGGCGCACGCAAGACACTGGCCTGGCGCGCGAACTGGCAGGCTATCTGGCGGAAGACCGCACCATGGCTTACGACAAGGACCTCGAAGCGAAAGTAGCCGCCCTGACCTTGGCGCAAGTGAACCAGGGCTTGCGCGACTACCTGAAGCCGGAAGCCGTATCGATCGTGACGGCCGGCGACTTTGCCAAGGTCACCAAGGAAGGCGAGAGCGGGACCAAGGCAAGCACCTCGAAGTAATCCTTGGCACGTAAAAAAAACCGCTGGCAAGCGCACTTGCCAGCGGTTTTTTTATGGGGACTTCGATGAAAATTATTGACGTGGAGCAAGCTCTGCGACGTAAATCTCCACCCGGCGATTGCGGGCGCGGCTGTTCGCGTCGGCGTTCGAGGCGATCGGTTCGCGCGAACCGCGGCCTTCGGTGACGATGCGGGTCGGCGAGACGCCGCGCATGGCCAGGTAGTCGCGCGTATGGGCGGCGCGTTCTACCGACAATGGCTGGTTGATGGCGTCGCTGCCCGTGTTGTCCGTATGGCCGATGATGCTGACGGTGGTGTTCGGATTGTCGTTCAGGGTGGCAGCGAAGCGGTCGAGGATGGGGCGGAAATTGCCCTTGATGTCGGCGCGGTTGGTATCGAACGAAATATCGCTGGGGATTTCCATTTTCAGGCGGTTATCGGCCGTTTGCGTCACTTGCACGCCCGTGCCTTGGGTGGCTTGTTCCATCGTGCGTTTCTGGTTTTCCATGCGGTTCGACCAGATATTGCCGACCACCGCGCCGGCCGCCGCGCCCAGCAGGGCGCCGCCGGCCGTGCGGCCGGCGCTGCCATTGCCCGTGGTGCCGCCGATCAGCGCGCCCAGGCCCGCGCCGACGCCGGCGCCCGTGGCCGTACCGCGTTGCGTGGCGGACATATCTGCACAGCCGGAGATGGCCAGGGTGAGGGCCAGCATGCCGGCCACGGATTTGGCGCCAGGGCCGGTTTTGAATGCTTTCATGGATTTTCTCCTGATGTTGTTATGGGACGTGCCCAGAGCTTACCCGCACACGTTACTGCAAAAATATCTTGTTTGGCAATTGCTTACAAACATATACAAAAGTGCATGCAAAGACGGCGCCCGTTTGCACGCGCGCCGCCGCCGGCTTTCGCCCTATTGCATGGACCGGGCCAGCGGACCAGTCTATAAACCTCGCCCGCTGATCAGGCGCAGCAGGATCATGATCACGGCAATGACCAGCAGAATATGGATGAAACCGCCTATGGTGTAGGAAGTTACCAGGCCCAGCAGCCAGAGAATGATGAGTACGACGGCGATTGTGTAAAGCATGATGGAGTCTCCTGGAGTGAAATTGTCATGATGGATTGTCTGCCTTGAAGGCCTTGCGCACTGTACGCTGCCGTACATAACGCTGACTTAGTTCTGGCCCCTTGTCGATTTCGGCCATGCCGGGTATCCAGGCCAGCATGCCGGCCAGGCCGATGGCGCCCGCCATGCAGCTGAACAGGCCGCCCGTGAGCAGCAGCATGATGCCGAACGCGGGCGCCGTTGCCGGCGACGGCGACAGGTCCAGCGCGCAAAAGCCGAGCGTGGTCGCCAGCATGCCGCCGCCGATAAAGCTCAGCCAGATCCGCTTGCTGCCCGTCTTGTCGTTTTCCATGCTGCCTCCCGTGGTCGCTGTGCGGTGGAATTCACCTGCCTGCATCATCCATCGCCGTTGCCAGCGCATCTGTACGCCAACGTACATTGTCAAATAGAAAACTTACGCGGAGGTTCAGCCTGCGCGCAAGCCGCCATTGACGATGCGCACGCGGTCGCCCTGGCGCCAGCCTGGCGCGGCGCTCTGGTGGATGGTGCGCGTCTTGCCGTTGTCCAGGCGCACGACGATGTTGTAGCTATGCGTGGCGCGCACATTGCCTTCGATCTGGTTGCCGGCCACGGCGCCGCCGATGGCGCCCAGCACGGTGGCGATCTGCTGGCCGTGGCCGCCACCCACTTGATGGCCGAGCAAGCCGCCGACCACCGCGCCGCCCGCCGCGCCCACGCCGCTGCCCGCAGCGCGCGTGTTGATTTCATGGATGGCTTCGACCACGCCGCAATTGCCGCAGACGGGCGGTGGCGCTGGAGGCGCTGCCGCCATTTGCGGTTCAGGCTGAGGTTGTGGCTGAAGTTGCGGCTGAGCTTGTTGTTGAGGTTGCGGCTGTGCCGGCTGCTGGGGCAGGGCGGCCAGCGGCTGCACGCCGGCCGGTGGCTGGCTGGCTTGCAGCGCGGCCATTTGGGCGCTCGAGGTGCTGGCGTCGAGCGGACGGGCATCGCCTTGCGAAGACGGCAGCCAGCCCATCAGGGCGGCCGTGCCGACGCCGCAAAATAGCAGCACGGCAACAGCGGCTGCCAGGACGAGTGGGTGGGCGGATTTGGTAGTGGTCATGAGATGCTCCTGTATGTTTCTGTAGGTAATCAATAAAGCGTTTTGTCTGGTGCTGCTGTTTTTGTCGTTTGAATCAGTGTGCTGCTCCGTGTCATCGGCTTCCGTGCGTCACCGTACATACAGGACGGTGGCCGCACCGTAGCCTAAGTAAAAATCATGTCGAGATGTAACGACACCAAGGAAAAGGCAAAACCAGCTATGACCGCCACCATGAACTTGCCCCGTGAAGCAGGCCGCTCGGGCGTGAGCCCCTCCGCTGCGGGCAATCGTTTGCTGGCCAGCCTGCCCGAGTCCGATCTGCACCACCTGGCGGCCCTGTTCGATACCGTCACGGTGGACGTGGGCGACGTGCTGTACGAACCTGGCCATCCCATCGCCCATGTCTATTTTCCCGACGACTGCCTGATCTCGCTGCTGGCCGTGGCCGAAGGACGCATGACCCTGGAGGTCGGTTCCGTTGGCCGCGAAGGCGTACTGGGCGCCTCCGTCGCCCTCGGTCATGAGCTGGCGCAAGTGCGGGCCGTGGTGCAACGTTCCGGCAGTGCCAGCCGCATGTCGCGTGACGATTTCTGCGCCGAATTCGCCCAGCTCGATTCCTTGCAACGCTTGTTGTACCGTTATACCGACACCTTGCTGGCGCAGGCGATCCAGATCGCCGTCTGCAGCCGTTTCCATGTGCTCGAAGCGCGCCTGGCCCGTTCCCTGCTGATCACGCGCGACCGTTTGCAATCCGAAAAATTTCATCTGACCCACGAGTTCCTGGCCCATACCCTGGGCGTGCGCCGGGTCGGCGTCACCAAGGCGGCCAGCGCGCTGCAGCAGCAAAAACTGATTACCTATAGCCGCGGCAATATCGAGATCCTCGATTCGGCCGGGCTGGAAGCGGTCTCCTGCCGTTGTTATGAGCTGGTCAAGGACGTGGGCGCGATCGGCATGGCGAATGTCTTTATCTAGTCCGGTTTTTCGTGCGTGAGCAGACGCAAAAAAAGCGGGACGGGCCATACGGCGCCCGTCCCGCTTTTTTCAGCATGCTTACTTCGGTTTGACCTGGTTGCCGATCACGCCACCGACGGCGGCGCCGCCGACCGCGCCGACGGCGCTACCGCCCGTCAGCACGGAGCCGGCAACGGCGCCGACGCCAGCGCCGATGGCGGTGTTCTTGTCCTGGCCCGACATATTGGCGCAGGCGGTCAGGCTCAATACGAGTGCGGCGAGCGAGGTGGTCGCGGCGAGTTTTTTGATGGTTTGCATGATGGTTTCTCCTTTAGATTCGAATTCCGTGGCGCAGACATTGGGCGGATATGGGGCCAAGTACAGGCCCGGCCGGTGCTTGGGCCTCGCGTCACGTTTCTGGTGTTTCAGGCACGGTCTCAGGATAGGATCAGGGCAAGGAAGGGTCTGTTCGACAACGCACATAGGTGTGTAACAATTGTAAATGCGCTACATCTGCCGCCACTCAGCGCGCTTTTTTGACTGGCTGCTTGCCAGGCGGCGGCGCCACCGGCTTGACCCTGGCCTGCGCCAGCAGCGTTGCGCATTCGCTGGTGTCGCCAGGGCCGGTATTGACCAGTGGTAACAGGGCGGCAAACGGGGCGACGGTCGCCAGCGCCAGCGCGCCGCCCGTGCGCAGGGCCAGCACGCCCTTGTCGACGCTGACGTCAGGCTGGCTGAAAGTGCCATGCACATACAAAGGCGAGCGCAGCGAAAAGATGCGCAGGCCCTTGCTGTCCGGTTGCAAGGTCAGGTCCAGTTTTTCATTGGCCAGGTTGACCGTGCCATCGATGTGCAGCACGGCGTCGTCCGTGTCGACGATGAACTGGCGCGTCTGCATCAAGCCCCTGGTGGCGACGAAATCGGCGGCCATGCAATTGAGCTTGACTTGCTTGTCGCCGGCCAGCTTGGCGAGCACCACGCTGCCGATATTGAGGCCCATTTCCTCGAGCAGCAGCTTGCTGATGCTGCCCCGGTTGATCAGGGCCCGTACTTCGCCGTTCGAGCTGCCCAGCAGGCTGGCGACGGAATTGCCGATGGCCGACAGCGAGGCGTCGCCATTGATTTCCCCTATGCTGGCCTGCAAGGCGTCGAGCCGGGGAAACAATTGCTTGATGCGCAGATGGCGCGCGCTGGCCGTCAATTCGGCGGCGATGCCGTTGGCGATCACCTTGCCGCTGCCGTCGAGCTTGATCTGCGAGCGCAGGGTGCCGCCCGCGATATTGAAGTTCAGCGGCGCCAGCGACAGCACGCCGTCGCTCAGCAGCACATGCGTGTCGAGCTCGCTGATGGGCAGGTCGGCGTCGCGCGTGATCTTGTCGGCCGTGTAGCGCACGTCCGCGTCGAGGCTGGTCCAGCGTTCCGTCTTGAAGGTTTCCACCGGCAATACGCGGCCCGCCGGCTGCTGTTGCGTCACGCCCCGTTCCGACTTGCTGGCGCTGGAGTCGGCGCCCACCAGGGGACCAAGGTCGCGAAATTGCAGCAGGCGCGAGTGGACTTCGCCACGCAGCAGATGGCGTGGCTTGCGTGCTGAAAAGGCCAGCTTGCCCTGCACGTCGCTGGAGCCGACCTTGCCCGTGAAGTTGTCATAGACCCAGTCGCCGCCACCGGGCGCCAGCGTCCCCGTCAAATGGCCTTCGGTACTGAAATGCGGCGTTTCCGGCAGCAATACCCCCGTCAATGGATACAGACGGGCCATGCTGGGTCCCGCTATTTTCAGGCGCACATCGAGCGCGGCCAGGCGGGTAGGGCGCGTCAGGGTGCCCTCGATCGCGAGCGATGTCTTGCCTGTCCGTATGCTGGCCTGCACGGGAAACGGCGTGCTGTCTTGCTGCAGCGACAGCACGCTGCCCGCCTTGCCATCGCCTTGCACCTGGTCGCCATGGTAAATGCCGGACAGTTTCCAGGCGATGCCATAGCGCGCATCGCCGCTCAGGGTATCGACATCGGCCCGCAGCTGCGCTTGCGTGACGGCGTCCGCCAGGGTGACCGTGCCCTTGCTGAAGACCACGCTTTGCAGCTGCAGCCGCCATGGCGACGAGGGATTTTGCCGGTCGAACGTCCAGTTGTTCTGGCCATCCTGCTTGCGCAGCAGATGCAGTTGCGGTGCGTCAAAGCGCAACTGGGGAATCACGATCTGTTTGTCGAGCAAGGCCAGCGGGTTGAGCGAGAACGCCAGCTGGCTGACGGTGGCCGCGTCGGCGCTATCGCTTGTCATGGCGACAGGATTGCCCAGTCGCACCTTGGTCGCCTGCAAATGCGGCCAGGGCAGGTAGCCGCGCCAGCCCGGCTGCGTCCCCCCGCCGGCCTGCTGCCAGGTCAGCGACAGGTCGCCCTCGATGGCGAACGGCCGGCCCAGCGCTTCGCTAACCCTGGCATTGAGCCAGGGCTTGGCGCGGTTCCAGTCGGCATGGCTCAGCACGGCGATGGCGGCCACGGGAATGGCGAATATCACGGCGGCGCTGGCGAGGCTGATTTTCTGGCGACGGGAAAGGGGCATGGCGTGCTTGCTGTCAGGTGGCAATGGAAACTTGTCGATGCTACAGCAAAGCGCTTGTTGCCGCGCTGGCAAGCGCTGTATGGTGCGCTGGCGCACCTTGTGGAAATCAATCTTGTCGATTGCCTACTCTATGTGCGGCACCGAACGGATAGCAGGGGAGGGGCGGCCTATAACGTCATACAGCAAACGCAGTTCTGTTCGTAGTTCTGTTCCCTGATGCAGTTTTGATCGACCCATGTTCTCCAGGAGAAAAAAAATGACAAGCCGAGATCTTTTGACGTTCCCCCTGAGCAAGCTGGCCGCTGGCGCCGTTGCTGCCTCCGTGTTCCTGATGGCTGGCTGCTCCAGCATGAAAACGCCTGCGACGGCCGACGTTGCCGTGTCGCGCGCCGCCGTCGCTAACGCAGCCAGTGCCGGCGCAGCCGAGCTGGCGCCCGATGAGATGCGTTCGGCCCGCGAAAAAATGGCGCTCGCCAACCAGGCCCTGAAAGACCGCGACTACAAACGGGCCAGCGAACTGGCCGACCAGGCGCAAGCCGATGCCAAGCTGGCGCAAAGCAAGGCCAATTCGACCAAGGCCACCACGGCCGCCGATGAAATCAACGAAAACATCCGCGTCATGCGCGAAGAACTGAACCGCGCCAACCAGCAAGCAGCTCCCCAACAATAAGAAGCCAGGAACCCATCATGCAAAAATCTACCTACACCACCATCCCCGGCCTGCTGGCCATGGCCGCCCTGGTCGCCGCCTGCAGCTCCGCTCCCACCACCACCAGCTTGCTGGACCAGACCCGCGGCGACTACATGGCCGCCCAATCGAATCCGCTGGTGTCGACCTATGCCCCGCGTGAATTCCGCGAAGCGAGCGCTGCGCTGGAAGCGGCCAATGCCGCCGCCGAACGCCGCGATGACAGCGAAAAAGTCGACAAGCTGGCCTACCTGGCCAAGCAAAAAATAGCCACGGCGCAAGAAATTGCCAAACAAAAAGCAGCGGAAGCCGATATCGCCAATGCCGGCAAGCAGCGCGACCAGTTGCGCCTCGATGCGCGCACCCAGGAAGCCAACCAGGCGACGGCGCGCGCCGAAGCGGCCCAGGCCCAGGCGCAAAATGCGGAAGCTTCGCTGCGCGACGCCCAGGCCCGCGCCGCTGCGCTGCAACTGCAACTGAATGACCTGGCGGCGAAAAAAACCGAGCGCGGCATGGTCATTACGCTGGGCGACGTGCTGTTCGGCACCGACCAGGCCAACCTGACGGCCGATGGCACGAATACGGCGCGTAAGCTGGGCGATGTGCTCAAGAATAATCCCCAGCGCACCGTGCTGATCGAAGGCTTTACCGATAGCACCGGTGGTTCCGCGCATAACCTGGAACTGTCGCAGCGGCGCGCCGAATCGGTGCGCAATGCGCTGCTCGACCAGGGCATCGCCCGCGACCGCATCGCCACGCGCGGTTATGGCGCTGCCTACCCGGCGGCCGGCAACGATACGGCATCGAACCGCCAGTTGAACCGCCGCGTGGAAATCGTGCTGTCGGAAGACAACACGGCCATTCCCGCCCGCCGTTAAGCGCAGTCTCAAGCGTGCAGTATTAAGCGTGCAGTATCACGCGTAGTAAAAGGCAGCACCGGCCGCATGCCTGTTGGCGGCCGGTGGATACCCAATCAGTTCAGAAAGGAATCATCATGAGTGCTACCTCTGTTGCCATCCCCGCCGGTATCGATACGGCCGCGATCCGCGCCGCCGCCAGGAACCTCGATGACGGCGCCGTCACGGCCGGCTACCAGGGCGACCGCCAGGAAGTCATCAACATGCTCAATGGCGCGCTGGCGACCGAGCTGGTGTGCATCGCGCGCTACAAACGCCACTATTACACCGTCAGCGGGCGCGATAATGGCACGATCAAGGCCGAGTTCCTTGAACATGCGGAGCAAGAGCAGGAACATGCCGACTGGCTGGCCGAACGCATCGTGCAATTGAATGGAAAACCAGATTTTAATCCTGCAACATTGCTCGCGCGTAGCCATGCCGAGTATGATGACTCTGACGACGTGCAAAGCATGGTGCGTGCCAACCTGATCGCCGAACGCGTGGCGATCGAGTCGTATCGCCAGATGATTGTGAAATTGGGCGATAGCGACCCGACCACGCGGCATTTGTTGATCAAGATCATGGCAGTAGAAGAAGAGCACGCCGATGACATGCGCGATCTGATGGAATAGCATGCTGTAGTAAAGTTAAGTGTCAGAACTTAAAACTTAGAAATTAAAATCATTCATCCACCGCTGAGGAGTTAAACCATGTTGGAAAACAATATCACCACCGTCAATAACGATGTCAAGACTCTGGTCAAGGATGCGCAAGCGCTGTTCAGCGCCGCCGCCGCACTGACGGGCGAAAAAGCCGACGAAGTGCGCGTCAAGGGCATGAAGACCCTGGACGCCGCGCTGGTCAAGGCACAGGAAGCCCAGGCTTCGGCCATCGTCGCCACCAAGCAGATCGCGGCCCAGGCCGATGGCTATGTGAAAGAAAACCCATGGCGCACGGTGGCGGTTGCCGCTGGCGTTGGCGTACTGGTTGGTTTCATCCTGGGCCGCAAGTAATCCATCCTGGGAGCGATATGGACAAGTCTGCTTCGTCTCACCAGGGGGCCGGATTGATCGCCTCATTCGCCGGTCTGGCCAGGAACGCTGTCGGACTGATGTTGTCGCGGCTGGAACTGGCGACCATCGAGCTGTCGGAAGTGCGCAATCATGTACTGCAGCTGATCGTCATCTTTGCACTGGCGACGGTGGCAGGCCTGTTTGCCATCGCGTATGGCAGCGTGCTGATCGTCTTCCTGGCCTGGGATAGCCTGGGCTGGAAGATCCTCCTGATCATGACGGCAGTATTCGTGCTGCTGGCCATCGGCCTGGTCCTGTATGCGCGGGCCATGCTGAGCCAGGGCAAGCTGTCCATGCCGGCCACCATGGCGGAATTGAAGGCTGATCGCGACATGCTGATGTAGTTGCCAGGCGCGGCTGGCACGGGCCTGCCCGTGCCGGCCGCGCCGGTTCACCGGGAGAATTCATGTCGGAACACGACAAACTGGCGGCGCAAGCCGCCCGCAAGCAGCAATTGATTGCCCAGGGCGAGCTGTATCGCGTGGGCATCGTGCATGCGCGCGCCAACGTGGGCTATGCCCTGCGTCCCGAGGCGCTGTTGCAAGGCGTGGTCGAGACGGCGGTCGGGTTTGCCGGCCACCGTGTCGAATCCTTGCTGGCGCCGGGTGGCATGCGCCTGCAGGGCGCGATGCCCTATGTGCTGACGGCGCTGTCCTTCATCGGCCGCCGCAAGCTGGTCAAGCCGGCCCTGGCGCTGGTGGCGGTTGCCGCCGTGGCCACCAGCTGGCTGCGCCGCAAGCGCCAGCGCTGAGACACAAACCTGCTGCATCGCAACGCCGTCATCGACGGCGTTTTTTTTGGGCTCTGTCCTCATTAAATAGGGGAACCTGCCTGCAAGGCTGAGGTCTGACTGATCAGAGCAGTCACCAGGGAGGCCGCCATGCTACAACCGCAATGGCAGATATTGATCGCGCAGTTCGCCAAGCTTTCTCGACATCAACGCTTGGAGGGAATAAAACTGCTGGGCGGCGCGCCGCCCGGGCAGGCGGCCGCTGCGCTGATCGAAGGCACGGCTCAAGCGCGATTATGCTGTCCGGCATGTCGCTCGCGGCATATGCACCGGCACGGCCGCGCCAACGATCTGCAGCGTTATCGCTGCGTGCCTTGTGGCAAAACATTCAATGCGCTCACGGGTACGCCCCTGGCCCATCTACGCCATAAATCTTTGTGGCTGGACTACGCGAATTGCTTGCTGAACTCGGACTCGGTACGCAAGGCTGCCCAGCAACTGGACATTCACCGCAATACCAGCTTTCGCTGGCGCCACCGTTTTTTAGCATTGGCAAAAACCGACCGTCCGCGTTGCCTGCATGGCATCACCGAGGCTGATGAGCTGTATCTGCTGGAATCGGAAAAAGGGGCGCGGCATTTGCGGCGTCCGGCACGCCGACGTGGTGGTCACGCCCGCCAACGCGGCATTTCCAGCGAACAGGTCTGCATCCTGGTGGCGCGCGACCGCACCGGGCAAACCATCGCTTTCGTCACTGGCAAGGGGCCCATCACGAAGAAGCAACTCCTGCATTGCTTGCCGCCCGTGATCGACAAGGATATTTTGCTGGTGACCGATGGCCATGCGGCGTATGCCGCGTTTGCCCGGGAAGCGGGCATCAGCCATCAAGCCGTCAACTTGCGTGCTGGCATCCGCGTGCGCGGCGCGGCCCACGTGCAGAACGTCAACGCGTATCACAGCCGCTTGCGCGGATGGCTCAGCATTTTTCATGGCGTGGCCACGCGTTATCTACCGAATTACCTAGGCTGGCGCTGGATACTCGATGCCAGGCGCATCCTGTCTGCTGAAACATTATTGAAGGCAACCTTGGGAGAGTTCCCAAACCTGACGGTGACATAGCCTTTTTTTTGCGCTCCCGGTCCGGGACGTGTGCACGGGCAGGCGATCGCACTATCCCTTACAATGGCTTACGGTGCACACCCGCACGCAGACTATGGATGGGGCTATCTTGACGACAACGATGAATCCGTTAAATCCTTCGCGCCTGCGCATCGTGCTGGTGCTGCAGGGCGGCGGCGCCCTTGGCGCCTATCAGGCAGGCGTGTATCACGCGCTGCACGAACATGGCCTGGCGCCCGACTGGGTAGTGGGCACCTCGATTGGCGCCATCAATGCGGCGATCTTGGCCGGCAACAAGGAAGAAGACCGGCTTGTGCGCCTGAAGCAGTTCTGGGAGCGCATTTCGCACCGCGACAGCATCGACATGACCCGCGTTTCCGACCAGCAGCGCCGCTCGAATATCTGGCTGGCCACCCTCGACACCGTTTTGCGCGGCGTGCCCGGCTTTTTCAAGCCGCGCCATTTCAGCCTGTTTCCCGCCGGGATCAGCGTCGAACCCGAGCAGGCCAGCTTTTACGATACCAGCGAACTGACCAGCACCCTGAATGAACTGGTCGATTTCGATTACCTGAACCAGCCGGGCGGCATGCGCCTGACCGTCAATGCGCTGCGCGTCAAATGCGGCAGCCTGACCAGTTTTGACAGCCAGCAGCAACAGCTGACCGCCGACCATATCCGCGCCAGCGGCGCCTTGCCGCCCGGTTTTGCCGGCGTGCGCGTCGATGGCGACCTGTACTGGGATGGCGGCCTGTATTCGAATACGCCGCTGGAAACCGTGCTCGACGATACGCCGCACGTCGATACGCTGGTCTTCATGGTGGACTTGTGGAGCTCGGAAGGGCCGGAACCGACCACGCTGGACGAAGTGCAGACGCGGCAAAAGGATGTGACGTTTGCGTCGCGTTCCAAACGCCATATCGAGGACTACGTCAGCACGCACACCCTGCAGCACAAATTGCGCGAACTGTATGCCAAGTTGCCCGATACGGCGCATAACCGCCAGCAAACGGAAGAACTGGTGGCGCTGGGCTGCGACAGTACCATGCACATCGTGCGCCTGCCCTACGCGGGCCGCGACTGGCATATGGCGGCCAAGGACATCAATTTTTCCAAGGGTTCTATCGAATGGCGCTGGGAGCAGGGTTACCAGGATGCCTTGCGCGCCATCAAGGCGGCCGGCTGGCTGGAGTTTGTGACGCAAGACACGCCGCTGGTCGTGCATGAGCTGCCACCGTACGAGCGTGCCGCCTAAGAACGCCTATCAAAACCTGCTGCGCGTCGAGATTTGCGTCTTGCGATGCTCACTACCTCGGCGGCCCCGTGCAAGCACAGCGCCGCTTCTCATCCACAACTCGCATCCGCTCGCTACGGTTTTGTTAGGCGTTGTAGAAAACAGATTGAGATGTAAAAAAAGGCGCCGTAGCGCCTTTTTTTACAGCCTGCCCGTCAGTAGCAGCAATAGCAGGATGACGACGATCAACCCGGCCACGCCGCTGGGGCCGTAACCCCAGTTGCGGCTATGCGGCCAGGTGGGCAGGACGCCAACCAGGGCCAGGATCAGGATAATCAGGATGATGGTGCCCATGGTATCTCCTTGTTATTGTTCATTATTGGTGATTGAGATGATTAACGGTAGACGCGGCCGTCGACGATGCGCACGCGGTTACCCGGTTGCAAGTTGTTCGCGTTGTCTTGCACGATGGTGCGGTATTCACCATTGTCCAGGCGTACGCTGATCTGGTAGTTCAAGCCGGATTGCTGGCGGTTTTCCACCTGGTTGCCGACCACGCCGCCGGCGACGGCGCCCGCGACGGTGGCGGCAGTGCGGCCGCCACCTGAGCCGATGGTGTTACCCAGCAGCGCACCGGCAATGCCGCCGACGATGGCGCCGGCGCCGCTGCTGCTGCCGCCCTGTATTACCTGGATGGAATCGATGGTGCCGTAGGTGGAATAGTCGCCCTGGGGCGCGCCATAGTTTTGCGATGGACCGGTATTGGCGCAACCGCTCAGTACGGCGGTGGCGGCGAGCATCAGTGCAGCCAAGGTGGCATTGGTTTTCATTTTATTCTCCTGACGTGGTGTAAGTGTGAGTCCATCTTAGACACGGCGCCATGCCGGGTCTGTACGCTGCCGCACGTACTTAATTGTCATCGCTGCAAGAACTTTTCCGTCCTCCCCTGCAGCGCTGAAGCCGGTGCTTGTGCGCGATTAACGACAGATTCCCCCACTGTTTCACAATAAGCATGCTTGTGTACGGCAGCGTACAGAAGGCACGGCGCTATCCACGTAAAACGGTAGTCATGCCAAGCAAGTAGTTGTTTAGCCAATAGATAAGAAGCAACAAGATTCTGATGCTGGAATCAGGGAGTCGTTTATGCAGAAGAACAAACTAGTCGCAGCCGTGCTCGTCAGCCTGGTTTGCGCTGGCTGGGCTGGCCAGGCTGTCGCGGCCAGCGCCGAGGCGAAGGCCCTCTACCAATCGGCGAATCAACAGGCGGCTGCCAAGTACAAGACGGCACGCGCCCAGTGCGATGGCGTCGCCGGTAATCCGAAAGATGTCTGTATTGCCGAAGCGAAGGCCGTGCGTGCCTACGATGAAGCGGTAGCGCAGGCGCAATACACGAACACCTTGCGTGCCTATACCAGGGCACGGGTCAAGATTGCCGACGCCAACTACGATGTCGACCTGGCCCGCTGCGGTGCCTTGACGGGCAATGACAAGGATGTGTGCGTCAAGCTGGCCAAGTCCACCAAGATTGCCGCCCTGGCCGATGCCAAGGCAGACAAGAAGGTGATCGAAGCGCGCAGCGATGCGCGTGAAGCAAAAAGAAAAGCCGAGTACAAGGTCGCAGCAGAAAAATGCGATGCATTCGCCGGCGCAGCCAGGGATGACTGTATCAAGGCTGCAAAAATCCAGTTCGATGAATGAGGCCCGATAGTTGGGCGCAAGGAAGCGGCTGGTATGCGTAGCAGTATGAAAAGTTGTATCAAAAGCTCGTTCGAGCACGTTGTTTGACTGTTAATTGTCCATTCAAAAGGAAAAAAATCATGAAATTCACCAAATCCATCGCCACCGGTCTTTTCGTCGCTTCCCTGTTCGCCGTTGCCGGCTGTGCATCGACCCCGACCAAGGAAGGCACGGGCGAATACGTCGATGATTCCGTGCTGACGACCAAGGTCAAGGCCAGCATTTTCAATGAACCTACCCTGAAATCGACGGAAATCAACGTGGAAACCTTCAAGGGCGTGGTGCAATTGAGCGGCTTCGTGGCCGATCCTGCCTCGATTGCCAAGGCGGCTGAAATTGCCCGCGGCGTGAAAGGCGTGAAATCGGTCAAGAACGATCTCCACGTCAAGTAATCGCCGGATTGCCTTGCGCAGCACCTGGCCCCTGGCCGGTGCTGCGGATCGCCTTGAACAGGCTTGAACCGCCGGGGCAGAAGAGACTCCATGAATACTCCGCCAGCTGAGGGCAGCACCGAGCCGGCCGAGCTTGCGCCGACGGAAGCAAGCGCCAGCGTTGTCGCAGGGCCGCTGGAGCGCCCCTTGCAATTGCCGCTGCACGTCAATGCGCGCGGCGTCGCGCTGGGCATTATCGCCACCGTCTGTTTTGTGTTTGCCCTGCAATGGGCGCAGAAATTCCTGATCCCCGTCGTCTTTGCGATTTTCATCGCCTATACCCTCAATCCCCTTGTCGTCTGGCTGGAAAAAATCCGCGTGCCCCGCATCGCCGGCGCCACCGTCATCACCGCCCTGATACTGTTCGGTTCGCTCGTCATGATCGAGCGCGTGCAGGGCGAGTTTGAATCCATCGTCGAAGAAATGCCGGCCGCCACCCACAAGCTGGCCCGTTTGATCGCCGCCAGCACGGGCGGCAAGGAAAGCACATTGCAAAAAATGCAAGCCGTGGCCAATGAAATCGAACAGGTAGCGGCTGGCGCCGAGGCGCGCCGTGCCGACCGCCGTGCCGCCAGCAAACCCGATGCACCCAATTTCAAGGTGATGGACTGGGTCTGGGCCGGTTCGCTGGGGCTGGCAGGCTTTTTGAGCCAGGCCACCATGGTGATTTTCCTCGTCTTTTTCCTGTTGCTGTCCGGCGATACCTTCAAGCGCAAGCTGGTCAAGCTGACGGGGCCGTCGCTGAGCCGCAAGAAAGTAACGGTGCATATCCTGGAAGACATCAATACCTCGATCCAGAACTATATGTTCATGCTGCTGGTGACGAATGGCTTGCTGGCACTGCTGATGTGGATCGCGCTGCGCCTGATCGGCCTGGAAAACGCGGGCGCCTGGGCCATCGTGGCCGGTTTGCTGCACATCATGCCGTATTTCGGTCCGCTGCTGATCACCCTGGCCACCGGGCTGGTGGCCTTTTTGCAGTTCGAATCGCTGGAAATGGTCTTGCTGGTGACGGCCACCTCGATGGGCATCGCCACCCTGGTCGGCACCTTTGTGACTACCTGGATGACGGGCCGCATCGCCCGCATGAACCCCACGGCGGTATTCATCAGCCTGCTGTTCTGGGGCTGGCTATGGGGGGTCTGGGGCTTGCTGCTGGGCGTGCCCATCATCGTGATCGTCAAGGTCGTGGCCGAGCGCGTGCAAGGCATGGAAGTGGTTGCCGAGCTTTTAGGAGAGTAAATCCTGTTGTCTACGACTGGTGGTGCTTGAGAATCTTGGTGACCACATCGCCATCTTCTGTTTTTTCCATGTCTTTCATGCTACCCAGCTGCAAGGTGAACTGGCGCGTGAATTCGGCGCCCAGGAAGAAGATTTGCGCCGAGTAATAGACCCACAGCAGCAGGGCCACCAGCGAACCGGCGGCGCCATAGCTGCTGGCCACGCCGCTGTTGCCGATATACACGCCGATCGCATATTTACCCAGCGAAAACATGAAGGCCGTACCCAGCGCGCCGATCATCACGTCGCGCCAGGACAGGCGCACGCGGGGCAGCATCTTGTAGATGACGGCAAACAGGCTGGCGATGACGGCAAAGCCGATCAGGTTGGACAGGATGGCAAACAGCACGGCGGCATCTTTCCACACGCCTTCCCAAAAATTTTGCAGGATCGCCATGGCGGCGCTGACCACCAGCGACACCATCAACAGAAACGCCAGCACCAGCACCAGTCCGAAGGACAGCAGGCGCGTGCGCAGCATGTCCCAGGCGCCCGCTTCCTTCAGCGGTGGCACTTGCCAGATCTCATCAAGGCTGGCCTTTAATTCCGCAAACACGCTGGTGGCGCCAAACAGCAGCAAGCCGCCTGCAATCAGGGTGGCGATGCGCCCCTGTTCGTGGCTCTGTGCGCCGGCCAGCACCAGCTGGATGGCTTCCGCTCCCTGTTTGCCCAGCAAGCCCTGCAATTGCTCCATCAATTCGCCGCGCGCGGCCGCCTGGCCATAAAAAAAGCCGGCGATGGCGATCACCAGCACCAGGATGGGCGCGACGGAAAACAGGGTGTAATAGGCGAGGGCGGCGCCCTTGCTCGAGGCGCGGTGTTCCAGCCATTCGGTGACGGAGCAGACGACGACCTTGCGCATCTGTTGCCAGAAGGGGCCCAGCCGGGCCAGGCGGGTAGGGGGAGAGGAAGTACTCATAATGGCTTTCAATAAAAAAAGGGGCCGTAGCCCCTTTTTGTGCAGTGGCCTTCCACTGATGGTTGATGCTTACTGTACGCGGCGTTCGATGGTGATTTGCTCGACTTCAACGCGACGGTTAGGTTCCAGGCACTTGATCAAGTCAGCGCGTTTCTTGTTATCGCAAGTAACGACTGGATTGGTCGAGCCTTTGCCTTCGGCCGTCAGGCGGTTGGCGGCAACACCGGCGTTGACCAGGTAAGCCTTGACTGCGTCAGCACGTTCCTTCGACAGTTTCAGGTTGTACTTGGGCGAACCGATGCGGTCGGCGTAACCGCTGATCACCACGTTGTTGACGTCCGGCGCTGCGTTGAGCACGCGTGCGATCTCGTCCAGCCTGGACTGTGTCGCCCCCAGCTTGGCGCTGTCGAAGGCGAACAGTTCCGTCGCCGACAGGGTTACCTTCTCGAACCGTGGTTGCGGCGGTGGAGGAGGTGGCGGCGGTGGTGGTGGAGGTGGCGGCGGTGGCGCCACTTCCTGGCGTGGCGGCGGCGGCGGTGCAGGCGGTTTGTCGAACGCGTAGTTCAAGCCCACGGTGACGTAGTAGTTGTTGGCCTTGCTGCTGGCGAAGGTATCGCCACGCAGGAAGCCATGCACGTTGCGGATATCGACCTGGGTCGACCACTGGTCGTTGATCTTGCCCTGGAAGCCCAGGCCGACGCTGGCGTATGGCGAGCTCTTGCTGCGGTCACCCAGTACGCCGGTATCCTTGTCGCGTTGCATACCAGCACCGATCAGCACGAAGGGGGCGAAAGCAGGATCGCGGCTGAACAGGTACAGGCCATCGACGCCCAGCGTATTTTGCTGGTAGCGCGTGCCATTGTTCCCTTTCGAGCGGGCATAGGTGGTGCCGAACTGGATATCCCATTCAGGCGACAAAGGCTTACCAAAGCGCAGACCGGCGCCATAGCCGGTTTTGTCGGTGGAGAAATCAGAATCGGGTTTCAGTGCATTGATGCTAGGTTGAATATACCAGGATGGGTTAATTTCCTGGGCCTGTGCGCCGAGGGCGGAGCACAAGACTGCGGCGGCAACGGCGATTTTTTTTAGATTATTCACAAGTAACTCCCAACGTTGAAAGAGATTTTCTCTACTGCCTACAAACACAGACTGCCAAACATTAATAAGAATTAAATATCAATACTAATAAAATGCGGCTTGATGACAGGTCTGGACAGGTGCGCTACACGCAACATTTGCACTGCTGTTGGACTGGAGAATACGGATCCAGGTTCGACCGGTCGGTGCGTTAGCGCACAAAGCATTGTTGTATATCAATGGTGTTGCAGTTTGACGACAAAAACAACTCATTTCGACGATGCAAATTTTGATAAGCCAGACATAAAAGGAAAAGCACGAAGTTCCTGTTGTTTGTTACCGCCTGGCGAACAACTTATTTCTAACTTGTCACTGTATATTATCAATACTGTTGACGATTAAAACCGATATTACATCGATGTTGTATTCCTGCCGCGTTCGATAGAGAAACAATTCCGTTTTGCCCCTATTCGGCGTTATCGCGCCTTTCTATTCAGGAGTTACTCCGTGCCCAAGGTTACTTTCCATAAGGCTATTCTTTCCAGGCTCGCCCGTTTCAGTTTGCCGGCGCTGTTGATACTGCCGCTGGGCACGGCTTTACCAGCCCTGGCCGAGAGCGGCGTGGCGGTGTTTTCGCCGACGGGCACGGTCAAGGCCGTGCGCCAGGTGCGGGCGCAATTTGCCACGCCGATGGTGCCGTTTGGCGACATGGCCCTGGCCGATCCCTTCACTGTCGATTGCGGCAAGGCAGAGCCGGTTGTGGTGGCGGGCAAGGGGCGCTGGGCCGATGAACGCAACTGGAGCTATGATTTCGAGCGCGATTTGCCCGCTGGCGTGGCGTGTACCTTTAGCTTGAAACCGGAAGTGAAAGACCTGGCTGGCCAGACATGGAAGGGCGCCGCCAGCTACCGTTTTGACACGGGCGGGCCGGCCATCGTCGAGGCCACGCTCTACGATGGCCAGCCGTACATCGATGAAAACCAGATTTTCGTGCTGGGCCTAGACGCCGTGGCCAGCGAGGCCAGCATTACGACTAATGCGTATTGCAGTGCGGAAGGCATCAATGAAAAGATCGGCGTGCGCCTGTTGCAGGGCAAGCAGCTGGAACAAGTACTGGCCTTGCGCAAGAACTTCGTCGACCGCTACCTGAACGTGTATTTCAAGTCGCGCGGCGTGGTGTGGAAGGCGGGGTTGCCCATGTTTGTCAAGGGCGCGCCGCCGCTGCCCGTCACGGTGCTGCAATGCAAGCGCACCTTCCCCGCCAACGCCAAGGTGACACTGGTGTGGGGCGCGGGCATCGCTACAGCCGGTCCCGACCCGATTGCCACGGACAAGGCGCAAAGCCTGCATTACAAGACGCGGCCTGACTTTACGGCCAGGTTCAGCTGCGAACGCAGCAATCCCAAGGATCAGTGCATCCCGTTCTTACCCCTGCGCGTGCAGTTTTCTGCGCCCGTGAAAGCCGCGCTGGTGCGGGCCATCACCCTGAAAGGCGGCGGCAAGACGTATGCGCCGTCGATATCGAAGGAAGAAGAAAAGGCGGAATTCCTCACCGACGCCACTTTTAAAGGCCCATTCCCCGAACAGGCCAGCTTTGTACTGAGCTTGCCGAATAAATTGACGGACGATGCAGGCCGCAACTTGCTGAACCGCGGACGCTTTCCCATGACGGTGCGCACCGGCCAGCAGCCGCCGCTGCTGAAATTCCCGGCGCCCTTCGGCATCCTGGAAGCGAAGGGCGATGGTTTGCTGCCGGTCACCGTGCGCAATATCGAGCCTGTGTTGACGGGCAGGGAAGCGGCATCGGGCGCGACCTTGCGCCTGCCCGACAATGACGACAAATTCATCATCGACTGGATGCGGCGTTTGTCGGGTGGCGGCGGGGAAAATGAAAACTGGCAGCCCGGCGAACAATATGCGGGCAATATGAGCAAGTCCGTGCTGAATGGCGCAGCCGGCACGCGTGCTTTTAAATTACCGCGCCCCGATGGCAAGAAAACCTTTGAAGTGATCGGCATTCCCCTGGTCAAGCCGGGCTTTTATGTGGTGGAACTGGCCAGTCCCATCCTGGGCAAGGCCTTGCTGGCCAAACCCGCGACCGCCTACATCCATACGGCTGCGCTGGTGACCAACCTGGCGGCCCACTTCAAGCATGGCGCCGCATCGTCGCTGGTGTGGGTCACCTCGCTGGACAAGGGCGCGCCCGTGGCCAAGGCGCAGGTGGCGGTGCGCGATTGCAGTGGCAAGCTATTGTGGCAAGGTCTGACGGGGGCCGACGGCGTGGCCCGTATCGACGGCGAACTGGCGCGCTCGACGTGCAAGAACAATGGCAGTTATTTTATCAGTGCGCGCAGCGGCGGCGACATGACGTTTACCATGTCGGACTGGGTGGGCGGCATCGAATCCTGGCGGTTTAATTTGCCCACCGATGACACGCGCGCCGACAGCACCTTGCTGGCCACCGTGTTCGACCGCAGCTTGCTGCGCGCCGGCGAAACCGTGCACATGAAGCATTTCATCCGCCGCCACACGGACCAGGGCCTGAGTCTGGTCGACAAGCATAACGGCCCTGGCAGCGCCACGGCGGTCGTCATCACGCACCAGGGCAGCGAGCAGACGTACCAGCTGCCGCTGCGCTGGTCGGCCAGCGGCACGGCGGAAAATGAATGGACCATCCCGGCGGACGCCAAGCAGGGTGAATATCAAGTCAGCATGGCCGGCAAGCCATCGGGCAGCTTCCGCGTGGAAGCGTTCCGCGTGCCGACCATGAAAGCCGTGCTGCAGGGGCCGAAAACGCCAGCGGTGCAGGTGTCGCAAGTGGCGCTGGACGCGCAGATCAATTACCTGGCGGGCGGCGCCGCCACCAATGCACCCGTCAAGCTGCGCACGGTGTTGCAGGATAAAAGCGTGAGTTTTGCCGACTATGCCGATTTCAGCTTCAGCAATGGCGATGTGAAAGAAGGCCTGGTCAAGCAGGGTGCCGGTTATGACGACGATGAGAATGCATGGCAGGATGAAGGCAGCGCGGCGGCGGGAGCGGCCGCGGCACGCACGCAAAACCTGACCCTGGACCAGGCGGGCGGCGCGCGTGTCGTGATCGACCAGTTGCCGCAATCAGCGACGCCGCGCGATCTGGTGGCGGAAATGGCGTTCCAGGACGCGAATGGCGAGACGGCGTCAGTCGCCACCCGCGTGCCCTTGTGGCCATCGAGCTATGTGATCGGCGTCAAGCCCGACGCCTGGGCCTTGAGCCGCGACCAATTCAAGTTCACGGTGGCGGTGCTGTCCACCGAAGGCAAGCCCGTGCCCAATGCGGCCGTCGCCGTCGATTTCTTCCAGCGCAATAGCTATTCGCACCGCCGGCGCCTGATCGGCGGCTTTTATGCGTATGAAAACGAGAGTGAAATCGTCAAGCTGGGCCCCGCCTGCAGCGGCCAGACCGATAACAAGGGCCTGTTGATCTGCGACGTAAAGGCGCCGGCCAGCGGCAATCTGATCCTGCGCGCGCGTACCGAAGATGGCCAGGGCAGGGCGGCGGTGACCAACCGCGAAACCTGGGTGGCCGGCAGCGAAGACTGGTGGTTCAGCGCCAGCGACAGCGACCGTATCGATCTGCTGCCCGAGAAAAAGCGCTATGAACCGGGCGAGCAGGCCAGCCTGCAAGTGCGCATGCCTTTCCGCGAGGGCACGGCCCTTATCACGGTGGAGCGCGAAGGCATCCTCGACACCTATGTGCGGCCTTTGACTGGCCGCGAACCGGTGGTGAATATTCCCGTGAAGGCCAACTATGCACCGAATGTGTATGTGTCCGTGTTCGTGGTGCGGGGCCGGGTCGATGGCGTGCAGCCGACTGCCCTGGTCGACCTGGGCAAGCCCGCCTACAAGATGGGCATCGCGCCGCTGAACGTGGGTTGGCAGGCGCATGAGTTGAAGGTGATGGTGGTATCCGACAAGGAGGTCTACCGCACGCGCGAGAAAGCCGAGGTATCCGTGCGCGTGCGCCGCGCCGATGGCAAGGCCCTGCCAGCCGGTGCGGAAGTGGCGCTGGCGGCCGTCGATACGGGTCTGCTGGAACTGATGCCCAACGATAGCTGGAAGCTGCTGGACACCATGATGGCGCAGCGCAGCCTGCAGGTGGAAACCTCGACCGCGCAAATGCAGGTGATCGGCAAGCGCCATTTCGGCCGCAAGGCCTTCCCGGCCGGCGGTGGCGGCGGCAAGGGCGCCAGCCGCGAACTGTTCGACACCCTGCTGTTCTGGAAGGCCACCGTCAAGCTCGACGCCAGGGGCGAGGCAACCGTGCAAGTGCCGCTGAACGACTCGCTGACGGGTTTTCGCATCGTTGCCGTCGCCAGCGCCGGCCAGCAGCTGTTTGGCACCGGTAGCACCGATATCCGCACGTCGCAAGACTTGATCTTATTATCCGGCTTGCCGCAGCTGGTGCGTGAAGGCGACCAGCTGCGCGCCGGTTTTACGGTGCGTAATACCTCGAATGCCTCGCTGAACGTGGAGCTGAACGCCAGCGCAGCCAATAAAGCCTTGCCGCGCCAGAGTGTGAGCCTGGCGGCGGGCGAGGCGCGCGAGATCGGCTGGAATTACCAGGTGCCGATGGGGGCCGCCAGCATCGTGTGGGAGCTCAGCGCCAGGGCGGGCAATCACACGGATAAACTGAAGATCACGCAAAAGGTGGGCCAGGCTACGCCGCTGCGCACCTACCAGGCGACCCTGCTGCAGCTGGACCAGGCAAAAAATATGTCGGTGCAGATGCCGGCTGGCGCGCTTCCCGGCCGCGGCGGCATCCAGACCAGCTTTGCGGCCAGCCTGGGTGGCGAGCTGCCCGGCGTGCGCGAGTATATGGCGGCTTACCCTTACACCTGCTTCGAGCAAAATACCTCGAAAGCGATCGCCTTGCGCGACACGGCGGCCTGGAACAAGCTGGCCACCAGCTTGCCCGCCTATCTCGATGGCGACGGTTTGCTGAAATACTTCCCGATGATGGAGCAGGGCAGCGATACCCTGACGGCCTATGTCTTGTCCGCTACGGCGGAAGCGGGTTATGTGATACCCGAACAGACGAAAAACCGCATGGAAGAAGGCTTGACGGCCTTCGTGCAGGGCCGCATCGTGCGCCATTCCGCTTTGGCGACGACCGACCTGGCCGTGCGCAAGCTGGCTGCGCTGGAAGCCTTGTCGCGCTCGAACAAGGTGCCGCCCGATGCGCTGGAGTCAATCAGCATCAACCCGAACCTGTGGCCGACCTCGGCCCTGATCGACTGGAGCTTGCTGTTGCAGCGCACGCCGAAGCTGGCCCGCCGCGATGCCCAGCTGGCTGAAGTGCAGCAGATCTTGCGTTCGCGCCTGAACTTCCAGGGCACGAGCATGGGCTTTTCCACCGAGCGCAAGGATAACTGGTGGTGGCTGATGGTCTCTGGCGACGTCAACGCCAACCGCTTGCTGCTGGCCGTGCTGGACAACCCCGCGTGGAAAGACGATATCGGCCGCCTGGCCCGTGGCGCCATGGGCCGCCAGAAGCAGGGGCGCTGGGATACCACGGTCGCCAATGCCTGGGGCACGCTGGCGATGGCCAAGTTCTCGGCCAGGTTTGAATCCACGCCAGTGACGGGCAGCAGCAGTGTCAAGCTGGGCAGCGATACGCAGACGCTGGCCTGGAACGATGCCGCCAAGGCCGGCCCCGTGCTGCAAGCCTGGCCAAAAGGAGCTGACACCTTGAGCCTGTCGCACGATGGCACGGGCAAACCCTGGGCCACGGTGCAAAGCGTGGCGGCGATACCGCTCGCGGCACCTGTTTCCAGTGGCTATACCGTGAAGAAAACCATCACGCCGGTGGAGCAGAAAACGGCGGGCGTGTGGTCGCGCGGCGATGTCTACCGCGTGCGGCTGGACTTGACGGCGCAAACGGACATGAGCTGGGTGGTAGTCGACGATCCGATACCGGCCAGCGCCACGGTGCTGGGCAATGGCCTGGGCCGCGATTCTCAATTGTCCACGGCCGGCGAAAAATCCACGGGCTGGGTCTGGCCCACATTCGAAGAGCGCGCCGTCGACGCCTTCCGCGCCTACTATGCCTTCGTGCCGAAAGGCGCGTGGAGCGTGGAATACACGGTGCGCCTGAATAATGCGGGCGACTTCCAATTGCCGGCCAGCCGGGTGGAAGCCATGTACTCGCCCGAACTGTTTGGCGCGGCGCCGAACGCCAACGTGAAGGTGGGGCAGTGAAGTCCCTGATCTTTATCATGGCGTGCACCTTATCTGCTGCGGCCCTGGCGCAAGCGACCCTGACGCCGGGCCAGGTGCAGGCGGCTTATCGCAGTTCGGAAGCGCAGCTGCTGGACCGCACAGGCCAGCCGCTGCAATCGCTGCGGGTAGACATGCAGGCGCGCCGGCTGCCGTGGGTGGCGCTGGCCGATATTTCGCCCGCCTTGCAGCAAGCCGTGCTGCTGGCGGAAGACCAGCGCTTCATGCGCCACGGCGGGGTCGATTTCTCGGCACTGGCGACGGCCGCCTGGGATAATCTGTTTGCAGCAAAGCCGCGTGGCGCCTCGACCATCACCATGCAGCTGGCCGGCCAGCTCGACGCCGATTTGAAGGCGCAGGCGGGCGGGCGCAGCCTGCGCCAGAAGTGGGACCAGATACGCGCTGCGCAAGTCATCGAGCAAAGCTGGAGCAAGGCGCAGATTTTCGAAGCCTACCTGAACCTGGTGTCGTTCCGCGGCGAGCTGCAGGGCGTGGCCGCCGCATCTTATGGCCTGTTCGGCAAGGCGCCTTCGGGCTTGAACCAGACCGACAGCATCATCCTGGCCAGCCTGGTGCGCGCGCCGAATGCAGCGCCGGCGGCCGTCACGCGGCGCGCCTGCGCGCTGGCGAAAGAGAGCCGCATGGACAGCAGCTGCCAGCTGATCGGCCAGCGCGTGTTGACGGCCCTGCAGCGCAATGCCTTTTATGCGGACCTGGCGCCTGCGCCGCAAGTGGCGCGGCAATTGCTCAAGCAGCCCGGCGTGGCCGTGCGCAGCACCCTCGATGGTCCGCTGCAGCGTTTTGCGCAAGCCAATCTGCGCCAGCAACTGGCGTCCCTGCGCGAGCGCAATGTCAACGATGGCGCCATTATCGTGCTCGATAACCGCAGCGGCGAAATCCTCGCCTACGTCGGCAACGCGGGCGGCAAGGAAGTCGATGGCGTGACGGCGCTGCGCCAGGCCGGTTCCACGTTAAAACCGTTTTTATACGAACTGGCCATCGAGCGCCGTTTGATGACGGCCGCCTCCATCATGGACGACACGCCGCTCGACATCGCCACCGGTTCCGGCCTGTATGCGCCGCAAAACTACGACCGCAATTTCAAGGGTTATGTCAGCGTCCGCACCAGCCTGGCCAGTTCGCTCAATATCCCCGCCGTGCGCACGGTGCTGCTGACAGGGCAGGACAGCTTTTACAACCGCCTGAAAGACGTGGGGCTATCTAGCCTGACGGAACCGGCCGAATACTATGGCCCTTCATTGGCGCTGGGCGCCTCGGAAGTGAGCTTGCTGGAACTGGCCAACGCCTACCGCGTGCTGGCCAACGGCGGACAATTCAGTGCCGCCAGCCTGCAGCCGGGCCAGGGCGGCGGCGCGCGCCGCGTGATGGACGCGGGCGCGGCGTTTATCGTCAGCGATATCCTGGCCGACCGCGCCGCGCGCAGCGTCACTTTTGGCTTGCGCAATGAGCTGGGCACGAATTTCTGGAGCGCCGTCAAGACAGGCACCAGCAAGGATATGCGCGACAACTGGTGCGTCGGTTATTCGCAGCGCTACACGGTGGGCGTCTGGGTCGGCAACTTCGACGGCCAGCCCATGTGGGACGTGTCGGGCGTGACGGGGGCCGCGCCCGTGTGGCGCGATGTGATGGATTACCTGCACAAGAATGTCGCCAGCCATGCGCCGCCAGCACCGAAAGGCCTGCTGCAGCAGCAGGTGGCGTACCAGCCCGCGCTGGAAGCGCCGCGCCGCGAGTGGTTCATCGCCGGCACCGAAAGCCCCGTCTTCGCGGTGGTGGGCGACGCCCATCGCGCCCCTGTCATCGTGTACCCGGCCGACGACAGCATCCTGGCCATCGACCCCGATATCCCGCCAGGCTTGCAGCGCGTGTTTTTCCAGGCCCAGGGCAGCCAGGGCTTGCGCTGGGTGCTGGACGGAGAGGATTTAGGACCGGCCGATGACAGTGTCAGCTGGCGCCCCGCGCCGGGCAAGCATGTGCTGGCGCTGGTTGATGGCGAAGGCAAGACGCTGGCGCAAGCGGGTTTCCAGGTACGCGGCAATGCGCTGGCGCAGCTGAAATAAGCAGGTGTCAATTCGCCGGATAATTGGCCGGATCGATGGCGGGCACAACGCGGTGCCGGAACACGTCGCCGCCGTGCGGATGATGCTGGGTGCGGCGTGGTTCGTCGGATGGTGGGCTGATCAGGACGATCGACGCTTCCTCGGGATCGCGCAGATTGACCACCGCACTGACGCCGCCATCGCGGTAGCTGCCCATCACGCCGGGGGCCATTTGCACGAACAGGGTGGCCGCGCCCGTATTGCCCAGGCGTTTATCGGTATCGATCCACTGTTGTGGCTTGCCGCTGTCGAGTTCCGGGCCGCCGTCTTGCGCATGTTTCAGCAGCGTCTTGTGCAGCGCTTCTTGCCATCGGCATCCGTCAGCTTGACGAAGGTCGGCCGGTGGATAAAACCCAAAGTAGGCAGCCGGTCGATCTGCGCCAGTTGTTCCTTGTTAAACGGCAGGGGAAACCATGGCGTGGGCTGCCAGTCCCTGGGCGGAAAATAGGTCCTGGGATTGAGCTTGTCAAACATGCTGAAGGTGCCTGTGCCACGGATATCGGGGCGTTGGGCAAATTGTGCGGCGGCGGGGAGCCATTCTTCTATCGTAGGCTGGCGCTGGGTAAAGGCATTCGGGTCTTCCCTCTTGCGGGGATGGGGAACTGCCCGCATCAACTGGTCGTAAGCGAGATACAGCCGCCGTGCCACGCCGTAGGTGTTGAGGTCATCAACGCTGTCCTCAGGTGGCGCATCGTCGTAGGCAAACCTTCACGCCGCGCCAGCACGAACAGAGCGGAGGCGTCGGGCATTTCGGGGATGTAGTGGCCGTTCTCGACGAGTGGAGGAGAGTTGTCAGCGCTGTACAGGTCGCGTGTTGGCATGCTGTCCTCGGAATTGAGCACAATGTAAGGCCCGTCAGGGTTGGCGTCGAAAAAGGCAAATACGTCTTGTGCGCCACGATCGACACGGCTTCATTGCTGTCGTAGTCGCGGATCATGCTGATCAGCACCGCCAGCCGCTTGGCTGCCAGCACCATATACATGCGGCCCGGCGCCGTCATCAGCGGGCATACGGGATCGCCACCTACATCGAATGGCGAGAACAGGCCTTTGTTCCACATGTCGGGCCGGATGCGCACGATGGCGTCGCTGCAGCGGTCGCATTGCAGCAGCGCGCTATTGCTGCCGCTGACATAAGGAATCTTGGGATACACCATCGCCGCTCCTTGCTGGCCAGACAGGACAGTGCAGGAGGCGGGAGGCGGGAGGGCGGATTCCTTGCGCTTGAACAAGCTACATGTTTAAGGATGCTGCGGGATGGCGCTTAAGTGCTGGCTTTGTTGAGCAGTTTCTTGTCTATCACTCCCGGCGCTGCCCAGAGTAGCAATAGCCAGATGCTAAAGGACAAGCCACGGTATAGGGCTTCAAAACACAGGCCGAAAATCACGGCACGCGCAAGCGATGTCGTGGACGGCACTTGCGCGCTATCGAGCAGGAGGGAGGTGGCGATAGCAGCCACGGCCATCAGGGGAAAGGCAAACCACCACTTGCGTTCAATCGGAGACATGGCTTTCTCGGAAGATGAGATGTCTTTCAGTGTAGCGCAATGATGCCGAAAAGTGATTTTTCTTTTGCATCATTGCCAGTTTGTAAGGGACGCCATGGTTATCGACATCGGGCTGGACCGGCAACCTTTGATTAACGGAATTGCTCGGTCGAGATATCAAAACGCTTGAGCTTGTCGTACAGGGTTTTTTTCGGGATATTCAGCGCGGTAGCAGCGTCGATCACGTTGCCGTTATGGCGGCGCAAGGCTTCTTCGATGATGGATTTTTCGAACGTGTCCACTTGTTCGGCCAGCGATGCTTCGCGTACGCCGGCCGGGCTCAGGGTGTCGTCGAGCAAGCCCAGCACGAAGCGGTCGGCCACATTGTGCAATTCGCGCACATTGCCGGCCCAGCGCTGGGCCATCAGCGAAGCCAGCAATTCGCTGCTGACCAGTGTTGCCGGCTGGCCATAGCGCACCGCTGCCTGCAGCACGAAAAATTCGAACAGCAAGGGGATGTCTTCGCGCCGGTTGCGCAGGGCGGGCAGGGTCAGGCTGGCCACGTTCAGGCGGTAATACAGGTCGGCGCGGAACTTGCCTTGCTCGGCCAGCAGATTCAAGTCTTCCTTGGCGGCGGCGATCACGCGGAAATTGACGGAGATCAATTTATTCGATCCCAGGCGCTCCACCTTGCGTTCCTGCAACACGCGCAGCAGTTTCACTTGCAGGGCCAGCGGCATGCTTTCGATTTCGTCCAGGAACAAAGTGCCGCCATTTGCGTATTCGATCTTGCCGATGCGCTGGCGCTGCGCGCCCGTGAACGCGCCTTCTTCGTGGCCGAACAGTTCCGATTCAAACATCGATTCGGGCAGGGCGCCGCAATTGATCGCCACGAACGGGTGGTCGCGCCGCTCGCTGAAATCGTGCAGGCAGCGGGCGATCAATTCCTTGCCGGTCCCCGTTTCGCCGAGAATGATGATGTCGGCCGACTTGGGCGCCAGGTTCAGCACCAGCTGGCGCACCTTGGCCATGGCTGCGCTGCGGCCCACGATGCGCGCTTCGATGCCGGCCCGCTGTTCCAGCTGGCGCCGCAGATTCATGTTTTCCAGCACCAGGTGGCGCTTGTCGAGCGCGCGCCGGCACACTTCCACCAGCAGGTCGGCCGAAAACGGTTTTTCGATAAAATCATAGGCGCCGCGGCGCATGGCGCCCACCGCCATCGATACATCGCCATGGCCCGTCACCAGGATCACGGGCAGGCTGGCGTCTTGCGCCACGGCCAGGTCCAGCAGCTGCAAGCCATCCATGCCGGGCAATTTGATATCGCTCAATAAGATGCCGGCAAATTCCGGCACCAGGTGCGGCAGTGCTTCCTCGGCCGTGGCGCAGGCTGTCACTTGCAGGCCGGCCAGTTCCAGCGACTGTTTTGCGCCCTTGCGCACGACGGCGTCGTCTTCGACCAGCAATACCTGCAAGCCTGCGAAATTGTGTTCGTGCATGTGACCCTGTCTCTGTTTAATTATTGTTGCACCTATTGTGATACCCCGGTGCTCAGTGCGATTGTAAACTGCGCGCCGCCTCCTTCGGTGAGAGAGCGGTTGCGGGCGCTCAGGGTGCCGCCCGCCGCGCGCACGATGCCGGCGCTGATCGACAGGCCCAGTCCCAGTCCCTCTTCCTTGGTGGTGTAGAAGGGATCGAAAATGCGGTCGATCGAGGTCACGGGAATGCCGGGGCCATTGTCGGTGACCAATATGATGGCCAGCGGGCCTTCGCGCCGCACGCTGAGCCACACGTGCACGTCCTGCCCTGGCGGCACGGCGTCCATGGCGTTGGTGATCAGGTTGGTAAATACCTGTTCCAGGCCGATGGCGTTGCACAGCACGATGATGTCTTCCTGCGGCCAGTTTTCATGCAGCAGCAGGCGCTGCGAGCCGTGGCGCGTGCGGATCTGCAACATGGTTTGCGCAAACGCCTGGCGCACGTTGACGGGTTTGCGCGCATCGTCGCTACGCCGCGCAAAGCCTTTCAGTTGCGAGGTGACATAACCGAGGCGCTTGACCAGGTCGGAAATGGTCGACAGGTTATCGAGCGCATCGGCTATGCGTCCCCGGTCCAGCAAGACCTTGGTATTGTCGGAAAAAGTTTGCAGGGCGGCCAGCGGCTGGTTCAGCTCATGCGTGACGCCGGCCGCCATCTGGCCGATTGCAGCCAGCTTGCCGCTTTGCACCAGTTCCGCCTGGGCGTAGCGCAAGGTCTGCTCGGCCCGCTCGCGTTCGGCCACCTCGGCCTGCAGGCGGCCATTGGCATGCACCAGGTCGGCCGTGCGCTGTTCTACCTTGATTTCCAGCTGTTCATAAGCCTGCGCCAGGGTTTGCTGTGCCTTCAGGCGTTCGGCGATGCGGCGCCGGCGCTGGCGCGCATACATCAGGGCCAGCAAGGCCAGCGCCCAGCCCAGCGCCGCCCCGATGGCTGCATTGCGGGCCGCTTCTTCCACCTGATCGAGTTCGGCCAGCACGGTGATTTGCCAGCGCAGCGGGCCCAGCGCGCGGTTGACGGCGAGGTAATCTGCGCTGCCCGACAGCGTGGGCGCATCATCCGCCTGCGGCCGTTCCAGGGTCAGCACGCTGGCGCCATCGGCGAACTGGCGCCGCACGCGATGCGGCAGGATGGGCAGGTTTTCTTGCAAGAACTGGCGCTGTTCGCTGATGTCTTTCTGCGCGGCCGGCGACAAGGGGGCCAGCGTCTTGAACTTGAAGCCGGGCGTGCTGGCCAGGATGATCACGCCATTGGCATCCTTGACCCAGATCTGCTCGCCCGTGCCTGGCCCGCGCCACGATTGTTCTATCCAGTCCAGGTTGACCTTGGCCGCCACGATGCCGATGATGCGGCCGTCGTGCACTACCGGCTGCGAAATAAAATAGCCCGCTTCCAGCGTGGACGCACCGATGCCGTAGAAGCGGCCGATGCCGCCCGCGATTGCATTCTTGAAATAGGGCCGGAAACTGTAGTTGACGCCCACATAAGAGTTGCGGTCCTGCCAGTTGCTCGACGCCACGGTGGTGCCGCGTGCATCCAGCACATACACGGCAAACGCGCCTGCGCGGCGGTTCATGTCGACCAGGTAGGCGTTGATCTGCCCGACTTGTTTTGCGTCCGGTTTTTCCAGCAGCCGCGCTACCGCATCGCTTTGCGCCACGGCCAGCGGCAGGAATTCATATTTGTTGAGCGCGCCGCCGATCGACGCCGCATACAGCTCGGCGCGCGAATCGAGCGTGCGGTGCAGGTCATCGAGCTGGCCCTGCCTGACCCAGGCGTGCGTGCCCCAGGTCAGCGCGACCAGCGCACCGATGGCCAGCACAGTGCCAAACGGCTGTCTTATTGTCCATCTGGCCAGTGCCATGGGGTTCCGTTGGTGTGTTTATATGTGCACGGGCAGTAATTTGGGGGCAGACCCGCCGGGTCTGACCCCAGTGCTTAATCGGCCGTACTGGCCATGGTTTCCGCATTATGGTGACGCTGCTGCTCCTCCATCACCATTTCCCCCAGCATGCGCTTCAAGCGGTTGAACTCGGGGTCGCTCGGGTCGCGCGGGCGGGGCAGGTCGATCGCCACGTCGCGCTTGATGGTGCCGGGGCGGTAGGTCATGACGATGGTGCGGTCGGCCAGGTAGATCGATTCCTCGATCGAGTGGGTGACGAAGACGATGGTGGTGCCGAAGACTTTCCAGATCTTCAGCAACTCGTCTTGCAGGTTACGCCGCGTCAAGGCGTCGAGCGCGCCGAACGGTTCATCCATCAGCATGATCGGCGAATCGAGGGCCAGCACGCGGGCAATCGCCACGCGCTGGCGCATGCCGCCCGACAAGTCTTTCGGATAGCGGGCGCGGAACTCCGACAAGCCCAGCATCTTGAGCAGCATGTCGACCCGCTCCTTGATCTCGGCGGCGGACTTGCCGGCGATTTCCAGGCCGAACGCGATATTGCGCTCGATCGACATCCACGGGAACAGCGCGTATTCCTGGAACACCATGCCGCGGTCGGGACCGGGTTCGGTGATCAGCTTGCCGCCGGCCAGGATCTGGCCCGAGCTGGGATGGGAAAAGCCGGCGATGGCGTTGAGCAGGGTCGACTTGCCGCAGCCGGACGGCCCCAGCAGGCAGATGAACTCGCCGCTGGCAATTTCCAGGTTGATGTCTTTCAGGGCGATGACGTCGTTGCCGCCCGTGCTGAACACTTTATTGACTGCATTAATATTGATCGTGGTCATGGCCGTTCCTCTCAGTGTTCCAGGCCGCGGTGCCACTGCAGCAAATGATTATTCAGGGCATTCATGGCGATATCGATGGCCAGGCCGAACAGGCCGATGGTGAACATGCCGGCGATAATTTTGTCGGACCAGAAATACTCGCGCGCTTCCAGGATACGGAAACCCAGGCCGCTGTTGACGGCGATCATTTCCGCCACGATCACGACGATGAAGGCCGTGCCCATGCCGATGCGCGCACCGGCCAGGATGTAGGGCGTGGCTGCCGGCAGGATCACGCGGCGGAACATGGTCATCTGGCTGGCGCCCAGGTTGCGCGCGGCGCGAATGTAGATGCCATCGACCTGGCGCACGCCGGCGATGGTATTCATCAGGACGGGGAAGAAAGAACCGATGCTGATCAGGAAGAAGGCCGGCGGGTTGCCCAGGCCGAACCACAGGATGGCCAGCGGGATATACGCGATCGGCGGAATCGGGCGCAGCACTTGCACCAGCGGATCGAACAGCTTGTAGATGGTTTTATTCGTACCCATCAGCAAGCCCAGCGGCAAGGCCAGGCCGGCGCCGATGGCAAAGCCGCCCAGCACGCGCGACAGGCTGGCCCAGGCGTCATGCGGCAATTCGCCCGACAGCATCCACAGCAGGTAATTGCCCGATTCCGGCGTGTAGGCTTCCATCGGGATCAGGTATTCATACCACTTGACCAGCACGGCAACGGGCGAAGGCAGGATTTGCGGGTTGATCCAGCCGAAGGTGGACATGGCTTGCCAGATCAACAGCACGGCTACCGGCACGAGGGCGCCATGCAAGGCACGTTTCATGGTTTGCAGATTCATGGTGAGGCTTTCCCCTTAGCGTGCTACGTAGGACTTCTTGGCTTTTTCCAGCAGGTCCAGCTTGACCCAGTCCTTGGCGGCAGGCGGTTTGGCCATGCGGCCCACGCCGAACTGCACCATGTAATCGGTGGTCAGCTGCACGTGGCTTTGCGAGATATCTTCCGTGAAGATGGCGTTGTCGATGGCGTCGCGGTAATCCTCGGAGGTGATCTGGTTCTTGAACATCGATTCACGCACGTATTTTTCCGCCAGTTTCGGGTCGGCCAGGAAAGCGCGCGTGGCGGCCACGAAGCAATCCATGAAGCGTTGCGCCACGGCAGGTTTTTCCTTGTACATTTTTTCCGTCATCACCAGCGCGCGCACCGGTTCGCCCAGCGGGGTGTCATACGGCTTCATGATCTGCGTGCCGTATTTCTTGTGGATCGCCTGCGTCGAATAAGGCTCGGACTGGCTCATGGCGTCGATTTCCTTGGTCAGCAGGGCCTGGTTCAGGTCCGGGTAGCCCATGTACAGGATCTGCACGTCCTTGCCCTTCTTGTCGGACCAGGTCAGCTTGGCCTTGGCCAGTTCCGCGAACAGCAGGATTTCCTGCGGGCCGCCGCGCGTGACGCCGACTTTTTTCCCTTTCAGATCGGCGATGCCCTTGATGTTCAGGTCGGGGCGGCCGACGATTTGCACGCCGCCCTTGGCGAAGCCGCCCACCAGGTACACGGGCAAGCCGGTGGCGCGGCCCGTGATCGCCGCTTCCAGCGCGCTGGCCGAGACGTCGATCTCGCCGGCGATCATGGCTGGCACGATGTCGAGGCCCTTGGCGAACACGCGCTCTTCGATCTTCAAGTCATATTGCGGGGCGATTTCCTTCATGTAGGCGACGGCGCCGTAATGGGCGAATTTCAGGTTGCCCAAGCGCACCAGATCGGCGGCGTGGGCCGACAGCGGGAACTGGGCCGCCAGGGCGACCGCCACGGCCAGGGCCTTGGTGTTCAGGAAGGACGAGATACGGAAGGTGCGAACAGATTTGCTGATCATGCGATTGTCTCCAAAGATAGATGTTTTTATTCTGCTTGTTGCAACTACGTGCGGCTGCTCTGATGGCGGCGCTGAGAATGTAAAAGCATCTTCCGTGCCAGTGGACTGTATTTTGGAGTTTATTGCAAGTAATTGTTTCTAAAGGTTTAATTTTTATCCATAAAAATCTGTGGCTGCGCGGTTTCTGCTTTCCCGCACGCTACCGCTGCTGCGCGTCTGGAATCCCGCACAGGCCTGCTACTGCGCTGTATCACGCAGCAGGGCTGAACCAAGTTGGCGCGCAAGCACTCCAAGTAAAAAAACGCGCTATGGCAGCTGACACTGCGATAGCGCGCAAATCCCCCAACGACAACACGGATATGGCCAGACGGGAGCCAGGTTCTGGAACTTATTTGGACGGCGTGGCGGGCGGCTCCGTGCCAGGTGCGCCGGCTGGCGGTACGGCAGGCGCCGTGGCCGGATCGGTCAGCGGCGCCGCAGGCGGAGCGTTCGGATCGGAAGAGGGCGCGGGCGCTGGCTGCGTGGTGGCTGGCGTGGCAGGGGCCATTGCCGGTGGCGCTGCTTCCGGCAGCGGCGCATCGGCTGGCTTCTTGCAGGCGCTCAAGGCCAGGCTGACGGTAATCAAGGCTGCGGCAGACAGCATGACGGGGGCTTTTTTCAGGATGGTCATGATGGTTCCTTTGCTTGGTGAATGAAAATGAATGAAAACATGAATAAAAAGATCAACGAAGACATGAATGAAAGCGCTCGGCTTAAATTTATGGCAATGCCCGTGCCGCCTCTGTTCGCCATCTCACCTTGTGCGTGCTATCGGACCGGGAATATGTAAGCTGTTGTAAAAAATACCGAGATGCAATATTTCTCTCTTCCAACCACGAATCTTCATCCTAATGTTCGATAACGCACAGACCAACACCATTCACGCAGGCATTCTTTAGTCAGACGCCTAGGAATTGTGGCTTTCTGGCAAAGAAATTGCCAAGAATTTAATAATTCGGGCTACCGGCAATCGTTTAAAAAGGAGTGTTCAAATGCATGCAATGACTCAGTCTCACGTGAAGAGCGAAATGAAGGCAGCGCACCAGGAACTTCGTGGCCCTGAAAAAGGTCCCCAAATGGCAATGGTCGAGCGTGCGGCTCCGATTCCCCCGGAGCGCATGAACCCAATTTCCATGGCGCCGATCGAACGCGTGCGTTCGACGTCCGCCACCTTGCGCCGCATCGAAAACATGCAAAAGCTGATCGCCGAATTGTCGCTGCACGAGATGCTGGCTGATGAAATCGCCTGGTTCCTCAAGTTTTCGCCATCGGGCGCCCGCAAATACATCCGCGACCTGCGCGAAGCGGGCGTGATCGAACTGGCCCGCTATATCGAAGGGACGGCCACTTATCTGGGCAAGGCCGTATATCAGCTGACGCCGGATCCGGAACGCGTGAAAGCTTTCCTGGCTGCCATCGTGCAACCGAAACGCGAAGGCGCGCCACCGCGCAAGGACCGTCCGGGCCTGCGCGAGCAAAGCATGGCAGGCAGCGGCCGCCACTTCCATATCCTGGCCGATGACACGCATTACGCCATCCGCGTCAACCGCGGCCCGGTGATGCGCGATCCGCTGGTGGCAGCGCTATTCGGTGCGCCACAACAAAAAGCCGCTGAATAGTAAACACCTGACCAAACCGACTGCGCGTCGGTTTGGTCAGGCGTTGTGACTGTGTAATTAATAAAGCCGGGTTTTAGCCCGGCTTTTGGTGTTTTAGAAACATACGAGGGCATCTCGTAATTGCTGATTGAAAAGATATCAAGCAGCCCCATCTGGATTGGACTGCCTGCCCGTACCGGCGCGGGCCCACTCGAAGGAGTCTGTCCTTGCCTGCCTACCTCGCCTGCGCCCCTTTTGCTTCCGCTGTCCTGAAACGGGTATCGACATGAACCCGCTGCTGTGGATCGCCCTGGTCATCGCCGCCATCGTGCTTGCGCTGTGGTTTCCAGGCTGGCGCCTGAAACGGGCGCTGGCCAAACCGTTGCCGGCGGAAGGCCTGGCTGTTCTGGAGCGCAATATTCCCGTCTACCGGCGCATGCCGGCGTTGTTGCAGCAGCAATTGCAGCGGCTGGTGGTGCAGTTTCTGTATCAAAAGAAATTCGTCGGCTGCGGCGGCCTGGAAGTCACGGACGAGATGCGCTACACCATTGCCGGCCAGGCTTGCCTGCTGTTGCTGAACCGCCAGACCCAGGTCTATCCGCAGCTCGCCACCATCCTGGTCTACCCGACCGAATTTGTGGTCACGCGCAATGAAGTGGGGCCGGGCGGCGTGGTGACGCCGGCGGTCAATGGCTTGCTCGGTGAATCGTGGGGCGATGGCCGGGTGGTATTGTCCTGGGACCATGTGCAGCGCGGCGCGGCCGACTGGACCGATGGCCACAATGTGGTGCTGCATGAATTTGCGCACCAGCTCGACAGCGAATCGGGCGCCCCCAACGGCGCGCCATACTTGCCGAATGTCTCGAGCTACCGCAGCTGGGCCACGGTGCTGTCGCGCGATTTCGCCAATTTGCGCCATGACGCCATTTATCAGCAGCAAAGCGTGATGGACCATTACGGCGCCACCAATCCTGCCGAATTCTTTGCCGTGGCGACCGAAACCTTCTTTGAAAAGCCGTACCAGATGGCCGAACATCACGCAGAGCTGTACATGGAGTTTCTCAAGTATTACAAGGTGGACCCGCGCGAGTGGATGTCGCCGCCGAGCGAACCCGAGCACATGGCCTCGCCCTTCCCCAATTACGCGCCGCACTGGTAGCTTTAGCCCAGCAGCCTTTGTTTCAATAGCGCATAGTTGCTGCGCGACACAGGAATACCGCTGCTGGTCTGCGTGTCCAGCGCGTACTTGCCGCCCGCGGCGATATGCAGGCGCTGGAAAAACAGGCTGTTGACGAGGTAGGAGCGGTGCACGCGCAAGAAATGCGGCGGCAGCAGGGTCATGAGCTTTTCGATCGGCAAGTCGTGGAAACATTGTTCGCCACTACGCAGCACGATATTGCTGTAATGGCCGTCGGCCTGCACATGGTCGATCTCGGCGATGGCGATCCATTCCAGCGCGCCCCGCTTTTTTACTGCCAGCGAAAGTTGCGGTGGCCCGCTGAGATCCGTATAGCGCTGCAAGGCTTGCTGCAGGCGCTCGCGGCTGAAGGGCTTGGCGACGAAATCGAGCACGCCCAGGTCAAACGCGGTGATCGAGCGCTCCGCATGGGCCGAAACGATAATCGTCCGGAAGCGGCGTTTATCCACCAGCCGCAGCAAGTCGTAGCCATCGGCGCCATGCAGGTTCAAGTCCAGGAGCAATAAATCACAGGGGCCGGACTGCAGCTCGGCCAGCGCCTGTTCCAGGTCGTCATGTTGCGCCAGGTGCGTCAGGCGCGCGCCGAAAAACGCGCGCACCTCGCGCTCCAGGCGCTGCGCGATCAGCGGTTCATCTTCCAGTATCACGATCTTCATGACGCCGCCGGCAAGGTGAGTGTCAGCTGCCTGCCGCCTGGCTGCAGCGTGATGTCGTAGCGGGCGTGCCTGCCAAACACGGCTTGCAGGCTGGAACGGATATACCGCTCCCCGATGCCGCTGCCCGCATGGGGCCGCGATTCACCGGCCGGCAGCAGCAGGCGCAGGATATCCGTGTGGCCATTCCTTTCGATTTCTAGCCGGAAAGTGGCTCCCTGCCGGTAGCGGTGATGGCTGAAGGCGTTTTCCAGTGCCGTCAGCAGGGTGGCGGGCGGCACGATGATGGCACTGGTGTCGCCTTCCGTTTCCAGGATGCATGGCTGCTGCAAGCGCGTGCTCATGATGGCCAGGTAGTTATGGCACAGGGCCAGTTCCTGCGCCAGGGCGATGCTGGGCTGCTGCGCGTAGTCGTTGAGCATGCGGAAACCGGCGCCCAGTGCGACGATGAAGTCTTCTGCCGCCTGCGGCGATTGCGCATTCAATTCGCTGATCAGGCTCAGGGAATTCATCAGGAAATGCGGTTGCAGGCTCTTGCGCAGGAGCTGGTTTTCCAGCTGGCTGGCGCGCGCCGCCTTTTGCCGGTCGCGCATCAGTTGCGACAGCAATTGAAAGCACAGGGGCAGCAGCAGGAAGCAGACCACCAGCGCAAAGCCGCCTTCGGCAAAACCGTTACCGGCCAGCTGGTACATGGCGCACGAAACCAGCGCAATCGCGGTGCCGGCCCGGCTGCCCGGCAAGCGGCGCCACAGGGCGGCCAGGTTCAGAAACAGGCTGAGCATCAATCCCGTGACAAACATCGACCTGCACTGGTTGTCGAAATGGGCCGGCAGCGCGCCGGCCACGGCGACGCCAGCCAGTATCAGGGCAGCGGCCAGCAGCCAGTGGCGGCGATGATAGGCGCAGAAAAAGTACAGCGGCAGCAGCGCGGCGAACAGCCAGGTCAGCAGATTGATGGCATGCAGGCGCACGCTGTGCAGCGGATAGGCGTAGCCAGCCAGGCTGCGCCAGGTTTCCGCCACCAGCAACAGGCTCGCTGCCAGGCACAGCGCCGTAAACACAACCCAATGCAAGCGCCGCTGATACAGCAGGTTCAAGGCGAAAAATAGCAGGCTGACGCTGGCCAGCGCGCCGGCCAGCAGCAACGGCAGCAGAGTGCGCCAGGCTTGCGCCGCCTGATACGCTTGCTGGTCTTGCAGGAAGACGCCATAAAACGGCGCATCCAGGCGGGCCGGCACCTGCTGCGTCGATAGCAGCAGCCGCAAGTGGTGCGTGCCCTGGGCCAGTTGCGCGGGCGCCAGGGGCACGACCAGATCGATCTGGCCGGCGATTTCACCGGCGGCTTGCGCGGCAGGCTGGCCATTGCCGGCGATCTGCAGGCCATCGAGCCACAAGGTGCTGGCTGCCAGCGCCGACAGCACCAGCACTTGCGGCGATTGCGGCGTGGCGGGGAGGACCAGCTCGCGTTCCAGGCACAACAGTTGTTGCCGCTTGAGCAGGTTGTGCAGCGATGCCGTGGCGGAAGGCGGGGCGCCGCAACTGCGCCAGCCATCGTCCAGCGCCATGGCCGGACTGCGTGCCATGGCGGGGCTGGCCAGGGCCAGGCAGCACAGCAGCAGGCAAGTGAGGAGGGATGACAAGGAGGGCATGCCGGGCATTGTAGCGGTTAGCGACCAGCCTGCCGTGCCATTCATGTAAGCTGGGTGCATTTCGTGCAATGCTGTCCAAAAAGAGAAGAAATATGCTTACCATCGTCGTCAACAAACGCTCACTACGGAATGATTGACGATGCCTAGCTGGAAAAAATATGGATTCACTGCCGCGCTATTTTTCTTTTTCCCCCAGGCCCAGGCGGCGGCGCCTGATACTGCCCTCGCTGCGCGGCTGGCGGCCTTCGATGGCTGGGTCGGCAGCCGCATGGCCATGGAGCGCATGCCCGGCATGACCATCGGCTTTACGCGCGGCGATGTGGAATGGGTAAAGGGTTACGGTTATGCCGACCTGGAGAACGGCGTGCCGATGACGGCCGTCTCCAGTTATCGCCTGGCGTCGGTCACCAAGCCGATGACGGCGGCTGCGATTTTGCAGCTGGTCGAGCAGGGCAAGGTCGATCTCGATGCGCCCGTGCAAACCTATGTGCCGTATTTTCCCGTGAAACCGTTTCCCGTTACGGTGAGACTGCTGCTGGGCCACCTGGCCGGCATCGACGCCTACCGCGACCGCAAGCTGGAGCAGCATTTCAAGGAACATAAAACCACGCGCGAGTCGATTGCCGTGTTCGAGCATTTCGACCTGATCGCCGAACCCGGCACGCGTTACCGCTACACCAGCTATGGCTACAATCTGCTGGGCGCCGTCATCGAGAACGTTTCGGGCGAACGTTATGGCGATTACATGCAGCGCCACGTGTGGGGCCCGCTGGGCATGGCGGCCACCATCATGGATGATCCTGCAGCCGTGATCGCGCACCGGGTGCGCGGCTACGGGCTGGTCGGCAAGGAAGTGAAAAATTCGGAATTCGTCGATGTCAGCAGTCGCTTTTCGGCCGGCGGCACGCGCTCGACCGTGCCCGACATGCTGGCTTTCGGCAAGGGCATCCTGGGCGGCAAGGTGCTGTCGCCGGCCAGCCTGGCGCTGATGCAGGAATCGATGGTCACGCGCGCAGGGCGCTTGAGCGACTACGGCATGGGCTGGGAGGTTTATCCGACGGGCGGGCGTTATGTAATGTCGCACAGTGGCCAGCAGCCGGAAACAGCCACCTATCTGTTCAGTTTTCCGTCGCGCCAGCTGACGATTGCGGTGGCGTCCAACCTGGAAAGAGTCAATACGGCGGCGTTTGCCGAGCGTCTGTTCGAGGTGGTCACGGGCGAGCCGTGGCAACTCAAACCCTATATCGCCCAGGCCAACGCGCAGCCCTATGCACAGCTGGCCAGGGTCTTGTTCGAAGAGGGCCGCGCCCAGCTGGAAAAAACGGGCCAGCCTTATGCCAGCGAGGCGGCAACGCAGGCCTTCGAGCAGATCAACCGCCAGGCACTGAAGCAGGATGACGCCAAAGCAGCCAGCCTGTTCATTGCAGCGGGCCGCCATCCGGCAGGCGGACGCGTCTTGCTGACAGCGGGATCGAGCATGGCCGCCCGGCTGCGGCAAGCGGGTTTTGACCTGGATCAATACGCCCATGGCGGCCCGCTGGCCTTTGTGCGCGACTATATTGTGCTGTCGCAAGCGGCGCCGGCCGGGAGCATGCCCCGCTTCGAGCTGTCCTTCGAGCAAGCCATGCTGAAGCTGGGCGCCAGCTGGGACCGCACCGGCGCGGTGGCCTGGCCTGAGCAGGCCAGTTCGGTGGCGCAACTCAGCCAGCAGCTGGAAACGGCTTTCCGGGGCCAGCTGGCCTATCCCGACTTCATGACCGAAATCAATGAATTGGCGCAGGCGTCAAGCGGGCGCGGCGATAGCGCTGAGGCCCTGGCGGCAGGAGGGCTGGCGGTGGCGCTGTATCCGCTCAGCGACCGCGCGCAAGCCTTGCACGGCATACTGTTGATGCGTGCAGGCGATAGCGTCGCCAGCATGGCTGCGCTGCGCCTGGCGCTGGCCCGCGATCCGCAGGGCGCCGCCAGCGCCACGGCCCTGAATAATGCCGCCTATCGTCTGAAGGCCGGTGGTGCGGTGGCTGCGGGCACGGCCCTGTTGCAGGCGGCGATCCAGTTGCATCCGCGCGACGCCAATCTGCACGACACCCTCGGCAGCTTTTATGTTGAACAGCGCCTCCCGGCACAGGCGGTGCAGGCGTATCGGCAAGCCTTGCGGCTGGACCCGGACTACCCGGGAGCGGATGGCGCCAGGGAGGTGATCAGCCGCCTGGCCGAAACACATTGAATTGCCGGTGCGTCATTTTGGTTGCAATGGAAACGATTGCATCTGTCATATTGTCGTAAGTCATTTATAGTGGTGGCCGCTTCTTCATTTGACAGGGCTTTCCATGTTGATTACTTACGGCCTGCTGGGTCTGGCCATCTTGTCCGTCTGGTTCCCTGATGTGCGCCTGGGATCATCGCTGCGGCTCCCCGCCTGGGGCGTGTTATTGCTGGCGGCCATCGCCAGCGGCCTTGCCAGCGGCATCCTGGCGCCGCTGGCGCTGCCGTCCATCGCCGTGTTCATCGCGCTTGCCGTGTCGGCGCAGCGTAGCGGCCGCAGGCCGGAAGCGAAATGGCTGGGCCGCTTGCTGCTGCTGTTGACCATGCTGGCCGCCCTGGCGCTGGCCATGCACCTCTTGCCGGGTTTCCATAATCCGCGCATCATCGACAAGCTGGTCCTGTCGCCTGGCGGCGCGCCGTACACCCAGTACCTGAATTTCGACAAGGGCCTGGCCGGGCTGGTCTTGCTGGCCCTGTTTTGCACCCGCGCGCAGGATGGGCCGCAATTCGTGTTAGCCATGCAGCGGGCCGTGCCGGTGATGGCCGTCACGCTGATCGTGGTGGTGGGCGCCGCGCTGGCGATCGGCTTTGTGAAGCCGGATGTCAAATTCCCGGACATCACCTTGCAATTCCTGCTGGTCAATCTGCTGTTCACCTGCGTTGCCGAAGAAGCTTTTTTCCGTGGCTTGCTGCAAGGGCGCATGGCCGCCTTCCTGGCTGACACCCGCAGCGGCGAGATGGTGGCGGTGCTGGTCGCCAGCGTGCTGTTCGGACTCACGCATGCGGCCGGTGGCTGGCGCGTGGTGTTGCTGGCGACCCTGGCTGGCCTCGGTTACGGTTTTGCCTATCGCCAGACCAAAAGAATCGAGGCGGCCATCGCCACTCACTTCATCGTCAACGCGGTGCAGTTCCTGGTGTTGACCTATCCCTACCTGCGTGGCTGACGGCAGGGCGCGCTCGCCGGGAAAAGCGGCAAGCCTTATAAGTTTTTTGCATAAGCAACGGTGAAAAGATTCCTTTTTGGAAATAAGACGGACAGGGTTTAATGACGGCATCTTTCAGCCATCACAGGACTTCCATGCAGACCCGTCTTCACCTTGCCGCGCTCGTTCTTACCACTGTTGCCTTTGTCCAGGTAGCGCAAGCGGACCAGCTGGCCACGATCAAGGCCAAGGGCGAACTGGTCTGCGGTACCCTGGGCACGGATGAGCCAAACAGCTTTATCGACGCCAAGTCGCGCCAGCTGGTCGGTTATGAAGTGGACCTGTGCCGCGCGATAGCCAAGAGCCTGGGCGTGAAACCGGTGATCAAGCAGCTGGCCGTGGCCGCCCGCATTCCTGAATTGCAGCAAGGCCGCATCGATATCCTGACGGCGTCCCTGACGCATAACAAGGAACGCGAAAGCCTGATCGATTTCTCGCTGTCCACGTTTTATACGGGCCAGCGCGTGCTGGTGAAAAAGAGCAGCAATATCACCAGCGTGGCTGGCCTGGCCGGCAAAAAGGTGCTGACCGTCAAGGGCGGCACGCAGGAACCGAATATCCGCAAGGCCGTGCCGGGCGTGGACGTGGTGACGTTCGAGACGGCGGGCCAGGCTTACCTGGGCTTGCAGCAAGGCAAGGGCGCCGGCTATGTCGACGATGAAGTGTCCTTGCTGAATAACTACGCCAAGCTGGGCGCCGCGCAAAAAGATTACCTTGTGCTGCCGCAAAATATCAGCACGGAAGTGTTTGCCTTCGGCATCCGCAAGGGCGAAAAAGGCTTGAAGGCGGCCGTCGACGATACCTTGCGCAGCCTGGAAAAGTCGGGCGAAGCGGAACAATTGTTCTTCAAATGGTATGGCCCGACCAGCAACGTCAAATTCCAGAAACGCACCTTCAAGTTTGATTCCGACAAGATCGAATCCTGATTCCCTGCATCTGCTTTTTTAAGCAAATCTGCGGCGCGGCCTGACCGGCGGCCGCACCACCGTTGTCATCTCCATGCTTCAATTCGATCTGCATCTCTTGCTGTCCGGCGACTACCACGACTGGTTGCTCTCCGGACTGCTGCTTTCCCTCCAATTGATGGGCATCACCCTGCTGCTGTCCTTGCCCCTGGCGTGCGGCGTGGCCATGCTGCGCCTGGCGCCGTCGCGCTTCCTGAACGCCGTGGGTGCGGCGTACGTCGAACTGATCCGTAACGTGCCCTTGCTCGCGCATTTCCTGTTCTGGTATTTCGGCGCGCCCGAATTGCTGCCGCAACAATGGAAGGAGCGTCTGTATGCGGGCAATATCGAGGCCATCAGCGCCATCGTCGCCCTGACCCTGTACACGGCCGCCTACATGGCGGAAGACATCCGCAGCGGCATCCGCGCCATTCCTGCCCAGCAATTCGAAGCGGGTCGGGCGCTGGGCTTGAGTTTCTTGCAAACCATGCGTTTGTGCATCTTGCCGCAAGCCTTGCGCCTGTCCCTGCCGCCGCTGCTGTCGCAAACCCTGAACCTGTGGCAAAACACCAGCATCGCCACCGTGATCGGCGTGGCCGAGCTGATGTACCAGACGCAGCGCGTGGAAACGGCGTCGTTCCGCAGCGTGGAAGCGTTTGCGTTTGCCAGCGTGGCGTATCTGACCGTTTCCCTGCTGATCTCGGGCCTGGCGGCCTTGCTGCAAAGGAGGGCTGCCTGATGCTGGAAGTGCTACAAGATTATTGGCTGTATTTCCTGGTCGGCCGCTACCCGGAAGGGCCGCTGGGCGGCCTGGCGCTGACGGTGCTGCTGGCGGGACTGGCGCTGGTGCTGAGCTTGCCTTTAGGCTTGCTGCTGGGCCTGGCGCGCATCAGTCCCTGGCGCGCCCTGCGCTGGCCGGTCACTGCGCTGATCCACGTGGTGCGCGGCATTCCCTTGCTGCTGGTCATCTTTTGGGCTTACTTTTTCCTGCCGAATTTGACGGGCCATGAAAGCGGGCAATTTACCACCATGCTGGTGGCGCTGGTCATCTTCGATGGCATTTATCTGGCGGAAATCGTGCGGGCCGGCGTGCAAGCCGTGCCCAGGGGGCAGCTGGAAGCGGCCCGGTCGCTGGGCTTGCCGTACCTGTCCGCCATGCGCACGGTGATCCTGCCGCAGGCGCTGCGCCATATGCTGCCCTCGCTGGTGAACCAGTTCGTCTCGACCATCAAGGAAACTTCGCTCGGCTACATCATCGGCCTGGCCGAAGTATCGTTCGTCGCGTCGCAAGTCAATGGCCTGGTGCTGACCAAGCCGGTGCAAGTGTATTTCTTGCTGGGCTTGACCTACTTCATTCTTTGTTTCAGCCTGTCGCGCGCCGCCTTCTGGCTCGAGCGGCGCCAGGCCCGCGTTTTGAAAGCCGCCGCATGATCACCTTTGACAACGTCAATAAATACTATGGCCATTACCACGCCTTGAACGGCATCAGCGAACATGTGTCGAAAGGCGAAGTGCTGGTGGTGTGCGGCCCGTCCGGCTCGGGCAAGTCGACCCTGATCCGCACCATCAACCGGCTCGAACCGATCGCTTCCGGCCATATCACGGTGGCGGGCCAGGATATCCATGCGCCGGGGCTCGATGTGAACGCCTTCCGTTCGCATATCGGCTTTGTCTTCCAGCAATTTAACCTGTTCCCGCATTTATCGGTGCTGGCCAATTGCGCGCTGGCGCCGCAGCGGCTGCGCGGCTTGTCGAAGCACGAAGCGGAAGAGCGCGCGCTGGCCTTGCTGGACCGCGTGGGCCTGGCCCACAAGGCGCACGCCATGCCGGCCGCCTTGTCCGGCGGCCAGCAGCAGCGGGTGGCGATTGCCCGTGCGCTGGCCATGCAGCCGCCGCTGATGCTGTTCGATGAGCCGACCAGCGCGCTGGACCCGGAAATGGTGGGCGAAGTGCTGCAAGTGATGCGCGACCTGGCGCATGGCGGCATGACCATGGTGTGCGTCACGCATGAAATGGGTTTCGCGCGCGAGGTGGCCGACCGGGTCTGGTTCATGGACCACGGGCAAGTACTGGAGCGCGGTTCGCCCGAGGCTTTCTTTGGCAGCCCACAGCATCCGCGCGCGCAGCAATTCCTGTCCGATATCCGCAGCCCCTTCACGGCGTCTGCTGCCGCCTGATTTTCTCTGCTGCGTGCGCAAGCGAACGGTCAATGCCGTCCGCCAGGCGCACGCTGGCACGGTGGCGCATGGCGCGCCGGCAAGCCATAGGAGGGAGATCATGTCACGCATTATTGCAGGTCATTTTCAGTTGCAGGATGAGGTCGCCGCTGCACGCGTAGCGTTGAAGCAGGCGGGCTTTCCCGACAGCCGCATCAGTTCCTTTTTTGTCAACCAGCCTGGCCAGCACGATGTACACGCGCTGGGCGGCGACCGCGATGCTTCGCCGGGCGCGAAGGAAACCCCGGAAGGCATCGCCGAAGGCGTGGCGGTCGGCGCGGCGGTGGGCGCCGGCATCGGCGCCGCCACCACCCTGGCGACGGGACCGCTGGGCCCGGTGGTGGTCGGCGCGCTGGTGGGCGGCCACGTCGGTTCACTCTACAGTTTCAATAAAATGAAGGATGCGGGCGAGTCTGAAAAAAACGGTGAAAACCGCCGGCAGCCGCGTCATCCCGGCATGCTGATCGCCGTGGCGCTCAGCGGCCTGTATGAGCGCGAACGGGCGCTCGAAGCGCTGCACCGGCTGGGCGCCCAGCATATCGAAGAGGCCGAGGGCACGATCGCCAATGGCGACTGGCATGATTTCGATCCGCTCAGCATCCCCGTGCTGGTGGCTTGAGTGGCATAAAAAACGCTGCCGGCACCAAAAATGCCGCACTGCACGAAATTTAGGTATTATCCTTGTCAGTATCCAGTCTTTATTACCGGTAATGCCGATAGGGATGGTTTCCGTGCTGGCAGCACAGCACCAGCGTGACTGTCCATCGAATGCCTCGCATGCTAATGAGTATGGATAGGAGGGCGCGTCATGACACAGGCATGGTTCATTCTTACGCGGGCCGACGGGCGCGACATCTGTGCGCCGTCGCCGACCCAGCTGGCCGATGCGCTGGCCGAGGTGTACGGCAAACCTGGCAAGCCCGCCGCCACGGCAGACGGTGGTCCGGCCGCCGTATTGTTGCGTTTTGGCTACGACGATGGCTTGATGTACCAGGTCGAGGTCGCTAGCGGAGGCGAAGTCACTTTCGAGGAATGGTCGGACCGCGATTGCGAAATCGCCCTGGCCAGCCCACGCCGCATGTCGGCCCTGAAGCAGGCCGATGCGCTGCAGCTGTGGCAGTGGCTGGCGCAGCGCCAGGTAGCCAAGATCCGCAATTTGCCCTGGCAGTCGGAAGGCTAGAGCGACTGTCGCTTAATGCGCCATCAGCACGGGAATCGTCATGCTGTGCAGCACGGTGCGCGTCACGCCGCCCAGTATCGTTTCGCGCAAACGCGAATGTCCGTAGGCTCCCATCACCAGCAAATCGGCCGACAGGTCGGCCGCCTGCGACAGCAGCGCGTCGCCGATATCGCCGCGCCGCGTGCCGCCGCCGTCGAGCAGCAGCAGTTTGGCTTCCACGCCATGCCGCGACAGATATTCCAGCAGTTCCGCACCGGGCTGTTCGCCATGCTCGGCCGCATGCAGTTTGGCGTCGAAGACGGCCACGTGCACCTGTTCTGCCCGCTGCAGCAGGGGCAGGGCGGCGCTGACGGCACGGCTCGCTTCCTTGCTGGCATTCCACGAAATGAGTACAGTGCGGGCCGCCGCCGGGGGCGCCAATGCCGGCTGTGCCTGGGCATACGGCACGATCAGCACGGGCCGGCCCGCATGCAGCAGCACATACGCAGGGAAGTCGCGCATCACGGACGGCGATTTGTCTTGCGCATGGTATTGGCTGATCACCACCAGGTCCGCATAGCGGGCCAGCAGGCTGATGCCGCCTGCGGCCTCGTCATCGACCACGCGCTGCTCGAACGACGTCACGCCTGCCGCGCGCACTTGTTGCTCGACCCCATCCAGCGCGCGCCGGGCCCGCTCGCGCAGGAAGTCCAGGTGCAGCGCCAGGTTGGGGTCGGCATCGAGCTCGGACTGGTTCTGGTACAGCAGGCGCGAGACGCCCGTCAGCGAGACGCCCGTCAGGTGGCCGCCGCAGGCCTGCGTGATGCTGGCGGCGACGGCGATGCGGGCATCGCGGCTGGCGCTATCGTCGATGTGGAGCAGCACGGTTTTATACGTCATGGCCAGCCCTTCTTGTGTGGAGATAGTGTCCATTCTGGCACAGGAGGCTTGCTCGCCTGCGCACGAATGCAGCAGGCTCGGCACTTGATATTGCGCAAGGCAGCGGAGAAAAACTGCTCCTACACTTGATTCCTCGCAGAAAAAACAATCAAAGACGGGGAGACAGGGACATGAATCAGAATACGCAACAAAAAAAAGTGGCATTGGTGACCGGTGGCATGGGTGGCCTGGGCACGGCCTTGTGCCGCCGCCTGCACGGCGCCGGTTTTGCCGTGGTGGCCGTGCACTCGCCTGGCAACCAGCGCGTTGGCGCCTGGCTGGAAGCACAGCAGCACGACAAGTATTATTTTCATGCGCTGGAAGCCGACGTGGCCGACTTCGCTTCGTGTGCGGCGGCCGTGGGGCGGGTGCTGGAGCAGTTTGGCCGCATCGATGTGCTGGTCAATAATGCCGGCATCACGCGCGACCAGAGCATGCGCAAGATGGAGTTGTCGCACTGGGCCGACGTGATGCGCACCAACCTCGACAGCCTGTTCAACATGAGCAAGCAGGTGCTGGAACCGATGCTGCTCAAGCGCTGGGGCCGCATCATCAATATCTCGTCCGTGAATGGCCAGAAGGGGGCGTTTGGCCAATGCAATTATGCGGCAGCCAAGGCGGGCGTGCATGGTTTCAGCAAGGCACTGGCGCTGGAAGTGGCGCGCCACGGCATCACCGTCAACACCGTCTCGCCCGGCTACCTGCGCACGCCGATGGTCACTGCCGTGCCGGCCGACATTATGGAAAGCAAGATATTGCCGCAGATTCCGCTGGGCCGCCTGGGCGAACCCGATGAAGTGGCGGCGCTGGTGGCGTATCTTGCGTCGGACGAGGCGGCCTTCGTGACGGGCGCGAATATCGCCATCAATGGCGGGCAGCACATGAGCTGACCGGTGCAAGGCCAGGCGTAAAGAGCAACGGCAGTGGAGGAGACCCGGCCACCGAGCCAGCACGCAGAGGCTGGCAGGTGGCTGGACAGCAGCAAGGCAGCAACAGTGATACAGGCGGAAAACAAGGGGCAGGACAGCAATGTCTTGCCCCTTGCTGTTTTTTCCGCGCCATGTCGGCATGCGCGGCACAGCCTCGCTGTGTTGGCCCGGCCTGCAGATGATTTACTTTCCGTTCAGCGCGGCATCGAAATCGTGGCGGGCGCTCTCGATACGCTGGAGATTGTCCAGCACCCAGGTGCCGAGTGCCTTCACCGGCACCAGCATGTCCCGCCCCAGGCCGGTCAGCGCATACTCGACGCTGGGCGGCTTGGTGGGATACACGGTTCGCGTGACGAAGCCGTCGCGCTCCAGTCCCCGCAGCGTGGCGGCCAGCATCTTGTGCGAGATGGCGCCGATGGCCCGGCGCAGCTCACTGAAGCGCTGCGGCCCGGTGTCGAGCTGGATCACCACCAGCACCGTCCATTTATCGCCGACACGGGCCAGCGCATCGGTCACGCGGTGGCAATCCTCGGTTTCAATCAGGTAACCTTGTGTCAAAAAAGTGCCTCCTTGGCATAGTCTGGTTTCCAATATACAGTAGGTAACCAAAGGAGATCATTCTATCTCCTTACCTGTCCAGGAGCGATGCAAACATGATGAAACAAGTTGTCCTGATTACGGGAGGCACGGCCGGCATAGGCTTGGGCCTGGCCGAAGCTTGCATGCGGCGGGGGGATGAAGTGGTTGTCTGCGGCCGCTCAGAACTTGCGCTGGAGCACTTTGCGCGTACGTATCCGCATGCCCTGGCGATCCGGGCGGACGTGACCGACCGTGCGGCGCGCAGCGCCATGCTGCATCGGATCGCCGAGCGCTACGGCCGGCTTGACGTCTTGATCAGCAATGCCGGCACTTTCGTCGAACGCAACTTCAGCACGGCACTCGATGTCACGCAAGACCTGGAGCAGGAGGTTGCGCTCAATCTCACCGCGCCGATCGCGTTGACGGGCGAGGTGCTGCACCGCTGGCCCGCCCTGCAAGCCATCGTCTTTGTGACGTCAGGCTACGCCCTGGTTTCGCCGACGCGTGCGCCGACCTATGGCGCCGTCAAGGCCGGCTTGCACGGTTTCGCCGAAGGACTGCGCCGGCAGCTTGCCCCCAAGGGGACACATGTGCTTGAGCTGATCCCTCCCATGGTCGATACGCGGATGAATGCCAATGTGACTGGAAAGAAATTGTCCACCGCCGAGGTGGCGGCCGTCACGCTCAAGGCGCTCGAACGGCGCCAGCCGATGGCGTTGCCGGGCCAGACCAGGTGGTTACCGATGCTGTTACGCATCGCGCCGGACACGATCAAGCGCATGGTCGCCGCAAGCTGAGCAGCGATGCGCGGTTTATCGGCCGCCCTTGTCCGCGCGCTTTTCCAGCCGCGTCTGGCAATCGATGCACAGGCGCGCTTCGGGGTGGGCGTTCAGCCGCGACGGGCCGATCGCTTCGCCGCAGTTGTCGCACAGGCCGTAGCTGCCATCGGCAAACCTGGCCAGCGCGTATTTGATGATGGCCAGCTGCGCGACGTGATGTTCGGCCGCTTCGCTGACGAGGGCGTTCAGGGTGCGCACGCTGGCGTTGTCGGCCGGCGAGGTTTCGACCTCGCCGAGCAGCATGCCATGCTCGTCCGCTTCGGCGTTTTCATGGTCGATTTGAGCCAGCAAGGCCTGCTTGCGCTGTTCCAGCACGCCCTGCAAGCGGTCAAGTTGCGCCTGGCTTAATCCTTGCCCAGATCCTTGCGGTAACTCTTTCTGCAGTGCATCCATGGCCAGCTCGCGTGTCGAAGTGTCACTCTCCATGGTAGTCCATGCGCGCCATCTCTGCTTGTGCTGGCGCCCGCGCCGCGTTTGAGGCGGCGCAGGTGCGGGTGGGCCGTTTTATGCTGCGCTGTCCGGTGTTTTCAGGCAGTTGATCATCCAGGCCACGCCGAATTGGTCCTTCAGCATGCCAAAGCGGTGCGCCCAGAAGGTTTCCTGCAAAGGCATATGGATGTTGCCGTCATGCGCCAGCGCGGCAAACGCGCGCTCCGCCTGGTCCGGCTGGTCCACGCTCAGGCAGACGGAGCAGCCAGACATTTCCTTGGCGCCATCTTCGCGGCAGCCGCCATCGGACCCCATCAGCGTGGTGGCGCCCAGTTGCAGCGAGCCGTGCATGATCTTGTCGTACCAGTCTTGCTGGACTTGATCTTGCCCGGGACTGCCGCGGAACGGCATCAGGCACAGGTTTTCGCCTTGCAGATGCTGGCGGTAATATTCCAGTGCTTGCGCGCAATTGCCATTGAATTGTAGATACGGTTCGATACGCATGATGGGTCTCCTGGTCGTCCCGCCGGCATGATTGCCGTGCGATGCATGATCGTCCCAGTATAGGTGCTGGCGAGCCAATTTCAATCAGTCGTGGGGCGCCGCTTGCAGCCGCTCACGCACCTTGTCGACACTGGCCAGTATGCGTTCCGGGTTGCCGGCGATGACGGCGCTGCCCAGGTTCAGCAAGCCCGTCGCCAGGCTGATCCAGTGGCGCACGTTATCGTTGCGGGCAATCGACAGGCGGGCCGCATCGAGCAGGCCGCTCAGCTGGCGCTGCGCCGCATCGAGTCCCGTCACGGTATGGCCGGCCGCGTCGGCATATAGCTGGTTCGCCTGCTGGCGCAGGGCCACTTCCAGTGCAAACACGGCTTGTGCCTGGGTCTGGCTAATGCCGTTCTCGCCCTGGCTGGCCCGCTTGCGGATGGCGCGCATGACGGCGCCATGCAGGCTGGCGGCCGCCTGCGACAGGCTGTCTGCCAGTTGCTCGACGCGCATGGCGCTGCTGAGTGCGGCTTCACGACGTTCGGTGATGACGGTATCCATCATGGTGCTGCTCCCGCTGTGTCAGTAATCGCCATGGCCAGGCGTCCATGTTCGCGCGCCAGCTGGCTCAGCTGTTTTCGCGCCAGGGTGTGGCGCAGGCCGTATAAGCGGTATTCTTCGCTTTTATCTTGCCGTACCGATGACGCCAGCACCGCCGGCAAGCGTTGCTGCGGCGTATCGGCGTAGGCGATTTCCACTTCCAGCAAACCGAGCACGATATCGCGTTCGTTGTCGCCGCTCTTGTCGTACAGCCGCAGCAAGCCATCGAGCGCTTCGAGTAAGGCTTGCAGCGGGGCATCGCCATCGTGCAGCACTTGCGCCAGCTGTATCTGCTGGCTGCTGCGGCCGGCCAGGCGCGACAATTGTCCCAGCAGGGCGGCATAGGCCGTGACGTGGCGGTCGTCGATGCCGTTGTCTGGCCAGGCGCGCAAGGCGCTGCCGGCGCTGCTCAACTCCTTGCGCAAGTCAAACGCGTCGTCGCGCGCCAACTGGCCCAGGGCTTGCAGATACAGGCGTATGGCTTGCACGATGGCGGCCACGTCGGCGTGCGCGGCGCGCGTTTGCGCAGCCAGCAGGCGTGCCTGCGTATCTTGTTGCGGCGACAGGTAAGGGCGGCTGCGCCGGTAGCTGTCCAGGTGGCGCTGCGACAATTCACTGAAGGCATTCAGGGCGCTGCCTTCGGCGGCCAGCGCGCGCACCTGGGCCAGTTCGGGGCGCGTACCGGCGCAGCCGGCCAGGGTGAAGGTCAGGCTGAACACAAGGCACAGGCGGCTGGGAAGGGAAGTCACGATATCTTTCGACAGTGAAAATACTGTATGGAAAGGTATTGTTATTCCTGTCTGTGCGATCTGCCTTGTGCGGGCGCAAGCTTGGACTATTACTCGGTGCTCAGGTGCGTGCGCCAGCCCAGTCCCGCGAGGGTATCGCCGGCGGGACGGTATTCGCAGCCTACCCAGCCCCTGTAGCCGACCTGGTCGAGCAGCTTGAACAGGTAGCGGTAATTGATTTCGCCCGTGCCCGGTTCGTGGCGGCCGGGCGTATCGGCGATCTGGATATGCCGTATCAGCGGCAGCAAGGTGCGGATGGTATTGCTCAACTCGCCCTCCATGCGCTGCATGTGATAAATATCGTATTGCAGGAAGATATTACTGCGCTGGCAATCGGCGATGATGTCGGCCGCTTGCTGGCTATGATGGAGAAAGTAACCGGGCATGTCGTAGTGGTTGATCGGCTCGATCAAGACCTCGATGCCATGCGGGCGGCAGGCATCGGCCGCATATTGCAGGTTGCCGATCAGGCTTTGCCGGGCCCGCTCCAGGCTCATGCCGGCGGGCACGATACCGGCCATGCAGTGCAGCCGGGTCGCGCCCAGCGCCAGCGCATAATCGATGGCCAGGCGCACGCCGGCGCGAAATTCTTCATTGCGGCGCGGATCGCAGGCGATGCCCCGTTCGCCCTGTTCCCAGTCGCCAGGAGGCAGGTTGAACAGCGCCAGCTGCAACTGATGCTGTTCCAGCCGCGCCGCGATGTGCTGTTTTTCCAGCGCATACGGAAACAGGAATTCGACGGCCTCGAAGCCGGCGGCCCTGGCCGCGGCGAAACGGTCGAGGAAGGGCAGTTCAGTAAATAGCAAGCTGAGGTTGGCAGAAAAATTGGGCATGGCGCGGTTAAGAAATGAGGAAGCGTTGAACACCATCCTAGCCCAATTTCCAGGAAAGTGGCGGGCATAAAAAAACCGTTCCGGAAGCAATTCCTGGAACGGTTTTTTAGGTGGCCGGGAAGGGCTTAGCGGCCGCGGCCGCCGGAGCGATGCGATGCTGCCGAGCGCGGCTGGTTGCCGCCACCACGATTACCGCCGCCCGATGGGCCGCCGCTGCGTGGCTTGGCCCCGCTGCCGCCGGTTTTGACGCGCACCACCTGGCCAGCTGGCGCGCGGCTGTTGTTGCGGTGGCCGCCGGTGCCGCTGCGCAATTGCACAGGCTGGGCGCGTGCCGTCGGGTCTGGTTCAAAACCAGGGATGACTTCGCGCGGCAGGCTTTGCTTGATCAGCTTTTCGATGTCTTTCAACATTTCGTGCTCATCCACGCAGACCAGCGACACGGCTTCGCCCTTGGCGCCGGCGCGGCCCGTGCGGCCGATACGGTGCACATAATCTTCCGGAATGTTCGGCAAGTCGTAGTTCACCACGTGGGGCAATTGATCGATATCAATACCGCGCGCGGCGATGTCGGTGGCGACCAGTACTTGCAGGGTGCCATCCTTGAATTCGGACAGCGCGCGTGTGCGGGCCGACTGGCTCTTGTTGCCGTGGATCGCCAGTGCGCCGATACCGTCCGCGCCCAGTTGCTCGACCAGCTTGTTGGCGCCGTGCTTGGTGCGCGTAAAGACCAGCACTTGCGTCCAGTTATGCGCCTTGATCAGGTAAGACAGCATCGGGTGTTTCTTGTCGCGGTCGACCGGATGGATTTTTTGCTTGATCACTTCCACGGTCGAATTGCGGCGCGCCACTTCGATCATGGCGGGCTTGTTCAGCAAGCCATCGGCCAGCGCCTTGATCTCTTCCGAGAAAGTGGCCGAGAACAGCAGGTTCTGGCGTTTCGGCGGCAGCACGGCCAGCACTTTCTTGATGTCGCGGATGAAGCCCATGTCCAGCATGCGGTCGGCTTCGTCGAGGATCAGGATTTCCACTTTCGACAGGTCGACCGTGTTCTGGCCCATGTGGTCCAGCAAACGGCCTGGCGTGGCGACCAGGATGTCGACGCCGTGCTTCAGTTGCTTGATTTGCGGGTTAATGCCGACGCCGCCGAAGATCACGGCCGAGTTCAGCTTGGTGTACTTGCTGTAGGCGCGCACGCTTTCTTCGACTTGCGCCGCCAGTTCGCGCGTCGGCGCCAGGATCAGCGCGCGGATCGGGCGCGTGGACGTGTTGCTGGTAATCGCCGCGCCATTCGCGTCGGTCGACAGGCGGTGCAGCACGGGCAGGGTGAAACCGGCCGTCTTGCCGGTACCGGTTTGTGCGCCGGCCAGCAAATCGCCACCGGCCAGCACGGCAGGGATCGCCTGCGTCTGGATCGGGGTCGGCACGGTGTAGCCGTGTTCGGTAACGGCACGTACGATAGCGTCGGACAATCCGAGGGAGGAAAAGGACATGATAACTTTATTGTGAGATCGGCCTGTCGCCATCGTGAGGCGCCAGTCGCAGGCAATCAGATTAGGGGTCGAAAGACAGCGGCAAGGGGACTGGTCATATGTGCCGCACACGCGAAGTATAACAGCCTGGCATAAAAGCGTTTCAATTGATTCACAAATGAAAGGATGCATGAAAGAAAATTCATGTGACAACTGTCGCAAATTTTGCTTGCATTGCATGTGACAATTGTCGCATAATTGTTTTAAACGTCACGCATTCATCCGGCAAGGGGAAAATCATGAGTACGCCATCGGTTACCGAACTATCGTTATTGAAGGCGCTGTGGAAACAGCAGCCCTTGTCTTCGCGCGAATTGCACGCCAGCGTGGAAGAAGAACTGGGCTGGTCGTTTTCCTCGACCCGCAAGACGGTCGAGCGCATGCTGGAAAAAGGCATGTTGTCCCAGCGCAGCCTGCATGGCGTGCTGGTGTATGAAGCGCATGTGGACAAGGTGGCCACCCTGGCCGCGTTTGCCAACGATTTCGGCCGCAGGGTGATGGAAATCGACAGTCCTTTGCCGGTAAGCATGTTTACGGGCAGCAAGCTCGTGGACCAGCAGGAACTGGCCGAACTGGAGCAAATGCTGCACGACTGGCCCCTCGACAACAAGGAGTAAGCGATGACCTTGTTTGCCTTGAAATTATTGCAATCGACCATCGCCTGCCTGCTGGCCGGTTTGTTGCTGCAGGGCCTGCTGCACCTGGCGCAACGGCGCTGGCCCGTGCTGGCCGCCCAGCGCGGCGTATGGCTGGGGGCGCAGCTGCTGCTGGCCTTGGTATTCATCTTGTCATTGCTGCCCCACAGCCAGCGTATCAGCGTGGTGCCGGAAGTAAGCTTGCTGGTGACTACGACGGTAGTCCAGGCGCTGCCGACGCCCTTGGCACAGGCAACGCTCGCGCCCGCATTACCGGCCGACGATGCGCAGACTGCCTTCCATGCGAGCTGGTTGAAGCGCCTGGCGCTGGCCTGGCTGCTGGTGTATCCATGTGGCGTGGCCTGCATGGCCTGGCGTTACCGGCGCAACCAGGCCCTCGTGATGGCGATGCTGAAGGCGGCGCGTCCGCTGGACCTGGCCACCCTGCAGGCGCACGGGGCTTTTACGGAAGCGCAACGGCAGCAGTTGCAACAGCGGCGCATGGCCGTGCTGGAAATCGATGCACCGATTTCGCCGATGCTGCTGGGCACCCTGCAGCCGCGTTTGCTGTTGCCCGCGCATCTGGCGCACTTCACGCAAGAACAGCAGCAATTGATCATCGAACATGAACTGACGCATACGCGCCGCCGCGATCCGGCCGTGCAATTGCTGGCCGCCAGCTTGCATGCCTTGCTGTGGTTCAATCCGGCCTTGCGCTGGCTGGGCCAGAAACTGGGCTGGGCGCAGGAACTGGGCTGCGATCGGCAAGTGCTGGCCGGCCGTCCCCAGCAGCAGCGGCAACAGTATGCAGCCGCGCTGGTGCGCCAGTTGAGCGTGCAAGCCTGTTTTCCTGCCGGCCTGGCCTTTGGCGGCAAACCCGGCGGCATGGCCGACCGGGTAGCCCGCATGCGTGACCCGCAGTCCGGCAGCATGCCGTGGGGCGTCAAGCTGGCCGTGATAACGGTGCTCGGCACTTTGGGCGCGAGCAGCGTCGTCCTGCAACCGGCGCTGGCCTGGGCTCCGGCTGAGGCTGCATCCGCCTCGGCAACCGCTACTGCAATACCTAATACCGTTCCCTGGCGCAATCCGCTGGCCAGCATGCGCGTCACCGGTTTTTTTGGCGTGGTGCGTCCCACTACACCCAAGGGGCTGAGTGGACTGGACCTGGCCGCCAGCCGTGGCACGCCCGTGCATGCGGTGGCCGATGGCGTGGCCAGGGTGGCGCACGATGACTGGATGGGCAATCTGGTGCGCATCGATCATGGCGCCGGGCTGGAATCCTGGTATGTCCATCTGGACAGCGTTGCGCTGGCCGATGGCGCCATCGTCAAGGCGGGCCAGACCATCGGCACGGTGGGCGCAACAGGGCGCGCGGCGACCGGTCCGCATCTGCACTTCCAGGTGCGGCAGGACGGCAAGCGGCAAGATCCGCAAACCAGGCTGGCCGGCCTGGACGCCAATGCCAGCGAGCGCGCCCTGCGCATGCGGCGCGCACAGTTTGGCCGCTAATCCTGGGCCTTAACACCTGGACTGAATATCGGGTTGGCGCGCAGCGCTAACCCGGCAACCACTACCCTTTTACGGGAACCCCCATGCGATTGAATTTATTTTTGTGCAGCCTAGCGCTGCCGTTGACGGCGCACGCCCATGCCGATGATGTCATCACGGATGCCAGCGAGGCCATCGTTCCTTCCGTGACCGTGAATGCCGGCAAGCTGCAGCAGCGGCGCAACGATACGGTAGCCAGCATCGTGGTCGGCTACGAGGAATTGAACCAGCAGGGCGATCGTACCCTGTCGGACGCCCTGAAACGCCTGCCCGGCATTAGCATCGGCGGGCCGCAGGGTAACGGGCAGGGTGCGCAAATCCAGCTACGGGGACTGGGCCAGGGTTATACCTTGATCATGCTCAATGGCGTGCCCGTGCCGGCCGGCTTTTCGCTGGACTCGCTCGATCCGGAACTGGTTGAGCGGGTGGAAATCATGCGCGCCGCCACGGCCGAATTTTCCGCGCAGGCGATTGCCGGTTCCATCAATATCATCCTGAAAAAAGTCTCCCGGAAGCCAGAGCGCACCTTTAAACTGGGTGCATCGCACAGCCATGGCATGCCGGCCGGCAGCGCCACCATGCAGTTGTCCGACAAGGATGGACGGTTGTCGTATGCGCTGGCCGGCACGCTCAGCCACACGGGGCGCCAGGGCTTGCTGGACGAATGGGACCGCGAATACGCTGCCGATGGCAGGCCCACGGTGGTGCGCCATCTGCCGCTCACCGAACGCGTGAGCAGTGACGCGATCGAACTGGCGCCACGTTTGCAATGGGCACTGGACGGTGAAGACAGCCTGTCCTGGCAAAACCTGTTCAGTTTCCGACGCCTGGCCAGCGCCCGCCATGTGGTGGAAACCGCTTACCTGGGCGGCAATACCGACTATCCGGACAATGACGCCTACTTTAACCAGGACAGCAGCACCGTGCGCAGCGACCTGCAATGGCTGCGCAAGCTGGAACACGGCGCCAGTCTCGACCTGAAGCTGGGCTTGAACTACAACCACCGCAGCAGCGACTACACCTTCCAGGGCGCTGGCCCGGGGAGCAGTACCACGCACCTGGTCGATTCGGGCGTGGACGACATCGGCGCCAGTCTCAGCGCCACCTATCGCCGGCCGCTCGGCGAACATCACACCCTGGCGGCGGGCTGGGAGGCGGAACGCCGGCGGCGCGCGGATTTTCGCCGCGAGCGCCAGCTGGTGCCGGGCAGGCTACCGGTGCTGTATGACACAGACTATGCCGCCACGGTGCGGCGCCTGGCCTTGTTCGCGCAGGATGAATGGGACATCTCGGCCCGCTGGTCGCTGTACCTGGGCTTGCGCTGGGAAGCCTTGCGCACGGCCAGCGCCACCGGTGACGCTGCAGCGGTCGACGTGCGCTCGCAAGTGTGGAGCCCGGTGCTGCAAAGCCTGTGGAAATTGGGCGGCAAGGACCAGCTGCGGCTGGCCGTTACGCGCACGTATAAAGCGCCGCAGGTTTTCCAGCTGATACCGCGTCCCTACACCATAGACAATGGCAATAGTCCCACCAACCCGGATACGCAGGGCAATCCGGCGCTGCGCCCGGAACTGGCCTGGGGCCTGGATACGGCCTATGAATATTATCTGGCGGAAGGCGCGATGCTGAGCGCCAGCGCCACCATGCGGCGCATCTCGGATGTGATGATGGACAAGCTGTACCAGGATAATGGACGCTGGGTCAGCTCGCCGTTCAACAACGGCACGGCGCAGGTGCGTGGTGTCGAACTGGAAGCCAAACTGCCCTTGACGGCGCTGTTGACCGGTGCACCCAAGCTGGACTTGCGGGCCAACCTGGCGCGCAACTGGTCGCGCGTGAATGCCGTGCCCGGCCCCGATAACCGGCTCGACAGCCAGCTGCCGTGGAGCGCCAACCTGGGCGCCGATTACCAGTTGACCGGCTTGCCCTTGACGCTGGGCGGCAATCTCAATTACCAGGCCGGCGGCGCCTCGCGCGATACACGCGAGCTATCGAGTTACCAGGGCACCAGGCGCGAACTCGATCTGTACGGGCTATGGAAGTTCAGCGACAAGCTGCGCCTGCGCGTCTCGGGCGCCAACCTGCTGGCGCAGAAGTTTCCTACGCGCAGCCTGTATGCCGACGGCAGCGGCAGCATCGTGCGCACGGTCGATACGGGCAGCTACCGCACCGTGCGCCTGATGCTGGAAGGGTCGCTTTAGGGGTTGGAATGCAAAAAAACCGGCCAGGGCCGGTTTTTTTGTGGGTGCAACATGCGCAGCAGTTATGCGAATGGCGTCAGCAAAGTGATCATCTGGCCAAAGATTTTCGGGCTGGCGGCGATGATGTCGCCCTTGTACAGGTAGTCCGATTCGCCGTTGAATTCACCGACGATGCCGCCCGATTCCGTGATCATCAGGGCGCCGGCGGCGATGTCCCAAGGCTTCAGGCCTTTTTCGTAGAAGCCGTCCAGGCGGCCGCAAGCCACATAGGCCAGGTCCAGCGCGGCCGAGCCGGCGCGGCGCACGCCCTGGCTGCGTTCGCCCATGATCTGGTACATCTTCAGGTATTCGTCCAGCGCTTTCACGCTGCCAGCCACATAGCCGGTGCCCAGCAGGGCGTTGGCGATGCGGTCGAGCTTGGTGACGCGGATGCGTTTTTCATTCAGGTAGGCGCCGGCGCCCTTGCTGGCCGTAAACAGGTCGTTGCGGACCGGATCGTAGATGACGGATTGCGTGACGACGCCGCGCTGTGCCAGCGCGATCGAAACGCAGTATTGCGGGAAGCCGTGGATGAAGTTGGTGGTGCCGTCCAGCGGATCGATGATCCACTGATATTCATTCTCGTCGTGCGAGTTGGCGGAAGCGCCCGACTCTTCGCCCAGGAAGGCGTGGTCAGGATAGGCCTTGGACAGCACCTCAATGATGGCTTGTTCAGCCGCCTGGTCGACGTCGGTAACGAAATCGTTGTGTTGTTTTTCCGTGACGACGACGCGGTCGAGGTCAAAAGAGGCGCGATTGATGACAGTGGCGGCGCGGCGGGCGGCTTTGATCGCCGTATTGAGCATTGGGTGCATGTGAGCTTCCGTTAAAAGCACGCGAGCGCCCAGCGGTGCTTTTCAGTACCGGAGCGCAAGTGTGCAAGAATGAATTAAAGAGCGTAGCGGTGGCGAAATGGTTAAAATCCCGGCCTGACGTCAGCGTTGTGTGACGTCGCTTCCCGAAATTTCCTGTATCGATACCGCGCAATGGCGCTATTTTAAATGAATCTGCCCGAAACCAACACGTCTCTTGCGTCTCTTTTTACTCGCCTGCGATTTATTCTTGTCGAAACTAGTCGCTCTGGCAACATTGGCGCCGTGGCGCGGGCCATGAAAACGATGGGTTTTTCCGAACTGGTGCTGGTCAATCCGCGCTTTCCCGACGCCTTGACGGACCCGGAAGCGGTCGCCTTTGCCAGCGGCGCGCAGGATATCCTGGCCGGCGCGCGCATCGTCGGCTCGATCGCCGAAGCGCTGGAAGGCTGCAATTACGCGGCCGCCGTGTCGGCCCGGCTGCGCGAATTCTCGCCGCCGGTCATGGCGCCGCGCGCTTTATCCACCCAGCTGGCCGCCAGCACGGATTTGCACGCGGCCGTGATCTTCGGCAATGAACGCTTCGGCTTGCCCAACGAGATCGTCGAGCAGTGCAATGTGCTGATCAATATCCCCGCCAACCCCGAGTATTCGTCGCTGAACCTGTCGCAGGCGGCGCAGGTGGTGGCGTATGAATGCCGCATGGCGGCGCTCGACGCGTCGGATGCTGCGCCTGCCGCCAGCGCCATCGGTTTTCATGGCGACGCGGCCAGCCTGGCCCAGGTCGACGGCATGTATGCGCACCTGGAACAGGCGCTGGTGGCGATCGATTTCCTCGATGCCGACAATCCGAAAAAGCTGATGCCGCGCCTGAAGCGTCTGTTTTCGCGCACGGGACTGGAGACGGAAGAAGTCAACATCCTGCGCGGCATCGCGCGCCATATCCTGGCCGTGGCGAAGAAGTAAGCCTGTGGCGCAGCGGCGTGACTGGCGAGGTGACTAGACCCCGCACTCTACCGTGCAACTACCGTCGCCGCCCGCGCTGGCATACACTTGCCAAAAATATCAGGAGGCAGGATGCGGGGCGAAGGGCGGGACAAACCGGGCGAGGCGCGGCCATGATCGCGCGCCTCCTCAAGGCAGTGATGCTGCTGCAGCTGCTGGCCGTGCTGGGCCTGGCCTGGCTGCTGCTGCAGTGGCCGGTGGCGCCGTGGCTGGCACTGTTATTGGCGCTGGTCATCGTGCTGGCTGCGCGCGCCGTCCTGGTGCTCCATCACTTCTGGCAAAGCCGCCACTTTGGCAGCCCGGTGCCGCCCGCCTTCCGGCTCGATGCCGCTGGCGCCGCGCGGCTGTTTTTCGGCGAGCTGCTGGCTGGCTTGCGGACCTCGTCGTGGGGCATGCTGCGCCCTCGCCTGGCCCCGCCGGGCGCGCAGTCGGCCTGCGGCTTGCCGGTGCTGCTGATCCACGGTTATGTGTGCAACCGCGGCTACTGGACGCAGTTGAGCCGGCAGCTGGCGCAGGCCGGCATCGTGCATGATGCGCTCGACCTGGAACCGATAGGCGCCGGCATCGACGATTTTTTGCCGCAGGTGCGGCGCGCCGTGCAGGCCCTGCGCACGCGCACCGGTGCGCAGCAAGTCATCATCGTGGCGCACAGCATGGGCGGCCTGGTGGCGCGCGCGTATCTGCGCCAATACGGTGTGCAAGAGATCGCGCGGGTGATCACGGTGGGCACGCCGCACCATGGCACGGCGCTGGCCAACCTGGGGCTGGGACGCAATGCGCGCCAGATGAGCCGCCCGCATGGACAGCCGTCTCCGTGGCTGGTGCAGCTGGCCGCCGGCGAGTCACCCGAAGTGCGGGCCCGCTTCACGTCTATTTATAGTCATCACGACAATATCGTCGCGCCGCAGGATTCCGCCTGCCTGCCCGGCGCCCGCAATTCGGCCTTCGGCGGGATCGGCCATGTGGCGCTGGCCAGCGATGCGCGCATCCTGGCGCGGGTGCTGGAGGAAATCACTATCGTGTCCGAAGTCGCAAACGGCGTTTGCAGCATCCATTCAGGCTGAATTTTGAGGCATTTTGCCTGCGTGGCAAGAGTGTCTGCCTTGACTCTGCTGTTGCTGTTTTTTAACAGGGCAAGCAGGAGAAAAGGCTATTTCCGAATCGCGTACTGGTTTAAGCTTGGTGGCAGCAGCTTCTCTTGATGCGTCTGCCTGGCGAGGCCGGCAATAGCGTCGGCAGCGGCGGATTCGGCTGATGCGATTTATACTGAGGCTTGCGATAATCTGTTGTAGGATTGTTATGCTGTAGAGCCTGCTTGCACAAATGGGAAAGTGCGCGGCAGGCATTCATGATCGTAGGTGTTTTTGGTGGGAGTGCTAATTGTCTGCACGGATCCTGATTATTGAAGATAACGCCACCAATATGGAATTGATGGTGTATCTGTTGCGCGCGTTCGGTTATACGCCACTGGCCGCCTATGACGGCGAAGAGGGCGTGCGCATGGCGCGCAGCGAAGTGCCTGACCTGATCATTTGCGACGTGCACCTGCCCAAGCTCGATGGCTATGGCGTCGTGGCGGAACTGAAAAAAGACCCGGCCTTGCGCAAGATTCCCGCGCTGGCCGTGACGGCGCTGGCCATGGTGGGCGACCGCGAGCGCCTGCTCGAAGCAGGCTTCAATGGCTATATCGGCAAGCCGATCGAGCCCGACCTGTTTGTGGCGGAACTTGAATCTTTTTTGATCGGGGCGCCGTCGACGCCCGTTAAAAACGACATTGCCACGATTTTGATCGTTGACGATCATGTGCTGAACCGCGAATTTCTCACCGCGCTGCTCGGTTATGGCGGCCACCGCCTGCTGGAAGCGGCCAACGGGGTGGAAGGCCTGGAAATCATGCGCACCGAGCGGCCGGACCTGATCATCTCCGACATCCTGATGCCGAACATGGATGGCTACGAATTCGTCACGCGCGTGCATGAAACCCCCGAACTGGCCGACGTGCCCATCATCTTTTATACGGCGACCTACCGCGAACAGGAAGCGATCCTGCTGGCGCAGGCCTGTGGCGTGCGCTGGGTGCTGCCGAAACCCTCAGATCCCGAGGTGATCGTGCGCACGGTAAACGAGGCGCTGGGCCTGATGGCGCCGGAGAGCCAGCTCAAGTCGCGGCCGCGCGCCGCTACGCCGCCGGGCAAGTTGGGCGGCATCGAACATCAGGTGACGGGCTACCTGGAAGAACTGGAATCGAGCAGCCAGCAGATCTCGCAGCTGGCCAGCCAGGGCGAGGGCCAGGTGGCCGTGCCGGAAGATTTATCGATCATGACGGAGCGCCTGTCGCGCTCACTTTCCAGCCTGCAGGCGGTCAGCCTGCGCCTGACCGCGCTGATCGAGCTGGGTATCGAGCTGGGCGCCGAGCGCGATCCGCACGCGCTGATCGCCGCGGGCTGCAAGGTGGCGCAAAACATCTGCGTGTCCAAATATGCGTGCATCGGCGTGCTCGACGAGGGCGCCGGCAAGCTCAGTTATTTTTCCTCGTGCGGCAGCGAGGAAAATATCGGCGACATCGCCAACGCGCCGCGCACGGGCGTCCTGAACCGGCTGCTGGAACAGCGCGAGCCATATCGCGTCAATGGCTTGCAGGGCGATCCTGGCGCACTGGGCCTGCCCGCCAGCCATCCGCCCGTGCATTCCTTCCTGGGGGTGGCCATCGCTTCGCGCGAACGCAGCCACGGCTGGCTGTACCTGGTCGACAAGCTGGGCGCCAGCGAGTTTTCCGAGGTCGATGAGCGTGTCGCCGCCACCGTGGCCGCGCAAATCGCCGTCGCCTATGACAACCTGCTGCTGTACGATGAAATCAAGCGCCACCACGAGCAGCTGACCCTGGACATGGAGGCGCGCATCCGCCTGGACGAGGATTTGCGCCGTTTCCGCCTGGCGATGGACGCCACCGCCGACGCCATTTTCCTGGTCGACCGCGCCGAGATGTGCTTCATCGACGTCAACCAGACGGCCTGCCGCATGCTCGGTTTCGAGCGCGAGGATTTTCTCGGCCTGCGCACCGGCCAGGTGCGCGAAGGCGAAGCACCACTCGAAGAGCTGTACAACAAGCTGCTGGCCGGCGACCAGAGCGGCCAGATGACGGAATTGCAGTTGCAGCGCAAGGATGGCTCGCGGCTGGCCGTCGAAGTGCAGCGGCGCACCGTGCGTTCGGGCCAGAACTGGATCCTGGTGGCGGTGGCGCGCGATATCAGCGAGCGCAAGGATGCCGAGCAGCGCCTGCTGAAGCTGGCCCATTTCGACACCCTGACCGGCTTGCCGAACCGCAGCCAGTTCTATGAATCGCTGACGCATTCCTTGTCGCAGGCGGCGGAGCACCAGTGGGCGGTGGCGGTGCTGTTTCTCGACGTCGACCGCTTCAAGAATGTCAACGACACCCTGGGCCACACCCTGGGCGACGAGCTGCTGCGCCAGTTTGCCAGCCGCCTGGTCGAATGCCTGCGCGTGCGCGACACCATCGGGCGCTTTGGCGGCGACGAGTTTGCCGCCATCCTGGTCTTGCCCGAAGGCGCGCAGCATGCGGTGGGCGTGGTCGACAAGATCCGCGAGGCGATGCGCAAACCATTTGACTTGCAGGGCCATGAAGTGACCGTCACGGTCAGCATCGGCATCTCGGTCTACCCGGACGACGGCAGCGACGCCGATATCCTGATCCAGTATGCCGACACGGCCATGTACCGCGCCAAGGAGGCGGGCCGCGACGTGTTCCGCTTCTTCACGGCCGAAATGAATGCCCAGTCGATGGCCAGGCTGGACATGGAAAACGCGCTGCGGCGCGCCATCGACAACGAAGAATTCGTGCTGTTCTTCCAGCCCAAGGTGCATATCGGTTCGGGCCGCATCAGCGGCGCCGAGGCGCTGATCCGCTGGAACCGGCCGGGCCACGGCATGGTGTCGCCGGCCCTGTTCATCCCGCTGCTGGAAGAGACGGGCCTGATCGTGCGGGTCGGTAACTGGGTGCTCGACGAGGCCTGCAAGAAGATCAGCGAGTGGGGCGCGACCAGCATCGGCCCGGTGCACCTGTCGGTGAACGTGTCGGGCATCCAGTTTTTCGTCGGTGGCCTGGAAGAAGAGGTGCTCAAGGCGATTCGCAAATACGATATCGCGCCCGACCTGCTGGAGCTCGAATTGACGGAAAGCTCGCTGATGTCGAATGCCGAGGAAACCATCGCCGTGTTGCGCAACCTGAAGGCGCTGGGCATCCAGATTTCCATCGATGATTTCGGCACCGGTTATTCCAGCCTGGCCTACCTGAAGCGCTTCCCGATCGACAAGCTGAAAATCGATATCGCCTTCGTGCGCGAAGTGACCAGCAACCCGGACGACGCGGCCATCGTGCTGGCCATCATCAGCATGGCGCACAGCATGAAGCTGCAGGTGATCGCGGAAGGGGTGGAAAAAGATGCGCAGCTGGCTTATCTGCGGCGCCATGGCTGCGACGAAATGCAGGGCTATTATTTCAGCCGCCCCGTGCCGCAGGACGAGTTCGAGCAAATGCTCACGGGCGGCAAGCTGCTGCCGTCGCCGCAGGAGCTGGCGGGCGATGAACAGCAGACCTTGCTGATCGTCGATGACGATGTCTTCATGCTCGATGTGCTGAGCGACTTCCTGGCCCAGGACGGCTACCGCATCCTGACGGCGCAGACGGCCGCCGAGGGTTTCGATATCCTGGCGCGCCACAAGGTGCAGGTGATCCTGTGCGACCAGTGCATGCCGCAGATGAGCGGCACGGAATTCATGGAACGGGTCAAGCACCTGTGTCCGGACACCTTCCGCATCATGCTGTCGGCCTATTCCGATTTGACGCCGATCATGGCGGCGATCAACCGCGGCGCCGTCGACCGCTTCTATACCAAGCCGTGGAAAGGCGCCGTCCTGCGCGAAAACATCCGCGAAGGCTTCCGCCTGCATGGCTTGCTGCACGGCCCCGTGCGCGCCGCCGCCTGAGCTGCCGCAGTTTTAGTGGCGGCGCTCTATCATATTAGATTCCTCGCTCTAGTTTTGCTCACTACAATCAAATTGCCCGTAGTGTCCGTGGGCAGTCGAATGCAAGGAGGCGATGATGGCGAAGAAACTGAAGGAACTGGCGGAAGACAGCGAGTTGGCGGAGGCCGTGCGCAACTCCGCGCAGCAGATCTGGCAGGCGGGACTGGGCGCTTTCGCCAAGGCGCAGCAAGAAGGAGGCCGCGTGTTTTCCAGGCTGGTCCAGGAAGGCACGGCGTTTCAAGAGCGGGCCGGGGCCAGGGCAGCCAACGTTGGCGACACTGTCAGCAAGATTGCCGGTGGCGTCGGCAAGCAGGCCAGCGGTTCCTGGGACAAGCTGGAGCAAGTATTTGAAGAGCGCGTGGCGCGCGCCCTGGCCACCATCGGCGTGCCCACGCAAGGCGAAATTGCCGCGCTGCACGAACGGATCGACCAGCTGAGCCGCCAGGTGGCGGCGTTGTCGGGCGCCAAACCGGCCGCCAGGGCCGCACGCAAGCCAGCCGCCAGGGCGGCGACCCCGGTTGCCACCAAGCCCGCCGCGACAGCGCGCGCCAGGCCAGCCAGCAAGCCTGCCGCGCGAAAGAAGGGGACGGATGACTAGCGCGCCGTATTCCCAAGCCTGCCCGCGCAGGCTTTTTTTTCGCCACCGTGCGGATCTGGCGCTTCTGCGTGCCGACGCTGCGTGCTGTTTCATTGGAACTATTTTAGATGGTATGCTTGCGGCAGAACAAAGAGAGACTGCCCGCCATGCTACAAAAAGTACCACGCCGCACCCGCGAACGCATCCTGGAGTTGTCGCTGCGCTTGTTCAACGAGTTTGGCGAACCGAATATCACGACCACCGTGATTGCGGAGGAAATGAATATCTCGCCGGGCAACCTGTACTACCATTTTCGTAACAAGGATGACATCGTCAATTCGATCTTTGTCCAGTTCGAGGCGGAAATCGAGCGCATCCTGACGGTGCCGGACGGGCGCCGCTCGAATATCGAGGATGTCTGGCTGTATCTGCACCTGATGTTCGAGCTGATCTGGCGCTACCGTTTCTTTTACCGCGACCTCAACGATTTGCTGTCGCGCAACCGCAAGCTGGAATTGCACTTCAAGCTGATCCTGGCGCACAAGATCAAGGTGGCCACCCAGCTGTGCGAAGATTTGCGCAGCGAACAGTCGCTAGAGGCATCGGACATGGAAATTGCTGCCATGGCCACTAATATGGTGGTGGTCGCCACCTACTGGCTGTCGTATGAGTATGTGCGCAATCCGCGCAAGTACACGGAGCAGCAGTCGATGTCCGATGCGCTGGCGCGCGGCTGTTACCAGGTGCTGTCGCTGATCGGCCCTTATTTACGCAATGAAACACATTTGCTGTTTCGTAAGTTGTCTGAAGAGTATGTGACTAAACTGAAGAGCGATTGACTGGCCGTCCACGCTGGTGGACGCGGACCACACGCTCGCTGACTGGAGAATCGGCATGGCCTGGACACAATTTCCGTATCCCGATGACGCGTATGTGTATACGCCACAGACTTTGGAAGCTGCCTGGAAGCGCTTGCACACCGGCGATGTAGAGGTTTTTCCCCAGCAAGACAGGCTGGTGCAGGCCTGGATCGCCTTCCATGCCGGCGATTTCGAGCGGGCCGTCAAGCTGGGCCTGGCGGCCGGCGTGCCCGGTTATGCCGTGGCGCACAAGGCCACCTGCGTGTACGCCACCCATCTGGAGATGGACGAAGGCCGCAGGCTGGCCCTGTACGAAGAAGTGGCCGAACGCTGTGAGCGCCAGCAGCAGGAACAGCCCGACAATCCGGCCGGCTTTTACTGGCATGCCTACAGCCTGGGCCGTTATGCGCTCGGTATTTCCGTCGTCAAGGCGCTGGCGCAGGGACTGGGCGCCAAGGTGCGCAATAGTTTGAACCGCACCGTGACCCTGGCGCCGCTGCACGCCGAGGCGCATGTGGCGTTTGGGATTTATCATACGGAAATCATCGACAAGGTAGGCAGCATGATAGGCAGCCTGACCTATGGCGCCAGCAAGGACGATGGCTACCAGCACTTCAAGACGGCGCTGGCGCTCAATCCCACTTCGGCACTGGCCCATAGCGAATATGGACGTGCATTGAACATGCTCGACGGTAACAAAAAACTGGCGGAAGTGCTCGCCTTGTACGGCAAAGCCGCCGACTGTGTGGCGCTGGACGCCAAGGAGCGCCTTGAAGTTGAGGCTGCAATTGATGAACTGAAAGAGTAAGGATCGCTGTGATCAAGGCTTTATGTGTGTACTGTGGCGCCAATGCAGGCGTGACCCCCGAATATGCGCAAGCGGCGCGTGCACTGGCGCGTGTGCTGGTATCGGAAAATATTGCGCTGGTGTATGGCGGCGGCAAGGTCGGCCTGATGGGCGTGATCGCCGATGAAGTGCTGCGCCTGGGCGGCGAGGTGACGGGCGTGATCCCCACCCAGCTGGTCGAGCGCGAAGTCGGCCATACGGGCTTGACGCGCCAGTTCGTCGTGAAGGACATGCATGAGCGCAAGGCCATGATGGCCAGCCTGGCCGACGCCTTCATCGCCATGCCGGGTGGTTATGGCACCCTGGAAGAATTGTTCGAGATGCTGACCTGGGCCCAGCTGGGCATCCACGCCAAGCCGATCGGCCTGCTCAATGTCGACCATTTCTACGATGGCTTGATTGCCTTCGTACAAAACGGCAAGGAGCAAGGTTTTATCCGCCCGCAGCATGCCGCCTTCCTCAACGCCGATGCCGATCCGGCCGCGCTGGTGCAGCGCCTGAAGGAGACTGCGCCCTGAGCCTGGCGCTGATGGCGGCAAACGGGCCACCCGCAGTTGATGCGGGTGGCCTTTTTTACATCATGACCACAGGCGCTGGCCCGACAGGTCCAGCTGGGTCAAATACAGGCGCACGTCGAATTCGTACTGGTGGTATTGCGGTTCCATATACGTGCACAGTTTATAAAAAGCCTTGTCGTGCTGTTTTTCCTTGACGTGCGCCAATTCATGCACGGCGATCATGCGCAAAAATTCCATCGGCACTTCCTTGAACATGGTGGCCACGCGGATTTCGTGCTTGGTTTTCAGCTTGCCGCCCTGCACGCGCGAGATCGAGGTGTGCAGCCCCAGCGCATGGTTGATCACGTGAATCTTGCTATCGAACGCCACTTTGTTGATCGGTTCGGCGTTGCGCAGGAATTCATTCTTCAAATCCTGCACATACTGGTACAGCGCCTTGTCGTTGCGCACATCGTGCGCGTTCGGATAGCGTTTCAGTAACACTTCGCCCAGCTTGTCTTGCGCGATCAGCTGCCGCACTTGCGATAAAGTTTGCTCGGAATAGGCGCTCAGGTATTTCAGGGGTGCTTGCATCTGGGACGGGGAGGGCAGGGGGCGAGGCGAGAATGTACCACAGCGTGGGCTATCGGCCGGCAAACCTGGCTGGCGTGGTGCCCAGCACGCGCCGGAACAGGGCGATAAAACTGCTGACGCTGTCATAACCAAGGGCCAGCGCCACCGTGGTGACCGTCTCGCCCGCATGCAGCAATTCCATGCCCTTTTGCAAGCGCGCCAGCTGGCGCCAGGCGATCAGCGACATGCCGGTTTCTTCACGAAAATGGCGCGTCACGCTGCGGCGCGACAGGCCCAGCGCGTTTGCCCAGTCGTCGAGACTGCGTCCGTCGGCCGGATCATGGGCGATGGTCGCCGCCATCTGCAATAACCGCGGGTGGCGCGGCATCACCAGGCGCAGCGCTTCGGCTGGCGTATGGGCCAGTTCATCGAGCAAGACGTCGAGCAATCGTGTTTGGCGCGCATCGGGTGCGGCGTGGGGCGGTAGTGCGCGCAAGCGGCCCAGTACCGCCTCGACCAGCGGCGTCATGCGCCACGCCTGCGATGTTGCTGGCAGCGTCAGGCATAGCGCGGGCGCCAGGTAAATGGTCAGGCCCACCAGGCTATCGACCGCATGCTGGCTGTGCGCGCTGGCGCCGTGGCGCAGGCCAGGCGGTATCCAGCCGATGTGTCCTGGTGGCAGCACTGTACGTACATCACCGGCCTCGATCACGATCAAGCCCTGCAAGGCCACATATAACTGACCCTCCGGATGCACGTGCAAATGCTTGCCCCGGCCATCCTGCGCCGTTTGCGGCAGGATCAGCAGTGGCGCATCGTTCGTCAGGCGCCGTTCAAGAAACGCCGGGATGCTTGCAATAAGCGTCATGGGGGTGTGCCGATATTGGCCCGATTCAATTATTAACTGGCATTTTAGCGTTAGCACGCCAACGCTGCAGGCGAGACACTGCACTTTTCTGACAGAGGAGTGTAAGGATGAGTAATGCAGTGAGCAATACAGTGAGTAATGCAATGAGCACGGCCAATACCGCAGAGATCGATATCGAGATGGTGTTGCAACAAGTACGCCTGACAGGCCAGCAATTGAAGCAACAATTCCAATCCTTGACGCCGGTGACGGAAACGGGAGCCTTGTTTGCCACCTTCAAGCGCATCGATGGCGCAGCGGCCGAGGATTTGCGCCAGCGCCTGGCGCAACTCTACCCGGCCATCGCCTGGTTCGATGGTGAGCCTGGTGGCGAACTGGACGACAGCGCTGCCCTGCCTGTGGGTGATTGCTGGCTATGCGATGTGATCGACGGCGCCGTGCAGTATTTGCGCGCCATTCCGCAATGGTGCACTACCTTGACCCTGCTGCGCGATGGCCAGCCCTTGCTGGTTGTCGTCTACGATGCCATGCATGAAGAACTGTTCCATGCAGTGGCTGCCACTGCTTTTATGGCCGGTACGGCTGGCGGCGCCTTTCGCAATGGCGTGCCTGTCACGGTCAACACCCGCAGTAGTTTTCATGAAGGCATCCTGGCCAGCAGCCAGCCGCCATTTGCCTTTCGCTACCCGCAAGCGCTGCGCCAGGCGGGCCAGTCGCTGAGCGCCATGCTGGAACACGCCATCGCCGTGCGCAACCTGGGGGCGACCGCTTTGCAGATGGCTTATGTAGCGTGTGGCCGCCTGGACGGTTTTTGGGTCTACGGTCCAGACGGCTACAACTGCACCGGCCCTGCCTTGCTGGTGCGCGAGGCGGGTGGTCTGGTCACGACGGCAGAAGGTGCGCCATATGAGCTGACATCGCACAGCCTGCTGGCGGCGCCCGCTGGCGTGCATGCCACCATGCTGGCTACCTTGCAGCAGGGTCCAGGCCAGGCCTAGGGCTTGTCGTCACTTTTGTTGCCGCCTTGCCGGCCAGCCTTGGACGATTGCTCGGACGCGCCGCCACGGCTGGCCGAGCTGCCGCGGCTTTCATTGTCGCGGTTGGCCGATTGCCGGCTCTCGCCGCCTTTGCGGCCGATCTCCGCCATGTGTTCGCGGTTGCGGCTGACAGCTTCGCCTCCTTTCTGGCCTGCCCGACGGGCTTCTTCCGAATCGAATTCGTGCGCCGTGCCTTTTTGATGCGCGGCCTGGCCGCCCTTGCTGGCAATTTCGCGCTGCTGTTCTTCATTCATGGCCGCGAAACCCCGTTTGGCCGGCACCTTCTGGGCGCCTTGGCCTTCCGTTTTCTGGCTGCTGCCAGTGCCTTTAGCTTGATTGCCTTGATTGCCGTCATTACCTTGATTGCTAGCCATGTTGTTCTCCTTGCTGTCGATTACATCACTGATTTGGAATAAGTCGGGGTGTCGAGCTTGTCAATGCGTTGGATAGTCCCGTTTGCCGGCATCTCTGCCCGCATCCTGATGGCTCACGCCATCGGCGACTACGCCGGCGTGCATTTTTTCGATCAGATCGCGCTGGCGCTGCGTGGCTTTTTCCGTTTCTTCTGCCGTCTTGCGCACCACTTCGTCGGCGAACGCCGCCGCCGTGCGGCTCGTTTCAGGGAGATGGGTTTCCGCTGTGCGGTTCATCTCGACATGGGCATTGGCGACCAGATGCGACAGTTGCTGTTGATAGCGCTGCAGCTTGCCGGCTGGCTGCATCTGGTTCAGGGCCAGCGAAAAGAATTCACTTGGGTCGCGCGCTGCCAGCATTTGCTGATGGGTCTGGTTGAACTCTTCGAGCATTTCCTGGACCGCCCGCAGATTGAGTTCGCTCACTTGCTGTGCGGTGTCGACAAGTTTGCGGGACAAGTCGGCAGCGAAATCAAGCTGGGCTTGCAGATGGGATTTCAGGGCGGGGCTGATACTGGTTGGGAACATGTTCTACCTCAATAAAAATCTGGTCGTGGGACACCCGGTGTGCGGATGCGACGGATGAAACAAGCAAAGAGATAGACGCCGAATACGCCATCAGGTTCCACGCGGCACGCGGGTTTATCGGGCATGTTTGCCCTTGGGCGATGGGGAAATACGTGGGTCTTGTGCTAGATCAATAGTTCAGTCCATCGCCGGCCAGTCGCCGCTGGCGCTGGGCGGTGATGGAAAATGCGGCTGGTGGCGCTTGATCGTGCGACAATATCGGGCTGCGCGGCAGCTGGCCTCGCCCTTACTTCAACTTCCTTGATCGACCCATGATGCATCCTGAATACATCCTGACCCTGTCTTGCCTGGACCAGCGCGGCATCGTGCATCGTGTCTCGGGTTTCCTGGCCGAGCATGGCTGCAACATCATCGATTCGGCCCAGTTTGGCGATCCGGAATCAAAATTGTTTTTCATGCGCGTGCATTTCGCGCTGGAAGAGAGCGCTGTCAGCGATCTCCAGCTGCGTGCCGACTTTGCCGAACTGTCGCAAGCGATGCAGTTGAATGGCCTTTTCCAGGGCCAGTTGCACGATGCGCGCAGCAAGCCGCGCGTGATGCTGATGGTGTCAAAAATCGGCCATTGCCTGAATGATTTGCTGTTCCGCTACAAAAGCGGCTTGCTGGACGTGGAAATCCCTGCCATCGTGTCGAACCACATGGAGTTTTACCAGCTGGCGGCCAGCTACAATATTCCGTTTCACCACTTGCCGCTGGCGACGGGCGCCCCGGAGTCGGCCAAGCTGGCGCAGGAAGCGCGCATCATCGAGCTGATGGACACGCACAAGATCGACCTGGTGGTGCTGGCGCGCTATATGCAAATCCTGTCGCCTGGCCTGTGCCAGGCCCTGGCCGGGCGCGCGATCAATATCCACCATTCCTTCCTGCCCAGCTTCAAGGGCGCCAAGCCGTATGCGCAGGCGCATCACCGTGGCGTCAAGCTGATCGGCGCCACCGCCCATTTCGTCACGGGCGAACTCGATGAAGGCCCGATCATCGAGCAGGACGTGGAACGGGTCGACCATGCGATGGATGTCGAGACCCTGACGGCGATCGGCCGCGATGTGGAATGCGTGGTGCTGGCGCGCGCCGTCAAATGGTTTGTCGAGCACCGCATCCTGCAGAATGGCGACAAGACGGTCGTCTTCCGCTAAAACACCTGACCAAACCTACTGCGCCTCGGTATAGGCGGCCTGCGATGCTCACCGTACTAAAGTACGGTTGCGCTTCTCAGCCACCTCTCCCTTCCGCTCGCTACGGTTTTGTCAGGTGTTGTAAGTTGCCCTAATTTTTTGTTTATTTACACTTATACCTACAGAAACACACGATGGCTCTTAAAGCAACAATATTCAAAGCCGATCTGCAGATCGCCGATATGGACCGCAATTACTACCAGGATCACGCGCTGACCCTGGCGCGCCACCCGTCCGAAACCGACGAGCGCATGATGGTGCGCCTGCTGGCGTTCGCCATCCACGCCGACGAGGCGCTGACATTTACCAAGGGGCTGTTCGATACGGAAGAGCCTGATTTGTGGCAGAAAGACCTCACTGGCGCGATCCAGCTGTGGATCGAAGTGGGCCAACCTGACGAGAAACGCATCCTGAAGGCTTGCGGCCGTTCGGAACAGGTGATCGTCTACAGCTATGGCGCCACCAGCCATATCTGGTGGAAACAGATCGCCAATAAACTGGAACGGGCAAAGAACTTGACCGTGATCAACCTGCCCTCCGACGCAGCCCAGCAGATGAGCGGCCTGGCGCAGCGCACCATGCAGCTGCAATGCACGATACAGGATGGCCAGATCTGGCTGACCGACAGCGTGACCACGGTGCAGATCGACCGCGAACCGGTAAAGCCGGCCCGCTAAGCGCGCTTTGTGAACAACACAGCCCGGACTGATCCGGGCTGTGTTGTTATGGGGAAGGGTTTAGTTAGGTGCGCTGCCCAGGTGCTTCACACTATCCGGGCGTCGCATATTCCGGCTGACGCGTGGATCGCCGTAGTAGCTCACTTCGCCCGAGCCGCCGATGCTGATGTTCAAGTCTTCCTTGGCCCACACTTGCGCCTCACCCGAACCGCCTATGCTCACTTGCACTTCCCTGGCGGCCAGGCGTCCTGCCTGGATATTGCCCGAGCCGCCGATCGAGGCCGTGAACTGATCCGTTTTGCCGCTGACCTGGAAGCTGCCGCTGCCGCCGATGTTGATAGAGACATTACGGCTGTCTACGTCGCGTGCATTGATGGTCCCCGAGCCGCCCACATCGAAGCGCAGCCTGTCGCCGCGCAAACCGGTGGCGTCGATGCTGCCCGAACCACCGACGCTGACGCGTTCCACATGGCGTGTCTGGATGACGATATTAAGTGTTGTTGCGTAGAAATTGGTATTGCGTTTTGAGGGCCGGATACGCAGGGTGCCATTTTCCACTGCCGTATCGACCAGGGGCAGGATATTGTCGTCGGCTTCGATGGTGATGCTTTCAGTATTGCCAATGCGCAGCTCGACATGGCCAGGCACATTGAGCGCCACGCCATTGAAACTGCCCACTTCACGTGTCTGTTTCTGCAACTTGCCGCTGCCCTTGATCTTGCTGCCGGCGATCCAGTCCAAAGGCGAGGCCAGTGCTGGTGTGGCTGGCACGGCCATGGCGCATATGCCGATGGCCAGCAGGAGGGTACGTATCACGGCGGACATGCGGGTGTGGAAAATCGTATGCACCATAAAAACTCCTTCTGTGATTAAGTTGTTAAGCCGATAGTAAGGCAAGTGCACACTCGTGGCTACGCGACTGCGACAGACTGCAACGGGAGAGGCATAGAATGCAAGCTGATGCGACAGCTTGGCATGAGGTATCATGCGGGCATTATGACGACCGGCGCATGCCGCTCACTACACTGGAATTACATGCTGATCATCACCATCAAACAAGGCAAGGAAAAAAGCTTGCTGGGCCAATCGTTTATCTATGCGTCTGCGATTGATAAAGTCGAAGGCAAGCCGCAGGAGAAAATGAAGCCCGGTTCGACGGCCATCGTGCAAAGCTCGTCCCGCCAATTCATTGCCCGCGCCGCCTACAATTCGAAGTCGCAGATCCGCGCCCGCATCTGGAGCTTCAGGGAAGATGAGCCGATCGACCACGCGCTGATCAAGCGCCGGGTCAAGGCTGCCATCGAAAAGCGTTTGCCGGCCATCAAGAAAGCCGGTGAAAACCAGCTATTGACCCTGATCAAGGGCGAGGATGAAGGTTTGTCCGGGCTGGTGGTGCAACTGTTTGGCGGCGCGCAAGGTTACCTGATCTGCGAATTCAACGCCGGCGGCGTCGATGCCTGGAAAGTGGCGATCGTGCAGGCGCTGATGGCCGCCACCGGCTGCCCGAATGTCTATGAGCGCTGCGATGAGCTGATGCGCAAGGGCGAAGGCTTGCCTTTGATCGACGGCGCCCTGGCCGGCGAAGAGCCGCCCGATGAAGTCATGCTGACCGACAACGGCGTGCGCTTTGCGCTGGATTTGAAGACGGGGCACAAGAGCAAGTTCCGCTGATAGTGTTGTAATTGTTTTTACCCCTACAGCAACTGCTGGGGTCAGACCCGGCGGATCTGACCCCGGATTTATTCCAACGGCACGCTGCGGTACTTATTGACCTCCAAAGAAGACACCGCCGCAGCATCATTGCCCCAGCTGGCCCTTAAGTACGTCACCACGGCCGCCACTTCGCGGTCGTCCAGCACGGGGCCGAACGGGGGCATGCTGTAGGGGCGCGGGTTGCCGGCCGTGCCGGGGGCGAAGCCGCCGTTGAGCACGATGCGGATGGCGTTCACGGCCGACACGGTCGTCAATGCGCGGTTGCCTGCCAGCGGCGGATAGCCGGGCGGCACACCCTTGCCATCGGCCTGGTGGCAGCTGGCGCAATGGGTTTCATACAGCTTGGCGCCAGCCGACAGCTGGGCTTGCGCCGCTGTCGAGTTATCGCGTGGCGCAGCCTTGACTGCCTGGGCCGGTCCAGGCAGGCTTTTCAGGTAGACCGCCATGGCCCGTACATCGGGTTCGTCCAGGTGCTGCAGGCTTTGCCGCACCACCTCGGCCATGGGACCAAACACGGTGGCGCGCGGCGAGACGCCGGTTTTCAGCAATTGCACGATATGTTCCGTTTCCCAATCCCCTAATCCTGCTTCGGCGTCCGAGGTGAGCGAGGGCGCATACCAGCCCAGCACGGGAATCAGGCCGCCCGACAAGCCATCATTGCTGCCGCCCAGTGTCGTGCGGCTGCTGTGGCAGGCGCTGCAATGGCCCAAGCCCTCCACCAGGTACCCGCCCCGGTTCCATTCCATGCTTTGTCCGGGCGCTGCTTGGTAGACGGCCGGCTTGAAATACAGCGCGCGCCAGGCGGCCAGCGCGATTTGCTGGTTGTAGGGGAAGCGCAAGGCATGCGGCAAGTTCGCTTGCCGCTGCGGCGGCAGACTCTGGAAATAGGCGTACAGGGCGTCGCTGTCTTCGCGCCGCACCTTGGTGTAATTGGTGTAGGGGAAGGCGGGAGTCAGCAAACGGCCATCTTTCGACTTGCCGTTGTGCAGCGCACGCCAGAAATCATCGGCCGTCCAGCTGCCGATGCCGGTCTCGCGGTCGGGCGTGATATTGGGAGACATGACCTGGCCGAACGGCGTTTGCAGGGCGCGGCCGCCCGCATAGGGCACGCCACCGCGTGTCGTATGGCACGCCATGCAGTCGCCGGCCCTGGACAGGTACGCGCCGCGCGCGATCAGTTGTTCCTGGCTCAAGCTGCTGGGCGGGGCGGGCGGGCCGATATCGTCAGCTGGCCACAGCAGGACTCTGGCGCCGCCCACGATGATCAATGCAAGGCCCACGGCAAGCATGGCTTTCTTCATGGCTTCACCTCTGCTGTGGAGCCGGGCACGCCGCCGCAGTGCAGCGGCAAGGGCAGGGCAATGCTGGCCGCAGGGCGCGTACCGGCGCTGGCCACTTGCGTGCCCAGCCAGGCAGATACCGCGCCCACGTCCTCGTTCGACAGGCGCGCGGCGACCTGCGCCATGCAGTCGGGCGCCTGGGCGCGGCGCACGCCATTCTTCCAGGCGCCAAACTGGGCGTTGATATAGTCGCGTGGCAAGCCCAGCAATCCCGGTATGGCGGGCGCCACGCCGGCCAGCTGGGTACCGTGGCAGGCGATGCAGGCGGGGATTTTTTTGCTACTGTCGCCTTGTTGCACCAATTGCTTGCCACGCGCCAGCGCGGCGGCCCCTGCATTGCTGGGCTGGGCGGGCGGCGGCGCAGGATGTTGTTCGGCAAAATAGTCGGCGATCTCGTGCAGATAGGCATCCGGCAAGTGTTCCACCATATACGTCATCATAGGATACTGGCGCCGGCCTTCGCGGAAATTGATCAGCTGGTTGTACAGATAGCCGGCCGGCTTGCCGGCGATGCGGGGGAAATAGGTATTCTGCCTTTCCTGCCTGGCATGGCAAGCGGTGCACGCCTTGATGCGCTGCTCCAGGCTGTCGTGCAAGGTGGCCGGGGCTGCCATGCTCCAGCCGGGAAACAGCGCAGCCATGGCGGCCAGGAAAAGCGAGAGTCTGGAAACATTGAATCGCATGAAATAGTTCACCTGTCTGTGCTGGTCGCCGACCTTGGCTTAATTGCCAAGGATATACTGCTTACAATAATACTGACAGGATCAGTTGTCTAAAGAAAACACCGGATCAGTTTGCTTGATGGAGGAGGGGCGGCTTGAAGCGATATGAAGTATTGGCGGACGAGATCGCCGGCATGATCAGCGGCCAGTTGCTGCGGCCGGGCGACAGGCTGCCGTCCGTGCGCCAGCAGCAGGCACGGCGGGCCATCAGTCCCTCGACGGTATTCCAGGCCTATTATTTGCTCGAAGCGCGTGGCCTGATCGTGTCGCGGCCCCGTTCAGGGTATTACGTGGCGCCCCAGCTTGCTGCACTGGCGCCCGAGCCGGCCAGCTCGCGGCCGGCCGAGGTGCGTACCGACGTCGATGTCAGCGACCTGGTGTTCGAGGTGCTTGGCGCCTGCGCTGCACGCGATATCGTGCCGCTGGGCTCAGCCTTTCCCAGCCCCGAACTGTACCCGATGGCCAGGCTGGCGCGCGCCGTGTCGGCCAGCATGCGCCGGTTTGATCCCTGGAGCGCGGTGACGGATTTATCACTGGGCAACGCCGAGCTGCGCCGCCAGATCGCCTTGCGCTACCAGCTCGATGGGGTGCATGTCTCCAGCGACGAGATCGTCATCACCAATGGCGCGCTGGAAGCCCTGAACCTGTGTCTGCAAGCCGTGACCCGGCCTGGCGATACGGTCTTGATCGAGTCGCCCAGCTTTTATGCCTGCTTGCAGGCGCTGGAGCGGCTGGAGCTGAAAGCCGTCGAGATCGCCACCAGTCCCCGCGATGGCGTCGACCTCGAGGCGCTGGCGGCCTTGCTGGAGCGGCATCAGCCGAAGGCGTGCTGGCTGATGACCAGTTTCCAGAATCCGCTGGGCAGCCTGATGCCGCTGGAAAAGAAACGCGCGCTGGTGGACTTGCTGGCGCGGCACGCGGTGCCGCTGATCGAGGATGATGTGTATGGCGAACTGTATTTCGGCAAGCAGCGTCCTGGCCTCAGTAAAAGCGCGGACAGCCGTGGCCTGGTGATGCATTGCAGTTCATTTTCCAAGACGCTGGCGCCGGGCTTTCGCCTGGGCTGGGTGGTGGCGGGGCGCTTTGCGCGCCAGGTCGAACGGTTGAAGCTGACCACCAGCCTGTCGGCGCCCGTACCGCTGCAAATGGCCCTGGCCGATTATCTGGCGCAGGGTGGTTATGAACGCCACTTGCGCCAGCTGCGCCTGACCCTGGCTGCGCAGCAACGCAGCATGCTGCAGGCGATCGCCGAGCATTTTCCGCCAGGCACGCGCGTGTCGCGGCCGCAGGGCGGGTATTTTGTCTGGCTGGAATTGCCCGCAGGATGCGATGCGCTGGCCCTGCACCGCCGTGCCCTGGATGCCGGTATCAGCATCGCGCCCGGGCCGATTTTTTCGGCCACGCGCGCTTTCGGCCATTGCATCCGTCTCAATTACGGTCATCCGTGGAGTGCGCCAGTGGCGGCGGCGATCGCCACCCTGGGGCGGCTGGTGGCGCAACAATTGTCGCCAGGGGCAAATTAGGCGGCGGCCTGGGGCGCTGCCGCAGGGCGCGGCGCCTTTTGCGGCGGCAGCTTGCCGCCCTCGGCGATCCAGCGGCGGTACACGCGCAGGGCGACTTGCGCATCGTCGGCCGCATATAAAATCTGTTTTTCCGTCAGGCGCGATGCGGCCCAGTTGGTGGTGGAGATTTTCTTGGATTTTTGCAGGTGCAGGCCGAAGAACTTGGCCACTGCCGTCTTGGCGCCCAGGTCATTGCGCTGGCCGCCGCGCAGGGCGACCGACAGGTCGAGCACCTGGGCCGGCATGATGCCGAGCTTGGCACGCAAGCGCTTGACGTCATCGGACAGGCCGAAGCCCACCTTGATGGTACTGGTCGATTCGAGGATGGCCTTCAATTCCGCCAGCGCTGGCGTCGGCGCCACGCCCACCTGGAACAGGTAGGCGATGTCGTCGGTCGCCAGCTGGATCAGATGCGGGCCGGTGGACGATTCGCCCTTGACGAAGGTTGGCTTCGATTCCGTGTCGAAACCGATCGCGTCGGCCGCCAGCAGGGCCGCCATGGCCGCGCGCGCCTCATCGCTGGTGCGCACCAGCCTGACTTGGGCCAGCTGGATGCCCTGGTAGGGCGGTAGTGGCGGCGCGACGGCTGTTTCCATGAAGCTGGATCAGCCTTTGCGCGAAAATTTCGCGGTCAGCTGGTTCAGCTTTTCAAGGCGCAAGCGGTTTGCTTCTTCGGCCGCTGCGGCTTCGCGTTCGGCTTTCTTGCGCTCGGCTTCTTTCTTGAAGCGTTGCTGCAACACTTGCGTGGCGTGATCGCGGTGGGTTTGCGTTACTTCCGCGCCGGCGGCGCCGTCGAGGTCGTAGCGCACCTTGGCTTTTTCCATCACGCGCAGGTAGCGCAGCGAACCGGTGTGGATGCCCAGCGCCGTGCGCATCAGCTTGCGGTCCAGGTCCGGCAGGCGGGCCAGGATCTGCTTGTCGATGCCGATCGCCAGGGGCAGGCAGTCGCGGAAAGGCGGAAATTGCTCCTGGAACTGCTTGAGCAGGGCGCGCGCAGTCAGGCCTGCGGGCGCGGCTGAGGCTGGCGTAGTGGCAGCAGGTGTTGCAACTACAGGTGTTGCAACTGCAACTGCCGCATCGGCTGGCGTGTCAGGAGTGGTGGCTTGCTGGTCTGGCGTGGAGCTGGTCATCGACATCATAGGTTAGGCTATAAAAGGGGAGCATAGCACGCGCCACAGGCAAGTGCATTGTCTTTTTTGGCAACTCGCTGACTGATTTTGCTGCGATTGATCTGGAATCAGGCTGCGATTGATCCATGTTCAGGTATCGGCAGGCAGGTGGAGATGGCATTGGCCGAGCATTAAGGCAGGCGCGAAATGCGGGAAATGTGTATAATGTCGGCTCGCCTTGATCAACAGGCCTTGTTTTTCAAGGTTTCGGTCATAGCTGAAGGGGATGGTAGCAAGGTCTTGTTGGAGCGCAATGATAAGTATTGTTGATATGCGACATGTTGCTTATCAATTATCCAGATATCTGCGTTTCGTGCATAATCCTGCTCTCCGCTGTGTCTTCACTGAACAACATTCAAGCCCGTTCTGGTACGGGCTTTTTTTCATTCCGCAATGTACATCGCTTATTTATCTGATCCGGCTTCGGCCCCGCTGCTCCTGTCGAGGGATGCGCGGGCCTTGAACGTGCCGATAAACAGGCGCCGCTGCCTTTAGACGGCAGCCGCAACAACACGCTCCATCGAGTCCGGTTTCGCAGGCTTAGGTGGGATCATTCACTTCGCGCCGACACCATCTGGTCTCGCATTAAGAGATATCTATGAAGAATACGCCAAAAACATTAACGTTGTCCGCCAAGGCTCCCCGCCCCGCATCTGCGCAACTTGCCGTACCGAAAACGACTTTATCTTACTTCATCGATAATACGCAAGCGAATCCGGAAGCGCCGGCCACCACCCCGACCGTGGTCACGGTGGTGAAGAAGAGCCGTTCGCGCCTGGCCGTGCCGCCAGTGGACGCGGCGCCGGAAGCGCCTGCTGCAGCGCCGGTCGCCGAAGCGGTGGCTGAAGCGGCTGAGGCTGCTCCCGCGAAAGTGCCGAGCGTGAAAATCGCCCCGGGCGTCAAGGTGGCCGCTGCGCCCCGTAAAGTGACCGAGAGCGCCGCCACCAACAAGGTCGTGACGGCTGCCCGCTCCAAAGTGGTGCGTGCCAAGGTCGAACCGGCGCCCGTGACCATCATCAGCGGCGCACAAGTGGTCAGCAAGACCACCGACGCCGACGCCCTGGCCGCCATCGATACCTCGAACTATTTCCTGCCGACCGTCAAGGTGCCAGGCCGCCGTGGCCGCAAACCAAGCGAATTCACGCCGGAAAACGATGAAGTGGCAGCACTGAACGCCGTCGAACGGGCCGAACTGAAAGCCGTGTCGAAAGCGCGCGACCGCAAGGCCAAGGGCGGCATGGCGGACGCGCTGGGCGATCCGGAAGCGTCGGCAGCGGACCTGGAACGCCGCCGCAAGCAAATCACGGGCTTGATCAACATGGGCAAGGAGCGCGGCTTCCTGACCTATGCCGAGATCAATGACCAATTGCCAGAAAACATTATCGATCCGGAAGCGATCGAAGGCATCATCGCCACTTTCAACGACATGGGGATCGCCGTCTACGAGCGCGCCCCTGACGCGGAAAGCCTGTTGCTGACGGACAACGTTGCCACCGTCACCAGCGATGATGAAGTGGAAGCGGCTGCCGCCACCGCGCTGTCGACGGTCGACTCCGATTTCGGCCGCACCACCGACCCGGTGCGCATGTACATGCGTGAAATGGGCGCCGTGGCGCTGCTGACGCGCGAAGGCGAGATCGAAATCGCCAAGCGGATCGAAGGCGGCTTGAAAGACATGATCCAGGCGATTTCCGCCTGTCCGACCACGATCGGTGAAATCGTCGCCCTGTCGCAAAAAATCGCCCGCGACGAAGTCAAGGTCGATGAAGTGGTCGACGGCTTCGTCGACCTGAATGAAGCTTCCGCGCCGGCGCCGGCTGCCGTGGCTGCGCCGACCACGGTGGGCGACGACGAGGAAGAGGAAGAAGAAGCCGAGGAAGAAGACGGCGACGCCAATGGCGGCGCGGCCGGTTTCTCGAGCGAACAGCTGGCGCAACTGAAAAAGAATGCGTTGGAGAAATTCAACGTCATCTCGACCCAGTACGACAAGATGCGCAAGGCGCCCGAGGGCTACAACTCGAAAGCCTACATCAAGGCGCAGGAAGCCATTTCGCAGGAATTGCTGGGCATCCGCTTCACCGCCAAGGTGGTCGAGAAGCTGTGCGACACCCTGCGTGGCCAGATGGAAGAAGTGCGCCACATCGAGCGCGCCGTGCTGGAGTTGTGCGTGAACAAATGCGGCATGCCGCGCGCCCACTTCATCAAGGTCTTCCCAGGCAATGAATGCGACCTGGAATGGGTAGACCGCGAAGTCGATTGCAAGTATCCGTACAGCGCGATCCTGAGCCGCAACGTGCCGGCCGTGAAAGAGCTGCAAAAGAAAATGATCGACCTGCAAGCGCGCGTGGCCTTGCCGCTGGCTGACTTGCGCAAGATCAACAAACAGATGGCTGCCGGTGAAAAGCGCGCCCGTCACGCGAAACGCGAAATGACGGTGGCCAACTTGCGCCTGGTAATTTCGATCGCCAAGAAATACATCAACCGTGGCTTGCAATTCCTCGACCTGATCCAGGAAGGCAATATCGGCTTGCTGAAAGCGGTCGATAAATTCGAATACCGCCGCGGCTACAAGTTCTCGACCTACGCCACCTGGTGGATCCGCCAGGCGATCACGCGTTCGATCGCCGACATGGCCCGCACCATCCGCGTGCCGGTGCACATGATCGAAACGATCAACAAGATGAACCGCATCTCGCGCCAGATCATGCAGGAAACCGGCAGCGAGCCGGACCTGGCGACCCTGGCCGTCAAGATGGAAATGCCGGAAAACAAGGTGCGCGAGATCATGAAGATCGCCAAGGAGCCTATCTCCATGGAAACGCCGATGGGCGAAGATGGCGATTCGCAACTGGGCGACTTCATCGAAGACAACACCACCCTGGCGCCGCTGGACGCCGCGCTGCACGCCTCGATGCGCAACGTGATCAAGGAAGTGCTCGATTCGCTGACCCCGCGCGAAGCCAAAGTGCTGCGCATGCGTTACGGCGTGGAAATGTCGAACGACCACACCCTGGAAGAGGTGGGCAAGCAGTTCGACGTGACGCGCGAGCGTATCCGCCAGATCGAAGCGAAAGCCATGAGCAAGCTGCGCCAGCCTTCGCGTTCGGACAAATTGAAAACTTTCCTGACGCAAAACTAAGCAGCAGGCAGAAAAAAAAAGAGGCGCAAGCCTCTTTTTTTACGCCCGCCGTCCCGCCGTTCTTACAGCAATCTTGTGCGTTCGCCCAGCAAGCCGTTGCGGTGATTGCGCTGCATCCGGTACAGCACCACGCCGCTGGCGCCGATGACGAAGGTGATCAGCAGCCAGTCCAGCGGATTGCTGCGCTGTGGCGGCGGCGCTGCGCGCGACGAGACAGCAAACGCCTGGAATTTATGGCCGGTATAGATGGCGCCCACCACCAGGCCGGCGTCGGTGATCTTGTTGGTCAGGTACAGGCCGTCGTCGCGGCGGCGTACCGTCATCACGCCTTCCTTGTAGACAAAGGTCATCGGCTCATAGCCATTGATCTTGACGCTGCCCACGATGTGGCCGGCCGCATTGACGGCGGTGGCGTAGCTGTCGCCCTGGCCTATCATGGCGCCCAGGTCGATCATGCGCTTGCCGTCATAGGCGAAGGCGTGCCAGCGGCGATTGGCGGTTTCCGAGCTGCCGACGATCAGGCCGGCGTCATTGACGGCCGTGGCCGAGCTGATGCGCCCGCCTGGCAGGGTACCGATCTCTTGCATGCCGTCTCCGGGACGATAGATGAAAGCGCGGCGGTAGCCATCGCTGCGCTGTGCCGTGCCGACCACCACGCCATGGTTGTTGATGCCGCTGGCGTAGCTGCTGTCGCCGCCCAGGGTGCCCAGGTCTTGCAGGCTGTGGTCGGCGTTCGTGACGAAGGCGTGGTAGTCGCCGTTGCGGGTGTCGGCATAACCGGCCACCCGGCCGTCCTGCGTGATGGCCGTGGCATAACTGCTGTTGCCGCCCAAGGTGCCCAGGTCGCGCATGCCGCTGGCGTTTTCATAACGGAAGGCATGCCAGGCGCCGCTGGCTGTCTGCGCGGAACCGACCACTACGCCATGGGCATTGATGGCCTTGGTGAAACCTTCATCGCCACCCAGGGTGCCCAGTTCACGGATGTGTCCGTTTTGGTACAGCACGGCGCGGCGCCGTCCTTCCTCTTCCGTAATGATGCCGGCCACCAGCCCGGCCGGGTTCAGGTCGGAGGCGATGCTGCCATTGCCGTCTTTTTCGCCGAAACCATGTTCGGCGTAAATGGTGGCGCTTGCCAGCGGGGCAGCAGACAACAGCAGCAGGAGCAAAGTGGCAGGCAGGCGGGAAGAGCGTGGTTTCATGGTAGTTTCCACAGAGAAAAAACTTACTATACTTTTTTGCAGCGCAAAAAAATACTCATTTTGTAACTATTTTCAATAATGTTGTTTGGTCGCGTACAGATTGCCAGCCTCACGCCTGGCTGGCCGTGGCCAGCGGCACGCGGATCGCCAGTGTTGTGCCCTGGCCTGGCTGGCTGTCGATCTGCAGCTCGCCGCCCATGGCCTGCACCCGTTCGCGGATGCTTTTCAGGCCGAAGGCGCAGCGCTTGCCATCGTCGCCGGGCAACATGCCGACGCCGTTGTCGCTGATGCGCAGCGCGATATGCCCGACTTCCTGCGCCAGCACCACATCGACTTCGCTCGCTTGCGCATGGCGCACGATATTGGACAGCGATTCCTGCAGCACGCGGAAGATGGCCGAGGTCTGGCGCTGGTCCAGGCCGAGGTCGGGCGCCTCGCTGTCGACCACCAGCCGGTAGCGGATGGCGCCGCGTCCCTCCATCTGGCGCAGCAGCCATTCGATGGCCGGCGCCAGGCCCAGTTCCAGCGTGCTGGGATGCAAGTCATTGATGATGGCGCGCACGGAGCGGATGGTGGTGTCGATGGTGTCGAGCATGCGCTGGGCGTGGCGGTGCAGGCGCGGGTGGGTGATGGCGGTGCGCGCGTGCAGCAGCGAGACATCGATGCGCAGCGCCATCAGGTTCTGGCCCAGGTCGTCATGGATGTCGAGCGCTATGCGGCGGCGTTCCTCTTCCTTGATGGTTTGCTGGTGGTCGGACAGTTCGCGCAGCTGGGCCAGCGACTGGCGCAGGTTTTCCTCGTTGCGCTTGCTGTCGGTGATGTCGATCGCCATGGCGATGATCATCTGCGGCACGCCATCGGCGTCGAAGACGGGCTTCTTGTACGTTTGCACCAGGCGGTTCTCTTGCAACTGTACATTCCATACCAGTTCTTCGAGGACCACCACGCGGCGGCTGGCAAACGCTTCCTGGTCGCCCGCCTTGAAGCCGGCATTCTGGTCGGCTGGAAAGTGTTTCCAGATGCGCTCTCCCGCCACCTGCTCGAAGCGCACGCCCCATTGCTGTTCGCAGGCATGGTTCATCATCAGCAGGCCCGAGTCGGCGTCTTTCAGGAACAGCGACAGGGGCATCATCGAGATGATGTCCTGCAAGCGCTCTTCGCTGCGCGCCAGCGCCGCTTCCGTCTGGGCGTGCATGGCGGCCTCGGCGGACAGGCGGTCATTGGCGTCCTGCAACTCGGCCGTACGCAGGGCCACGCGGGTTTCCAGCTCCGCATGGGCTTGCACCAATGCCTGTTCGACACGCTTGCGTGCGCTGATGTCGCTGGCCAGCACCAGCGAGCCCGTCAGCACGCCATGCTGGTCGTACAGGCGGCGCCCGCTGACCATGGCCCAGCGCTCCGTACCATCTGGATGCCGGTAATGCAGTTCTCCCATGCAGCTTTGTCCGGCTTCGCGCCACAGCGGGCACAAACGCCGCCGCGTGGCTTCATCGTGGAAGTTGGTGGCGTTCTGCCCCAGTAATTGCTCCACGGGGATGCCCAGCATATCGCTCATGCGCTCGTTGATGTCGAGGATGACGCCGAGCGGATCGGTGCGCCACATGCCGTCTTGCGCCGTTTCTGCCAGGTCGCGGTAGCGCAGCACGTCGGCGTCGGGCTGCTGCTGCGTGGCGGCGTGGTGGGCGCGCAGTTTGCCCATTATCCAGATGGCGGCAGCGGCGATGATCGCCAGCAGCAGGGCCAGCCATGCGTGTTGCCAGGAATCCAGGCGGTGCCAGGCAGCGCCGGCCAGCCAGCTCGGCAAGATCAGAAGCAGGGCGGCGCAAGCCGCACTCAGCGTTTCAATCGACCATTTGCTCATGCGCGTCCCTGGCGTCCTGGTTGGCCTGTGTGCGCATATGCCGGGCACTGGAGGCGGTAGAACGCCTAGTGTAGCGTCAAATTGTTGCCTTATTGAGAATATTTTTTCAATAGGAACGCCCATGCAAAAGCTGGCGCTACTGCGCCAGCCCTGGCGGACCCGCCTGTCAGCCTGTCAGCCTGTATTGCGCAAGCCCGCCGCCACGCCATTGATCGACAACTGGATGCCGCGGTGCACGCGTTCATCGATCTTGTTTTCGCTCGACAAGGCACGGTTGCGCTTGATCAATTCCACCTGCAAGTGGTTCAGTGGGTCCAGATAAGCGAAGCGGTTTTGTATCGAGCGTGCCAGCAGGGGATTGCCGGCCAGCCGTTCCGTATTGCCGGTGATCAGTTCCAGGCACTGCAAGGTAGTGCCGTGCTCGTCCGTGATGCGCTTGTAGATACGCTCGCGCAACTCCTTGTCGGCGACCAGTTCCGCATAGCGCGAAGCAATCGCCAGGTCCGTCTTGGCCAGCACCATGTCCATGTTCGACAGCAGGGTGGCGAAGAAGGGCCATTCGGCATACATGGCGCGCAGGGTGGCGATTTTTTCATCCTTGGCGCCCAGCTCGCCATTGATCCAGGCGGCAATCGCGCTGCCGAAGCCGAACCAGCCCGGCAGCAGCAGGCGGCACTGGCCCCAGGAAAAGCCCCAGGGAATGGCGCGCAAGTCTTCGATGCGCTGGTTGGCCTTGCGCGAGGCCGGGCGCGAACCGAGGTTCAGTTCGGCGATTTCCGCGATCGGCGTGGCGGCAAAGAAATACTCGGTGAAGCCCGGCGTTTCATACACCAGGTGGCGGTAGGCGTGGTAGGCCAAGTCTGACAATTGCGCCATCACCGTTTCAAAGCGGGCCAGCTGGCTGGTGACGGCCGGGTTGGCTGCCTGCGGCGCCAGGCTCGCTTCCAGGGTGGCGGCGACCAGCAATTCCAGGTTGCGCCGGCCGATTTCCGCGTTGGAAAACTTCGAGGCGATGATTTCGCCTTGCTCCGTCAAACGAATTTGGCCATTGACGGTGCCCGGCGGCTGGGCCAGGATGGCTTCATAGCTGGGTCCGCCGCCGCGCCCCACCGTGCCGCCGCGGCCATGGAACAAGCGCAGCTTGACGCCGGCTTTCTGGAAATCGGCCACCAGCGCCAGTTCCGCCTTGTACAGTTCCCAGTTCGAGGTAAGAAAGCCGCCATCCTTGTTGGAGTCGGAATAACCGAGCATGACTTCCTGCAATTGCCCCTGTTTGGCGATCAGTTGCTTGATCAGCGGCAAGGCCATGGCGCGGCCCATGATGCCGGACGCGCGCTGCAGGTCGGGAATGGTTTCAAACAGGGGAATCACCATCAGCTCGCACGTGCTGTCGCCTTCGCCGCCGTCGCTCCAGTCGCTGCGCAGCAAGCCGGTTTCTTTTTGCAGCAGCAATACTTCCAGCAGGTCGGACACGGTTTCCGTGTGCGAAATGATGTAATTGCGGATCGCCCGCTCGCCGTAGCGCCGGCGGATATCGCCGGCCGCCCGCAGGATCGCCAGTTCCGAATTGGTTTCGTCGCGGTAAGTGATAAACGGCGAATACAGCAAACGCGGCTGGGCCAGTTCATGCAGCAGCAATGCCTCGCGCTCTTCTTCCGGCAGCGCCCCATAGTCCGCTTCCACGCCGCTGTGGGCAAACAGGTCGGCTAGCACGCGTTCGTGCACGTCCGAGGTTTGCCGCATGTCCAGCGAAGCAAGGTGGAAGCCGAAGATATCGGCCGCCCGCGCCAAGGTCGCCAGGCGCGGGCGCACCAGCGCTGCGCCGTGGTGGGCTTCCAGCGAAGCGATAATGATCTGCAGGTCGGCCGCAAACGCGGGCGCGTCGGGGTAGGGCGCGGCCGGGCCCACTTCCTTGCGCAGGATATTGGTTGCGCCCAGGGCGCGGGCGGTGGCGGCCAGGCGCGCATACACGCCGATCAGGGCGCGCCGGTACGGTTCATCGCTGCGGTGCGGCGAGGCGTCGGGCGAGGCGTCGGCCAGCGCCTGCAGTTCGTTGCTGACACCCGTCATCAGGGTCGAGACGGACAGCTCGGCGCCCAGGGTATGGATTTCGTCCAGGTAAAAATCGAGGATGGTGGTGGCGTGGCGGGCCAGCGCATGCTGCATGGTGCCTGCGTTGACGTTCGGGTTGCCGTCGCGGTCGCCGCCGATCCAGCTGCCCATCTGCACGTAGGCGCTCTGGATCGGCACGATGGTGCCGTCGCCGTTCGGATATTGGCTGGCAATGTCATCCTCGATGTCATCGTACAGGCCCGGCAGTTCGCGCAAGAAGGTGATGCGGTAATACGACAGGGCGTTTTCGATTTCATCGGCCACCGTCAGCTTGGAATAGCGCAGCATGCGGGTTTGCCACAGGGTCGCCACGCGCGAGCGCAGCAATTGCATTTTGGCTTGCCGCTCTTTCGGCGTCAGCGGCAAGTCGCGTTCGGCCAGCAGGCGCGCGATATCGTGTTCGGCGTCGAGGATGCTCTTGCGCTGCACTTCGGTCGGGTGGGCCGTCAGCACGGGCGCGATCAGGGCGTCCTGAAAGAAGGTATCGACGGCGGCGCGCGGCACGCCGGCCGAGCGCAGTTTTTTCAGCGCAAAGCTGACGCTGCCTTTTTGCGCGGGCGAACCGGCCAGCAGATGGGCGCGGCGGCGGCGGATGCGGTGCTGGTCTTCGGCGATATTGGCCAGGTGCGAAAAATAGGAAAAAGCGCGCACCACGGAAATGGTTTGCTCGCGGCTCAGCGCCTTGAGCATGCCATCAAGTTCCAAAGCGGCGCTGGCGTCGGCTTCGCGGCGGAAGCGCACGGAGGTCTGGCGGATGGTTTCGACGACCTGGAACACGGCGTCGCCTTCCTGTTCGCGCAGCACGTCGCCCAGCAGGCGGCCCAGCAGGCGGATATCTTCTTTCAGCGGCGCATCCTTGTCAGGACTGCTCACGGGAACTATTTCTGGTGCATGTGCGTCATGGGACATAAGTAGGGACCAAAGTTAGTGAAGGAAACTGTGTGAAAGCAAGGGAATGGCAGATACCGCGGCGTTTCGCCATTCGGGGAGGGGGGCGCATGATAAAATTTGTGGCCTGCAGCGTGGGCAGCAGCGATACAGCGACGGCAGGCGCGCGGCCAGGTGTGACCATACATGGCCCGTACTGCGCTTTGCGGTACAACAACGACAGCGAAAGAACTTGTTTTGAAAGCATCCGAATTGACCCCGAATATTCCTTCCCGGCTGGTAATCGCCTCACGCGAGAGCCGTCTTGCCATGTGGCAGGCTGAACATGTGCGCGACCGTCTGTCTGCATTATATCCACAGTGTAGCGTCGAAATTCTCGGCATGACCACACGTGGCGACCAGATCCTGGACCGCGCCCTGTCCAAGGTAGGCGGCAAGGGCTTGTTCGTCAAGGAGCTGGAAGTGGCGATGGCCGATGGCCGCGCCGACCTGGCCGTGCATTGCCTGAAGGATTTGCCGATGGACTTGCCCGAGGGCTACAGCCTGGCCGCCATCCTTGACCGCGAAGACCCGCGCGACGCTTTTATTTCCAATGATTACGCCAGCCTGGACGAATTGCCGCATGGCGCCGTGGTCGGCACCAGCAGCCTGCGCCGCCAGGCCCTGATCGCGGCCCGCTATCCGCACCTGACCATCCAGCCCCTGCGCGGCAACCTCGATACGCGTTTGGGCAAGCTGGACCGTGGCGATTACGCCGCCATCATCCTGGCCGCCGCCGGCCTGAACCGCCTGGGCTTGTCTGCGCGCATCCGCACCGTGCTGTCGCCCGAGTTGAGCTTGCCGGCCGCCGGCCAGGGCACCCTGGCGATTGAAATCATGGGCGAACGGCATGACGGCGTCGATATGCAGCGCTTGCTGGCGCCCTTGAACGACGCAGCCACGGCCCAGGTATCGCTGGCCGAGCGCAAGGTCTCGCGCATTTTTGGCGGCAGCTGCCAGATTCCGCTGGCCGCCTACGCCACGATCAATGGCGAACAGATGCATCTGCGCGCCATGGTCGCCACGCCGGACGGCAAGCGCATGGCCAGCGCCGAAGTGAGCGGCGCCGCCAGCGACCCCGAAGCCCTGGGCGAGCAGGCCGCCGCATTGCTGCGCCAGCAAGACGCGGCCGGCATCCTGGCCTCTTGCGCCGTCACGCCCGACAACCACGAAGGACTGGCGCCGCATGCCTGACAGCATGATCGATAGCGTGGTCATCACGCGGCCTGCTGCGCAAGCGGGGCCGCTGGCCGCGCGGCTGGCGGCGCTGGGTTTGAAGGTGACCCTGCTGCCGCTGCTGGAAATCCATGCGCTCACGGGCGGTGAAGAAAAGGCGCAGCTGGCGGCCACCCTGGCGTCGCTGTCCGGCTATGACCTGGTGACGTTTGTGTCGCCGAACGCCATCGATTGCGTATTTGCGCAATTGACGGCCTGGCCGGCCGGCGTGCCGATTGCCGTAGTGGGGGAGGGTAGCCGGATGGCGCTGGCCGCGCACGGCGTGACGGATGCCAACGCCAGCATCACCAGTCCGGCAGACACGGCGCGCAGCGATTCCGAACATCTGCTGCTGGCGCTGGATTTACCTTCCCTGCGCGGCAAGCGCGTGCTGATCGTGCGCGGCGATGGGGGCCGCGATTTCCTGGCCGACGGCTTGCGCGCCGCCGGCGCAGACGTGTCGTTCGTGACGGCTTACCGGCGCGCGGTGCCGCCCTTGACGCCGGCCTTGCAGGCGACCCTGGAAAAGCTGTTACAGCATAATCATGACTGGATCATTACCAGTTCCGAAGCGTTGCGCGGTTTGCTGCAACTGCTGGATTTGTTGCGTCAACAAGCAGGGAATGATGGTATTGTTGTGAGAATGCAACAGCAGCATCTGATCGTGCCACACGCCCGCATTGCACAAACGGCGGCCGGGCTAGGGTTTGCCCACGTCACCTTGACAGGATCTGGCGACGCAGGTGTGCTCGCCGCGTTACAATCACGACCATGAACGAAATGCCTACTCACTCTGAACCGAATCCAACGCCAGCGAGCGCCGTGAAGACGGCGCCACAGGCAGCCGAGCAACCTGGTGCAGGTCCGTCCAAGCCGGGCGGCCCCACCTTGGTCGAGCAATTGCAAAAGCCTACCAGCATCGCCTTGATCGTCCTGGCCGTGCTGCTGGCCGCGCAAAGCTGGTCGTCCAGCAACAAGATCCACAATCTGCGCGAAGAAGTGGCCAAGCGTTTGCAAAAGGGCGATGTCAGCAATGCCGAAACAGGCGTGCTGGCGCGCACCGTGCAAGAGGGCACCAAAGAGCTGCAGATCAAGGTGGGTGCGCTGGAAAACCGCCAGAGCGAAACGCAAAGCCAGCAACTGGCGCTGGAACAACTGTATAACGACTTGTCGAAGAACCGCGACGAGTGGGCGCTGACGGAAATCGAGCAAGTGCTGTCGACCGCCAGCCAGCAGCTGCAACTGGCCGGCAACGTGCCTGGCGCGCTGATCGCGCTGCAAAACGCCGACCGCAGCCTGTCGCGCTCGGACAAGCCGCAATTCATCACCATCCGCCGCGCGATTGGCCGCGACATGGAAAAACTCAAGGCCCTGCCGAGCGTCGATTCGACCGGCGTGGCGCTGCGCCTGGATGCCGTGATCGCCCAGATCGACGCCTTGCCGATGCTCTCCGACGAAAAGCCGGCCTTGCCGGCCGCGCCGGAAAAAGCGGGCAAGGCTAAGCCAGTGAAAAATGCTGCCGGTAAGCTGGTCGGTCCTCCGGCGCCGGAACCGCTGCTGCAATCGGTGCGCGATGGCTGGAATACCTGGAGCGGCGACATGTGGAACGATGTGCGTCAACTGATCCGCATCCGCCGCGTCGATACGCCGGACGCGCTGATGCTGTCGCCGTCGGAAGCGTATTTCTTGCGTGAAAACGTCAAGCTGCGCCTGCTGAACGCCCGCATGGCCTTGTTGTCGCGCAATGAAACGGCCTTCCGCAGCGATTTGATCGCGGCCCAGGATGCGCTGGCCAAGTATTTCGATACGCGCGCCAAGGCCACGCAAACAGCACAAGGTTTGCTGCGCCAGGTGCAGGCGAGCAATCTGGCCATCGATATGCCGACCTTGTCCGACAGCCTGACCGCTGTGCGCAACTACAAAGCGAAGTCCTAAGTCATGCGTTTATTTCTCTGGCTACTCGCCCTGATGGCCGCGGCGATCGGTATCGCCGTGACGGCCCGTTTTAATCCCGGCAACGTGGTGCTGTTCTACCCGCCGTACCGCGTCGATTTGTCGCTCAATTTCTTTGTGCTGCTGCAAGTATTGCTGTTCGTCTTGCTGTATCTGCTGGTGCGCGCCGTGCGCGCCACCGTGCGCATGCCGGCGCAAGTGGCCGCTTACCGCTACCGCAAGCGTGAGCGCGATAGCAACAAGGGCTTGCGCGAAGCCTTGAAAGCCCTGTTCGAAGGCCGTTTCGGCCATGCCGAAAAAGCTGCGCTGCGGGCCGCCGAACTCGATGAAAACGCCGGCCTGGCCGCGCTGATCGGCGCGCGCGCCGCGCACCGCATGCGCCAGTCCGAACGCCGCGACAGCTGGCTGGCCCGCGTGGAAGGCGACAACAGCCTGAAAACGGCGCGCCTGATGACAGTGACGGAATTGCTGGTCGACGACCACCAGCCGGAAGCGGCGCTGGCCGCCGTGCGCGAATTGAACGCCAGCGGCACGCGCCATATCCATGCGCTGCAATGGTCGCTGAAGGCCGAGCAGCAAGCGAAGAACTGGCCGGAAGTGCTGCGCCTGGTGCGCTCGCTCGACAAGCACCGCGCCCTGCATCCGGCGTTGTCGTCGCGCCTGCGTGAATTGTCCTACGACCATTTATTGTCCGACCCGACGCATGACGCCGAGTCGCTGATGCGCGTCTGGTCCACCGTGCCGACGGCCGACCGCGTGAAGCCGTTCATCGCCTGTCGCGCCGCCACCGCCTTGAATACGCGTGGCTTGCACGACGAAGCGCGCCTGGTCTGCGAAGAATCGCTGGCTGCCGACTGGGATGAGCGCGTGGTGCGCGCTTACCGCGAAGCGGCGGCACCGGCCGGCTCGGCTGCCTTGCTGCTGCAGATCGAGCATTGTGAACAGTGGCTGAAGCAGCGTCCGCTCGATGCGGAACTGGCTTTGACGCTCGGTTCGCTGTGCCTGCGGCAAAAGCTGTGGGGCAAGGCCCAGCGCCACCTGGAGCAAGCCTTGTCGGACGCCAACGATCCGCATATGGTGCGCGACGCGCACCTGAAGCTGGCGCAGATGCATGACGCCTTGCAGCAGACCGAGCAGGCTGCCACGCATTACCGGCAGTGCGCCCTGGCAACAATTCTCTAAAGAACCAGTCTGTTAATACGAAAGAGTTCGCTTTTGATAAGAAAGCGGGCTCTTTTTTTATGTGCTGCGGCGCACAAGCATGGCCGAGTTCTCTATAATTACGCCGTTACAATACAATCCGCACAATGAGGAAACCCCATGAGTTTGAATAACGTCTCTTCCGGCCGCGACTTGCCGAACGATTTCAACGTCGTCATTGAAATCCCGATGAACGCCGACCCGATCAAGTATGAAGTCGACAAGGAATCGGGCGCGATCTTCGTTGACCGCTTCATGGGCACCGCCATGCACTATCCGTGCAACTACGGCTATGTACCGAACACCCTGTCCGACGACGGCGACCCGGTCGACGTGCTGGTCATCACCCCATTCCCGCTGATCCCGGGCGTAGTGGTGCGCTGCCGTCCTATCGGCGTGCTGAAAATGACCGACGAGTCGGGCGAAGACGCCAAAGTGCTGGCCGTGCCAGTCGACAAAGTCTTGTCGATCTACAGCCACTGGCAAAAGCCGGAAGACCTGAATGAACTGCGCCTGCGCCAGATTCAGCATTTCTTCGAGCACTACAAAGACCTGGAAAAAGGCAAATGGGTCAAGATCGACGGCTGGTACGGTCCGGAAGAAGCGAAAGCGGAAATCCTGAACGGCGTGGCTTCCTACAAGAAAGATGCTGAGAAGTCGGCATCCTAAGTATCAGGTAAGTACCCAATAAAAAGCGCCCCCAGCCATCAAGGCTGGGGGCGCTTTTTTCATGCTTGCTCGTAAATCAATGCGCTGAAATGATGCCCATATTCAGCAGGGCGATCACGACGATGCCCAGCACCACGCGGTAGGCGACGAACGGCCAGTAGCCGCGACTGCTGACGATGCGCAGGAAGACCATGATCACGCCGTAGCCGACAAAGAAGGCGATGATGGTGGCCAGTGCCGTCGGGCCGGCCGCGACCGGGCCTGCCACGCCCCAGCTCTTGTAGAGCTGGTAAAAGCCGGACGCGACCACGGCCGGGATGGCCAGCAGGAAAGAATAACGGGCCGCCGCTTCACGCGTATAACCCATCATCAGGCCGGCCGTGATGGTGCCGCCCGAGCGCGATACGCCGGGAATCAGCGCCATCGCCTGCGCAAAGCCAAAGATGATGCCGTCGCGCCAGCGCATGCGCGACAGCGGCAGCGCGTGCTTGCCATAGCGGTCGGCCGCACCCAGGATCAGGCCGAACACGATCAGCATGGTGGCCGTCAGGTACAGGTTGCGCAGATAGGTTTCGATGGCGTGCTGGAACACCAGGCCCAGGATGGCGATCGGCAAGGAGCCGATGATCACCAGCCAGCCCAGGCGCACGTCCGGGTCGGCTTTCCTGGCGGCGCTGGCGCCCGTGCCGGGCAGGGCGGCAAACCAGGCGAGGGCGATGCGCAAAATATCCTTACGGAAATAAATCAGCACGGCCAGTTCGGTGCCGATCTGCGTGATGGCCGTAAAGGCGGCGCCAGGGTCGGTGCCGGACGGCAGGAACGGGCCAAGGATGCGCAAGTGCGCGCTGGACGAGACAGGCAGGAATTCGGTAATTCCTTGCAGCAGTCCCAGCAGGGCGGCTTCCCACCAGCTGATCACGCCCGTCATGCCAGGCTCCCGTGACGCACCGCACGGCCGCCGATTGAATTAAATGCTTGCAATTACACCACCAAAGAAAAAGTTGAGAGAAGAGTGAGTTGTTGAAAGACATGTGAAAGACACATCTTTTTTCAGCTTAACACAGGCGCTCTTCTTATCAAACCGGCAGTGTTATTGTGCGCTGCCGCGAAACGGGCTGTGCTCGTTCAATTCATCGAGATAAGCGTCGATGCCACCGCGTTCCCGTTCCAGGAAACGCTGCACGGCATCGGCAAACGCGGGGTGGGCCAGCCAGTGGGCCGACCAGGTCTTTTGCGGCAAGAAGCCGCGCGCCATCTTGTGTTCGCCCTGGGCGCCGCCTTCAAAGGTGGCGATGCCTTCTGCGATGCAAAATTCCAGCGGCTGGTAATACGCCGTCTCGAAATGCAGGCAAGGCACGTGTTCCAGCGCGCCCCAGTAGCGGCCATATAAAGTGTCTGCCGTGTGGATCAGCAGCGAGGCGGCGATATCGCGGCCTGCGCGTTCGGCAATCACCAGCAAGATGTTTTCCGGCATGGTCGCGCCGATGCGCTGGAAGAAATCCAGGCTCAGATAGGGCGAGGAGCGGTGCTCCGCATAGGTATTGCTGTAGCAGCGGTGGAACAGCTGCCAGTCCGCCGGCGTGGCGTCCAGGCCCCGCACCCGGCGCAGCGTGACCCCGGCCTCGGCCACCTTGCGTCGTTCGGCGCGGATATTCTTGCGTTTCTTGTGTTCCAGCGTGGCCAGGAATTGTTCGAAGTCGGTGTAGCCCTGGTTCAGCCAGTGAAACTGCACGCCGCTGCGCAGCAGGTAGCCAGCCGCTTCCAGCTGTGCCGCCTCCTGTTCCGGTGGAAACAGGATATGGCAGGACGATACCTCCGCCGCCTGCTGCTGGGCCTGCAAAAAGGCCAGCAGCGCCGCCCGCGCTTCGCCATCGCGCGCCAGCAATCGGTTGCCGCTGACGGGCGTGAAGGGGATCGCCGAGAGCAGTTTGGGATAATATTCCAGACCGTGTTGCTGATAAGCATCTGCCCAGGCCCAGTCGAACACATATTCGCCGTAGGAATGCATTTTCAGGTACAGGGGCAGGGCGGCGGCCAGGGTGTCGCCTTGCCACAGCACCAGGTAATTCGGCTGCCAGCCAGTGTCTGCGCTGGCGCAGCCCGATGCGTGCAGCGCGTGTAAAAAGGCATAAGACAGGAAAGGATTGGGTTCGGACTGCCGTGCCAGCAGTTCGGACCAGGCCGCTTCCCCAATTTCAGCCAGAGAAGAGACGATACCCGTGCGATAATTCATTTTTGTGCTTGCATTCATCACTTTTCGGGTCGCCGGCGTCGGCCTGCGCACCCCGGGGCGAAACTTGGCCCCGTCTTTGTTAAATAGAACGAAATATCCATCATCATGACAGTCAAAGTCGCAATTGCTCAAATGAATAGTACGGTCGGCGATCTGGCCGGCAACCGCGCCAGGATCTTCGACCTCTCCCGCCGCGCCCATGCCGCTGGCGCCGATATCGTGCTGACGCCGGAACTGTCGCTGGTCGGCTATCCGCCCGAGGACTTACTGCTGCGCAATGCATTCTACGCAAAAACGCAGCAAACGTTTGCCGAGCTCGCTGCCGACCTGGCCCAGTTCAAGGATTTGCACGTGGTGGTGGGCTTGCCGCTGCAAGATGAGAACGGTGTGCGCCACAACGCCGCCTCCGTGCTGCTCAATGGCGAAGTGCTGGGCACCTACCGCAAGCACGATTTGCCGAACACCACCGTGTTCGATGAAAAGCGCTATTTCACCTCGGCCGACCAGGCCTTCGTGTTTGCCGTCAAGGGCGTGCGTTTTGGTTTGAATATCTGCGAAGACACCTGGTTTGCCCACGCGCCCATGCGCGCCCGCGCGGCTGGCGCGCAAGTGCTGCTGGTGCCGAACGGCTCGCCGTATCATATGAACAAGCAGCATCTGCGCTATGAAACCATGCGCCAGAACGTCAGCGCGCAGGGCATGGCGCTGGTGTATGCCAACCTGGTCGGCGGCCAGGATGAACTGATTTTCGATGGCGATTCCTTCGTCATGGATGCGGCCGGCACGATTTGCGCGCAGCTGCGCCATTTCGAGGAAGACTTGCAGATCGTCGAGTTCGATGGCGCCGTGCCCGTGCCGCAGGCGCTGGCCGCACCGTTGTCGCTGGAAGCCCAGGTTTACCAGGCGCTGGTGCTGGGCGTGCGCGACTACATAGGCAAAAATGGTTTTCCGGGCGTGCTGATCGGCATGTCGGGCGGCGTCGATTCGGCGCTGACCCTGGCGATTGCCGTCGATGCGCTGGGCGCAGACAAGGTGCGCGCCGTGATGATGCCGTCGCAATTTACGGCCGATATTTCATGGATCGATTCGCGCGACATGGTAAAACGGCTCGATGTGCGCTACGATGAAATTCCAATCAAGCAAACTTTTGATGCCTTCCGCGCCACCCTGGCGACCGAGTTCGCGGGCCTGGCAGAAGACGCGACGGAAGAAAATATCCAGGCGCGCATCCGCGGCACCTTGCTGATGGCCTTGTCGAACAAGCATGGCAGTATCGTGTTGACGACCGGCAACAAGAGCGAGATGGCGGTTGGATATTGCACCCTGTACGGTGACATGGCGGGCGGCTTCGCGGTGATCAAGGATATCGCCAAGACCCTGGTGTACCGCCTGTGTGCGTACCGTAATAGCGTGTCCGACGTGATTCCCGAGCGCATTTTGACGCGCGGCCCGTCGGCGGAACTGCGCGCCGACCAGCTGGACCAGGATTCCTTGCCGCCGTACGAGATACTGGACGGCATCATGCAACTGTATATGGAAGAAAACCGGCCCATCGCCGAGATCATCGAAGCGGGCTTCCCGGCCGCCGATGTGGCGAAAATCACGCGTTTGATCAAGATCAACGAATACAAGCGGCGCCAGTCGCCGGTGGGCATCCGCGTTACGCACCGTGGCTTTGGCCGCGACTGGCGCTACCCGATTACGTCACGGTTTTACGAATAAGCAATAACTATCTGTCAAACAAGCAATCAATTTTAAGGAGTAGCCATGAAACAGATTACCGCCATCATCAAACCATTCAAGCTCGACGAAGTACGCGAGGCCCTGGCCGATGTGAACGTGACGGGTTTGACCGTGACGGAAGTGAAGGGTTTTGGCCGCCAGAAAGGTCATACCGAGCTGTACCGTGGCGCCGAGTACGTGGTCGACTTCCTGCCGAAAGTCAAAGTGGAAGTGGTGGTCGACGATGGCGTGTCGGAACAGGTGGTGGACGCCATCATCAAGGCTGCCCGCACGGGCAAGATTGGCGATGGCAAGATTTTCGTGCGCGATGTGGAGCAGGTGATCCGTATCCGTACGGGTGAGACGGGTCCAGACGCCGTGTAAAGACTATGGCTGCGCTCAGCGCAGCCGCATGTCAAACTTCCAGCTGACCAGGCGCATGATGGTGATGCCGCCGGCGCTGGTCCACAGGGCGGTATCGTGGGCCACGCCGAAATGTTTTTGCAGCAGATAGGCCCAGCAGCCGATGAAGGCGCAGATCGCATACGGTTTGCCGTCCCGAAACACCATCGGCACTTCGTTGCAGACGATGTCGCGCATCACGCCGCCAAAGATTCCCGTAATCACTCCCATCATCGAGGCAATAAAGATCGGCATGCCGGCGCGTATCGCTTCGGCCACGCCGGCAATCGCAAACATGCCCAGGCCGATCGCGTCGGCAATCACGATCAGCCGTTCCGAGACAATCTGGCGCAAGTGCTGGATCAGCGGGGCAGCGGTCAGGGCCAGCACGAAAATGAGAATGGCATATTCCTGGTGCGCGACCCAGAACAGGGGCCGCTTGTCGAGCAGGATATCGCGCAGCGTGCCGCCGCCGAATGCCGTGATGAAGGCCACCACGAACACGCCCACCAGATCCATGCGCTTGCGCCGCGCCTCGATAAAGCCGGAAAAGGCGCCCACCAGGATAGCGATGATCTCGATCAGCTTGATCAGCGAACCAGGCGGTAATTGGGGTGGCATCATGGGCTATGCGTTTGAGCAATAAATAATAGCCACAGGTTAACATGACACGGCCCCGAATAGTGACAAACGGGGCCGTGACAGTGTGACAAATTATGGAAGCTTGATACTTAGCGCACCGGCTGCAGTGCAGAGGACAGCAAGACCACCAGTGCGCCATCGCCCCCTTCGGAGCGGCGCGCCTGGCAAAAGGCGATCACTTCCGGCTTTTGCACCAGCCAGCTGTGCACCATCGATTTCAATACCGGTTCCTGGCCTTTCGAGCCAAAACCCTTGCCGTGGATCACGCGCACGCAACGCAGCTTGCGCCGCGTGGCTGCGTTCAGAAACGCGCCGATGCCGTCACGCGCTTCATCGCGGCGCAAGCCATGCAGGTCGATTTCATCCTGGATCGGCCAATGTCCCTTGCGCATCTTTTTCACCACGTCAGGACCGACGCCGGGCGCCGCATAATTGAGGGCCGGATCGTTTTCCAGATAATGGTCGACTTCAAACAGGTCCGACAGCGATTCGCGCAGCACGGCCGCATCGTCTTCTGCCTGCGTCAGCTTGCGCGCCGGTTGCTGCTGGGCCATCGCGCCCGCCTTGGGCAGGCTCGGTACGTAGCGGTCCGACTCGGGCAGGCGCTTGACGCCGCCGATGCTGGCCTTGAACAGATTGCTTTCCACCGCCTGCACCTGCGCCCGCTTGGCGCGCTCGGCTTCCGCCGCTGCGCGCGCCTCGGCCTGTTCCTTGAGCTGCTTGCTCACGGCTTTCAGGTCGGCAAAGTCTTTCATTGACGCCATGCGGCGATTACTCCTGGCCTTCCAGGTAGCGCTGGGCGTCCAGTGCTGCCATGCAACCCGTACCGGCGCTGGTGATGGCCTGGCGGTAGATATGGTCTTGCACGTCGCCGGCGGCAAATACGCCCGGCACGCTGGTGGCGGTGGCCATGCCTTCCAGGCCCGTTTTCGTCTTGATGTAGCCGTTGTGCATGTCCAGCTGGCCGTCGAAGATGCCCGTGTTCGGCTTGTGGCCGATGGCGATGAATACGCCGTGCACGTTCAGGGCTTCCACGGAACCGTCGATGGTGGACTTGATGTTCAAGCCCGTCACGCCGCCTTCATTGCCCGTTACCTCGTCCAGCGTGTGGTTGTATTTCAACACGATCTTGCCTTCGGCAACCTTGGCGTTCAGGCGGTCGATCAGGATGGCTTCGGCGCGGAACTTGTCGCGGCGGTGGATCAGCGTGACTTTATTGGCGATATTCGACAGGTACAGCGCTTCTTCGACGGCCGTATTGCCGCCGCCAACGACTGCCACTTCCTGGTTGCGGTAGAAGAAACCATCGCAGGTGGCGCAGGCGGACACGCCGCGGCCCATGAATTCGGCTTCCGATGGCAGGCCCAGGTATTGCGCGGAGGCGCCGGTGGCGATGATCAGCGTATCGCAGGTGTATTCATGGCTGTCGCCTTTCAGGCGGATCGGCTTTTCATTCAGGAACGTCGTGTGGATGTGGTCAAACACGATTTCGGTATTGAAACGTTCCGCGTGCTGCAGCAAGCGCTGCATCAGTTCCGGACCTTGCACGCCCATCGGGTCGCCTGGCCAGTTTTCCACGTCGGTGGTGGTCATCAGCTGGCCGCCTTGTTCCACGCCGGTCACCAGCATCGGGTTCAGGTTGGCGCGGGCGGCATACACTGCAGCGCTGTAACCGGCGGGGCCGGAGCCAAGGATCAATACGCGGGCGTGTTTGGTCGTCGTCATAATGAGGCTTCTTAATAAGTGAGATATATCTGAGTTGGGGGCATCCGCGCCAAGAACAAGATGAGTATTGCGCTTGCGCAAGCTATGCATGGATCAGAGATTATAGACCAAGCCGTCACTGGCGACGAATCGTGGGGCCTTCCTTGTCATATATGGCTTAGAATACTTCCTTATTATGGGAAATTCCCTTTCAGAAACATTCTTTTAGCAATAACTATCACCTTGCAGCGCTTCCCAGAATGACTAAACCAGCCCAGGCCACCCAGAATAGCTACACCCGTAAACCGGTCGAACGCCGGCCCTTGCCGAACCGGCTGGTGCGGCTGTTGTCCGAGGCGCGCTGGTTCGCGCTGGCCGCCTTCGCCCTTTACTTTGTGCTGATACTGGCCAGCTTCAACAAGCTCGACCCCGGCTGGTCGCACGCCACCTCGGTCGGCAAGGTGGCCAACCTGGGCGGTCGCCTGGGCGCGAACCTGTCCGACCTGCTGTTATATATCTTTGGCTTTTCCGCCTGGTGGTGGTGCGTCTGGCTGCTGCGCACGGTGTGGCAGGGCTATCGCCGCCTGAGCACGCGTTTCTTGCTGGAACAGGATGAGCCCGAGCGCGAACACCACGTCGAGATGCTGATACGCATCGTCGGCTTTACCATCATGCTGATCGGCAGCATGGGCCTGGAATGGCTGCGCATGGCGAAAAACCTGCATATACAACTGCCGCGCCAGCAGGGCGGGGTGCTGGGGCAATTGATTGGCCACGCTTCGTACGAAGGTTTTGGCTTTACGGGCGCCACCTTGCTGCTGTTGCTGCTGTTCGCTCTGGGCTTTTCCCTGTTCTTCCACGTTTCCTGGCTGCAGGTAGCCGAACGCATCGGCGGCGCCATCGAAGACAGCATCAACTGGTTCATCTTGCGCTACCAGGACCGCGAAGACCGCCGCCACGGCGAAGTCGCTGCCGTGCGCCGCGATGAAGCGGTGGTGATCGAGCGGGCCAAGCATGTGGAAAAACACGTGGCTGCGCCACCGGTCAAGATCGAACCGCAAGTCGTCACCGTGGTCAAATCGGAGCGGGTGGAAAAGGAACGCCAGGCGACCCTGTTTGAAAACCTGGGCGATGGCAAGCTGCCGCCCTTGTCCTTGCTCGATGAAGCGCCGCCCGTGGTGGAAACGGTGTCCGTGGAAACGCTGGAATTTACCAGCCGCCTGATTGAAAAGAAATTATCGGACTTTGGCGTGGATGCCAAGGTAGTGGCCGCTTACCCCGGCCCGGTGGTCACGCGTTATGAAATCGAACCGGCCACGGGCGTCAAGGGCAGCCAGATCGTGGGCCTGGCGCGCGACCTGGCCCGCTCCTTGTCGCTGACCTCCATCCGCGTGGTGGAAACTATTCCTGGCAAGAATTACATGGCCTTGGAGTTACCAAACGCCAAGCGCCAGATCGTGCGCCTGACGGAAATCCTCGGCTCCAAGGTGTATAACGATGGCGTATCGAGCCTGACGATTGCCTTGGGCAAGGATATTGCCGGCAAGCCTGTGGTGGCCGACCTGGCCAAGATGCCCCACTTGCTGGTGGCCGGTACCACCGGTTCCGGTAAGTCGGTGGGTATCAATGCCACCATTTTGTCGCTGCTGTACAAGTCTGACCCGAACGATGTGCGCCTGATCCTGATCGATCCGAAGATGCTGGAAATGTCCGTCTATGAAGGCATTCCGCACCTGCTGGCGCCGGTGGTGACCGATATGCGCCAGGCGGGCCACGCGCTGAACTGGGCCGTGAACGAGATGGAAAAGCGGTACAAGCTGATGAGCAAGCTGGGCGTGCGCAACCTGGCCGGCTATAACGCAAAAATCGCCGAGGCGGCCAAGCGCGAAGAGCATATTCCGAATCCGTTCAGCCTGACGCCGGATGCGCCGGAACCGCTGGAAAAACTGCCGACCATCGTCATCATCATCGACGAGCTGGCCGACCTGATGATGGTTGTGGGTAAAAAAGTCGAAGAATTGATCGCGCGTATCGCGCAAAAGGCCCGCGCCGCCGGCTTGCACTTGATTCTGGCCACGCAGCGCCCATCTGTCGATGTGATTACCGGTCTCATCAAGGCGAACATTCCGACCCGTATTGCGTTCCAGGTCTCGTCGAAGATCGATTCGCGCACGATTCTGGACCAGATGGGCGCGGAAACCCTGCTGGGCATGGGCGACATGCTGTACATGCCGCCGGGAACGGGTTTGCCGATGCGCGTGCACGGCGCCTTTGTATCCGACGATGAAGTGCATCGCGTGGTCAGCCATTTGAAGTTGCAGGGTGAACCGAATTACATCGAGGGCATCCTCGAAGGCGGCACCCTGGAAGGCGAGGGCGGTGAAGGTGGTGGCGTGCCGGGCGAGGGCGGCGGCGAGGCCGATGCCCTGTACGACCAGGCGGTGGCGGTGGTGCTGAAAAACCGCCGCGCCTCGATTTCGCTGGTGCAGCGTCATTTGCGTATCGGCTACAACCGCGCCGCCCGTCTGCTGGAGCAGATGGAGCAGAGCGGTGTCGTGTCCACCATGCAATCGAACGGCAACCGGGATATCCTGGTGCCGGCCGCCAGTGCAGAATAAGTGTAAATGAGAGTAAATCAGAAGGATAAGAACAATGAAGAAAACTTTCGCAGCAAAAATCATCCTCGGCGCGGCCAGCCTGCTGTTCGCGGCCAGTGCGTCGGCTAGTGCGCTCGAGCAATTCAAGGCCTTTGCGGCGGGCACCAAGTCGGCCAAGGGCGAGTTCACCCAGCACCAGGTCAAGAAGGCCGACGCCAAGACGAAGGTATCGACGCCTGCCAGCGGCACGTTTGAATTTGCCCGTCCAGGCAAGTTCATCTGGATGTACACCAAGCCGTACGAGCAATTGCTGCAAGCCGATGGCACGCAACTGTATATCTATGACAAGGATTTGAGCCAGGTGACGATCAAGAAACTGGGCGACGCGCTCGGTTCTTCGCCGGCCGCCATCTTGTTTGGCAGCAATGACCTGGAAAAGAATTTCACCCTGGCCGAAGCGGGCACGCGCGATGGCCTGGAATGGCTGAAGGCGACGCCAAAAACCAAGGACACGACCTTCGATGAAATCAGTATCGGCTTGCGCAATGGCATGCCCGAAGCGATGGAATTGCGCGACTCGTTTGGCCAGACCTCGGTATTGGCGTTCAAGAATTTCCAGAAAAACCCGAACTTGCCCGCCGACCATTTCAAATTCGTCGTGCCCAAGGGCGCCGATGTGATCAATAACTGATATTTGTCACACGCTGTTTTGACCGGCCCCGCATAGTGCGGGGCCTTTGTATTCTTACCCGGTAACTATGATGGCGGATCTCTTTTCCACCGAACCACGCCAGCCGCTGGCCGAAGCCTTGCGGCCGAAAACCCTGACCGAAGTCATCGGCCAGACGCATCTGCTGGGCGTCGGCAAGCCGCTGCGCCTGGCATTCGAGGCGGGCAAGGCCCATTCCATGATCCTGTGGGGCCCACCCGGCGTGGGCAAGACCACCCTGGCGCGCCTGATGGCGAACGCTTTCGACAGCGAATTCATCGCCCTGTCGGCCGTGTTTGCGGGGGTGAAAGATATCCGCGCAGCGATGGACCAGGCCCGCCACAGCCTGGACCAGTTCGGCAAGCATACTTTATTGTTCGTCGATGAAATCCACCGTTTCAACAAATCTCAGCAGGACGCCTTGCTGCCGTTCGTGGAATCAGGCCTGGTGACGTTTATCGGCGCCACCACCGAAAATCCCAGCTTTGAAGTAAATTCGGCTTTGCTGTCGCGCGCGCAAGTGTATGTGCTCAAGTCGCTCAACGAAGAGGAAATGAAACAATTGCTGGCCAAGGCGCACAGCACGGCCTTGCAGCATCTGCATTTTGATGAGGCGGCCGCCGATACCCTGATCGGTTATGCAGACGGCGACGCACGGCGTTTCCTCAATTTGCTGGAGCAAGCCGACACGGCCGCCAGCTCGACCGGCACCACCCAGATCGATGCGGCCTTCGTCGACAACGCGCTGACCCTGAACTCGCGCCGCTTCGACAAGGGCGGCGATAATTTTTATGACCAGATATCGGCCCTGCATAAATCCGTGCGCGGCTCGAACCCCGATGCGGCCCTGTACTGGTTTTGCCGCATGATCGATGGCGGCGCCGACCCGCGTTACTTGTCGCGCCGCATCGTGCGCATGGCCTGGGAAGATATCGGCCTGGCCGATCCGCGTGCCCTGACCATGGCCAATGATGCAGCTGAAACTTATGAACGCCTGGGTTCGCCTGAAGGCGAACTGGCCTTGGGGCAAGCCGTGATTTACCTGGCGATTGCCGCGAAAAGCAATGCCGGCTACAACGCTTTCAATACGGCCATGGCGTTCGTCAAGAAAGACAAGTCCAAGGAAGTGCCGGTGCACCTGCGCAATGCGCCGACCAAGCTGATGAAGGAACTGGGCTACGGCCACGCCTACCGCTATGCGCACGATGAACCCGATGCGTATGCGGCAGGTGAAACTTACTTCCCGGATGGCATGGCGGAACCGGGCTGGTACCAGCCCGTGCCGCGCGGCCTGGAAAGCAAGATCGCCGACAAGCTGGCCTGGCTGCGCGAGCTGGACCGGAAAGCCGGAAAAGGCTGAGGCTACAAGCCCAGCAAGCTAAAACCGTCATCTTGCGGTGCGTAGCCCACCAGCTGGCGGGTCGCTGCGATCGATAGCCGTTTGTAGCGGTTGTCCGATACGCCATGCACCACGTGGTAGCCGGGCGCTACCTCGGCCGCCACGCAGCGGGCCAGCAAGTGCACCACGTCGCGTTCGCTGATGAAGGCGGCAATGTCGCGCGCGCTGTGCTGTTGACCTTGCTCAAAGCGCGCCACGTTGGCGATGCGCACGGCAATCGCCGTCATGCCATGCTGGTGCGCGAATGCCGACGCCACGCCTTCGCCGAAGGCCTTGCTGGCGCCATACATATTTGCCGGACGCGCCGGCATGTTTTCATGGATCTGCATCTCCAGCGGATAGCCTTCGATCGCTTGCGCACTGCTGGCAAACACCACCCGTTTGACGCCCTGCGCCTGCGCCGCATGGAAGATGTTATGCGTGCCGATAATATTGGGCTGCAGCAGCTGCGTATCGAAATCGGCGCTGGCGTGGGGGATGCCGGCCAGGTGCAGCACCACGTCGATGTCCGCGCAGGCGGCCAGGCAGGCGGCCTGGTCGCTGACATCGAGCCGTATCGATGGGCAGGGCGCCTGGACCAGCTTGTCCGTGTGCAAGTCAGCCAGGCGCAGCGCAAATTCGCCGTGCCGGCTATTCCAGAAAGCGCTGCCGATGATGCCGGCGGCGCCCGTGACGAGGACGCGCAATGGTGTTTGGGTCATGGATTCCTTTGTGTGGTGATGGTGTGGTGAGGGGGGGGGCAGCAGACAGCCGTCGCCTGGATTCTCGCTCGATACCATGGAATATCTGCGCCACCATGGCTGTTTTCGTTCCAGTGCCCCATTTTTACCGTTCGCCCCATGTTTTTTGCCGCTGGTCGCAATCCGGTGGTGTTGTGCCTGTGTGCTGGCTAAAGTACCACCATACCAGCAGCACTCAACAAAACCAACTACACGGAGCCACACCATGAACGCACTGAAAAACATCGAAATCGCCTTCGTCGCCGCCGCCGTCATCGCCATCGGCGCCAGCTTCGCCACTGCCGGCGCCAACACCCTGCAAGTAAGCGCAAGCTCGGCGGTGATCGCCAAGGCTGACAATGCGCAAATGCCGGTCGTGACTGTCAGCGCCCGCCGCCTGAGCGCTGCTGAAAAAGCGGCCCTGATCTGATAGTTTGTACAGCAAGACCCGCTGGAGTGCCGGCAAGCCGCGACCATGACGATGGTTGGCTAGACGCAAAACTCCTAAAACATGTGGTCGTGTCTTGGTACAATGGTGTTTTCGATACACCGGCACCGACACCCACCCATGATAGATATTCAACTTCTCCGTAAAGACATCGCTACCGTTGCAGCTCGTCTGGCGACGCGTAAATTCCAGCTCGATGTAGACGGTTTCAACGCCCTCGAAGCAGAACGCAAGGCGATCCAGACCCGCACCGAAGAACTGCAGGGCAAGCGCAACGCGCTGTCCAAGCAAATCGGCATGTTGAAAGGCAAGGGCGAAGATACCTCGGCCGTGATGGCGCAAGTGGCCGGCCTGGGCGATGAACTGAAAGCCGACGAGGCCGCCTTGAGCGTGGTGCAAGCCAAACTGAGCGATTTCATCATGGCCGTGCCGAACCTGCCGCACGAGTCGGCGCCGGTGGGTACGGATGAATCGGGTAACGTGGAAGTGCGCAAGGTCGGCACGCCACGCAGCTTCGATTTCGACGTCAAGGATCACGTCGACGTGGGCGCTCCGCTGGGCCTCGATTTCGAAGTGGCCACCAAATTGACCGGTTCGCGCTTCTCCGTCATGAAAGGCGGCATCGCCCGTCTGCACCGCGCATTGGCGCAATTCATGCTGAACACGCACACCGACGAGCACGGCTACACGGAATGCTACACGCCGTACATGGTCAACGCCGATTCGCTGCGCGGCACGGGCCAGCTGCCGAAATTTGAAGCCGATCTGTTCTCGGTGAAAAAAGGCGGCGCGGAAGGCGAAGGCGAAACCTTCTACCTGATCCCGACCTCGGAAGTGACGCTGACCAACATCGCCCGCGAAGAAATCCTGGCGCTCGATCAACTGCCCCTGAAAATGACGGCCCACACGCCATGCTTCCGCTCGGAAGCGGGCAGCTACGGCCGCGACACGCGCGGCATGATCCGCCAGCACCAGTTCGACAAGGTCGAGATGGTGCAAGTGGTGCACCCGGACACGTCGTATGCGGTACTGGAAGAAATGGTCGGCCACGCCGAAGTCATCCTGCAACGCCTGGGCCTGCCATACCGCGTGATGTCGCTGTGCACCGGTGACATGGGCTTTACGGCTGCCAAGACCTTCGACCTGGAAGTGTGGCTGCCGGCGCAAAACACCTACCGTGAAATCTCCTCGCTGTCGAACTGCGAAGCCTTCCAGGCCCGCCGCATGCAAGCGCGCTTCCGCAACGCCGCCGGCAAGCCAGAACTGGCCCACACCCTGAACGGCTCCGGCCTGGCAGTCGGCCGCACCCTGGTGGCAGTATTGGAAAACTACCAGCAAGCCGATGGCAGCGTAGAGATCCCTGCTGTGCTGCGTCCGTACATGGGCGGCCTGACGCATCTGAAAGCGGCATAAGAAGATATAAAATAGTCCTTTTCTTTTCTGCGCAGGCTGCTATAATCTTGCCTTCTCGCAGCGATGTGAGAAAAGACCGCAGCAAAAGGAGAGGTGGCAGAGTGGTCGAATGTACTTGACTCGAAATCAAGCGTACGTTAAATCGTACCGTGGGTTCGAATCCCACCCTCTCCGCCAGAACAAACAAAAGAAGCTCCCGCAAGGGAGCTTTTTTTGTTTGTGCCGGCGCAGAGGAGCACGCCCCCTGCGGGGCGTGCGGTGGAATTCGAAGCCCTGCGCATACTTGCGCAGGGCTCTCCGAATCGTCCATTCATGTTTTGAACTTCAGTAGCGTACCAGCCAATAAACCCCTACCCAAAGCAACATCCCCCATGCTAGAATAGCGCCTCGTTCAAACGGCACCGTCCATTTGAACGAAGACCGCAGCACGCAGTAAAGGAGAGGTGGCAGAGTGGTCGAATGTACTTGACTCGAAATCAAGCGTACGTTAAATCGTACCGTGGGTTCGAATCCCACCCTCTCCGCCAAAACAAGTAAAGAAGCTCCCTGACGGGAGCTTTTTTCATTTGGAACGAAACTTATCCGCCAGCGCCTCAACCCAGGTAGAAAAAACCGCCCAAAGCGCGTAGCGCAAGGCGTTTTTTCCTCTATTCAAGCTTTAAAAGCCAACCCATTCGCAGCCTCAGTGCACCAGCTTCGCCACAGCAAACGCCACGCCTGATAAGGCAATCATCGTCCCCACACACGACAAAATAACAGCCGACTTCGCTTCAGCGACATCCGAGCGGGTCGCATAATTCGATTTCACCACCGCCATATCCAGCTGCAGGCTATGCACATCCGTTTTCAAGTGCGTAACATCGACCTTCAACTCCCCCACGTCTTTCTTCAATCCAGTCACATCCTCGTTCACAAGAGACAGATCGATTTTCAATCCAGCTACATCATCTTTCAACCCAGCGACATCCCCTTTCAGTTCCGAGATATCCACCCTCATCTCACCCACATCTTCTTTAACAACAGACAGATCCGCCTTCACATCAGCTACATCGCGCTTCACGCTGGTCATGTCTTCCCCCAGTGTGCCGTCTTGATCGCCCATGACAGTATCCTCCTCGCTGCTTAGATCGTCCTCGCTTTCCCCTGCGCTGTCAAACAGTGTCCCGAGGGTATCGTGCATGATGCGGCTGTTGGCGGCCAGACGTTCGGCCAGCGCCATGGCCCGCTTAAGGGATGAGGTATCACGCTGCAATCCTGAGATGTCCCTTAATTCAGCAGCGACCTGTTCACTCAAGCTAACCATGACCCGCAGCCATGCATGAACCTTGTGGCGTCGTGCCTGCCGGACTGACGTATTGGAAACTACAGTCTGCTGGTTCAGCTTGTGCATGCTGTTCATGATGTTTCCTTTCAGGCTGCAACGGCGCGTTGCATCTGCATCTGTCACGCTAGTCCTCGGCCCAGCCGCAGCCTTGATCCCGCTCAGCACTATGGTAATCTGATCGCGTTTTATTTCCCCCAACTTCCCGACGATAAGCGTGCAATGAGCCGATACTGGAGTGCCGTGGTAAGCGAACTTACCCCCTATGTGCCAGGCGAGCAGCCGAAACTGCCCGGCCTGGTGAAGCTCAATACCAATGAAAATCCCTACGGTCCGTCGCCGCAGGTGCTGGCTGCGCTGCGCGAGGCGGCGGCGGACAGCTTGCGCCTGTATCCCGATCCTTCCGCCAGCGAGCTCAAGCAAACACTGGCCGATTACCATGGCGTAAAGACTCAGGAGGTGTTTGTCGGCAATGGTTCCGATGAAGTGCTGGCGCTGGTGTTCATGGCCCTGCTCAAGCACGAGGCGCCGCTGCTGTTTCCAGACATTAGCTACAGTTTTTATCCCGTGTATTGCAAGCTGTACGGCATCGATTACCGCACCGTGCCGCTCGACGAGCAGATGCGTATACGTCCCGGCGATTATGCGGGGCCGTGCGGCGCGATTATCTTTCCGAATCCAAATGCGCCGACCGGCATCGGCCTGGGCCTGGCTGCCGTGGAAAGTATGGTGCAAGCCCATCCCGAAGCGGTGGTGGTGGTCGACGAGGCGTATGTGGATTTTGGCGGCGACAGCGCGGTTGCCCTGATCAGCCAGTATCCGAACTTGCTGGTGGTGCAGACCTTGTCGAAATCGCGCTCGCTGGCCGGTTTGCGCGTGGGGTTTGCGCTGGGCCATCCCGACTTGATCGAGGCACTGGAGCGGGTCAAGAACAGCTTCAATTCCTACCCGCTGGACCGCCTGTCGCTGGCCGGCGCCGTGGCGTCTTTCCGCGATGAGGCGTATTTCCAGCAGACGCGCCAGGCCGTGATCGACAGCCGCGAACAGTTGGCGACGGCATTGGCGCAACTGGGATTTGAGGTGCTGCCATCGCAGGCCAATTTTATCTTTGTCCGCCATCCGCGGCACGATGCGGCGCAGCTGGCGGCAGGCTTGCGCGCGCGTTCCGTGATCGTGCGCCACTTCAACGCGCCGCGCATCAGCCAGTTTCTGCGTATCAGCATCGGCAGCCCGGACGACTGCGCGGCCCTGGTGCGGGCCTTGCGCGAACTGCTGTAGGTATTAGCGCGAGCGTGCCTGGCGCCGGCGGCCGATCAAGCCCAGCAAGCCCATGCCGGCCAGCAGCAAGGCGTAGCTGGACGGTTCCGGAACGGCGGGGATGACGGCGGCGGCCGACAGGTGCAAGTCGTTGACGGTGGCCCAGACGCCGTTGTCGGCATCGCTGCTCTTGAAGCGCAAGGTCGCGATGGCGTCGCTGGAAATGAAGCCGATAAACGAGTACTGCGTGGGCAACAGCAGCTGATAGGTCAAGATTTCGCCCAGGGTATTGGTGGCGGTTAGGGTGCTGCTCGTGCTGCTGGTGTAATCGCCGAAAACATCCGAGCCGAAGAAGAAGCCGCCCACGCCGCGCACCGTGCTGGAAAAATTGGAAAACACGAGGCTGTCGCCGGGCGCGTTGGTGCCCAGCCAATGATCGTCTCCGTTGCCTGCGCCATACAACTGCGATGACAAGCCGCTGGTGGTGACGGTGTAGCTGTACGCGCCGGCCGTGCGGTTGAGTGGCGTATTGATCGTATCGATGGGCAAGTTGTCGTAAGTATCGACGGCGGTGGCGCTGACGGCCGCCAGGTACGCGGCCTGGTTGGTGTACACGGTGATGCTTGCCTGGGCGGTACTTGCCACGAACAGCAGGGCAGTCAAAATCAGGGCCTTTACTTGGGAGATGGCAGTTTGCAAGATCGCCTCCTTGGTGTGGATGAGCTGGCAGATGGTGGGGACTGTAATTTTTTGTTACCAAATCAATATAATATTGTGTGGTAATAAATGCAAGATAAAATTGCATTTCATTAATTTGTTGCTTTTATGGCTAAAGCGCGGGCGGCGGTGCCTGAGCTTGTCTCTGCCGGCGAGCGTCCGTTTGTGTGACAATAATCGGATTCTTTCATCGACAGGACGGACAATATGGCAAAAGTGGCATTCATCGGCTTGGGCGTCATGGGCTTTCCCATGGCGGGCCATCTGGCGGCGGGCGGGCATGAGGTAACGGTGTATAACCGCAATCCGGCGCGCGCGGCTGCCTGGCTGGAGCAGCATCAGGGCAAGAGCGCGGCTACGCCGGCCGCCGCCGCTGCCGGGGCCGAATTCGTGTTCACCTGCATCGGCAATGACAATGATTTATACCAGGTCATCCTGGAAGAGGGCGGCTTGCTGTCGGCCATGGCGCCCGGTAGCGTGCTGATCGACCACACCACCGCCTCGGCTGAAGCAGCCCGCACCATCCACGCGGCTGCCAGGGAAAAGGGCGTGTTCTTCCTTGACGCCCCCGTGTCCGGCGGCCAGGCGGGCGCCGAGAATGGCAAGCTGACGGTGATGGTGGGCGGCGACGAGGAAGCGTATGCCCGCGCCGAAGCCGTGATCGCCCTGTTTGCGCGCGCCGTCACCTATATGGGCGCCTCGGGTTCGGGCCAGCTGACCAAGATGGTCAACCAGATCTGCATCGCCGGCCTGGTGCAGGCGCTCAGTGAAGGCATCGCCTTTGCCGAGAATGCGGGCCTCGACGCTGCTCGCGTAGTCGATGTGATCGCCAAGGGCGCGGCCCAGTCGTGGCAGCTGGAAAACCGCGGCAAGACCATGATCGAGCGCAAGTTCGATTTCGGTTTCGCGGTCGACCTGATGCGCAAGGACCTGGGCATTTGCATCGCCGAAGCCAAACGCAACGGCAGTGATTTGCCCGTGACGCAGCTGACGGACCAGTTTTACGGCGAAGTACAGCAGGCGGGCGGCAACCGTTACGACACCTCGAGCCTGATTACGCGCCTGAAGAAAAAGAAATAATGTAACTGTCCTGATCTCGTCCAAACGGCGCGTCCCTCTGCAGGGGCGCGCCGTTTGTCGTTTACAGGCCGTCTGATACTAATGGTCACCACGGAGAGTAATTCTGACTAGAAATCTGTTTCCAGATCACACTATCACAAGCTGTATTTTGCAATCAAAAATACAATCATAATTTTCAAAATTGCAACAAAGTGTGCATATTCAATCGATGGCATTTATTACAATTAGTTAGCTGGATGATCATATTTCTGATTTCTGGTATCTGGGCAAGAGCGCTTTCTGGTGCTTGCGCTATCCGTGACTTTTTCCTGATGAATTGGAGCTATCGATGCAAAAATCTCTTTATGCCCTGGTGACGGCCGTAGTGCTCGGCTTGAGCGCCCCGCAGGCTGTGCTGGCCGCCCCGCACGACGAGGTGTACACCCAAACATTCAACGTGGAGCGCGCCCTGGGCGGCACCAACTGGAACGACACGCTGAGCCTGGCCAAGTTTGATAGCAATCTGGGCTTCCTGAAATCGATCACGTTTTCGCTGGTTGGCCAGGTGCAAGGTACGGGCAAGGCGGAAAGCCTCGATGTCAGTGCCTCCGACGTGACCCTGAGCCTGTCATCGCTGCTGACCTTGTATCGCCCCGACAATTCGGTGCTGGTGGTCGCCAATCCTGTCTTCAGCGAGACGTTTGCGCTGAGCGCATTTGACGGCACCATCGACTTTGCGGGCACTTCGGGCGCCAGCACGGGCTTGCGTAGCAGCACCGGCTCCAACAGCTTCATCAGCCGCAGCAGCAGCGACTTTGGCCTGTTCTCGTCCGATGGCGGCGGTTTCATCAACCTGGGCCTGAATGCCATCGGCGCGTCGAACGGCAGTGGTTCCGGCAATTTGCTGACCCAGTTCGAAACGGCCGCGGCTGGCCGCCTGACGGTGACCTATGAATATATCTCGGCCGTGCCGGAGCCGGAAACCTATCTGATGATGCTGACGGGCCTGGCCCTGGCGGGTGTGGTGGCGCGCCGCCGCAAGGCTGCCAACGCGCGTCTGGCCTGACGTTCAGTTTGAAACGGCGGGCGCAGCCGGCCCGCCTCTTGCTCCCGCCACGCTCTTCCTCTTGCACTTGCCCGCTCTGGGCGGCCAAATGTGAAATTCTCCACTCCCCCGTTGATTCGATCTGCATGTTGCTTGTATTTTTAATTAATTGTTTTATTTGGCAACTAAAAATCATAACAGTGTATTTTTTCTCATAATTACGATGACTAGCATTTCGGGAGTGTTTCCCTGATAATTTTGTTGCGTTTTAGATACATGCAAGACAGCATGAAATCGGCAGTTTGACGTATTTTTGAGGCTTTTTTTGTGTTTGAACAGGGATCCCTGAGGCGCTGGCTCAAAGTTCTTCTTATAGCATCACGGCAACGTTTTACAGGACTAGAATGTATCAATATTGCTTCTGAGAATGGCCATTTTTGCGGCCACGTGTAATTTCACATTGTTATTAAAAAATACAATTCTCTCCCGCATACGACAGATACTTTTTGCGCCTGCCTTGCCGCCGCGGGCTGATCGAGAGGAAGAACTTGAACGCCAAACTATTGCCCCTGACCCTGCTGGTCTTGATTCAACATGCTTATGCCGTGGACCCGCCCGGCGCCGGCAGCCAGTTGCAGCAGATACCCGCCACGCCGCAACTAAAGAAAGCGCCTCCCGAAATCCGCGTGCAGCAAGGCAATCTACCGTCCACTGTTGCAGGCGACACCACGCGTATCCGGGTACAACGCTTGCACCTGACCTCGCCGCTGTTTGCGGAAAGCGAACTGATCGCGGCGACAGGGTTCGTGCCCGGCAGCGAACTGAGCCTGACTGACTTGCGCGGCATGGCAACGAAAATTGCCGACTATTACCATACGCGCGGCTATTTCCTGGCACAGGCTTACTTACCCGCGCAAGACATCAAGGATGGCGTGGTCAACATCGCCGTCTTGCCTGGCCAGTATGGCAAGGTCACAGTGCGCAATGCCAGCCGCTTGTCCGATGGCCTGGCCAATACCATCCTGACGGGCCTCGATGGCCAGATCATCGCTACCGTGCCCCTGGAGCGGCGCTTGCTGCTGCTGTCCGACATGCCTGGCGTGCAGGCGTCGTCGACCCTGGCGCCAGGCGAAAGCCTGGGCACGTCCGACCTGATCGTCGACTTGCAGCCCGGCGCGCGCGTCAACGGCAGCGTCGATGCGGATAACCAGGGCAACCGCTACACGGGGCGCAACCGTATCGGCGCCACCGTCAACGTGACGGAACTGGCCGGCATCGGCGACGTGGCCACCGTGCGCGCCTTTACTTCGGCCGATGGCTTGAACTACGTGCGCGGCGCCTACCAGGGCCAGCTCGGCGCGGCGCGCCTGGGCGCCGCCTACACCTATATGGATTACCGCCTGGGCAAGGAATTTGCAGTACTGGAAGCCAAGGGCACGGCCAAGATCGCCAGCCTGTACGGCAGTTACCCCCTGATCCGCTCGCGGAGCAACAATCTGTATCTGCAATTGAGCTACGACAGCAAGAAGTTCCAGGACAAGACCGAATCCACCGGCACGGTGAATGACAAGGATGCACGGATCTGGATGCTCAATCTCAATGGCGATGCGCGCGACAATTTCGCCGGTGGCGGCCTGTCCACCTATTCGCTGACCTATACCAGCGGCAAGATCGATATCCAGACGCCGCTGGCCTTGCTGATCGACCGGCTGACCGTCGATAGCAACGGCAGTTTCAACAAGCTGGGTTTTACCGGCGTGCGCCTGCAAAACCTGGGCGCCGAGACCAGTTTCTACGGTTTGCTGAACGCGCAATGGGCCTCGAAAAACCTCGATGTCTCGGAAAAGATGGGCTTGGGCGGCGTGGGGGGCGTGCGTGCCTATCCCGGTGGCGAAGCGTATGGCGACCAGGGATATGTGCTGAACCTGGAATTGCGCCGCAACCTGCCGGCCTTCGAGAGCGCCGGCCAGCTGCAGCTGGTGGGCTTTGCCGACACGGGCACGGTCAGGCTCAACCGCGACGCCTGGAGCGCCGGTGAAAACCGCCGCACGCTGAGCGGCGCCGGCCTGGGGCTGACATGGACGGGCGCCAATGCGCTGATCGTCAAGGCCTATTACGCGCACAAGCTGGGCAATGCCAAGGCCACCTCGGCGCCGGACGCATCCGGCCGTTTCTGGCTGCAAGCCGTGAAGTACTTCTAAAAAAAGAATATCAAGACCATCGGGATACCATCATGAACCACATTTACCGCTCCATCTGGAACCAGGCTACCGGCGCTTACGCCGCCGTCTCTGAAAACGTCAAATCCGCCGGCAAGCGATCCTTGCCTGGCGCCAGCGGTGGCGGCGCGCATTTCGCGCTGACCAGCATGGCGGCGGCCTTGATGCTGGGCTATGGTTCGCTGGCCCTGGCGGGGCCGACGGGCGGTAACGTGGTGGCGGGGCAGGCTACCATCAACGGTGCGCCAGGCTCGACCGTGATCAACCAGGGCAGCCAGAACGCCGTCATCAACTGGGCCAGTTTTAATATTGGCCAGGGCGAGTCGGTGCAGTTCAACCAGCCCAACAGCAATGCGGTGGCCCTGAACCGGGTGCTGGGCAGCGATGGCACCAGCATCCTGGGCAAGCTGTCGGCCAACGGCAAGGTGTTTATCGTCAACCCGAACGGCATCCTGTTCGGCCAGGGGGCTTCCGTCAACACGGCGGGCCTGGTGGCGTCGACGCTCGATATTTCCAATAGCGACTTTATGTCGGGCAAGTATCAATTTAGCGGCAATGGCACGGGCAAGGTCTTGAACCAGGGCAGCATCAGTGCGCCCGGTGGCTATGTCGCCTTGCTGGGCGCCAATGTGTCGAACGAAGGCACGATCCAGGCGCGCCTGGGGTCGGTAGCTCTGGCAGCGGGCAAGGCCATCACGCTGGACGTGGCGGGCGATGGCTTGCTGAACGTGGCGATTAACGAAGGCGCGGTCGGCGCGCTGGTCAATAATGGCGGCCTGATCAAGGCTGATGGCGGCAGCGTGCTGCTGAGCGCGCAGGCGGCCGGCGACTTGCTGAAAACCGTGGTCAACAACACGGGCATCATCGAGGCGCATACCATCGATACGCGCGGCGGCACCATCAAGTTGCTGGGCGATATGCAAAGCGGCACGGTGAACGCGGCCGGCACGCTGGACGCCAGCGCCCCCACGGGCGGCAATGGCGGCTTTATCGATACCTCGGCCGCGCACGTCAAGCTCGACGATGGCTTGAAGGTGACCACGGCGGCGGCCAAGGGCCTGGCCGGCACCTGGCTGATCGATCCGACTGATTACAATATCGCTGCATCCGGCGGCGACCAGACGGGCGCCTTCTTCAGCAATGCGCTCAAATCGAGCAATGTGCAGATCCAGAGCGTGTCGGGCGGCAGCGGCACGCAGGGCAATATCAACGTCAACGACACGATTTCCTGGTCGGCCAACAAGCTGACCCTGACGGCGCAAAACAATATCAATATCAACACGGCCATGCGCGGCAGCGGCACGGCCAGCCTGGCGCTGGAATACGGCCAGAGTTCGGCCGCCGGCACGGGCAGCACCTACAACGTGAAGGCGGAAGTGGATCTGCCTTCGGGCAATAATTTCAGTACCAAGCAGGGTAGTAGCGGTACGGTGATTACGTACAAGGTGATTAATAGCCTGGGTGCGCAAGGCAGCGTGACGGGCAACGATTTGCAGGGTATAAGTGGTGGCTTGGGTGGCAATTATGTCTTGGGGAGCAATATCGATGCCACTGCCACCGCAGGCTGGGAGAGCGGCGCCGGATTTATGCCCATCGGATCGGCTGGCGGGCAGTTCAGCGGCAAGTTTGATGGTTTGGGTCATGTCGTTAATAATCTGAAAATCAATCGGCCCGAGGGCGATGTCGGCTTGTTTGGCTTGATCGGCGGCGCGGGTTCGGTGAGCAACCTGGGCCTGGTCGGCGCTAACATCACTGGTGCCTCCGGCGCTTATCTGGGCGCAGGTGCACTGGCCGGTACGAATTTCGGCCAGATCAACAATAGTTATTCGAGTGGGAATATCAGCGGTTCCAATGTCGTCGCTACGGGGGGGCTGGTGGGCTGGAACCATGGCAGCATCAGCAATAGCCGCTCGAGCGCCAGCGTGGTGTCTACAAGTTTCTTTGGCTCCGGTGGACTGGTGGGCTATAACGATGTGGACGGCAGTATTAGCAATAGTTCGGCCGCTGGTACGGTGAGCGCTGCTACCACTGCAGGCGGACTGGTTGCCTCGAGTTTTGGCACGGTTTCCCGCAGCTTTGCCACTGGCTCAGTGACTGGCGGGCAACAAGTCGGAGGCTTGATAGGCTATAACCGCTACGATAGTGCCAGCGGCGCCAAAGGCATCGTCGAGTATAGCTACGCCACCGGTGCGGTGACAGGCGGCAGCAAGGTGGGTGGCCTTGTCGGCGAGAATGATGGCGCAGCGATCAGCAATAGTTATTCCACCTCAACGGTCATTGCCACGGCAGGTAGCGGTTTCGCGGGTGATAATGTGGGTGGCTTGGTTGGCCTGAATGAAACGGGTGGGGCAGTGAGCTACAGCTACGCGACCGGTAATGTCACCGGTGTCAGCAATGTGGGTGGCGTGGTCGGCAGGAATGACAATACCTCCGGCAGTGGCGGCGTGCGTAATAAATTGAGTTATGTTTATTCCAGTGGCAAGGTCACTGGCGTCAGCAGCGTGGGCGGCGTGGCTGGCCAGAACGAGGCGCCGAATGGCATCGTCAATGGCATCTACAACAGCACGCTCAATACCGGGCTGGCGATAGGCACCAACACCGGCACTGCCACCATCACCGGTTTGAGCAGCACGCAGATGAAAAGCGCCTCCAATTTCACCGGTTTTAATTTCACCACCAGTGCCGGCGCGACAGGCAACAACTGGGTGATGGTCAATACCGATGGCAGCTTCAACAGCACTACGGGCACGGGCGCCACCTTGCCGATGCTGGCTTCGGAATGGTCGAATACGATTACCTCGGCGCACCAGCTGCAATTGATGGGCATGAGCTTGACTGCCCAATATGTGCTGGCCAACGATATCGCTGCGGCGACCACTGCCAGCAGCACCCTCGACGTATGGAATGGCGGCAGTTTCATTCCCGTCGGGACGAGTGGCGCCACACCGTTCGCCGGCAGGTTCGATGGTGCGGGGCATACCATTTATGGCCTGGTGGTCAACCGTTCCGGCATCGATTACGCCGGCCTGTTTGGCGCCACCGCCAGCAACGCATACATCGCTAATGTGGGGTTGGAGGGGGGCAGTATTACCGGCAAAAATTATACGGGCGCTCTGGTGGGCAGTAACGCCGGCACCGTCAACGGTAGTTTCAGCACGGTCAGCGTGACGGGCGCTTCCCAGGTGGGTGGCCTGGTGGGCTACAGTTCCGGCACTGTCAGCAATAATTATGCCTCCGGCGCCGTGAGCGGCACGGACAGTAGTGGTGGGCTGGTGGGCGCCAACGCTGGCACGCTGACCAACAACTATGCCAACGGCGTCGTCAGCGGTACAAGCAATGCCGGTGGGCTGGCGGGCACCAATAGCGGTGCGTCCAGCGGTAATTTCTGGGATAGCATCGCCAGCGGCAAGGCAAGCAGCGCAACCGGCACAGGCTTGAGCACGGCGCAGCTGAAAACCCTGTCGCTCTTCAGCGCGGCCGGCTGGGACCTGGGCGGCACCTGGATCGTGTATGACGGCAATAGCACGCCCTTGCTGCGCTCATTCATGACGCCGTTGTATGTCAATTTCAATGGGACGGCCAGCAAGACCTACGATGGCACCAGTACCTGGACGGCGCCTACCTACACGTATTCCAACCTGACCGATGGCCGCCTGCAAGGGACGATGAACTTTGGCGCGGCGGGTAGCGCCATCAACGCCGGCACGTATGCCATCACGGCGGGCGGCCTGTATTCGGGCCAGCATGGCTACCTTATCACCAATAATGCCGCCACCCTGACGATCGCACAACTTGGGGTGACACTGAACGGTGCGACGGTGATCAATCGCGCTTATGATGGCACGACCAACGCCAGCTTGAGCGGCGGCAGCTTGACCGGCGTGCTGGCCCAGGATATCGGCAACGTGCAGTTCAATACAGGTGTGTTTGCCAACAAGAATGTGGGTAACGGTATCGTGGTGACTGCCCTGGGTACCGGCAGCGCGGGCGGCAATTATGTGATCACGGCATCCGGTTCACTGACCGGCAATATCACGCCCAAAGCCTTGACCGTGAGTGGCTTGTCCGTCGTCAGCAAACAGTATGACGGCAACACCGGCGCCACTTTCACGGGCGGCAGCTTGAATGGCCTGGTCAGCGGTGAAACACTGAGTCTGGCTAACCTGGCCGGCACGTACGCGGATGCGAACGCCGGTACAGGCAAGGCCGTGGCAGTCAATCCGAACACCTTGAGCAATGGCACTGGCCTGGCCAGTAACTATACGCTGACTGCACCGACCGGCATTGTCGGCGCGATTACGCCCAGGGTATTGACGATTTCTGGCATGACGGCTGCTAATAAAATCTATGACGCCACGACGGATGCCTTCTTGTTCGGTGGTTCCTTGAGCAATCTGGTCAATGGTGAAACGCTGGGTTTCAGCGGCAGCACGGGTGTCTTCAGCGACAAAAATGTCGGCAATGGCAAGTCGGTGACCGTCAGTGGCACCACCTTGCAGAACGGTACTGGTCTCGCTAGTAATTATACGATCAGCAATCCTACAAATGTCACTGCCAACATCAGCAAGGCGACTGTCAGCAGCGTGAGCGGTATTCTGGCTGGCAACAAGGTCTATGACGGCACTGTTGCCGCCAGCCTGAACGCGGCGGGCGCGTCATTTGCCGGCATGGTGGGTGGCGACAACCTGACGGTATCGAGCGCCAGCGGCAGCTTCAGCGACAAGAACGCCGGCAATGGCAAGACGGTCAATATCAGCGGTCTCGCGCTCGGTGGAGCGGATGCGGGTAACTATAACCTGACCAATACCACCGCCAGCAGCACCGCCGATATCAGCAAGGCAAGCATTACCGGCGTGAGCGGTCTGGTGGCCGGCAACAAGGTGTATGACGGCAGCACGGCCGCCAGCCTGAACACGGCAGGAGCGTCGTTTGCCGGCATGGTGGGCGGCGACAACCTGACGCTGTCGAATGCCAGCGCCAGCTTCAGCGACAAGAATGCCGGCAATGGCAAAACCGTCAATGTCAGCGGTATCGTGTTGGGCGGCACGGACGCTGGCAACTACAACCTGGCCAGCAACACTGCAAACACCACCGCCAACATCAGCAAGGCAAGCATTGCCAGCGTCAGCGGTATTGCAGCTGGCAACAAGGTGTATGACGGCAGCGTTACCGCCAACCTGAACACGACAGGGGCGTCGTTTAGCGGTATGGTACTTGGCGACAATCTGACGGTGTCAAATGCAAGCGGCAGCTTCAGCGACAAGAACGCGGGCAGCGGCAAGACGGTCAGTATCAGCGGTATTGCGCTCGGTGGTACGGACGCTGGCAACTACAGCCTGACCACGACTACCGCCAGCAGCATCGCTGATATCAGCAAAGCCACGATTTCAGGGGTGAGCGGCCTTATTGCAGGCAACAAGGTGTATGACGGCACGCTTGGCGCCAGCCTGAACGTGGCAGGGGCGTCGTTTGCCGGCATGGTGGGCGGCGACAACTTGACGGTGTCGAATGCCAGCGGCAGCTTCAGCGACAAGAACGCCGGCAATGGCAAGACCGTCAATATCAGCGGTATCGCATTGGGCGGAACGGACTCGGGCAACTATAACCTGGCCAGTGATATGTCCAGCAGCACGGCCAACATCAGCGCCAAGACCTTGACCCTGACTGGCGTGAACGGCAATAAGGTCTACGATGGCACGCGCGATGTGACTCTCGCCGGCGGCACGCTCAATGGCCTGGTCGGCTCGGAAACCCTGGGCTTGACTGCCCAGGGCAGCTACAACGACAAGAACGTGGGGACGAACAAGCCCATTTCAGTCAACGGTGTGACCTTGAGCAATGGCACCGGCCTGGCCAGCAACTATACGGTGGCCGCGCCTTCTGGCGTGACGGGCACTATCACGAAAGCGTCGATCAGCAATGTCACCGGTTTGACTGCCCTGGACAAGGTATATAACGGCAACCTGAACGTCAGTCTCAGCCCCGCCTCAGCTGTGATCAATGGCAAGATTGCCGGCGATGACGTGCAATTGTTCAGTGCCAGCGGCGCGTTCACGGATAAAAACGTGGGCAGCAACAAGACCGTCAATATCGCGGGGATTACCCTGAGTGGCAGCGACCTGGGCAACTATAATTTCATCAACAACACGGCGACGGCGACAGCCAGTATCACGCCGAAGGCCGTTACCTTGTCGGGCGTCACGGCAGGCAATAAAGTCTACGATGGCACGACAGCGGCGGTGTTGTCGGGTGGTAATCTGATTGGCGTGGTCAGCGGTGAAACCCTGAACTTCAGTGGCGGTATCGGTACCTTCAGCGACAAGAACGTGGGTACGGGCAAGGTCGTCACGATCAATGGCACCGTCTTGCAGGATGGCACTGGCCTGGCCAGCAATTACAGCTTCACCAGTCCCGGTAATCTGACTGCCAACATCAGCAAGGCGACCATCAATAGCGTGACGAGTGTCGGCGTGAATAACAAGACCTACGATGGCTTGACCACGGCCGCGCTGACCGGCGCGGCGACCTTCGATGGCATGATGAAGGGCGACAGCCTGACAGTCGCTGGCAGCGGTGCATTCAGCGACAAGAATGCGGGTACCGGCAAGACGGTGGCGGCCAGCGGCATCACCTTGACCGGCACCGATGCCGGCAACTATATCCTGGCCAACAACGCGTCCAGCGGCATGGCCGATATCGGCAAGGCGACCATCAACAGTGTGACGAGCGTGGGCGTGAACAACAAGACCTACGATGGCTTGACCACGGCCACGCTGACCGGTGCAGGAACTTTCGATGGCATGATGAAGGGCGACAGCCTGACAGTCGCAGGCAGCGGTGCATTCAGCGACAAGAATGCGGGTACCAACAAGGCCGTGGCGGCCAGCGGCATCACCTTGACCGGCACCGATGCGGGCAACTATATCCTGGCCAACAACGCGTCCAGCGGCACGGCCGATATCGGCAAGGCGACCATCAACAGTGTGACGAGCGTGGGCGTGAACAACAAGACTTACGATGGCTTGACCACGGCCACATTGACCGGTGCAGCCACCTTCGATGGCATGGTGAAGGGTGACAGCCTGACAGTCACTGGCAGCGGCGCATTCAGCGACAAGAACGCGGGTAGCGGCAAGGCGGTGACGGTCAGCGGCATCACCTTGACCGGCACCGATGCGGGCAACTATATCCTGAGCAACAACGCGTCCAGCGGCACGGCCGATATCAGCAAGGCTACCATCAACAGTGTGGGGGGTATCCTTGCCGGCAACAAGGTATATGACGGTAGTGCGACCGCCAGCCTGAACACGGGCAGCGCCTCGTTTGCCGGTATCATCGGCAACGATAACCTGACGGTAGCGAGCGCCAGCGGCAGCTTCAGTGACAAGAACGCCGCCAATGGAAAAGCCGTCAACATTAGCGGCATCACACTGGGCGGCGCCGACGCGGGCAATTACAACCTGGCCAATACCTCCGCCGGAACGACTGCCAGCATCACGCCAAAAGCCCTGACGGTGATCGGCCAGGTGGCAGGCAACAAGGTTTATGACGGCAATACCGTGGCGCAATTGATTGGCGGCAGTCTGAGCGGCCTGGTCGGCAGCGAAACCCTGTCCATCGGCGGCCAGGTGGCGGCCTTCAGCGACAAGAACGCGGGCAATGCGAAAACCGTGACGGTCAGCGGCACGACCTTGCTCGATGGCTCGGGTTCGGCCAGCAACTACACGGTGAGCAATCCGACTGGCTTGACGGCCAGCATCACGCCAAAAGTCTTGACGGTGGTGGGCCAGGTGGCAGGCAACAAGGTCTACGATGGCAATGCCGTGGCGCAGCTGATCGGTGGCAGCCTGAGCGGCCTGGTCGGCGATGAGACGCTGGCCATCGGCGGCCAGACGGCCAGCTTCAGCGACAAGAATGCGGGCAACGCGAAAACCGTAACGGTCAGCGGCACGACCTTGCTCGATGGCTCGGGTTCGGCCAGCAATTACTCGGTGAGCAATCCGACTGGCTTGACGGCCAGCATCACGCCGAAAGCCTTGACGGTGGTGGGCCAGGTGGCAGGCAACAAGGTCTATGATGGCAATGCCGTGGCGCAACTGATGGGCGGAAGCTTGATTGGCCTGGTGGGCAGCGAAACCCTGTCCATCGGCGGCCAGGTGGCCAGCTTCAGCGACAAGAATGCGGGCAATGCGAAAACCGTGACGGTCAGCGGCACGACCTTGCTCGATGGCTCGGGTTCGGCCAGCAATTACTCGGTGAGCAATCCGACTGGCTTGACGGCCAGCATCACGCCAAAAGCCCTGACGGTGATCGGCCAGGTGGCAGGCAATAAAGTCTACGATGGCAATACCGTGGCGCAATTGATTGGCGGCAGCCTGAGCGGCCTGGTGGGCAGCGAAACCTTGTCCATCGGCGGCCAGGTGGCCAGCTTCAGCGACAAGAATGCAGGCAATGCGAAAACCGTGTCGGTCAGCGGCACGACCTTGCTCGATGGCTCGGGTTCGGCCAGCAACTACACGGTGAGCAATCCGACTGGCTTGACGGCCAGCATCACGCCAAAAGTATTGACGGTGGTGGGCCAGGTGGCAGGCAATAAAGTCTACGATGGCAATGCCGTAGCGCAATTGATTGGCGGTAGTCTGAGCGGCCTGGTCGGCGATGAGACGCTGGCCATCGGCGGCCAGGTGGCGGCCTTCAGCGACAAGAATGCGGGCAATGCGAAAACCGTAACGGTCAGCGGCACGACCTTGCTCGATGGCTCGGGTTCCGCCAGCAATTACTCGGTGAGCAATCCGACTGGCTTGACGGCCAGCATCACGCCAAAAGCCTTGACGGTGGTGGGCCAGGTGGCAGGCAACAAGGTCTACGACGGCAATACCGTGGCGCAACTGATAGGCGGAAGCTTGATTGGCCTGGTGGGCAGCGAAACCCTGTCCATCGGCGGCCAGACGGCCAGCTTCAGCGACAAGAACGCGGGCAATGCGAAAACCGTGACGGTCAGCGGCACGACCTTGCTCGATGGCTCGGGTTCGGCCAGCAATTACTCGGTGAGCAATCCGACTGGCTTGACGGCCAGCATTACGCCGGCGACGATCAGCGATATTTCCGGCATCGTGGCAGCCAACAAGGTGTATGACGGCAGCACGGCGGCCAGCCTGAACCTGGCGGGCGCCAGCTTCAATGGCATGGTGGCTGGCGATGCCTTGAGCCTGGCTGGCGGGTCTGTTCGTGGCGCCTTCAGCGACAAGAATGCGGCAAACGGCAAGACCGTGACCATCAGCGGCCTGGGCCTCGGCGGCAGCGACGCGGGCAATTATGTGTTGGCAAGCAACCAGGCCACGACGACCGCCAGCATTTCGCAGGCGGCGCTGACGGTGAAAGTCGATAACGCTGAAAAAGACCAGGGTCGTGTCAACCCTCCGTTCAGCGCCAGCTACAGCGGCCTGGTGGCGGGTGACACACTGGCCAATGAGGTGAACGGCAACCTGGTGTTCACTACGCCGGCGACCACGGGTTCCGTGGCCGGTACTTACCTGGTGTCGGCCTCGGGGCAGGCGTCGAATAACTATGCCTTGAACTATGTCGATGGCGTGCTGAAGGTCAATCCGACGGAAGCACTGCAAAGCGCCATCACGAGCGTGATCGCGACCGTCGCCGTGGCCCCGTCGCAAGGCAATATGGTGCAAGCCGACATGATCGTCAGCGGCGATACGGGGCCGGCCGCGCCAGGCGCCAAAGTAGAGATACACGACAGCGTCAACCCGCCTGTGGTGCAACTGGCGGGCAATGTCATCGGCAATGTCCTGCCCGGTTTGCGCCTGAGCGTGGTCGATAGCGGCCTGCGCCTGCCGGTCGAGGTATCCGGTAGTACGCGCCAGGAAAGCCAGTAACAAGGAAGGGCGAATCTGGTAGCACGGCGCGGTTTGCCGAAAATGCCGCCTCATGATTTGAGGCGGCATTTTTATTGATGGTGCACAGTGGCGTTGCTCTTATAATCGAGACACAGGTATCATTCACTTTCAGGCGCATACAATGACATCCAATTTTATCGGTGTGGCCGGTCTCCCCAGGGCCGGCTCGACCTTGCTGTGCCAGCTGCTGGCGCAGCATCCCGACCTGCATTGCGAAGGTAACAGTTCCCCGCTGTGTAATGCGCTGCTGTCCTTGCGGCGCACGATCAGCGACGACAGCTTCTTTTTATCCCAACTCGATACTTCCTTTGACGCCAGTTATGGGCACCTGAAAACAGCCATGCAGGGCTTCCTGCGCGGCTGGTACAAGGACTGTGGCAAGCAGGGCGTGGTCGACAAGAATCGTGCCTGGCTGCATTGCGTGGAAATGCTGCTGCAACTGGCGCCAGAGGCCAAGCTGGTCGTATGCGTGCGCGAACTGGGGCAGGTCTATGGTTCGATCGAAGCCCAGCACCAGCGTACCATCCTGCTCGATTTCGTCGATCATCTGGCCGACTTCGACCGCATGGGACGGGCCGATATGCTGTTTGCCAAGGACCGCACCATCGGTGCCCCCTTGAGCTCGCTGCATGCCTTGCTCGATCTGCCGACCGAGGTGCAAAAGAAACTGTACTTCGTGCGCTTCGAAGACTTGATGGCGCGGCCGGTGGAATGCATGTCGCACCTGTATGCATGGCTGGGTTTGTCGCCCTGGCAGATAGACCCCGACAAGCTTGCCGTCGGCATCCAGGAAAGCGACAGCCATTACCGCATGAAATATACACACCGGCAATATGCGGCGATCACTGCGCCCAAACAGCATGCGATTCCACCGCGCATCCAGGCGCAGATCGAAAGCGCCTACAGCTGGTTTTACGAGATGTATTATCCGCAAACTCCCGCGCCATCGCGTAGCTGAGTCTTGCCGGCATAAATTGGCAGCGGCAGTGCTAATACCACTTGCCATTGCCAGCCCGCGCGGTATTGCATTCTGCCGCCGTAGACGATGATTCTTTTTGCCTTTTTCACTCGTCGCCGCACTGGCCGTGACGTGATTACCTGTTGCAACTGGTCTTATAAAACCACATTTTTATAAAACCACTTGACTACCAATTTTGTGCGCCCCATTCTCTGAACAGAAAGCCAACGCTTTGCTGCGCTTTCTTTACATACAACACAAAAAGCTACTTCGATAGTTTCGTATAACGTTCAGGAGAGAATGTGAAGACACGGCAAATCAATTGGCTGGCAACGCCTTTCATGGCCGGCCTGCTGGGCAGTGCGCTGCTCGCTTGCGGCGGCAATTCCACTACCGAAGCCCCCTCGAGCTTGCTGGCCGAGACGGTCACCAACGAAGTCTGTCCCGTCTGGAGCGCCAGCGCCGTCTATACGGCGGGCCAGTGCGTCGCTTATGACGGCAAGGTCTACCGCGCCAAATGGTGGGTACAAGGTACGGCGCCCAGCAACGACCAGTGGGGGCCGTGGAGCCTGGACACTAGCACGCCGACGCCCACCCCGACGCCGACACCCACGCCGACTCCGACCCCGACCCCGACCCCGACCCCCACGCCGGGCGTGCCCACCAAGGCCCAGGCCGAGGCCACCGAGGCGGCGCTGACCAACAACGATTTCTTCCGCAAGGTGAAGGCGTCCATCCGTACCTTGCCGAACGCGGCTGTCGACGCCGTGCAGCCGGGACTGGCCAGCAATCCGCTCAACGTCAAGCGGGTCGAACGCCTGTTGCCAGCGTCCAAATGGGATTTCTATTTTGCCGTGCGCGACGCCAGCTACACTTATCAGCGCTTCCTGCAGGCAGTGGCCAAGTTCCCCGCCATCTGCGACGACTATACGGATGGCCGCAATGCGGACGCCATCTGCCGCCACAGCCTGGCCACCATGTTTGCCCACTTCGGGCAAGAAACGGGCGACCACAATGCCAGCCTGCCGGTCCCGCAATGGCGCCAGGGCTTGAAATACCTGCGCGAGCTGGGCTGCGACGAGACGGGCCCAGGCTGTGGCTACAACGCCGAATGTGCCGACCCCGTGTTCAACAAGGTGTGGACTTGCGGCACGAATGCCGATGGCAGCTTCAAGAAATACTTTGGCCGGGGCGCCAAGCAATTGTCTTATAACTACAATTACGGGCCATTCTCGCAAGCGATGAACAATGGCGACCAGTCCGTGTTGCTGAAAAATCCGGACCTGGTGGCGTCGACCTGGCTGAACCTGGCCTCGGCGACTTTCTTCTTCGTCTATCCACAGCCACCGAAACCATCGATGCTGCATGTGCTGGACGGCACCTGGGTGCCGAATGCGGCCGATGTGGCGGCTGGCGCGGGCAACAATTTCGCCACCACCATCATGATCATCAACGCCGAGTGCGGGCAGGGCACGGAAAAGCTGGCCGCACAAAACCGCATCGATTACTACAAGCAGTTTGCTGCCGACCTGGGCTGGAATATCAGCGGCGAACAGCTGTCGTGCGCCAACATGCAGCGCTTCACTGCAGCCAGTTCCGCCTCCTACAACATCTATTGGGAAAAGAACTGGAACGCGGGCGGCGAAAACCAGTGCCAGCTGGTCAGCTACCAGACGCCATATAGCGCCTTGATCGGCGGCAACTACGTGAAATGCGTGGAAGCGAACTGGAACGTGAAGCTGCAATAAGCATCGCTGGCAGCTGAAATATGTTCTGCCTGAAAATTTTCCATATGGAAATTAATCGCTGGCAATAGTGCTAATACCACTTGCCTTTCCAGCGCTGCGGCAGCCGCCATGTCCCCGTGAAGCATGGCGCTTTTTTTACCCGGCGCTCATTCGTGGCGACCTGCCGGGACACGTCATCGCGTGTCCGGCCCCGCATGCCATGACTAATAATTAATAAAACCACTTGACTACCAATTTTATGTATCGCATTCTTATCTAGAAAGCCATTGTTTCAATGTGCATTCATTTACGTACAACATTAAAAGTTGCTTTGATACTAGGTATTATTTCAGGAGAGATTGTGAAGATTTGGCATATTAGCCGCTTGGCTACCCCGTTGATGGCTGGCTTGCTGGGGAGCGTATTGCTGGCTTGCGGCGGCAACACCCCAGCAGATAGCGCATCGACCCTGCTGGCAGAAACAACGACGCAAGCTGCCGCAGCCGTTCCTACCAAGGCCCAGGCCGAGGCCACCGAGGCAGCGCTGACCAATAACGATTTCTTCCGCAAGGTCAAGGCGTCGTTACGCACCTTGCCGAACGCCGCCGTCGATGCCGTGCAGCCTGGCCTGGCCAGTAATCCCGCCAACGTCAGGCGGGTCGAGCGCCTGCTGCCTGCCGCCAAATGGGATTTCTATTTTGCCGTGCGCGACGCCAGCTATACCTATCAGCGCTTCCTGCAGGCCGTGGCCAAGTTTCCGGGCCTGTGCGATGACTACACGGATGGCCGTAATGCAGACACCATCTGCCGTCACAGCCTGGCCACCATGTTCGCCCATTTTGGACAAGAAACGGGCGACCATAACGCCAGCCTGCCGGTACCGCAATGGCGCCAGGGCTTGAAGTATCTGCGCGAGCTCGGCTGCACCGAGACGGGACCTGGCTGTGGCTATAACGCCGAGTGTGCCGATCCTGTGTTCAACAAGGTGTGGACGTGCGGCACGAATGCGGATGGCAGTTTCAAGAAATACTTTGGGCGCGGCGCCAAACAGTTGTCCTACAACTATAACTATGGTCCTTTCTCGCAAATGATGAACAATGGCGACCAGTCCGTGCTGCTGAAAAACCCGGACCTGGTAGCGTCCACCTGGCTGAACCTGGCCTCGGCCACCTTCTTCTTTGTCTATCCACAACCACCAAAACCGTCGATGCTGCACGTGATTGACGGCACCTGGGTGCCGAATGCAGCCGACACGGCGGCAGGTGCAGGCAATAACTTTGCCACCACCATCATGATCATCAATGCGGAATGCGGTGCAGGGACGGAAAAACTGGCTGCGCAAAACCGCATCGATTACTACAAGCAATTTGCCGCCGACCTGGGCTTGAATATCAACGGTGAACAACTGTCGTGCGCCAATATGCAGCGCTTCACGGCGGCCAGTTCCGCGTCCTACAACATTTACTGGGAAAAGAACTGGAATGCGGGCGGCGAGAACCAGTGCCAGCTGGTGAGTTATCAGACGCCGTACAGCGCTTTGATTGGTGGCAACTACGTGAAATGCGTGGAAGCGAACTGGAATGTAAAGCTGAAGTAACAGTAACAGTCCAAAGCCGAGCCATGCCGTTGCATAGAGCCTCTTGAGGGGCCGGCAACGGTTTTTTTGACGTTTCATTTTATGGAGACAACATGAAATCGAATGCTTTATTGATGGCCTTGCTCAGCGGCGTACTCGTCGCTTGCGGCGGGAGCCAGGGCGGTACCACGGCCAGCCCGAACACCTTGCTGGCCGTCACCGAGTCATGCGAGGTATGGAATGCGGCCACCGCCTACACGGGCGGCCAGTGCGTGATCTACCAGGGCGTGAGCTACAAGGCCAAGTGGTGGACCCAGGGCAATGTGCCTAGCGCCGCCGATACCTGGGGCCCATGGGCCCTGGCCGATACCACGCCGACGCCCACCCCGACACCAACGCCCACCCCGACACCAACGCCGACACCAACGCCGACACCAACGCCAACGCCAACGCCAACGCCCACCCCGACACCAACGCCATGCCGTCCCGACGGCTTGATCTCGGCCGTGCCGAATGTGCCGTACTGCAAGGTCTATGATGCCAATGGGCGCGAAATCCTCGGCAATGGCTTGAACCGGCGTATCGTCGGCTATTTCGCCAGCTGGCGCACGGGTGTCGATGGCAGTCCCACGTATCTGGTGAATAACCTGCCCTGGGACAAGATTACCCACCTGAACTATGCGTTTGCCTCGGTCGACCCGGCTACCTCGAAGATCGCCATCGGCAGCGGGGCAACTAATCCCGATACGGGCCTGACCTGGCCGACGGTGCCGGCCGCGGCGATGGACCCGGCCTTGCCCTACAAGGGACACTTCAACCTGCTGGCCCAGTATAAAAAGAAATATCCGGGCGTGAAACTGATGATTTCCGTGGGTGGCTGGGCCGGCAGCGGTGGCTTTTATTCGGCCACCACCAATGCCGATGGCAGCGTGAATACGGCGGGCATCAATACCCTGGCCGACTCCATGGTGGCGTTCGTGCGCCAGTACACCTTCTTCGATGGGGTCGATGTCGATTACGAACATCCGACCACCAATAACGAAGCGGGCAATCCGAAAGATTTCCCGGCCTCCAAGCCGCGCCTGGCTGGCTTGATGACCAGCTACAACGTGCTGCTGAAAGTGCTGCGCCAGAAGCTCGACGAAGCGGCGGTGCAGGACAATAAATACTATCTGCTGACGATTGCCGGCTCCGCTTCGGCCTGGGTCTTGCGCGGCGAGGAAAACATGTCGGGACTGCAGTACCTCGATTACGCCAGCCTGATGAGCTATGACTTGCACGGCGCCTGGAACCAGTACGTAGGCCCGAACGCGCCGCTGTTTGACGATGGCAACGATGCAGAGCTGAAAGCTGGCAATGCCTACCAGTACCAGAACATCGGTTACCTGAACACGGACTGGGCTTACCGCTACTACCGCGGCGCGCTGCAGGCGGGGCGCATCAATATCGGCGTGCCGTTCTACACGCGCGGCTGGAAAGATGTGACGGGTGGCACCAACGGGCTGTGGGGCACCACGGCCCTGACCAATTCCACGGTCACGTGCGCGGGCGTGCAAACCTGCGGCATGGGCGCCACCGGCATCGATAACGTCTGGCATGACCTTGATACGCAAGGCAACCCGACGCCGGGCGGCGGCAACCCGATCTGGCATGCGCTGAACTTGCAGAACGGCATCGTCCCTAGCTATCTGGACGCCTACAAGATCACCGACAAGACCATCGTCGGCAGCTATGTGCCGTATTACAGCAGCACCATGGTGGCGCCGTGGCTGTGGAATGCCAGCAAGCGCGTGTTCCTGTCGACGGAAACCACGCAATCGATCGGCGCCAAGGCCCAGTACATCGTCAATAACAATATCGGCGGCGTGATGATCTGGGAACTGGCTGGCGACTATGCCTGGGACGCCACGCGCAATGGCGGCAAGGGCGAGTACTTCATGGGCACCACCCTGACCGACGTGCTGTACCAGGCGTTCCGCACGGCCAGCCCGTACGGCAACAAGCGCGCCGAGATCGCCATGCCGGGCACGGCCGCCAATATCAGCATCACCCTGGGTGGCTGGAAATTGGGCGATAGCAACTTCCCCATCAACCCGGTGATGACGGTGAAAAACAATACGGCGACGACCTTGCCTGGCGGCAGCGTGGTGGAGTTCGATTATCCTGTTTCGGCGCCATCCGACTTGAGCGACCAGTCCGGCTTCGGCTTGACGGTGATCAATGCCGGTTACACGGGGCCGAACAATATCGGCGGTTTCACGAAAAACTACAACCGCGCCCGCTTCACGATCCCCGCCTGGCAATCGCTGGCGCCAGGCGGCTCCGTGGCGCTGACCCTGAACTACCGCCTGCCGATCACCGGACCGGCCAACTACACGGTGACCGTCGGCGGTACGAAATATGCGCTGAAGCAGGAGTACCCGGAGTTGCCGGTCGGCTTGCCGTAACGGCTTGGTGTAAATAGCAAAGGCGGAACCGAGGTTCCGCCTTTTTTATTCGCTAACTTAAACACTGGAGAAAACCGTAGCGAGCGGCAGTGATTTGTGGCTAAGAAGCGCAGCCGTACTTTAGTACGGCGAGCATCGCAGGCCGCAAAGCGCGACGCGCAGTAGGTTTTGTCCGGTGTTTAAAACCAGGTCTCAACCTGGAAACCGTACGACGTGCCGCTGGTATTGTTGTTATACACCGGGCCCGAATTGTTGGCGGCGTTGACCGAGGCGGTCGCCGC